>CAZIRP010000026.1:0-68785 GCA_964541665.1 uncultured Caldilineaceae bacterium | reverse complement strand
CGCAAGGTGCGTCTCTTTTGGCAAATTACTCCAAACTTTTCGGATAGATACTTAGCCAACACGCTCCAGAAAACGCGCATCGTTTTCATAGAAATAGCGGATATCATCCACGCTGCGTTTGAGCATGGTTTGCCGTTCGATGCCCATACCCCAGGCAAAGCCACTAAATTCTGCCGGGTCGTAGCCACCGTTTTGCAACACAATCGGATGCACCATGCCTGCCCCGAGGATCTCCAGCCAGCCACTCTGTTTGCAGATTCGGCAGCCCTGGCCGCCACAGAGGATACAATCCACATCGACTTCGACGCTCGGTTCGGTGAAGGGGAAGTAGGATTTGCGGAAGCGGATGCGGCGGCCCTCACCATACATCTGATTGGCAAAGTTGAGCAGCACCCCTTTGAGATCGCTAAAGGTGACGTTGCGCCCCACGACCAGCCCTTCTACCTGATAGAACATCATCTCGGAGCGGGCGGTGACATCTTCGTTGCGATAACATTTGCCCGGCAAAACCACGCGGATCGGCTCTGGCGCAAACTGCCGCATGGCCCGAATCTGGCCGGGGCTGGTGTGCGTGCGCAGGATCACATCCGGATTGGTCGTGAAAAAGGTATCTTGCATCTCGCGGGCCGGGTGACCGGGCAAAAAGTTGAGCAAGCCAAAGTTGAGCTCATCAGTCTCGACTTCGGGCGCGTCATAGACCTGGAAGCCCATCTGCGTGCAAATGGCGATGATCTCGCGCATGGTGAGCGTGGTCGGATGGAGTTTGCCCACCCGCTGCGGACGACCGGGCAGCGTCACATCGACTGCTTCATTGCGCAATGTGGCCGCGATCTCAAGTTGCCTGACCGCTGATTGCCGATCACTCAGGGCATTTTCGAGCGCACTTTTGACCTGATTGGCGCGCTGACCAGCAGCCGGACGCTCTTCTTTGGAAAGTTGCCCCAAGCCCCGCAAGAGCGCGGTCAGTCTCCCTGTACGCCCCAAATATTCTCGATACCAGGCTTCGCTGGCGCTCATCGTTTCAATGGTTGCCAACGCTTGCTCGGCTTCAGCCTGTAACTGTTCAAGATCCTGCGAAAACGTACTCATAGCTCCTGGCTTTCTGGATTTCTAGACCTATCTCAAAAATCTCTGTGCATGTTCACAGGAACCCAACCGGTTTTCAGTGAATTCTTAGTCGACAAGGGTACCCCAGAAACCCTCCGGGGTTGCTTCATCTAGCCGGACGGGCGTAAGAACACCATGCAAAGCGCGCTCGGCGGGCGCTGCTGCCGACACCCGCAGATAATTATCGGTAAAACCGCTCCACAAGACAAACCCAGGCTGATCCGCCAGCGGCTGGCCCGTCCCTTCCCACAATACCGGGCGGTGATCGCCCACAAAGCGGGCCCGCTCGCTCGCGGCGGTACGGTCGAGCAGAGCATGGAGTTGCCGTGAGCGTTCTTTTTTCACACTCGTGGCAACCTGCTCGCCAAATTTGGCCGCGGCTGTCCCTGTGCGCGGGCTAAACGGGAAAATATGAGCGTGGGCGAACCGCATCTCTTCCACAAAGGCCAATGTGTTAGCAAAATCCTCGTCGCTTTCGCCGGGAAAGCCCACAATCAAATCCGTGGTCAGGATCACATCTGGGATCGCGGCGCGACTCTCCGCCACGAGTTGACGGAAGCTGGCGGTGGTGCAGCGCCGAGCCATGCGACGCAATTGGCGATCATTCCCCGCCTGCAAAGGCAGATGCAGATGAGGGCACAGCCGCCCCGGCCACTGCTGCCATAACTCGAAAAAGCCATCGGCCAGTTCCCACGGTTCCAGGCTGCTCAGGCGCAAGCGCGGCAAATCCGTTTCGCGCAGCAACGTGCTGACCAGGTTTTTGAGGTCGGTCCGTTCGGCCCGGTCACGCCCATAGCTGCCAAGATGGACGCCGGTCAGCACGGCTTCCTGCACCCCTTGCTCGACCAACTGCTGCACCTCTTGCACAATATCGGCCACGCCACGACTGCGGCTCTCGCCGCGGGCCACGGTCACAATGCAGAAGGTACAATGGTTGTTGCAGCCATCCTGCACTTTGATGAACGCCCGAGTGCGCAGCCGTTCGCCACCAGTGGCCACGTCACCCAGCGGCGACCCAAAAGGTGTGCTCTGCGGTTGCAAACGCGCCAACGTGTCGGGATCCTCAAACTCGACGCTCCACGGTTCGAGCAAGGTCGGCAGCAACTCTTTTTGTGGATTGGCCGCGACCAGAGCGACGCCGGGCAATGCCCCCGCCGCGACGGGCTCCAGCGTGGCCCAACAACCCGTCACCGCAATACGCGCATCGGAGTTGGTGTGGTGCAACTGACGGATCTGCTTGCGGCTGGTGCGCGCCGCATCCGCGGTCACCGCGCAGGTGTTGAAGACGATCACCTGGGCAGTTTCGGGCGACGCAACGGTTTGATGGCCGACCGCCCGCAACTGCGCGGCCAAGGTCTCCATCTCGCTATAATTCAGCCGACAACCAATTTGATCTAAATAAATACGCATAATCGGCAAGTATACCACAAAGCCCGCGCTTGCTCATCTGCCGGGGTGGGCGAATCCGCCTTCCAGCCCCAGCAATTCAGCGATCAACGTTCGGAAGCCTGATCGTCAGCCTCCTCGCTGAGGATCGCCGCGCGCAAGGTGTCGAGGGCGGCCAGCAGCGATGTTCGTTCAGCACTGCGCAAGCCACGGTGTTTACGCTCTAATTGCTGCAGCAAGCGGATCGCCTTGACCGCCGTTGCCAACTCTTCGGGGACCGGGCTTTTGGCTTGATGCAAGAGCCGAAATGCTCGCTCCAGATCCCCCGCGTCGCGTGCAAATTCCGCGGCCAGCTTGAGGTCGCCCAACGCTTCCCACAACTCAGCCGCGCCTTGCGTATCCCCATGATAGACGGCCACCAGGGCTTGGAAACGCGCAATTTCAGGGTCGCTGGCAGAACGCTGGCCGCGCTCGAGCAGCAACTTGAGCCGATTTTCCAGATCCCACATCTGCTCGTCAGGATCAAAGTCCGAATGACGATAGGCCAATTCCTGGGCCAGCAGCCCCCAGCGGGCAAAGAGTGCCGTATGGCTCTGCAAACCGGCAAAGGCTTCCAACAACCAATGTTCAACAAAATCATAGGCCCGGCTGCCCATGTTCAATGGCTCAACCAGGTCCAGATATTGCTCGGCAAAGGTCAGCAACTGCGCCACTTGCCGCTCGTTCAGCGAGTCGCGCTGCGGTAACTGCTGATAGCGCTCGGCCAATAAACGGGCGGCTTGTTCACCGGCGGGATCATTCTGCCGGGCCAAAGCGGCCGCGGCCACCAACAACCGTTCGGCAATCTGACGGGCCTGCGCGGGCGTATACGCGGTGGCCGCCAGTTGGCCCGCCCATTCCCACATCAACACGATTTCGGCCCCATCCATCTGCGCGGCCAATTGGGGGTCGGCGAGCAACTCGTTCAATTCGGCAGCCGTCTGCAAAGCGTGCTGCGCCGCTTCCATCTGTAATTGTTGCTGCAATCGTTCAACCTCGGCTAGCTGTTTTTGAATTTGTTGGGCGAAGCGCGCGGCGATCTCATCCCGTTGGTCTTCGACTTCTTCCAGGAGCAAGGGGTCGCCAAAATCGCTGGCAAGCTGCAAAGCTGTCCGGTTGATGGCAAAAGCGCCGCGCTCATCGGCCTGGCTCAAGCGGCTGGCCCCTTCGAGCAAATGGCCGCGGATAAACTGTTCCTGCACTTCGCGCTGGAGGGCCAGATCCCCAATTTGCTGGGCCAATTCATACGCTCGGCGATTGCGCCGCAACCCTTGCGACCAGAGGGCGCGTTCGAACAGCTCATCAACCTCGTCCAGGAAGTTTTCGATCACTTCCAGTTCCGACAGATCTTCGGTCTGCAAGGTATCGATCAGAGCGTCCCAACTCACTTCCCCGACCCCCGCCAATTCGGGAATTCCCAGCGCCACCAAACTCGGTGCATCAGCTGGTTCGAGCAGAATCAGCTTCTCGGTCGAGCGGCTGAGCGCCACGCGGATCTCATCAAAAAGGCGGCGCGCCTCAAACAGCGGCAGGTTGTCATCTTCGGGGCTTTCACAGAGCCGCCGCGCCCGCTCGTACAGCATATTCAAACCATAGATCAAGACCGTTGCCCGTTCCAACCCTTTGATCTCACGCGCCAACATGATGATCTCGGTGCGGTCGGGGCCCAGTTGTCCGGCCAGGCTCGTGCGCAACGTCTCAGACAGGTCGATCAGCACCCGCCCCGGCTTTTCAGCCAATTCGGTCAGCAACGCGCTCCAACGCTCGGGCGCGGTGGTTGGCGAAGGCGGCAGACAACACAGAATTCGCCCATACCCCTCGTTTGTTTCCCCCTCCGCAGCAGGCGCAAAGGCCTGACGCCGCGCACTGGGACGCAACGAGCGCGGCAATTGCCCATAGAGCCCCCAGCTATTGTCGATCAGCTGGGCAAGGTTCTCGGGCGAGCGACGCTGATAACGGAATTCAAATTCCTGCGGCCAAATACCAATCTGCTCGCCGAGCAGATCTTTGGTCACGCCCCAATCGAATCCGCTGGGCTGGACAATCTGCGATTCGTCACCGGCCACCGAAAAGGTAAAGGGTGCGTCGGGCTGGCGGCGCATGCGCGCTCGCACCAATTCCCCCAACAAGCCAATCTGGACGAGCGTGAGATCTTGCACCTCATCCACGATCAAGCCGTCGAGTTGCGCCAGCCAACCTGGCATCCGCCCGCGCTGCAACAATTCGATGGCCCGCGTCGCCGCGCGTTGGTCCTGGAAGAAGCGGCCACTCTGCAAGCGATCGGCAAAATTAACCAGCAAGGTCGCGGCAGACAGGGGCAGATCGCGCGCCGCGGCATAGAGTGCGGCATCGATGTCGCCAACTCTGCTGATGCGCAGGGTCTGTTGGTCGTTGGGTTGAACAAAGTTTGCGGGGAAAGTCTTGCCGAGCAAGTGAGCGCGAATTTCGGTGTACAGCACCTGGGGATAACGCCGCCAGACGCCCAGCAGGCTGGGATTCTGTGCGTTGAGGTAGTGCATAAAATCGCGCAATTCGGTAAAAGATTCGCCGCCACTGGCCTGCCCGGTCAGTTCCTGTTCAATCTCAGCCAGCGTGCGGATCGTCACCGCCTGGTTGATCGCTTCATCCTGGGCCAGCAAGAATTCGCGGGCGGCACGCTTCAGGCGGCTGCTATAGGTAACATAAAGCAGCTTGTTGAGGCCGGGTCGCTGCGCCAGATCCTTGACCAGATAGAGCAGCGAGACAGTCTTGCCACTGCCCGGCAACCCTTTGATGGTCGCCAGTGCAACATGTTCGCTGCGCACCTGCTGGCTCAACGTCAATTGTTCATCGTAGCGCGGGTCAAGTTGGGCCAGGGCGATCTCTTCATAATCGGCCAGCGAGCCTGCATCAATGGGGATATCGGTCTCGTCGTGGTGGCGGATCGAGTGGATCAGGATGGTGTTCGTCTCGTGCGGGTCGGGCGCGGTACCGGCCACTTCGCCCTCGCTGCGCGGGATCCACCACATGTAATAATGGTTGCCCTGGACGGGAGTTCGACGCCAGCGGGCATTCAAGCCGCGCGTACCTTTCACGCTTGGTGTACGCCCACGCATTCCCAGCAAAACCTGAGCCCAGGTTGCCTTATGTTGAATCGCGGGCGGCAAACGTCTGAGTGATTCGTCGTACGCTTTGTGCTTGAATAACCGATAGGCCATACGAACATTCCTTGGGAGACAGGAGGCGAGATTGGGGAGACAGGATTCAGGATTCTGTGTCCCGTATCCCGTATTCCTCATCCCGTGTTCTATAAGTTGGCTCAGCCAATCTCCCCTGATGGATCTGAAGCAGTTGGGCCTCGGCGCGGAAAGCAGGCGCAAAATCATCCCAGTCGGTCGTGGTCAGGATCGCCTGGTCAACACCCTGCAAGGCGGTCAACAACATCTGGCGCCGCCGCCCATCCAACTCGCTCATCACATCATCCAACAGGAGCAGGGGCGCGATGCCTGTCGCGAGTTTACTCACTTCGACTTCGGCCAGTTTCAGCGATAGCGCGCCGGTGCGTTGCTGGCCGCGGCTGCCAAATGTGCGCAGATTATGGCCATTGGCTACGAAGCGAAGATCATCGCGATGGGGGCCGTAGAGCGTTGTGCCCACTGCCAGCTCGCGGGCCCGCCGCGCCCGTAATTTGGCGTGATAGTGCTCGCTGACCGTGGCCGCGGTCAGGGGATCAGTCGCCAGCGGTGCCCAATGGGTGGTGCGTTCATCGGTGAGCCGGGTATAGTCGCTCTCGCTGAGGTGCCCCGGATTGAAGCTGGGCAGATAATGAAGCGCCAATGTCTCGTGGCCCTCGCTGAGTTCGGCATGGCGCTGGCTGGCATAAGCTTCAAGCTGGCTGACAAAGGCCGCGCGGCGCGCAATCACATAACTGCCATGCTGCACCAATTTTTCGTCCCAGAAATCCAGCTGCGCGCTGACACCCGCGCTGGTGGGCGGGGTTGCCTGTTCGCTCAACCGCCGCAACAGACTGTTGCGCTGGGTCACCACCTTCTGATAGTCGGCCAGCGCACGGAAATAGGTGCGGTCCAACTGACAAAGCGCAATGTCCAAATAGCGGCGGCGCTCGCCGGGCGAACCATCCACCAGTTTGATATCTTCGGGCAAAAAGAGCACGGCCCGCAGCAGACCGACCAGATCCATGCTGCGCCGCGCCACGCCGTTGATCTTGACCTGCTTGGTAAAGTTCAGCCCATCTGCACGCGGCGTGAGCAGAATCTCCAAATCGAGCGGGCCGGTGGGGCTAGCCACTCGACCACTCACGCGGCTGTAGGGGATCGGCTCATCGCTGGCCCGCCAATCCACCACTTCGCGTTCAGTCTGGGCGTGGATCGATTTGCTGGTCGCCAGGAAGAAGATCGCTTCGAGTAAATTGGTTTTACCCTGAGCATTTTGCCCTTGCAGCAACGTAAAACGGCCCTGAAAATCCAGGGCTAAATGCTGATAATTGCGAAAATGAGTCAAGGACAAATGCGACAGATACATAGACGTTGTGAGCCTATCCTGAAGATGCGTGCGCTGCCCCGAACTGGACATACCCGCTTGGCTGGGCGCAGAATTTCAGGATAGGAACTTAACGAGTGGCCCGCTTCTGGGTCAACTCGGCCACCAATAAATCGATCTCTGTTTCGCTATCCGCACCACTTTTCATGGCGTAATCGCTCTCCAGCAGCCGCAAGAGGATCGTATCCAGTTCAGCGACGCTGTAGTGCCTCACCTGCGCCAGCGCCTTTTTGACCGGATAGGGCTTTTCGCCGATCCGCTGGGCAATGGCATATTCATCACCAGCTTGCTGTCGGGCCTCTTTCACCTTGATGATGATGCGATATTGGCGGGCGATCACCGAGAGCAATTGGATGGGATGCACATCATTCTGGCGCAATTCATAGAGCGCGGTCATGGCGGCGCGACCATTGCGCACACTGAGCGCGTCGGTCAGGTTCCAGATCAGCGCTTCGCTGGCGTCGCTGACCATCAGTCTGACATCATCCGCCGTGATCGGACGTTGCCCCGCGTAAAGCGACAATTTCTCCAGCTCATTTTCCAATTGACGCAACTGCGGCCCCACATAATCAGCCAGCATCTGCACGGCGTGGCCCTCGATGGCAATTCCCCGTTGTTTGGCCCGCTGCTGGATCCAGCCCGGAATGCTTTTGGCCTCAGGGGTCGCCAATTCCTCCAAACGGATCTGCCTGGCCTTGATCAGCGCATCCAGCCCGGCGATTTTGCGCTCGGCCTGCTTCTCGCTGGCGGGTAATGTCAGACCGCGCCAGAGCGCCCGCCGCCGATCCACCCCCTCATCGACCAGGACCAGATCACAACTTTCGGGGAGGGTGGTCAACCCTGTGAGCAACCGAGCCGTTTCCTGATGGGCCGCGCTGTCGCTCTGTTTGCTCTGGGCAAGGCGCTGATCCAGATGCTTCAGAAGGCGGCGCACAACCAGCAAGCGGCGGTCGGTCAGGAAGGGCATCATGCTCGCCTGCCCCAGAAGATCGCTCGCGCTCAGCCGCTCGCCATCGAGCTCGGCACTATTCAGCCCAGCCAATTCCGGGTCTCCCAATCCCTGCTTCAACTCGGCAATGCGCTGCGCGGCCAGGTATTCGTCGCAGTTGAGCAGCAGGTAGATCATGGCTCAAAAAGCACACGAAAGATTGAACGCTGTCCGCTGCGCACCGGCTGGATCTCGGCCAGCCAGCGGTCGGCGACGTCGGCCAGGGTGGTGTAGCGTTGCAAGCGGTAGCCCAGGGGCCGAGCGATGATCAGTGCGGGGATGACAAAGACCAGCGAAGTGGCGAACCGATCCCAGAAGCCACGCCGCCCGCCGCCCGTGATCAACGCCGCCAGGGTGGCGAGCGCCCCGCTCGTCGCCAGATTTGTGCCACAGTTGGGGTGGATGGCCAGCGAGCTTTCGCCCGCCTGCAAACGCAACAGCGCATCCCCCACCGCGCGCTGCAAACCATATTCATCCACCTCGCCGTAAAGCGTAAAGCCGAAGGGATCACTATAGCCACTAAAGCGGCGCTGCGGATAGCGTTCGCTCAACACATGGATGGTTGCATGTTCGATAGCGTGGTGTTGTCGCGTCCGGCGTACCAGATCGGTTACCAATGCAAACATAATCATTCACCTGGGCTGAGCGTATTTTGGTCGTGCACCAATCGCCACTCGCCCGCTTCGTTCACAAAGAGCAAACTCAGATAATAACGCAACTCGTAGGGTTGACCATCGGCATCCAGATCATGATAGGTGACCTCGAACAAAGCCAACCCCGTGCTGACAGTTTCGATCTGGCGCAGCGGCTGCAGGACCAATCGCCAATCGGGGTCCGCAAACCACTCGCGATGAAAATCCAGCACCGCGGTGCGGCCTTCGATCAAGTGGCCATTGGGCAAGATCAGCGTACAATCGGCCCCGGTGGTGAGCGTCGCCTCAAAAGCGGCCAGATCCCGGGTTTGGATTGCGGCAAGATGGGTCGCCAGCGCGGTTTGAAAGTTCATGAAGCTGTCTGCAACAAGGCTTGCGCACGCTGCACCACATGTTCGGCGGTCAGGCCAAACTCCTGATAGATGCGGGCATAGGGCGCGCTGGCCCCGAAATGGTTGATCCCAATAATGTCGCCCTTGCGCTTGTCATTCCCCACCCAACGTTCCCAGCCAAAAGGCGCAGCAGCTTCCAGCGCCAATTTGGGCAGCTCGGGCGGCAGCACTTCGTTGCGATATGCTTCGCTCTGCTCGGCAAAGAGTTCCCAACTGGGCAGGCTCACCACGCGCACACCCACACCAGCCTCGTGCAGGGTTTGCGCAGCATTGTAGACAATTTCCACCTCGCTGCCAGTGGCGATCAAGACCAGATCCAAGCCGTTATCGGCCTGTTCAAAGAGCACATAGCCCCCGCGCAACACGCCATCAGCGGCCCCGATACCCGGCGCAGCTCGGTCGAAGATCTGCAAATTCTGGCGGCTGAGGGCCAGCACGGTCGGCCCATCTCGTTTCAACAACGCGGCCCGCCAGGCCTGGATCGCCTCGTTGCCATCCGCCGGGCGGATCACCGTAAGATTGGGGATGGCGCGCAACGCGGGCAGATGTTCGATCGGCTGATGGGTGGGGCCATCTTCGCCCAGGCCAACGCTGTCGTGCGTCAACACATAGATCACCTGCAAGCCCATCAGGGCAGCCAGGCGCATACTGGCCCGCATATAATCGCTAAAGACCAAAAAGGTGCCGCCGTAGGGGATCAAGCCGCCGTGCAGCGCCATGCCATTGAGAATACCGGCCATCGCATGTTCGCGCACCCCAAAGCGGAAATTGGGAGTGGCAAAATTGTCTGCGGTCACAAACGGCTGTCCGTTGATCGTGGTCTTGTTGCTACCTGCCAGGTCAGCACTGCCGCCGACCAGGTTCGGCAACACCTGTGCCAATGCGTTGATCGCCTGGCCACTGGCGTTGCGGGTCGCGTCCGGCTTACCACTGCTCGTTGGCAGCACGGCTTCCCAATCCGCGGGCAATTCACCGGCCAGAAGGCGTTTTAATTCAGCGGCCTCCGCAGGATAGTCAGCTTCGTACCTGGCCACCAGATCGGCGTCTTTGGCCTCCCAGGCTTTGCCCCGCTCGACCGCCTGGCGGAAATACGCGCCGACCTCTTCGGGGATGTAGAAACTTGGTTCAGCGGGCCAACCAAGCTGGGTTTTGGTCAAGGCCAATTCCTCAATGCCCAATGGTTCGCCGTGCGCTTTGGCGCTGCCAGCCTTGTTGGGGCTGCCATAGCCGATGATCGTGCGGCAACCGATGATGCTGGGCCGTGGGTCCGCTTGGGCAAGCACAAGCGCGGCAGCAACCGCTTCGGGGTCCATCCCGTCGATCCGCAAGACATGCCACCCATAAGCCTCAAAGCGGGCGGCCCAATCTTCGGTGTAGGATTCGTTGGCCGCGGTGTCGAGCGTCACCTCGTTGTCATCATAGAGATAGATCAGCTTGCCCAGGCGCAGATGGCCAGCCAAACTGGCGGCCTCGCTGGCAATGCCTTCCATCAAGTCGCCGTCGCTGACAATGGCATAGGTGTAATGATCCACCACCGCGTGGTCGGGACGATTAAAGCGGGCAGCGAGCCAGCGTTCGGCAATCGCCATGCCGACGCCATTGGCAAACCCTTGCCCCAGCGGGCCGGTAGTGGTTTCGATGCCGGGTGCGTGCCCATATTCGGGGTGCCCCGCGGTTTTGCTGCCCCATTGGCGGAAATTGCGGAGCTCGTCCAGCGAGAGATCGTAGCCGGTTAGGTGCAGCATCGAGTAGAGCAACATCGAACCATGCCCCGCGCTGAGCACAAAGCGGTCGCGATTGGGCCAGGCTGGATTCGCAGGGCTGTAACGCATGGCGCGTGTCCACAAGACCAGCGCAGCCGTCGCCATGCCCATGGGCAGGCCGGGATGGCCCGATTTGGCCGCCTGCACGGCATCGGCGGAGAGCATACGAATGGTGTTGGTCGCCTGATTGGCAAAGGCTGGATCAAGTGGGGCAGAGAGCACGGGAATCGTCATATCGAACCTCTTTCGGCAGAATCACGGGGCGATGCCTCATGCCAGCACCTGTCTGGCCCCGCTGTAGAGAGCAATTATGTGAAATCCAACCCTTCCTGTGGAATATGCCTCCCTTTCCCACTGGGGCATTCTCGACAGTGAACAGCGGAATTCGGTGTCTATCCTCCATGAACATTGTCTATTGATCATCGGCCCTTGTCAACTTGCTGCCTGGCCGTAAAGCTGCACATGCCCGGTGGCTGGGTTGGCCAATAATTTGGCAGCGGGCAGATTGTACAGTAAGATGGGCGCTTGCAGTGTGGACAGGAGACGGTAGACGAGAGGCATAGGCGAAGACGAGCCTGTTGGTCGCGCCTCGTGCGTGGATCGTGCGACATGACGATTCATGTTGGCCGGGCATGGTTGGCGGAGCACGCTTCACTGCTCACTCGTCGCCGGTTATGGATAAAGGTTCGAGCATGTTGGGAATTGCACGGTCGGCGGGTCAGTTGGGCCCCCAAAGACAAAAACAATTGTTTGGTGGCGTTGGTCTGCTCTTGGGGTTGGGCGCCAGCTTAGCCGGTTATTCATTACTCCACGAACCATTGAATATCCATTTGGAACGATTGACCATTCGCTTGCCGCACGCCGTCGGCACAGTGCCCCAACGCGGCTTGCGCATTTTGCATTTGTCCGACACCCATTTCCGCGGGTTGGACGGGCGTGAGCATGGCAAGATCGAACGCATTCGCCAACTGACCACTGGGCTGGATTATGATCTCCTCATCCATACTGGAGACTTCTGGCACGAAGAGACAGGATTAAACAATCTGCTGCGGCTGCTCGATGCGCTGCCACGTCCACGCCTGGGCAGCTATGGCGTCTATGGCAATCATGACCATGTCTGCTATAGCCATAGCGATATGTTGGCGCGCAACTGGCACCATTATCAATCACAAAATGGGCATAGCACAGGTGTGCGCGCTGGCTCCCTCTGGCACCGGATGCGTGAATTTTACCAATTTGCCCATTATTTTATGAACCGGCCTTTTGTCCTCAAGCGCGTTCATTTTAACAATCGGGAACTGTTGCGCCGGGCACTGGCCGAACGGGGCATGAACATCCTGATCAATCGCACCGTGCATCTGGTGGATCGCCCAGGCGAGCCCGATGGGCTGGATCTCTACCTGGCTGGGGTGGATGATATTACCGAGGGCTGGCCAGATGTCAGCAAAGCACTGGCGACGATCCCGCCCGATCGCCCAGCGCTTCTGCTGAGTCACAACCCCGATGTGCTGATTGAGGCCGAGAGCAGCCGCTTTGATCTGATTCTGTCGGGGCATACACACGGGGGGCAAATTGTGTTGCCCTGGTTCGGCGCGGTGCATACACATTCGGATCAGCTGACACGGCGACAAGTGGCCGGCCATCTGCAGCGGGGCAAGACGCAGGTCTACATTACGCGTGGCGTGGGCGAGGGCATCCCGCTGCGCTTTGGGGCTCGCCCTCAGATCACGCTGATCACACTGCTGGCGGATGGGTGAGTTGTACCCCAGGGGGCCGGGCCGCATTCATTTGCGCAACCACCGGGGTAATCAGATTGACGCCGCTCCGAACACTTTGTATACTAACACACGGTATTGTTTTAATTATTCCCCTACACTTTCTAGAAGTCGTCGCAAAATCGGTTGGAACTCGTGGGGTTTGTCTGCATCACGGGTGAAACACAAAAGATTTTGAGATAATCACTCTTTATTGTGGTCAACACATAGCATCTGCTTGTGCAAGCAAGCCATCAAATCACCTGGAGGAGAAAATCATGGCCTTTTCATTGCCTGACCTGCCATATGCGGAAGACGCGCTGGAGCCGAACATTGATGCCACCACGATGAACATTCATCGCACCAAGCATCATAACACCTATGTCACCAATTTGAATGCCGCGGTGGCTGGCACCGATCTGGAAAACAAGACCATCGAAGAGATCCTGCGGAACATCAACAGCGTACCGGCTGACAAGAAGACCGCAGTCCAGAACAATGGCGGTGGTCATCACAATCACTCGCTCTTCTGGAAAATCCTCAGCCCGAATGGCGGTGGCGCGCCGACCGGTGATTTGGGTGCGGCGATCACAGCCAAATTTGGCAGCTTTGACGACTTTAAGACAAAGTTTGCTCAAGCTGCGACGACCCGCTTCGGCAGTGGCTGGGCCTGGCTGGTGGTGAAGGCAGATGGCAGCCTGGATGTCTACAGCACCGCCAACCAAGATAGCCCGCTCATGCAGGGCGATACCCCAATCCTCGGGTTGGATGTGTGGGAACATGCTTATTATCTGAAGTACCAGAATCGCCGCCCCGATTACATCACTTCCTTCTGGAACGTGTTGAATTGGGATGAAGTTGCCAAGAATTACGCAGCCGCGAAGTAAGCAAGCAGCCCGCTCGGTGTAACAAAAAGGACTCGCTCAGGGCGAGTCCTTTTTTGATTCGATACTTTGTAGGGATTTTGCCGCCCCCTACTGACGTTGGCGCGGATCCAGGGCGTCGCGCAGACCATCGCCCATAAAATTGATACTCAGAATCGTCAGGGAAATAAAAATGCCCGGCCAAAGCGAGATCCAAACGTTGCTGCCGGAGACGAGAAAATCCTTGCCATCGTAGAGCAAGCGCCCCCAGGTGGGCGTGTCGGACGGAAAGCCAAAGCCCAAAAAGGACAACGTCGATTCGGTCAGAATCGCGGTCGCAATGCCGAGGGTGGCCGAAACGATGATAGCGCTAAAGACATTCGGCAAAATATGACGCGCCATAATCATGCGCTTGCGGACGCCAACGTTGATGGCAGCTTCGACAAATTCTTTCTGTTTGACCGACAGGACCGAACCGCGCACAATACGTGCCGTGGGCATCCAGCTCAGCACGCCGATCACCGTCACCACCATAAAAAATGCGCCGAGTTCCTGCCCAAGGGCCAGCCGCAAAGGCTCTTGAAAGAGTGAGCTGATCACCAACAGGAGAGGGATCGACGGCAGGGCAAACATCATGTCGGTAAAGCGCATGAGCAGATTGTCGGTCCAGGTGATGTAGCCCGAGAGCAACCCGATCGCCGTGCCGACCAGCATGGCTATCAGCATGGCCACAACGCCTACCGCCAGCGAGATGCGCCCCCCATAGAGGTTGCGCGCCAGCAGATCGCGGCCAAGATCATCCGCGCCCAGTGGGTGGAGCGCCGATGGGCCGGTATCTGCATCCAGAATATTGACACGTTTGGGGTCAACCGTATAGACCAGCGGGCCAATCAGCATGATCAAGACAATGAGGCTCAACATGAAGAGGCCCAACATTGCCAGCTTATTGCGCCGAAATTGTTCCCAGGCGTCGCCCCACAACGTGCGCTGCTTGCGGGTAAGAACAACCGGTACATCTTGACGCGGGGATGCCGCACTTGTCGCACTAACGGCCATAATCAACCTCGTTCATTTGCTATCAGTAGCGGATGCGCGGATCCAAAACGCCATACAACAAATCGGCAATCAAATTAAAGAAAACAACCAGCACAGCAAAGATCACCAGGCAGGTTTGCACCACAGGAATGTCATTGCTGTAGATCGAGCTGATCAACAGTGCGCCCAAACCATTGACGCGGAAGATCTGCTCGGTCACAATGGCCCCGCCAAAAATCCCGGGGATGCCCAACGCCAGGAGCGTGACAACCGGGATCAGGCTATTGCGCACCACATGCCGCAGCACCACCAGGCGTTCGGCCAGCCCCTTGGCGCGCGCGGTGCGCACATAATCCAGCTTCAGATTATCCAGCATGGATGAGCGAGTGAAACGGCTCAGCGAAGCCATTTGGAAAAAGGTCAGCACAAAGACCGGCATGACCATCTGCCGAAGCTGGGCGACAAAGCTATTCCAGTCGGTGACTTTGATCGTGGTGTTGTAGACCGTGGGAAACCACCCCAGCCAGATGCTAAAGACCAGGATAACGATCAGGCCAGTGAAAAATGTTGGCAGTGAATAGCCAATCACCGCGGTGATGCTGCTGATCTGGTCAAAGAGCGAATTCTGGCGATAGGCAGCAATAATCCCCAGTGGCAAGGCGATCAGCACAGAAAACAGATAGGCGATGCCGACGACCCACAGGGTTTGGGGGAGACGTTGCCAGATCAAATCCACCACGGGGATACCGCGACTGGTCCACGAAGTCAGTTGCAACCGAGAGGATGAATCACCAATTTGGAGGCCAAAGACATTTTCAACGGCGTTGAGCGGCTCAACAACGAAGAATTGATAGAGCCACTTGCCATAGCGCACCATGAAGGGATCATCCAGGCCCAGGGAGGCGCGGATCTGCTGGCGCACTTCCAGGGGAACGGTGAGCGGTAAACTTGCTGTCGGGTCACCGGGGGCCAGATCCAAAAGAGCAAAGATAAAAAAGCTAATGAAAAGAATCGTCGGGATAGAGGTCAAAACCCGGCGCAGAAAATATTGTCCCATGCAACTCCAAAGGTAGACAATCTCGGCCAGTGGCGTGAGTGGGAAATCACCTGTGGGCCGTGGCCCACAGGTGATCGAGGCATGACACGATGGACTTAGGATCTATCCGTGACCTGGTTTCGGCTCCGGCAGCTGGGCTTGCCAGCGGTGAGCGACGCAGAATTCACGGACAAATTCTTACTTAGCGAACGCGGAACCAATCTTCCTGGTTCCAGTGCTCGGAGTCCCAACCATTGACTTCCCCACCGATATCGATCGTATTGCTGACTGCCGAGGGGCTGGAGCGGAAGACGAGCGGCAGGATCACATTGTTCTCGATCAGCAGATCATTCAACTGCTTGGACAATGTTTCGCGCTCGGCTGGATCCACAGCTTCGATCAGTTGATCGTGGAGGGCGTCGAATTCTGGGCTGCACCAGCGGTTGACATTCTCGGACAACCAGTTGTTGGCGCGGGCCGCGATATTGGCACCATCATTGCAGCGCCACGAACTGAAGAACGATTGCGGATCGGGGCTGGACGGGCCATTGGTGTACATCTGGATATCGGCATAGAACTTGCCCAGGGTGTCGGGGCTAGCCGGGTCGGAACCGAAGAAGACAGCAGCATCAATGTTCTTCAGCTCGGTTGCCACGCCAATCTCTTGCCACCACTGCTGCACAAGCGCTTGTGTCTTTTGGCGCACGGCATTGGTGGAGGTTTGGTAGAGAACGCGCAATTCAACGCCATCTTTCTCGCGCACACCATCGCCATTGCTGTCGACCCAACCGGCTTCTTCGAGCAAGGCAATTGCGCCTTCGATGTCTTGCGTCAAGCAGCCATCAAAGGTTGTGGAGACCATCGCTGGGGGACCAGCCAGAATATTACAAGTAGGTTGGCCAGCAGCCCCGTAGAGTTGATCCGAAACAATGGTGCGGTCAATCGCCAGGGATAACGCCTGACGCACTGCCGGGTCGCTCAGGAAGGGGTGCGGATTGGGATCATCCACGGTCCACTCGGAGCGCAAATCGCCCAAAGCGGGGTCTGGATTGGTGAAGTTGACCACAATGCGCTCGACGTTGGCAGCATAACCAGCGCTGATTGTGCCTAAGCCAGCCGTGGCCATCTCGTTCAGAATCGCGGGCTCAACCTGGACATTCCAGGCATAATCGGCTTCGTTGGTTTCCAGAACAGCTCGGGCAGCCGACGGCGCATCGCCACCACCCTTCACGATCACCTCGGCGAAGTGGGGTTTATTTTCGACTCGGTAACTTTCATTGATCGTATAGACCACTGTGTCGTTGGCGAGGAATTCGCTCACCACATAGGGGCCCGTGCCAATCGGCTTGGAATTCTGCTCGGCGCAGGTTTGAGCAGCCGCACCAACGCAGTCTGCAAATTGCGCAGCTTGCAGGATCGGGGCCAGATAGCCGCCGAAGACGTTATAGGGGAAGGGCGTCGCCTGGTCGAAGGTAATCACAATGGTTTGGTCATCCACTGCTTCGACGTTGCTGACACCTTCATAAGCGCCCAGCGAGGCACAACCTGTAGCTGGTTCTGTGCAGTATTGCCAGGTGAAGACGGCATCCGCCGCGGTCAACGGCGTACCATCCGACCAAAGCACCCCATCCAACAAGGTGTAAGTCACGGAGGTCAGATCTTCTGAGATGCCACCATTTTCCACCGTGGGGACTTCGGTCACCAGGACGGGGCGCAGAACGCCGTCTGGATCGTACTCAACCAGCGGTTCCAGCACAAACGAGCCAGCCAGATAATCCTTGGTACCGGTCGAGAGGTAGGGGTTGACAATGGAGACGGCCTGCCAATAGAGAATGGTCAAAGTGCCGTCGGTACCGCGGCCGGGCTCGGCGGGCAAATCGCCGGTATCGGCTGTTTCAGCAGGCGCTTCTGCCGGGGCGGCAGCGCCCTCCGCGGGGGCCGCTCCTGGGGCTGCAGCCGGGGCTGCACACCCAACCAATAGGGCAAGCCCAGCCAGCACGCTGAGTAATTGAAATGGCCTGAGTTTCCTCAGTTTCATCATGGTTTACTCTCCTTTATGAAGACTGCCAAGAATAGATAAACTGTTGAGCAGTGTGAAACACAAAGTTGTTATCCTGAGCTTTTGCGTCTATCGATTCCTGGGGATCTGGAGTTGATTGCCGCAATTGTTTTCAGGATTGAGACTCAATGGGAGAACACGATTTGGGAGCACTAAAAAAAATCGTGTTACAAATGGGTAGTCCGCGCAGTTAAAAGATTTGGGTATCCCAATCAAAAAGCTTCATCCGGGTGATCGCGGCATGCAGCAAACCAAACAATTGGAGATGGTAGCTAGGAAATCGGTTCTTCGCGATCTTTAGGATTATCATGGTTGATAAAGCTGTAGACCTGAGGCTGCACCATCTTACTCTCTTTTGCAGCGGATGTCAACAACGAGTGACGGCAGTTTGGTACAAGTCCCAGGCCCTACTTTGCGCACTTTTGGGGATGACTCTGCGTGAGTTTCTGGTCTATTCTGAGCCATTTCTGTGCAAAAAGAGCCAATAACCCTGGGTCATCAACCAATTTGGGGCGTTTTTGTGCCAAAACGCTGCAACGCGCTGAGGACTTTTTCCGGCACCTGGCTGGTATGCCGAGTTAGAAAATCGGCAATTTGTTGAGGTGTAATGGCATTTTCAGCTGCCCGTTTGAGGCTGCGCTGCGTGATTTGATAGCTGTAATGGGGATAACTCGTCTGCCATTGCGCAAACCGCTCCACCCGAAAACGATCGGCCAGGGTCGTGGCCGGGGCGAGGGTAATGGTAAAATCTTCACTCACTGTCAGGCCGGGGCGTAACGCCTCATGCGGTTCGGGCACGTCGTGGCCCAGCCAGCGCGCGCCCCATGGGCTGAGCGAGAGCAGCAGATCATCCCCCGCAGAGGGCTCGGCCAGGTCGAGCGCCGACAACCAATGCAGCGGGCCGTCGATCAACGAGCGAATCAACGCCCCTTCTACGGCATCCCAATGCTCGAAACCCTTCAGGTATTCCTGCGTATTGGTCTGGCGAATGTACCAGCTTTCATAGTCGCCGGTTGGGCGCTGAAAGTCTGGTTCGGTGCTCTTGACGGCCTGGAGCAGATCGTAACGGCTGTACCAGATACCGGGTTGCAATTTGGCAAACAGCCGCAATAGCGCGGCCCGAGTCTGCAAGGGATCATTCCGCCAACTGCCGGTGTTGGTACATTCCAGACCCGGTGTACGACAGAGATCGTTCCATTCGCTGCTGTCGCGCCAGGCATTCCAAAGCGCGAGCCGTTGTTCGGTGCGGGTTTGATCCAAAAATTCGCGGACTCGATTGCCGGTCAGTTGAATCAGATCCTGGTCGCCCCGGCGCAAAAAGCCAAGCCGATTGGCCAGATGCAAGAGCAGCGCCAGCCGCGTGTTGAGGAGGGGATCCTCGTGACCAAAGGGAATCTGCAGCCGCTGCACCAGACGATCCACATCTTCCGGGTTGGGGCCAGAGGAAGTCAGGCGCAACCGCTCGGCGTGGACAAAACCGAGCAGGGTGCCCATATCTTGCAGGAAGCTATCATCCGCGGCGGTGGTGCGCGAGGCGGGTGGCGGCGAGACCGGGCGCACATTCAGGCCAGCCGCGGCCTCGGAAGTTTGCGGATGGGGCAGCCAGGGCGCAATATCGCTCGGCAGGTAGATCACAGTATGGGCGTTTTTACCGGCCCCTTTAAAGCCGCGGCCAATCAGCCCATAATAGTAGAGGACTTCGGCCACGCTTTCGGGGTAGAGCCAGGGCGTTTCCCGCTCCAATTTGGCCGGGCCCATCTGGCGGATGCTGCCAAATTCGCGGCTAAATTGGGCTTCGACGACTTCGCCGCCCTCTTTGAGCAACAGTTCAACGGCCCGTTGCGCATCCGCGGCCATATCTCCGACTTCCTGATAGGCCATCTGCACCGAGGTCGGGTCGGTGGCCTGGTCGGCCAATAGCTTGATTGCCTGTTCACGCGTCTCGGCACCGTCGATAAAGGCGTTGCGCAATTCGGCCAGAACCTGCAACAAGATATTTGGATAATCAACCAACATTTGGGCAGTCGTAGGCATACGGATTACAAATCGTTATTGTCAGCCGTGCAAAAGTTCGTTATACTTGCAGCACACTCGAAATTGCGTCGTATTGGCAGAAACAGGCCAATCGACCTGAAGGAGAAATTGTTTCATGCCAACCAACACATCGAAAAACAGTTCAAGACAGTCCATGCGCAACTGGAATTTGCAGGCCATTGTGCGCGATCTTGGCACCGCCTGGCGGCTCCTTTGGGACCCGAAAGTACCAAGCGGGCTAAAGTTGTTACTCCCGTTGGCCGCGCTGCTCTACATGGTCTCGCCGCTTGATCTGTTACCTTTTAACCCAATTGACGACATCGCCATTCTGATTTTGGCCATGCGTCTGTTCGTCCAATTTGCCACGAGCAATCAACCGACTCCGGCCAGCAGTGCCGTGAACAATGGCTGGCAACAATCCCCCGTGGACGATGACGAAAACACCATCGAGACGACCTGGCGCGTGATCGATACCAAGCGCTAAAGGCGCTCCCTTCCCATGACGGCTGAACGTTATTCAAACCGCTCCACCGCTCCTGAGAACAGAACCACTGAACCCAGAGCCACCGAGACAGGCTACAGCTTTGCCGAGGTGGCCCAACATCTGCAGGTAGATGCGGCCACATTGAATGGCTGGCACCGGCGCTTTGCCCAGTTGCTTGTCTCGGATGTCACCGGCGACGAGCCACGCTACACCACGGCAGATGTGGCGGCGCTGGTGACGGTGCAAAAGCTGCTCGACCAGGGCATGAGCGACGAACAGGTGTTGGAATTCCTGACCCCGAAACGGATCGAGCTGATCAAATCCGAACCGGCCGAATTAGCCCCCGCCCTCGCCCAGGACAACCCGCTGATGCCCCAGGTTGTAGGGGATGTCCTCAGCACCATCGCCAATAGTCAGCAGACCGTCCTCAACAGCCAAACCACCATCCGCGAGATGGTGGGGGTCGTTGTGCAAGACAATTTTAACTTGAAGGATGAAAATCGCAAATTGCGCGACCGGATGCTGGAGATGGAACGGGCGCTGGCCGAATACCAGCGCCGCGAGGAAACCCGTAAAGAGCGGCTGGAGGGACGAGTCCGGGCTTTGGAAAATGTTGTGACAGCCCTGCAACAACAGATCGCCCAGTTGATCCAACTACAGCGGCAGCGACGGCGCGGCTGGTTTGGCTAACCCCTCCCCCATCAACGCTGCGCCACGCGGCGCTGGTGAACTCACACCGATTGATGGCCAGCGCTACATAGTATCCAGCAGTTGGATCGCGGGCTTCTTGCTGGAAAAAGTCTCGGCGACCAACGGTTCGCCCACCAGATCATACTCCATTGCACCGTTGATAAAGACTTCGAGCATGGCCCCAGTGGGTACGCCCGACACGCCGGGCACCAGCACCAGGCCATCTACCTCTGGGGCATCGCGATAGCTTCGACCCAGTAACAATGGTTCGCCGCTGCCCTCAATTTCCCCTTCTCCTTCGATCAGAATTTCCAACTGGTGGCCCACCTGCGCCTGGTTTTTGCGCAAGCTGATCGGCTGTTGTAGCTCCATCAGGCGGGCGTAGCGCTCGGCCTTCACCTCATCGGGCACTTGATCGGGCAAAGTAGCCGAAGGGGTACCCGGCTCCGCGCTGAATTGAAAGGCCCCGACTTTATCGAACTCAATGGCCTGCACAAAATCGAGCAGATTGCTGAACTCTTCTTCGGTCTCGCCTGGGTAGCCAACGATAAAGGTGGTGCGCAGCGCAATATTCGGCATGGCCGCGCGCAACTTGCTCATATGATCGTGCACCATTTCGATCCGGCTGGGGCGGCGCATCCGCCGCAACGTGCGGGGGTCGCCATGCTGCAAAGGCATGTCGAGGTAGGGTACAATTTTAGGCTGGCTGGCCATCGTTTCGATCAGCTCATCGCTGACATGGCCCGGATAGGCATACATGAGCCGCAGCCAGCGCAGATCGTCGCTGGTACGGTTGCAGATGGCCGTCAACAAGGTGGCCAAGCTGTTTGGCTCGCCCCGATCTCGCCCATAATCGGTGGTATCCTGGGCGACGATCACCAATTCCTTTGCCCCGGCAGCGACCAAGGCGTTGGCCTCATCCACAATGGCATCCAAGGGACGGCTGAGCAATTTACCCTTGAAGCTGGGAATCGAGCAGAACGCGCAGGGCGCATTGCACCCATCGGAAATCTTGAGATAGGCACTGCCACCGGCCACCGCGGGCCGCGGCACTGCATTGGCAAACTCGATCTCCGGGTCGCCCAACAAGCTGTACCGTTGCAATGGGCGGCGACTGCCATCACCGCGCACCTGAGCAATCAGCTCGACAACATCCATCCAGCGGCGGGTCCCGAGCAGACCATCTACCTTGGGCACACGCGACAGAACTTCTTCGCCATTGCGCTGGGCCAGACAACCCGCCGCGATCAACACCTGGTTGCGCCGCTTCTGACGCCCCAAGGCCTGTAACACCCCAATCGATTCTTCTTTGGCCGCCTCCAAAAAGCCACAGGTGTTGACAATCAACACATCGGCCTGTTTTGGTGAAGCGGTCGCACGATAGTTGGCCTGTTGCAAAAGCATCTCAATGCCATCGCTATCGACTTTGTTTTTTGGGCAACCCAGCGTAACTAAATGATATTTCACAACAACTTCCTTTGAAATAAAGTGCAAAAAGTGCTTATGCTCATAACTTACAGGCTTTTTGCTTCCTCATCTGTGAGGAGAACACCCGAAACGAAAGGAGCAATTGCGTGAATGGCACGCACGCCTCAAGCGATCACTTCCGCCTGCCAGAGGGCCAGCATGTCGCGCATATGCTGATAGCGCTCTTCGGCCAACGCGCGCGCCGGTGCAGTATTCATGCTGGTTACCGTGCGCGTCAACGGGCCAGCCACGTACGTCTGACATTTCTCCAATCGCTCGGCCAATCCTTCGCCAGCCCAATAATGGGCGCTGAGCAGATAGGTCACGGCCTGGACGCCCAGCTTGGAGAGCTTATCAGCATCCCACAAGACCGCGGCTTCGAGCGGTTGCAGCGGTGGCGCGCCTGGCGGGCGTGTCATGCCCTCGTGCTGACGAATTGCGGCGACCACCACCGCGATCTTTTCCGGCGGGAAATCGGTTTTGCGTAACAAGCGTTTGGCGGCTTCTGCGCCCCGCTCGGCGTGATTCGCCTGCAGTTTGCAGCAATCATGCAGCCAGGCCGCGGCCTGCATCACTTCGGGATCAGCGCCCGTCTCGCCGGCCAACCAGTGTGCCAGGCGCACAACCTCGTTGAGATGCTCCCAGCGATGCGCAAATGGAACCGTGCGCTCCATGGCTCGTCGCCAGGCACGCTGGGCTTCGGCCTGAGCTGCCTGTTGCGCGGTCTCTTGCGCCACAGCCAACCAGTCTGAGGCGCTCATAGCGTTTGCGGCTCCAAGTCTAAAATCCGAAACGGATAGACATTGATCACCTGCGTCCGCTCAAATTGGGTCTGCGTCACCTGATTGTTGCGGTAGAGGTGAATATGGCCATGCAAGAGATACCGCGGCTGAAAATAGTGCATAAAACGTAAAAACGAACGAAAACCGGTATGGGCACGGTCGGGCTTGTCATGAATGCCAAAGGGCGGCGAATGAGCCACCAACACATCCAGCCAGCGCCCGTAGCGCAAACGATTCATGGCGAGGGCGGGCACCATCCTGAGAATATTCATCTGCATCTCAAAATCGGTATATTGCGCCTCTGGCGAATTATTATAGCGAATTGAGCCTTCCAACCCAGCCAGCAACAGACCATTAAAGTTGACAGTTCGGCCATGCAAATTTGTCGCGCCCAGCGGTGCTGTCTGCCGATTCCAACTGTCGCCCTTGCCACTCTGGTATTCAAACTCGCGACCATGATTGCCAAAAACATAATAGGCCGGTCGGTTGACCATGCTGACAATATATTCGATATAATAAAAGGGCAGATCCCCACAACTCAGGATCAGATCGATCTCCCCGACACGATCATTGATACCCGGCCCATACAAGACCGGCTCTACCTTGTCACTGATAACCAGAGCACGCATATCCGCAAATTGTAACAGCCTTGCGTACAGCGGGTCAAACATTGGACGGGAGACGATAGACGTTCGGCAGGGGGCGGCAGGGGGTTCGCCCCGCATTCGCCGCCTCCCGCCCCGTCAGTCGTCTGTGATTGTGACAATTGTTCGCCATTCTGCCCTATGGTATGATAGCCCGAACTCGACTAGACATGGACAAAGGCAGACGCACATGTTACGACCCCACATGTATCCGGAACTGATCGGCAAGGCGCTGGTGCTTGAGGCACAACCATTCGAAACAATGGCGGATGATGACCAACCCTGGTTGGAAGGTGTGGTTTTGGTGGTCAGTGTCGGTGTGTTGGTTGGGCTCGCCCAGCTGATTGGCAATCTGCTGCGCACCGCCAGCCTGCCCTCGCCAACTGCGCTTTTGACCACATTACTCGACGGTTGGCAGCGCCTGAATGCCCAATGGGGGCTCATCCCCGACAGCGCAGCCGCGGAAGCGGCCATCCGCCAGGGATGGGCATGGTTTTTGCTGACCAGTGGGTATGGCAGCGGTTGGGGGAACCTATTGACCTTGCTGCTGGTACCGCTGGGGGTGCTGCTGCAATGGCTGCTGGTGGGCCTGATCGTCTACGGCCTGGGGCGGGGCATGGGCGGGCGGGGCACGCTCAATCAGGTACTTGGGGCCACCGCCTTGACGATTGCCCCGCACAGTCTGCTGCTGTTGCAGGTCATCCCCTTTGTCAGCGTCAGTGGGTTGCTGCTGGCTGTCTGGTCACTGTTGATCCTCTATCGCGCGGTCGAAGTTGCCCACGAATTGCCCTGGCAACGGGCCGCGCTGGTGGCCCTCTTGCCCTATCTGTTGCTGATTGGCTGCTTGTTATTCGTTAGCACGCTCGCCCTGTTGATCTGGTCGTGGGGAATTGCCGGAGGAGTTGTTGGGGGAATTGCTGCATGAGTCCACAAAGTTATCTTTCGCAAACTGGCCTGGCCGATGCCGAAGAACTCTGGTCATTCAGCCAATGGTTGCCGCAACGCAGCCAAATTGTCGCCGCTGTACAGTTGCGCATCGACGAGGTGATCGGCGCTTATGGCGATGAGCGCGAAAATGAGGCGTCCCCCGCCACCACCAGTATGCGCCAGGGCATTGGGCTGATCGTGGTGCTTGGGTTGCTGGCCGGGGTACTCCCTTTCCTGGTCAACTGGGTGATTGCCACGCAGGCAGGCACAGCGTTGCCGCTGGCCCAGCTTGCGCGCTCGACCGGCAGCGCGGCGGGGTCAGACGGGTTCTTGCCCTTCGAGGTTTGGCGCGAGACCGCACGCGCCGTTGCCGGGCTGGATCCCTGGTTGCCCGGCTGGCTGGCCGCCTTGCTCAGCGCGCTCGGCGTGTGGATCAACCAGCCGCTGAATTGGTTGACAGCCTGGCTGGTCTATGGCTTAAGCGTGCTGACGACCAGCAAATTATTGGGCGCAACCACCACCTTGCAACGGTTCTATGCGGCCACATCCTACGCGTTTACCCCATTGCTGCTCACTGGTCTTGCGCCGATCCCCTATCTGGGCACGCTGGCCACCCTCGCCGCGGCCATCTGGTTTATGGTGATGTACATTCACGCCGTCTATTTGGTCAGCGGCCTCGACATGACCCGCGCCCTGCTCAGCATGATCCTGCCCGCGGCCCTGGCCCTCTTGCTCGGGATCGTGAGCCTGGGCGCGCTGATCGGCTCGATGCTCTGAATCAACCGTGGGCTCAGGCTCGCAAAGCCGCCAGGGCCAGGCAGAGCCAGCCAGCGATAAAAGCCACGCCACCGATTGGGGTAATCGCGCCCAACCAGCGGACGCCGGTCAAGGCGAGGATGTACAGGCTGCCCGAAAAGATCAAAACGCCCACAAGAAAGAGCCAACCGGCGATCACCGGCAGATTTGTATTTGGCCAGCGACCCACCGCAAAGACCACAGCCAGCAACGCCACCACATGATAAAAATGATAGCGTACCCCGGTCTCATAAGTCTGCAACAGGCTTGCCGAAAGCCGGGCTTCCAAGGCATGGGCCCCAAAGGCCCCCAACGCCACGCCGAGAGCGCCTAAAATTGCCGCACATACAAAAAAGAACTTCTCCATCGATCTTCCTTTATCCCAATAATTCGTACTCGAAATTCGTTACGGCTGCTTGTCCGCTGGGCTCGCGCCATCTACAGTATAATAGGATCCCGCTGATTCGAGAAGCAATCCAGTCAATAACCGACACGAGGTAAGCAGATGAGTGAACAGCAGCAGGCAGAACTACTTTGGCAGAGTACCGCGGAAACCCTGGCCCGCGCGGCAGGCACATTGATCCGTGAGCTTTTAACAACGCCGCGCCAGATCCAGAGCAAAGGCTTCCGCGATGTGGTGACCGACGCCGATTTTGCCGCGCAACAGCTGATCACCAACGGTTTGCGCCAGCAATTTCCCACGCATGGGTTTTTGGCCGAAGAGGACAACCCCGAGCTGCCAGTCGAGGGGCCCGTGCAGTGGTTGATCGACCCGGTGGATGGCACCAGCAATTACAGTCGGGGCATCCCCGATTTCTGCGTCTCCATTGCCGCCACGGTCAACGATGAAGTCGTGGTCGGCGTGATCTACGACCCCATGCGCGACGAACTTTTCAGCGCGCGGCGTCAGCAGGGCTGCACGCTCAACGGTCGGCCCTTGCGGGTGAGCCCCTTATCGGCGCTGGCCGACGCGATCGTGGCGATGGATCTGGGGCGCCAGCACCACATTCGCCAGCGCTCCACCGAAACTTTTCTGCGTCTGGTGCACAATGTGCGCTCGCTGCGGATGATCGGCTCCTCGGCGTTGACCCTGGCCTGGGTAGCTGCCGGGCGGATTGACGGCCATCTCAGCTTCCGGTTGAGCGCCTGGGATATTGCCGCGGGCTCGTTGCTGATCCACGAGGCAGGCGGGCGGATCACCACGGCCAGCAATCAGCCGCTGCTCCTGGGGCGCCAGGTCAATTGCCTGAGCAGCAACGGATTGCTGCATGAACAATTAGCCGCGTTCATTGAACCCAGCAGCGCCTGACGGTTTGAGCTGCCAGGGCAAACCCGCCACCAGCAACCAGACCTCGTCGGCCTGTTGCGCCACGCGTTGATTGGCTCGCCCCAGGGCATCCCGATAGAGCCGCCCCAGTTGTGTGGGCGGCACCACCCCCATGCCCACTTCGTTGCTGACGATCAGCCAGGTGGCGGTCGATGTGTGGCAGGCCGCGAGCAGGCTGTCGGTCTCGGCGAGAATGGCTACGTTCGCCGCTTCCTGGCTGGTATCTTCGGGCAGTTGCAACAACACATTCGCGGCCAGGACGGTCAGACAATCCACCAATACCGTGTCGTAGGGGGCTTGTTGCAAAGCTGCGCTGATCGCCGGGCCAGCCTGGAGCGGCGCTTCGAGGGTGGCCCATTCCGCCGGGCGTTCCTGGCGATGGCGGGCGATGCGGCTCGCCATTTCCTCATCAAAGGCCTGCGCCGTGGCGACAAAGAGCACATTCTTGCCGCGCTGCGTGGCCCATTGCTCGGCAAACTGGCTTTTCCCACTGCGCGCACCGCCCAAAAGCAAGATCAATCGTCGATCTCTCATTTCAGCAACCATTCATTTCAACAACAACCATTTCAGCAACCATTCATTGACTAAACCGATGACAGCCCCGCTCAACCCAGATTTCTGGCAGCATAACCATCTTCCGGATAGGTTCCAAACAATTCGGCTGATTCGGACAATCCAGTCTATAATCGTAACCGCGAATACGCATTGTACGAAACCGCGCTCGCCAAAAAGTACACGAAGGATTCATGGACAATGAAAATTGAGCAACTAGAGTTGTTGCACCTCGATGTGCCCTTCACCCCGCACACCAATCAACACATGCAATACTGGCTACCCCATTGGCGGATCTCGCAGCTTTGCAAGATCACGCTCGAGAATGGGGTGGTGGGCTGGGGCGAGACATTGCCCAATTACACCTGGGCCAAAGTGCCAGCCGACGTTGCAGAGCGGGTGGTGGGCCGCAACGCTGCCGAGCTGCTGTGGGATGATGCGCTCGGGGCCGGGGTGCAAATGGCTCTCTTTGATGCAGTGGGGAAAACCCTGAATGTGCCCGCCTATCGCCTGCTCGGCCAGCCAAAACGCCGCGAGTGGGCACCGATCTCGTGGTGGGCAATGGATATGCCCCCTGCCGACTGGGCGGAACAGTGCGCCGAGGCCGTGCGCCAGGGGTACATGTCGGCCAAGCTCAAGGCCCGCACCTGGTATGATCTCCATGCAGCCCTGCAAGCAATCTTTGCGGTCGTGCCCGAACAGTTTGTGCTGGATCTGGACTTTAATGGCACGCTTGACAATGCGGCCAACGCGGTGAAGTTTCTGAGCACGCTGGAGCCCTACAAACAAGTGGCAATGTTCGAAAGCCCCATCCCGCAGGGTGATGTGGCTGGCAATGCGCAGATCCGCCAGCGGATCGACCGGCCAGTGGCCATGCACTATGGCAACCCGCCGATCATGACCACGCTGCACAAGGATGTCGCCGATGGCTTTGTGCTCTGCGCGGGCGCGGCCAATATGCTCAAACAAGCCCATATCTGCGAAGAAGCAAACAAGCCATTCTGGCTGCAACTGGTTGGCACGGGCATCACCACCAGCTGGGCGGCCCATCTCGGAGCCGTTCTGGTGCAAGCCAAGTGGCCGATGATCACCTGTATGAACATCTGGGAATCTCAACTATTGGCCGAGCCGCTGGAGATCCGCGGTGGCTTTATTCGTGTCTCGGAAGCGCCGGGGCTGGGCATCGAAGTCGACCAGGCCGCGCTCGAGCGCTATCAGGTGGATTATGCCTGGGTGGACGCACCGGTGCATCTCTATCGCTATCGCCGCGCCAACGGTGAGACCACCTATTATGGTTGCAGCAAACAGGAATTGCACCAAGTCTACCCCAGTGACGCACAGCCGGTCTGCGAGGCTGGCTCGACACTGGACCCGGTGGAAGATGATGGCAGCGCCGAATTTGCTGCCCTGCGCGCCGCGGTGCTGGCCGAGCGCACGGTGCGCCGCCAAGAGCCGCTCCCGCCAGACATCCCCGATGAATTACCCGTGACCAAAGCTGCCCTGCTGGCGCAGATCGAAACCGGTTGGCAGGCGTTGAAAGCGTTCATCAGCACGCTGGATGAGGCCAAATTTAGCCTGGCCGATGCCAATGGCTGGACAGTGAAAGACCATCTGGCCCATCTTGTGCCCTGGGCCAATGGCATCAGCGCGCTGCTCAACCATCAACCCCGCTGGGCCGCTATGGGTCTGGATGATGCCACCGCGGCTGCGCATGATATTGATGCCATGAACGCGGTGATGTTCGAGCAGCGCAAACATCATTCGCTGCACCAGGTATTGATGGACCTGGCCGATGCCCAGCAGACCATCATCGCGACCCTGGCCACCCTGAGCGATGCCGATTTGCGCCGCCCTTACCACTATTACCAATCAGGCGTTACGCCAGAGCGCACCGAGCCCATTGTCGGTCGGATCCTCGGCAACACCGCCGAGCATTATCAGGAGCACCTGGTCTGGATGCAGGAGATCGTTGCGCCGGGTCAGTCCACTCAATTGTTGCACTAATGCTTAGCTCAAAAATCTCTGTACCACACTGGTTGGGCTACCTTTGTTCATAGGAGCTACAACCGATTTTTGAGATGACTTCTAATCAAGGTACGCAAAACAATTCGGAACAAACGCAAGGAGCCTTTTCATGACCGTCTTACTGGCTGAGCTAACCCGCGAGCAGATCCGCCGCGCCGCGCCCAATGCCGTTGCCGTGCTGCCCACCGCATCGATCGAACAACATGGACCGCACGCGCCGGTCATCACCGATACGCTATTGTGTGGGACGGTTGCCCAGCGCGCTGCCGAAGCCGCGGCCGGCAATGTGCAAGTGCTGGTGGCACCGGTACTTTGTTATGGCAATTCGCACCATCACCGCCCCTTCCCGGGGGTGCTTTCGCTTGGCAGCCCCACCTACATGGCCGTGGTAACCGACATTCTGGAGGGATTGGTGCTGAGCGGCTTCCGCAAGATCGTCGTGCTCAATGGGCATGGCGGCAACACCGATTCGAACAATGTAGTCTCGCTGGATTTTGTGCACCGATTGGGGAAGGATGTGACGGTCGGCGCGGGTGCTTACTGGGACATTGCCCGCGCGGCACTGGTCGAGAAGGGGCTGATCGCCAGCAACCTGATCCCAGGCCATGCCGGGCAATTTGAAACCTCGATGGTCATGGCGCTGCGGCCCGACCTGATCGACCCCGAAGGGCTGGCACAAGTGCAGGATCTGAGCAAGGAGCGGGCGGGGTTGTTTGCGCCGCTGGCTGGGGCAACCGTGCAGCGTTATGGGGCTTGGGCCGCCAGCACAGGCTATACGGACAATCCAGGCGCATCCTCGGCGGAAGAAGGCAACGCCCTCTTAAGCGTGATTGTGCAACGAGTCGCTGAGTTCTTCGCTGCGTTTCATCAAGCAGCCTGAGTGAATTTTCGACAGAAGTCAGGCTTTTCACAGAAGTCTGACTTCTTGAGTCTTCAAGCGAACCCTTCCCGCATCAATTCCTCACCAGACAACCTGCGCTCGTTCGTCCAGAATCGTCTGATACAGGTTCGCGGTCTGCGCTGCAATGGTAGACCAGTTATAGCGCGAATTGACCTCAGCCAAGGCCCGCTGACGGCGCTGGGCCGCGGCCTCGGGATCTTGCAGCAATTGATTCACCGCCCAGACCACGCTCATCGGATCATCCGGCAGGATCGTCAGCCCATTTTCCTGGTGCTTGATGACCTCGCCCAATCCCCCAACATCGCTGGCGATCACATTACAATTCAGCGCCATGGCCTCAAGCGCGACAATGCCAAAGGGCTCGTAGAGGCTGGGGAAGATGGCGGCATCCGCAACCTGATAGATGCAGTCACGCTCGTGATCGCTGATAAAGCCCAGAAAGTCCACCGCATTTTCCACGCTCAGTTCATAGGCAAGCGGCCACAGCTTGTTGCTGTTTTTGCCCGCGACCAACAGCCGGATGTTGGGATGGTCAGCGCGCAGCCGGGGCATGGCGCGGATCAAGACCTGCACGCCCTTTTCGTGGGTAATCCGCCCGACGAAAAAGAGTAGCTTTTCGTCATTTGGCGCATATTGCTGACGCTTCGTCGCCAGTTCGTCCGGCGAGCAACCCAGCGGGGGATAGATCCCATTGAGGATCACTTCGAGCTTGTCCAGCGGAACGCCAAAGAATTGATGCAACTCCTGACGCATGTAGTCGCTACAGACGATCACCCGCCAGGCCTCGAAGCAAATTTTCCACTCCAGTTGGTCGATCTGGCAACTGGTATTGCTGGGCAAATAACCTTGGTGACGCCCGCGCTCGGTGGCGTGGACAGTTGCCAGCAGGGGCCGCTTCCAGCGATGCTTGAGCACAATCCCGGCCATGCCCGTCTGCCACTCGTGAATGTGGATCAGATCATACGGTTGTTCGGCGGCCAGACGGCTGGCGGCTTCGATAAAAACGGTGTTATTGGCAACCACACTGTTATAGAAGTCGCGCACATCCATCGGCGGGGTCTCCACGCGATGAATGGTCAGATAGGGGGTGAGCTGCTCAACCGGTGCCCCCCCTGCATAATGGGGTGTGATCAGGTCGATATGAATGGGGCCACTCGCGGCCTCAAACCCGCCGAGCATCGGCGTCAATTCGGCGACGTGTCGCCCGATCCCACCCACCATGTGCGGCGGAAATTCCCAACTAATCATGAGTACGCGCATAGGCTCGCTCATTTAGAGGCTATCCTGAACTTCTGCACGGTGCTTCGCTCAAACGGTAAGACTCGGGCAGCGCAGCCAGTTTCAGGATAACTTCTGAACAGAAGTCTGATCTCTCGCAGAAGCCAGACTGTTTCCAGTGTCGTTTAAGAGTCTATCCCTAAATTCCGCTTTAGAATCTGGGGATTCCCAGGCAGTTTCTGTGTTTTACTCATAGAGAAATTAAATAGAGATCGCACAAATAGCGAGCAAGTAGGTGCGGTTTTTAAGCGCATATTCTGGCCCTAGCCTACCTGTGCGGTTTCTAACCGCACCTACGATTTATGCGACATTTATCTGGTTTCTCTATCAGTTCAATTCGGTGTACGGCTGAATGTGTATGGACCAGGTGTCCTCAACTGCCAAGGGGGCCTCAATGATTTCGGCGATAGCAGTTTGGGTCGCCCGATAGACCCAATAGGCCAGCGGTGATGCAGATTGGTGCTCGGCTGCCCAGCTAGTGTAGCCAGCGTCGTGCCAGCTTACCGCATAGGCCGCTTGCAGCTCCGTGCTATGGGCGAGAAAGACTGATGAGTCCACTCCCGGGCCGAGGAAGAAAGGGACAGCCTTCTGCGTCTGGCGGACGGCCTGCAAGTAGCTAGCCGCCGCGGCCGGTTCACCCCCAAAGAAGATTGCATCATGCGCCTGCACAGCCGTTGGGTCATCCTCGACCACGGCGGGCAATGGGCTCGCAGCGGCCCAGGTCTGTTCCAGCAGCGGGACCCACGCGGCGGGCCAACCTGCCAGCAGCAAACGGTCTGCCCCCTGGTGGCTTGCCTGTTCCGCCACGGCCAGCAGCACCAGATCCCACGCGGCTGGCGGAAATAGCGTCAAAGCTGGATCATCGCTCGGCGCGAGCGGCACCAACCACGGCCCCAGCTGTGTGCGCGCTAACCCCTGCAACTCGGCGAGCGCCTGGGGCGAGAAGGGACCAATCACAGCTTGAACCTGCTCATCGACCAATACCTTCTGCGCGGCACGCAAGGGATCGGCTGACGTGTCGAGCGCCAGCGGCAATAGGTCGAACCGCCCCGACGGAGTCTCGGCCAGGGCAGCCCGCATTGCCGCCAGGGCAAGATACCCCGTCTCACGGTCAAGCCCTTCAAAGGGGGCCAGCAAGCCAATTTTGGCAACCGGGCGGATCGACGTACACGAGAGCAAAGGGAATACCAGCAGGATCAGGCAGAGCCAGCGCCCAGGCCAATTGTGGTGCCGTGACTGGGGAATTGCCTTACCGGTAACCATAAATTTGCAGGTTAGCCTCGTGCTCGGCCAGGGTGACCGCAAAAGCGTGGGCGCCGTCACTCCCCGTAGCCAGGAAGAAACAATAGCTCGTTGCCGCTGGGTAACGCGTTGCCTCAATGGCGCTGAGGCCAGGGCTGGCAATCGGGCCGGGGGGCAAACCAGGATTCAAATAGGTATTGTATGGGCTGACCACACTCTGATATTCGGAAATATCTTGGGGCTCCCACCACCAATTCCCCACCGTGCCGCGGGCATATTGCACGGTCGGGTCGGCCTGCAGATAGCTCCCACCGACGTCGGGGCAGCTATTGTTGATGCGATTCAAATAGACGCTGCTGATGAGAGGGCGTTCGTCCGCGAGCACGGCTTCGCGTTCCACAATGCTGGCCAGAGTAATGAGATTATAGCCGCTCAGGCCGCTGGTGCCACCGACCAGCCCCTGGGTGCCAACTTTATCTTCAAAGTTTGCCAAAAACGAGCGCAAGATCAGCTCTGGTGTGCTGGCAAAAACGGGAAAGCGATAGGTGTCGGGGAAAAGATAGCCTTCCAGGCTGGCATCGGGGGGCAAGCTTTGCAGGAAGTCATAATTTTCAAAGATGCTCAACGCCCGTGGCTGGCGCACGGCCGTCAAAAACTGATCCGCCGCGATGACATTATTTTCGGCCAATCGATCGGCAATCTCTTCTAAGCGAAAACCTTCTGGAATTGTCACCCAGACTTCTTCCAACAAAGCGTTTTGCAGCGCTTCGGTAATTTCGGGGATCGTCATGCTGTCTGCCAGCATAAAGTTGCCCGCGTCAATGCGCCGATCATGCCCTGTCACGCGCAAGTAGAGATTGAAGAGATCCGCATCGCTGACAAAACCCGCATTCTGCAACCGCTGGGCCACATAACGCGCAGGCTCTCCGGGCGTGATCACAAATGGCCGCGGTATCGGGTCGTCGCCCGCGGGCATGGTCAGTTCACGCTCGCGCAGTTGCAGGCTCATGGTCAAAACTTGTTTCTCGATGTTATCCGGCGTGAGCGCGCCCTGCCCAGCGGTGGGGTCGATCAAGCCTGCGGTGGCTTGCGGGGCCCCTAAAAATTGCTCAGTCAGGTGGGCATTGGTGACAACCCAAACCCCCAACAGAACACCCACCACCAGCAGCAAGAAACCCAGCCTCATCAAGTTCGTGAGTAAATTGCTATTCCGGCCCCCGCTGGGTGCATTCTCTGCACTCTGCAGAATCTGGTTGCGGCGGCTCAGAATCAGTTCGCGTCGTTGTTCGTTGATCATGATTGGGATTGTTGATCCTTCATCGGCAGGAGAATTCGCCCCCATTGTTCGGGCTCTTCCCGCCGCATTGCATCCAAATAACTCTGTAAGATCACCGCGGCGGCCAGCGCATCCTCAGCGGCTTTTGCGCCAGCCGCCTGAAAATCCTGTGCGGCAAACGTTGTCAGCCGTTCATCCCAAAAGATGATCGGCAGCTGCCGGGGCAACAAAGCGCGCAATGCCTGGGCCAAACGCAGCGCCCATTCGCGGACAGTGGCGGCCTGCGCGCCCTCACTCCCATCCATGTTGAGCGGCAGCCCACAGACAATGCCCACAACCTCCTCGTCGGTGATCAACCGGGCGATCTGGGCGAAATCGTTGCGGCGGCTGGTGCGCTGAATCACGGTCAGCGGGCGCACACTCAGCCAGAGCGGATCGCACGTGGCCACCCCAATGCGAGCCAGCCCCACATCCAGGGCGAGCAATTTTCCGCGGTCGCTCATGGGGCAGGGAGGGGCAAATCCGCTTCATATTCGACCCGCACCTGAATGCGCGAGCCAAAGCGCGGCAAAATGCCCAGCCAGTCGGGATCCAAATAGATTTCTGGTGGGCGAGCGATATTCCAGCGCGCCTGCAGGACAGCGGTTGCCTCGTCGGGGGGCAAACCGGCCACCGCGGAGCGCACCTCATTGACCGCCACCGGCACAATATAATCCCCACTGACTGCCACCGTAAATTGCACAGAGCGGCCCAGCGGCGTTGCACCGGGCAACCGCTGGAGTTGGAACGAATCGGCCACCAACATCCCCTGAGCTGGGATCGTATCTTCCAGCGCGGCGAGCATAGCCTGGCGCGTGATCTCTTCGTTGACCGCTACCCCTTGGATCAAGGTGCGCAAGATCAGACTGAGTTCGGGTGCTTCTTCATCGTTAAACGCGCTAAAGGCTTGGGCAATCACAAAGGTCTGCAAAGTCTCAGGCGGAAGCCATTCACCGGGCTGCAACTCTTGTTGCAAAGTGCCGAGCGCGAGTTCATTGGTGCGCGCTTGCAATTGGGCCAGTAAATTGTCGCGGTCGGCCTGCGTAACGGTAGGGGCCATTTGCGCGCCCCCGCCAAAAGTACCATCGGGGTTGAGCACGGTGACGCGGAAGCGCATCGCCCCTTCCACAACGCTGATCGAATTGGCCCGCACATTGCCCGTAACCCCAGGCTCCACTGCTTCGATCGGCACCGTGACCCGTTGCCCAATCCCGCCGGGCAATTCACCTGCCGAGGTTGTGCGGAAGAGCACGGGGGTGCCCGTACCAGTACTGACCACCGTACCCACCGGAATGCTGACCGCGGCCCCGCCACTATTCACAAAAACCACACTCCCACGCGCCAAATCCGTGGCCCGCTGGGTGGAGCCGGTTGTGCGGATCGTACCAGTGACTTCGAGGCTCGTTTCGATCAAACGGCCCGGCAACAGGTTGATCCCTAAGTCGGGTGTATCGATATCGGGGTTGGCAGTCAATTGCAGGGTCGTGTTGACCGGTGCTTGCCCAGGAACGACGGTGATGGTGGCTGCTGGCAAAACGTAGATGGTGAAGCCACCCACAAAGAGGATAATCAGCAACCCGACAAAGCTGTAAGCCGCCAGCCGCAGCCACATGGGCAATGGTTGACGGTAACGCTCTTCGCTGCGGATCCGCTGTTGGCGGGCATGATGAAGCGTTGGGGTGCTTCTTCGCGCAACCACATCTTCTTCGCGCCAGGGGGGCGGTTCCGGGAGCCCTGCCGCGGGCTGCCGTGGATCGATGAGCGGCAAGGCCGGGTCCATCTGCCAGACGCGGCCATCTGCATCCTCAACTCGGGCAAAAACGGGGATCCCCACTGCGCGGGCAGCTTTGCGCGTGGCTTCGTTGCTCGTGACCAATGCCAGCTCGCAGCGCTGAATCTGCGCTTGGCGCTGCAGCAAGCGCATTCGGGCTGTGTTGTCTAATTCACCCCATTCATCGGGGATCACCAACAGGATTTGCCGATTCCGCCGCTGTGCCAATTGACGCCGTACAGCTTCCACCCGAACGGTGGGGTCTATCTCAATCAGTTCGAACATGCCACTCCGTAGGAACGAATCCGGCGCACGAGTCAGGCCTGCAAGTGGCTTTCGACCCATTGCGGTACGCTCGCCAGCGCGATCGCGAGTTGATCCGCATCTTTGCCGCCAGCTTGCGCCATGTTGGGGCGACCACCGCCGCTGCCGCCGATCAACTTCGCCACATCGCGTACGAGATTCCCGGCATGTAAACCACGGCCAATCAAGTCGGGCGTGACTGCTGCGACCAACATGGGCTTTTCGTTGAGCACCGCGCCGACCACAACCACGCTGCTCCCCAATGTATCGCGGAAGGAATCACTCATCTTGCGCATGGTTTCAACATCAGCCGCGTTGACGGCCACCGACAGCACCGAGAACCCATCCACCGCAATCGCCTGGTTGAGCAGCGCCTGCGTGTCTTGCTGGGCCAATTTCTGGCGCAATTGGGCCAGTTCCCGTTGTAGCTGCTGATTCTGCTCGTGCAATTGGTGAGTTGCCTGCTCAAGCAATTCGGGCCGTGTCCGCAAAAGCGCGGCACTACGCTCCAACTGCGCAAAACGGTCTTCGATCAGCTGCTCGGCCTGGCGACCGGTCACCACTTCGATGCGCCGCACCCCGGCAGAGACGCTGGCTTCGCTCACAATCCGAAAGCTGCCGATCTCGGCGGTGCTGTCCACATGGGTGCCGCCACACAATTCCATGCTGATGGGGCGCTCGTCGGGCTGTTCAGCGTCTGGCTCGCCAAAACTCACCACCCGCACCTCGTCGCCATATTTCTCGCCAAAGAGCGCCATCGCGCCTTCCTGTACCGCCCGTTTGTAGGTCGTCCACCGGGTGTTGACCGGATAATTCTGCAGGATCATGGCATTGGCCGCGCGCTCGAGCTCGGCCACCTCGTCGCGGCTCAACGCGTGCGGGTGCGAAAAATCAAAGCGGAGGCGGTCGGGTGCCACCAGCGAACCAGCCTGATGGACATGGGTTCCCAAACGCTGGCGCAGGATCGCATGTAGCACGTGGGTGCCAGTGTGGTTGCGCATAATGTCCCAGCGGCGCTCGGTATCAATCGCCCCGTGCGCTGGGTCGCCCACGGCAACCGTGCCATTGCTCACCGTGCCAATATGCACGATCAGCCCCGGAATGCGGCGGCGAGTATCATTCACCTGCACCGACCAGACTGGCGCATCCACATTCTCGGGCCAATAGTAGATCTCACCGGTATCGCCAACCTGACCACCACTTTCGGCGTAGAAAGGCGTTTCAGGCAGAACCAGCTCCACGCTTTGCCCCGCGTGCGCCTCGTTGACAATGTGCCCATCCACCAGCAAACCCACGACGTTTGTGTCCACCTCGGCGACATTTTCGTAGATCAAATGGCGGACGCCGCCTTCCTCAACGAGCGATTGGGCTTGCAGGTTCCCGAGCAACTCGGCATAGACCGAGCGATCCTGGCCCACTTTTTCAACCGTGTTGGCCCGGCTGCGCTCTTTTTGTTCATTGAGCGCCTGGCGGAAACCAGCTTCGTCGATGGTGAAGCCTCGCTCTTGCGCTACGTCGCGCGTCAAATCGATCGGGAAGCCGTAGGTGTCCCAGAGATGGAACGCCTCCTGCCCGGGGATGGTCTGGACGCCCTCGCTTTGCAGCCGCGCCATCAAGTCGTCCAGCAGGCCCAAACCGGTGGCCAATGTGCGGTGGAAGCGCTCTTCCTCGTCTTGAATCGTCTGCAAAATAAAGGCCTGATTGGCGCGCAAATCGGTGTAATGGACCCCCATCTCCTCGATGACGACTTCGGCAAGTTGAGTCAAAAAAGGCTCCTCGAAGCCGATCAATTTGCCAAACCGCGCGGCTCGCCGCAGGATCATGCGCAGGACATAGTTGCGCCCTTCGTTGCCGGGCAGCACACCATCGTTGATCAAAAAAGTGATGGCGCGGCTGTGGTCGGCAATGGCGCGGTAGCGCGCCAAATGGTGTTGGCGGTGTTCGGCTGTCTGGCCCAGCAGGGTCTGGATCCGCGCCATCAGCGACGCAAAGATATCGGTGTCGTAATTGTTATCCTTACCCTGCAAAATGCTGGCCAGCCGCTCCAACCCCAGGCCGGTATCCACGCTCGGCGCGGGCAAAGGCTGGAGCGACCCATCGGGCTTGGCGTCATATTGCATAAAGACGAGATTCCAGATCTCCAGATATTCATCGTCTTTGTTGACGCCTGCCGGGGTCTGTTTGCTCAGGTCGCCCCAATAATAATGGATTTCGGAGCAGGGGCCGCACGGGCCAGTATCGCCCATTGACCACCAGTTATCTTTTTTCCCGAAGCGCAGCACACGATCCGGCGGGGCCCCTACTTCGATCCAAAGTTTTTCCGCCTCATCATCATCGGTATAGACGCTGAACCAGAGGCGCTCCAGCGGCAATTCCAACTCTTCTACCAGCAGATGCCAGGCAAATTCAATGGCTTCCTTCTTGAAATAATCGCCAAACGAAAAATTGCCCAACATCTCAAAAAAGGTGTGATGGCGCGGGCTTGGCCCCACATTTTCGATGTCATTATGTTTCCCACTGACGCGCATCACCTTTTGGGCGGTGGTTGCCCGTTTGTAAGGCCGTTGCTCCAACCCCAGAAACACATCTTTGAACTGGTTCATCCCCGCGTTGATTAACAACAGCGTGGGATCATTATTGGGCACGAGGCTGCTGCTCTCGACCACTTCGTGGCCGAGTTCGTGGAAATATTCCAGCCAAAGTTGACGAATTTGATTGGTTGAGAGTCGCTTCATACCGACGAGTCCTCCCCAGTGCTGGGGTCTGCCAAAACCGATGTCATTCTGTTCAGTGATTACCGCAAGATAGTTGAGTGATTGTAGGTCAATCGGCGGAGGGTGTCAAAATTTTAGGCAATCTTGAGCTTGAGCGGCAACTTGGCTATACTAGATGAGCAAACTTAGCCCATCACGCAAACGCATACATAGGAGCTCACCAGCGCATGGATTCTCGTCCCAATATTCTGATCTTCATGACCGATCAAGAGCAGGCAGACGTTGTCGCGCCCGGTCATCCCTGCCCTACACCTTTTGCCGACCGCCTTGCTGCCGAGGGCATCCGTTTTACGCAAGCCTATACGCCGACAGCCCACTGTTGCCCCTCGCGTGCCACCTTTATGACCGGCCTCTATCCCAGCCGCCATGGCGTTTACAACAACGTCAGCACGCCGACGGCCATCCATTATGGGTTGGCACCAGGGGTCGTCACCTTTTCGGAATTGCTGCGCGCCGCGGGTTACAATCTCACCCTCTGCGGCAAATGGCATGTGACCGCCGAAGAGATGCCGTCGGATCGAGGCTGGACTGAGCGCACGGTGACAGCGGCCAAAGGCACTTCGCATCAACGCTCGATCGAGCAATGGCGCAGCGGCGCGGAGGATTCTGATCCCCAGGCACGGCCACGCGGCCACATTCAGCGCCCAGGCTGGGGCGATTTCACAGTCTACAAGACCCTGCCCGATGGTGGCCCCAAAGGCTACGAAGCGCTGCATGATGCCAAAGTTGTCCAATCCGCAATTGACGCGCTGGGGGAATTGACCACGCAAGCAGAGCCGTGGTGTCTCTTTGTTGGCCCCATTGGCCCGCACGACCCCTATAATGTACCCCAAAAGTTTGTCGATAAAATTGACCCCGCAACCGTGCCCCTGCCGCCAAGCTATCACGATTCACTCAACGATAAGCCACGCATTGTGCAGCGCCAACGCCGCCAATTGTGGGATCAGCTGAGCGAGGACGAAGTGCGCGAATCGATTGCGCATTACTGGGCCTATTGCCATCTGGAAGATGCGCTCTTTGGCGAAGTGCTGGATGCGCTCGACGCCAGCGGGCAGGCCGAGAATACACTGGTCATTTTCCTCTCCGACCACGGCGATTATATGGGCGCGCACGGGCTCTACCTCAAGGGCGTGGCGGCCTTCCGCGAGGCGTATCACATCCCCTGTATCATGCGTTGGCCCAAGGGGATCAAAGCGCGCGGGCGCAGCGTGGATGCCTTTATCACCCTGGCGGATTTTGCGCCCACCTTTTTGGAACTGGCCGGATTGCCCCTGCCCGAAGGCCTGACTGGCCGCAGCCTGGTGCCATTCTTGCAAGACCAGACACCGCCCGACTGGCCAGATGCAGTCCACACTCAGTTTAACGGGGTGGAGCTGTATTACACGCAACGCTCGGTGACGACCAAGAGCCATAAGTATGTCTACAACGGCTTTGATTTTGATGAGTTATACGATCTGGAAAAAGATCCCGCAGAACTGGTCAACGTCGCGGAGCAGCCAGCCTATCAGGCGATCAAACAGGCGTTGGTGCGCAAGATGTGGCAATTCGCCGCCCAGGAGCAGGACATCATCTTCAACCCGTATGGAACGGTGGCCCTGGCTCCGTGGGGGCCAGCCGATGGCCTTGCCCAAGACCTCACTGCATAGGAGCCTGCCATGAACTTTATCTTTTTTATGCCCGATGAATTGCGCGCCGAAAGTGTCGGCTGTTATGGCCATCCGCTGGTGCAAACGCCGAACATCGACGCGCTCGCCGCGCAGGGCACCCGGTTCGACCAATGTCATGTGCAACATTCAGTCTGCACGCCCTCGCGCTGTAGCCTGATGACGGGTTGGTATCCGCATGTGCGCGGTCACCGCACCTTGTGGCACATGTTGCGCCCGGATGAGCCCCAACTCTTTCGCTACTTGAAGCAAGCGGGCTATGAGGTGCGGTGGTTTGGCAAGAATGATCTGCTCTCGCCCGGCAGCTTTGCCGATAGTGTGGATGTCGCCCAGCGGCGCGGGCGTGGTGTCTTTGGCAGCAATCCCTACGCCGAGGACGATCCACGCTTCTATAGCTTCCTCTACGAGCCCTACCAGGGGCCATTAGAAGACCATGGGGACTATGCGAATGTGCAGGCGGGTATCGACTTTTTGCGCTCGCGGCCACAAAAGCCCTTTATCCTCTATCTGCCCCTCGTCTTTCCGCATTGTCCCTATTCCGCGCCCCAACCCTGGCACGATCAGATCAACCCCGACGACCTGCCTCCCTTGCGCCGCGCGGATCTGCCAAATCGCCCCGAGTTCCACGCGCTGATCCGGCGTTATCGGCGGCTGGATCAGCTAGATGAGGCCGAGCATGAGCGCGTCCTGCGCAAGATCCAGGCAATCTATCTGGGTATGACCAGCTTTATCGATCATCTGCTGGGCCAACTGCTCGAAACGCTGGCAGAGACAGGCCTGGCCGACAGCACGACCGTCTCGTTCTTCTCCGACCACGGCGATTATGCGGGGGATTATGGCCTGGTGGAAAAGTGGCCCAGCGCGGGCGAGGATGTGATCACCCGGGTCCCGCTGATTGTGCGCACGCCCGGTGGGAAGGCGGGGCATGTGGTAGAGGAGCCAGTAGAATTGTTCGACCTGATGGCAACCACCCTGGAGCAGGCTGGCATTCCCGCGCAGCACACCCATTTTGCCCGCAGCTATACGGCCCAATTGCAGGGAGCCGCTGGCGATCCTGACCGAGCAGCCTTCACCGAAGGGGGCTATGCCCGCCATGAGCCGCACTGTTTTGAGGGCCGCCCGACGCGCGATGAATTTTCTCGCAGTGCAGCTCACATCTATTACCCCAAAGGCTTGCAGCAACAGGATCATCCCGACAGTGCTGGCCGCGTGGTGGCCATGCGTACCGCAACCCATCGGCTGGTTCACCGCCCCACCGGGGTCAACGAACTGTACGATCTCCAGAACGATCCGCAGGAATTGACCAATCTCTATGATGCGCCAGCGCACCAGGCCGTGCGCCAGCAATTAGAGCAGCGGATGTTGGCGTGGCTGGTGCAGACGAGCGATGTCACCCCGTATGAGGTTGACCCACGCGGCTTCCCGTCTGCCACCTGAGCGCCTCTCCGTAAAGTGGCTGCGGCTCCCGAAGCTGGGCTGACCCGGCCGCTGTGACGCAGGGTTTACAGACAGACCCTCCGTGGTGAAGCCCTGACCGCATGATGGGTTGCGCTGATGCCCACGTTTCAGCCGCAACTCATCAATCCCCATTTGTTGGGGCGTGAGACTTATGTCACAGCCCTCCAGCTGGTTCCTCGCTATGGTAGACACATCGTGTGCCCGGTTGTTTTGCAGACGCCCACAAAGGAGAGAACAATGACGCAGCGCATTGTTGTGCTTGGTGCGGGTTTCGGCGGTCTGGTGGCCGCGCGGATGCTTGGCCAACGCCTATCCCACGCTTCAGCCTATGAATCAGCCTATGAAGTCGTGCTGCTTGATCGCAGTGAGACCCACGAACTGAAACCCAAGCTACCGGAAGCAGTGGGGGAATGGATCGATTGCACTGTCCATGTGCCAATCCGTGATGCGCTTGCTGATCTGCCGGTGCGCTTTGTGCAGGCAGAAATCCAGGGCGTGAATCCCGCCACCCAGGAAGTGATCACCAGCGAAGGGCCGCTGTCGTATTGGCGGCTGGTCTGGGCGTTAGGTGTACAGCCTGATTTTCAGCCCCATATGCAGCAGGTTCAGGGGCTTTCACCCGAGCTGGCGATCGCGCCCTATAACACCGGCCAGGCATGTCGTCTGCGGCGGCAGATCGGCAGTTATCTGGCCCGAGCCGCCACACTTTCGCCAGCAGAACGGCAGCCCCTGTTGACCGTGGTCATCGGTGGCGGGGGCTTTGTGGGCACCGAGATCGCGGGTCAACTGGCCGATCGTCTGGCAGACCTGACAAAGCACTACCAGATCCCAGGCGAGGAAATCCGTTTGGTGCTGGTGGAGCCCCGCTCCAGACTGTTGGCCGATTTTGATGAACGCCTGGGCCGAGCCGCGGGCCGCGCCCTATCGGCCAAAGGGGTGACTTTGCGGTTTGGCGTGAGTCTGGCCACGATCCAGCCTGATCATGTTGTGCTCAGCGATGGCATGCGCATCGACACGCGTACGGTGGTATGGGCGGGCGGGGTGCGGGGCCTCCCTCTGGCCAAAGCCAGCGGGTTCACCACTGATGAGCGCGGGCGCATCTGGGTCGATGCCACCTTGCAGAGCATCGACTGGCCGGAAATCTATGCCATTGGCGACGCGGCGCGCAGCGATTACCTGGAACGCCTCCCCGAATTGGTCGGTTCAGGGCAAGCCGCGTCCGGGCAGGGCGAGGCCGTGGCCCAGGCCATCCTGGCTGAGACCCGGGGCGAAACGCCGCGGCCATATTATCCCCCCAAACGCGGTGTAGTTGCGCTGGTTGGCCACCGGGATGCCGTGGCCCATATTGGGCCCTGGGCACCGCTGCAACCAGTGGCACCGTGGCTCAAACAGATTGCCATCCTCCAGCATCTGCGCTCGTTGGGTGGTGTACAATTGGCCCACCGTCACTGGGATAGCACGTTGCTGCCGCTGGTGGCCCCGCGGCGAGTTGACCGCTACCGGCTGGCCGGGGATCCGCCAATTCCTGTGCAATTGCAGTAGGCAGCAGCATGAGCAATCCGCTAAGTTGGCGGGAAAGTGAGGAACCGTGGCTGAGGTATTCGCTTCCTATCGGCAAGCAATCCAATTTTCTGCCGAACGCTTCAACCCAATCACGCTGATGGAAAACGAGCGTGTCCGGACCATGCTGGCCTGTTTTGAAGCGGGCCAGTTCATCCCCGTTCACGCGCCGGGCGTGGATCTGAACCTGGTGATCCTTGAGGGAACCGGGCGCGTCGTGGCCGGGGATCAGGAGATCCCCTTTGAGCCAGGCACAGCAGCCTGCGTGCCAGCAGGGGAAGCACGTGGCCTCAAAGCTGACACGCAGACGGTGGCCTTCTTCGTGGTCACACCGCCGCCCACGGCTGCCGACCACACCCAGGTGATGGCTGGCCTACGCCAGGGGCGCTGGCAAGCCTAGATCGCCAGGGACTTGTTCATGCGCAGAGCCTGGTAGGCCTCATCCCCTGGCGGCAGTACCTGTTATTGCGTGGCTCGGTCTGTCTGTGCGGCAGACCGTCTGCGGGGCGAAAGGCGACCATATCTTTCGTGCCCAATCTCGCACGCGCTGCACCACTCGGTTCGATCAGACAGGTCAATGCGTGCGCGCTAGAGAACGTGGCGCCAGTTATACGTTTTGCGATAGCCGTAGTCCGTGCTGAAGGAGCCAAAGAGTTTCTTCCCTGCCATGTGGACGGGATAGCGGCGCAAGGAATTCAAGCCGCGGCGCGCAATCTCCCACGGGCTGTAGACTCTGCGGCAAAGCCAGTCGTAGGCATCGCGCAGCTCGTCCACGGTGAAGTTCTTTGGCTCGAAACAGACATGGGCGGTGTCGTAGTGGCTCCAGGGCACGTCCAACAGCCGGTCTTCGGCCACGCACTGTTCGTAAAAGGGAGTAGCCGGGTAAGGGGTGAGCATCGTGCAGCTCACGCCATCCAGGTCGCTGGTGCGGATAAAGTCCCACATGGCCTGGAAGGTCTCGAAGGTGTCGTGGTCGAAGCCCATCACAAAGAGGCCGACCACCCCTGAGCCTGTGGCATGGATCTTCTTGATGGCTTCGGTGGTCTGCAGGGCATTGCCTTTGGATTTGCCCCCCAGTGACCGGCGATTGTCGGGGTTGACGCTCTCGAAGCCGACGAAATGTTTGTCCAGATGCGCGGCTCGCCCCATTTCCAGCAGTTCTGGATACTTAGCGATGCTCATCTCCGACTGGCAGGTCCAGCCCTTCAGGTCGAGCTTTGCCAGGGCGTCGAAAAGTTGGGCGCAATAGTCCGGGTCGGTGCTAAAGTTGATGCCAAAGTTGTCGTCGGTGAGGAAGAAGCGCTTGATGCCCCGCCGCTGGATCTCGTCTACCACTTCGTCCACCGGCCGCAGGCGCATGCGTCGCCCGCTGACCCGAATCGCGGTGCAGAAGTCGCAATTGCGCGGACAGCCGCGGGTGATCTCCAGATAGGGCGTCCAGTAATTGTTGTTTTCGTCCACCATCTGGATCACCCGATCCGTGATCGGCGCGATCTCGGCCAGGTTCGCCCACGATTCATCCTGGTAGATCGGGCGCAGGCCTTTGACTCCCTCGGCGGCAAAATGCTGGACAGCCTCGGGCCAGGTGAAGTACCCCTCACCCACGAAGGCGCTGTGGGCAAAAGTCTGGACATGTTCGGGCAGCAGAGTGGCATGAGCGCCCCCCACGACAACGCCCGCGCCCTGTTGGGCTGCACGCTTGGCGGTGACTTCTACCCGATCAATGGTCAGCGTCTTACTCGTAATGCCAACCAGATCTCCCTCACCCAGGGTATCCAGGGGTAGATCATAGAGATTTTCATCCCAGATCTCCACGGGGATCTCGTCGGGCACCAGCGATGCCAGACGCATCAGCGTGTAGGGCGCGCCCGGGGCTCTGCCCAGGATGCGTCCCTCTCGTCCGGGGTGGATGAGGACAACTCGTCGCATGATTCGGTCTCCTTTGCGGTGGGCGGTAAACAAGCGATGAGAGCCTGTCCCGTGGGAACAAGCTCCCATTTATCAGCGGTCTGAATGGAACGTCTGTCGTAACCGTTACTGTGCTACCTGTTGCTGCTCCAGGACAATCGCCTTGGGAAAGAGAATGTTGTTCTCCAGGTGGACGTGCTCCTTGGTCTTTTTCTGGAATTCGGCCAGGTAGCCATAGAGGGCACTGAATGTGTTACACGCATCCTCAGGGGCGGTGAAATCATTGGTCAGGTCGGCCAGTGCAGCCAACTCGTCGCCGGTGGATTCATGATCCTCCTCCATCTGCCCGATAAGCTCCGCGGCGCTGCCGAACCGCGGGGGAGCGAGCTGCTCGCCGGCTTGCTGGCTGCGCACCAGGCGCTTGATGAAGGGGAAGAGCATCAGATCCTCTTTTTGGATGTGCATGATCAGTTCCCCGCTGAGGGACTGCCAGATGCGCTGAACTTCCAGAACCTCGGGGTGATGATCGCCGTGTGCCGTCACCACGGCATCCAGCATTCCGCTCAGCAGGGGGGTCATGCGGTGGACATAGGCGTGGTGCTCGTTCGTGATGTAATCTGCCAGAAAGTCGAGCGCCCATTCGTTGTAGCTGTGAACTGCGCCGTTTTTTTCAACGGCCTCGGTAATTTCCGCCAACAGGGCCGCGGGGCTGATCTGCTGCTCGGCGCAGGCCTGGCGGATGGTCTTGTCGCCGCCGCAGCAATAGTCGATGCCGTGCCGAGTAAAGACCTCGGTGATTCGATAGTCCGCGGCGGCTACGGCGCCCACCGTTTTGTCGGCAAAGGCTGGGGTGTGGTTGGTTTGTGTGAGGACAGTCACGGATTCCCTCCTAAGTCTCTATCCTGAATTGCTGCGCCACGCTTGGCAAACAGGGCTAGCTTCGGATATCGCAACCATTTTCGGGATAGGCTCTACATCAATCTCGGTTTGCCGTGAATCGGCTGGAGCTATCTTACCCAAGCCGCGCTGGTCAGTCTGCGACATGTGTCACATTGGGAATCCAAAAGACGCTCGTGCCAGCGCGGGCGTAAACCAGGTACAATGAACCATACAAGTTGAGGTGATGATGAGGACGCTCTATTTACTCTCCGTCTGGATCCACATTCTGTCCGCCATTGTCTGGATTGGGGGCATGGTCTTCCTGTCGCTCGTTGTGGTGCCGGTAGCACGCCGCGCCGAACTGCGCGGGCAGATCGGCTCACTGTTACGCTGGACAGGTAGACGTTTCCGCTGGATCGGTTGGATCTGTTTTTTGCTTTTCATTCTGACGGGCATCATCAACCTGTCCTACCGAGGCTACGACTGGGGTGATCTGTGGAGTGGCGCGCTGTGGGGTGGCTCATTTGGGCAGACGTTGGCCCTGAAGCTGGCCCTGGTGGCGGTCATTATGGCGATGAGCGTGGTGCATGATTTTCTGGTCGGTCCCCGCGCAACCGCGCTGATGGATCGCAACCCCACAGCCAAAGAGACGCGCCGCTGGCGACGCGCTGCCAGTTGGTTTGGGCGAGTCAGCCTGCTGCTGGCCCTGATTGTGGTCATGTTGGGGGTGATGCTGGTGCGGGGCGGTTGGTGAGACCCCGCCGCGCACCAATTGGCCGCGCTGGGTTTCCGGGCAATGCGGCTGCTTCAGGCAAGCCCACCCGCCTGCGCCAGGCTCTGGTTGAGTTCAATCAGGAGCTCTTCCAGATTCTCAAGCCTGCAATGGACTGGCGCATCATCCAGGCGCAAGACGTGGATAGTTGGGCCACAAGAGGTGACCGGGTCGATGCCATGTTTCTGGAATATGGCGCGGGCGTTGGGCACCTGAGCCAGCACCTCGGCCACGAGCATCTCACCAGTGATGGGTTCCTGATTCATGAAGTTGCTCCTTGTTCATCCCTATGGATCATCACGCGGCCACCGAGTGTCTGGGTGGCTTGCCGATGATCATCGCGTATGGCCCGCGTACGCGCCGTGACCTTTGTCACATCATCGCCGCGGAATCTGTAGAAAGGAAGACCCGACATGATCAAGACTAAGCGTGCCTTTGATCCCCCTGCCGCTGATGACGGCGTCCGTTACCTGGTCGACCGCATCTGGCCGCGCGGCATCAAAAAGGCGGAACTCAAGGCCGATGAATGGTTCAAAGAAGTTGCCCCCAGCACTGCATTGCGCAAGTGGTTTGGCCACGATCCGAGCAAATGGGCTGAATTCCAGGAGCGCTATGAATCCGAGCTGGCGCAAAATCCAAGCGCATGGCTCCCGATCCTGGAGACGGTACGCCAGCAGGAGCGGGTGACACTTCTGTACGCGGCCCGGGATCAGGAACACAACAACGCCGTCGCCCTGAAAGGATACATCGAGCGTAAGCTGGCAGAACAGGCGGCCAGGTAAGCAGGTGTCAGCAGGCGAGTTGCTGGTGGCTGGCCCCACGGCTTGCGGCCACCACCCACAAACAGGATTCACCTTGACGGCGCGGCTGCACCTGGAATTTACGTTTGCAGATAGACCGGTGTTTGCCTACAATAGGCGCAAGGATAGCTGATCACCCACCAGGGAACTCTGACTCGCACCACCGAATACCCATTCCCTATCTGTTTCTATGCCACTTTATTAAGCCATCGGAAAGTAGAACTATGAACCTATATCCATCGCGCCTGCGCTATCGACGTATCAGATTTGTTTTGCTGGCTACCACATGGGCAATTTGTCTGTTGCTGCTTGGTACGATTTTGCTCTCTCGCGACCCCCAATCACTTTACGCCCAAACCCCGGCGATCAGCAGTGCTACCCTTGTGGTGCAAACGCTTGATGACCCGCCGCCGACAGCTGGTGACCCGGTCTGTGAGAGCACTTGCAGCCTGCGGGATGCCATTCGCACTGCCAACGCGCTCACCGGCACGGATACGATTGTTTTTGCCGACGGGCTGGCTGGTGAGATCACGTTGACCTCGGCCTTGGTCGTGAATGACGACGTGACGATTGAAGGCCCTGGGGCCGATCTGCTCACGATCAGCGTGCCCGGGAATGATTTCAACAATCGGCGAGCCTTTCAGATCAGCGCCCTGTCCAATGTCACCCTGCGCGGCATGACAATCCAGCGCACTGGCGATGAAGACGGCGGCGGCATCCAAAATAGTGGCGGCTTAATCCTCGAAGATATCGTCATTACCAACGCCGGTTACAATGGCGTCGGCGGGGGGATCTATAATTCCGGCACGCTGACTGTCGTTAATTCAGTCCTGAGCGATAACCGCGGCCTCCAGGGAGGGGGCATCTTCAACATTGGCAATCTCATCATCAGCGACAGCCGAATCAGCGGGAGCAATGCGACGAGCATTAGCGGCGAGGGGACGGCCATCCGCAACGAGGGCGGCGTCATCACCATGACCGGCGCAACGATTGAGGGCAATCTGCGCAGTGTTGCCGTTGCCAATTATGATGGGGGGCGCATCACGGTTGAGCGTTCTACTTTCGCGGGCAATCCTCAAGGTGGCCTGAGTAACGAGGATGTCACGAGCGTGTTGGAGATCCGCGACAGTGACTTTATGAACAATGGTGGTGTCGCCATTGCCAATGGCGGCTATATCGGGGGGCCAGCAGGCGGGGTTGTGACGGTCACGGCCTCGACATTCGAAGGTGCTGCCATTGAGAATCAGAACGGTGGCGCGGTAACGCTGCTCGACAGCCTGCTCCGGGGCCGCCAGGACGGCGTCGGGGGCACCGCAATCATCAACACTGCCTCTGCTTTCACCATGGTCAACACAACGGTAACCGAAAACTTCCTGACTGGGTTCGCAAGTGAGGGTGCTGGCATTATCAACGAGCGCAGCGGCACTTTTCTGATCGAGCAGAGTACCATCAGCAACAATCGGGCGGACGAAGATTCCGAAGAGGTGGTGAATGACCACGACCGCTGTGGCGGAATTCTGAACCAGGGCAACAATCTTGTGGGCGAAGTGCCCACGACCATGACCATCCGCAACAGCACCATCAGCGGTAACCGTGCCTTGCGCAGCGGAGGCGGCCTGTGTGCAATCGCGAGCTCGCCAGACAGGATTCAGGTGACCATCATCCACAGCACGGTTGCAAATAATCGGGTGGTTGAGCCAAGGGACGAAGCTGAGGGGGGCGGCGGCATCTTTCTCTTCAACGGCACGCTTACTTTGGTGAACAGTATCGTGGCGAATAACTATCGCGGCGCAGGGGCCACGCTCGACAACATCCTTCAGGACCCTGACTTTCCCGGCACCCTCACCACGCAAGGCGTCAACCTAAGCGATACGCAGCCCTCCGGCTTTGGGGAGAATGACCTGGTCAACAGCGCGCCTTTGCTCGGCCCCCTGACCGACAATGGTGGACCAACAGCCACCCATGCCTTGCTGGGCGGCAGTCCAGCGCTGGACGCGGCCACCGGCGAGCGCTGCCCGCAGCTTGATCAGCGTGGTGAGCCGCGACCCGCCGACGGCAATGAGGACGAAACCGCCACCTGCGATATCGGTGCCTACGAAGCACAGAGCGCGCCAGCCCCAGTGGATTCCAACAATATTTTCTTGCCGGTTATCCAGTCTGGCGCATAGCGCATAACGGCAATGGATAGGCTGAAGCGGTGCGTCGGGTGTTCTGATTTGCGCGCATTGGCTGACAACTGAAAAGCACAACCTGTCATCACCCCCTGTAGAAACACGTAGGGGGTGATGCACGTTACCGCAGGTTAGCCTGGGCGCGGAGAGGAGAGAAGGGTCTACCAGGCAGCGCCGCGACCTTAGCGTGTGACCAGTTCCCAATCGTGCAAAAAAACCTCCAGCAAGCGCGCATAGACTTGCGGATGATCGACCATCAACACAATCTCGCGGTTGACTTTGTGGCTGATCTCGCTGCCATTGAGGCTGCCGATCGCGCTCCATGTTTCTTCGCCAACGCGCGCCAGGAGCAGCTTGGCGTGGATGCCACCTGCCGTCGGGTTGCCCACCACGGCGGTGATGTCAATTCCTTCGCTGCTGGCAATGGTGGCCACATAATCGACCGTGGCGCGGTTGTTGCGCAGCGATTTTGCATCATCGAAAAAGCTATCCAGCAGGATGCGCACTTTGGCCCCGCGCCGGGCCGCTTCGACCAGCGCCTGCAAACGGGGATTGGGGTCAGCGATGGGGTTGCTGGCCGCCACTCCCCAATACTTGTGGTCACAACCAACAAACGATAGTTACTCTAACGGCGCGGCTGCAATTGGGTTAGCCCACGCAAGACGTTACCATCTCTATCTGGTTGCTTACAGGTTCTACCCCACTACAGTAGATCAAACAGTGACGGCAAGCCGACGTAACGCACCCATCGTTTAAGATTTGAGCGTTTTTCTATGTAAGCGTTTCTTTGTATAATGGGGAGCCATTGAAGTTTACTCCGCCGATGGCAAAATCCTATTGCGTTTGATGTTGGTATCGGTAGGAGGTCACCATCCCTTTTCTCTAATTCTTCGCCACAGAAATTGTTTCTGTTACATACACTGGTTGGCCCGGTGTTACATCGTTTGTTCATTCTGGATGAGATCCGCATGCTTTCTTCGCAAGCGAAACTATCTGAAGAGAAAAGAACTTCCGCGAAAACGGTGCAAGAAGCCCGAATGTCCGATCGGCTGGCAGCGGCGCGGCGCGGTCGATTTGTCGGGCGAGAGGCTGAAATTGCACTATTTCGTTCTGCCCTGCTGGCAGACGAACCGTCCTTTGCAGTGCTGTACATCTATGGCCCCGGCGGAGTCGGCAAAACTTCCCTGCTGCACACCTTTGCTCGGATAACAACCGAATGTGGCCGTCCCGTAATTCACCTGGACGGTCGCAACCTGGATCCGTCGCCACCAAGCTTCCTGCTTGGTCTACGTCAGGCCCTGGGACTGGAGACAGAGGGGGCATCATCGGTGCTTTCCGATCTGCCTTCTAACGGCGTATTGCTCATCGACACCTATGAGACCTTGGCCCCGCTAGACATCTGGCTGCGCGAGACGTTTCTGCCCCAATTGTCGGCGCAGAGCCTGGTGGTGATCGCTGGCCGCAACCAGCCGGCACCGGCGTGGCGCACCGACATGGGCTGGGCGGATCTGACGCGTATCGTCTCGCTGTCTAACCTGCGTCCTGAAGAGAGCAGGACCTATCTGGCTATGCGGGGTGTGCCGGAGGAAAAGCATGCAGACGTGCTGGCTTCAACCCACGGGCATCCATTGGCCCTGTCGTTGGTGGCCGACGTCTTGAACCAGAGCGACCCGTCGGCAGCTTTGAGCCTTCAGGATGAGCCGGACGTGGTGCGCGTACTCCTGGAGCGCTTCATCACGCATGTACCCAGCCCCCTCCAGCGCCAGGCGCTGGAGGTTTGCGCTTACGCACGGGTCACCACCGAAGCGCTGCTGACACATGTGCTCGGCGAGGCGGAGTCTCCTGCGATCTTCGACTGGTTACGCGGGCTATCGTTTATCGAACACGGCCCCCAAGGATTATTTCCCCACGACTTGGCGCGGGACTTGCTGGAGGCCGATCTGCGCTGGCGCAACCCCGAAGGCCACCCGCAGTTGCACCAGCACGTGCGGCATTACGTTACGAGCAAATTACAGGCGGCCAGCGGCCGTGAGCAGCCATCAGCCTACTTCGATTTCATATACACGCAGCGCAACAATCCGCTGACCAACCCCCTGTTCGATTGGCAAGCTTTGGGCAGCGCCTATGCCACTCCTGCAACAACGCAGGATTACCCGGCCATTTTGGAAATGGTGCGGCGGCACGAGGGCGAGACTTCGGTCCAGATTGCCCGCTATTGGCTGCAGCGCCAGCCTCAAGCATTTACACTCTTTTGCGCGGCAGATCAACAGCCCTTCGGTTTTATGGCGAACCTGGCCCTCCAGACAGTCACACCGCAAGACCAGGAGACGGACCCTGCGCTCAAGGCGGCTTGGGCCTTTGTCCAAGCGCGTGGCCTCCTACATCCGGGCGCGGAGATGACCTATAAGCGCTTCTGGATGGGACGCGAGACCCACCAACAGGTTCCTTCCGCTACGTTCAACATGGTCGTGGTGGTTTCTTTTATGCAGTGGGTCACCAATCCCCGTCTGGCCTGGAGTTTTGCCGTGTACCTCGATCCGGACGATTGGCAAAGGCGGTACGCACACATCGACTTCCAGCGCGCCCGCGAGGCGGACTTTACGGTAGATGGGCAGCACTATGGCGTCTTCGCGCATGATTGGCACGCCGTACCGGTGCCTGAGTGGCTGGAGGCACTGAGCCGGCATGAGTTTATGACCGAATTCAATCTGGATTGGGAGGCCAGACACGCTGCGCCGCTGGTGAGGCTCTCCGAACCCGAATTTGCCGAAGCAGTTCGCCAAGCCCTGCGCGACTACACCCGTCCCGACCTGCTGACCGCAAACCCGCTCTTGTCCTCACAGCTCGTCACTTCTGCAAGCCGCGCCAGCGACGCTGAAGGTGCCGTGCCATATGAAGCGACTGAGAAACCTGCTTCTCCGGCCATACTTCAGGCGCTGCTGCGTGAAGCCGTCGCCACCCTGACGGCCAACCCAAAGGACATGAAGTTCCACCGTGCCATCTGGCATACATACCTGGAACCAGCCCCTACCCAAGAAGTGGCTGCTGAACTCCTCGACCTCCCCTTCGGCACTTATCGTTACCACCTAGCCGCAGGCATCAAACGCCTCACAGAGTGGTTGTGGCGGCGTGAACTCAACGCGATCCGCTAGCATACTTCATATTTTATTTCCATAACCGCCCCAACCTGCTGACTGTCGAGTTTTTTCGACAGAAATTCAGCACCGCTTGGATTGGAAATTCAGCAGTGCCTCGCCCTATGCTGTGCCTCAGTCACCGCGAGTTACATCGATTCAATCAAGTAGTGAATCAAGGAGGAACAGCCATGTTGCAGAAATCTCTTGTACAGACTTCCGATTATGCCCTGGGCCATTCGGAAAATGAGTTGGCGCGTCTGATCGAGCAGGCGCGCTTCTACGGCGACCTCACTGCACGGATCTTGCATCAGGCGGAGCTTGGGCCAGGAATGCGCGTGTTGGATGTGGGCTGCGGTGCCGGTGACGTGTCATTCTTGGCCGCCAGCATCGTGGGAGCGGAAGGAGAAGTGATCGGCGTGGACAAATCGCCTGAGGCCATTGCCCTAGCCACACAGCGCGCTCACCAGGCAGGGCTGACCAATGTGCAATTCCGGCCTCAGGATGTCGGCGACCTGACGCTGGACGCCCCCGTGGATGCGCTGGTTGGCCGCTTGGTATTAATGTATTTTGCCGACCCAGCCGTCATGCTGCGCCGTCTGGTGGAGTTTATCAAACCGGGTGGCATTGTCGCCTTTCATGAGTTGGACACAGAAGGGGCAAAATCGGAACCTCCCTGCGTGGTGTTTGAGACTGCGGTGCAACGCATCAATCAGACCTTTACCCGCGCCGGGGCCGACATTCAGGCTGGACTCAAGCTCAATCGGATTTTTCAAGAGGCCGGTCTGCCTGCTCCCCAAATGATCCTGGGCGCTCGGGTGGAGAGCGGGCCGGACTCACTCGTTTACGATCAGGTGACGCAAATCACCCGGTCTCTGCTGCCAATGATGGAACATACCGGCGTAGCCACTGCCGGGGAGGTAGAGATCGAGACGCTGGCCGCGCGTATGCGGAAAGAAGCTGTCGCGCGCAACGCCACGCTAGTGAGTCCTTCATTCATTGGTGCCTGGACCCGCAAGGCTCTTGCATGATGATCTGAAGAAGTGCCAGGGACTCCTTGTCGATCAGAAAGCGGATGATCTGAAGATGGGGAATGTAGTTGTCGGCACCGACCTCAGCGAAGATCTCAATGCTGCCCTCGATCTTCTCCTTGGCCTTAACCCGACGACCTTCCATGGCCGCGGAGATGGCCAGCCAGCGCAGAATGAAGCCTTCACCCTGGCGGAGTTGCTGCCTTCTGAACAACTCTCTTGCCTCTTGGAAGTGACGAATCCCGCCCTCGGTATCGCCGTGCATGAGGCGAAATTTGCCACTTGCGGCGACGGCGAGCGCAGCCTCAAGCTGCACACCAAGCGTGCGATAGAGCGTAAGCACATCTCTGTTCAGCGTTTCGGCATCCTGCAGGCTTCCATTCAGACTAGCAAGAGTGGCAAGGTTGTGCATGGCATCGGCTTGGCCTTTGCGGTTCTCTGCGCGTTGCGCCAAAGCCAGCGCCCGTTTGCCATGACGACGCGCGGCTTCCAGGTCGCCCTTAAATGTACACGAATCGCACAGACGATTGTGCAGGAAGACCAGTTCTCGCTCGTGTCCAAAGTCCTCGAAAATCTCGACACTACGTGATAGCTGTTCACGCGCTTCGATAAAGCGATTGGACCAGGAGAGGTTGTAGCCCAATCCGCCCAGCCCCAACGCCACCCACCACGGATCACCATGCGCTTTCCAAAGCTCGACGCTCTTGCGAAAACAGGCAAGCGCGCGGTCATTCTGCCTGCGTTCGAGACAATAGCCGCGCTGGTAGGCAATGAATGCCTGCTCGAATTGTCGCGTCGCCGGATTGATCGCGGATGATCGCACAGCACTTCGGCCCGGTCGAGTAGTTCGATGGCGGCATCGGGCTTGCCGGATTGGCGCAAGAAGGCGGCCTGCCATGTCAACGCGCGGATCAGCGTAGCTCTGGATTCGTCGACCGCGTCGGCATCAACCAACCGCTCAAAGGTCGCGCGCCCCTCAATCGGTCCCAGCACGCGATCAAGCGCGTGACGAAGTAGTCGCAGTGGCGTGTTAATGCTGTCGAAGCCGCCGTGGAATCTTCGGCCAGTTTCGTCGCGCCATACTGATGCAACAACTCATGCAGCCAGTAACGATTGCGCGTCTGGTCATAGTGGAGCAAGGACTTGTGGATCAGATGGCCGAGATGGCGCAGCGATGCACCAGCGATCTCGGCGGCCTGGCGCGTGAAGCCACCACGGAAAACCGAGACCTGGCTGAAAATCGACCGATCGATGGGGTCCAGATGTTGCCAAGACGCGTCGAAAACCGCACGCATGCTGCGATGGCGTGCCGGTAGATCGCGCAGGTCGCTGGACAGAAAGTCGAGATTGCGCTGCACTTCGCCGACGATCTCCGCTAACGACATCATAGCCGCCCACCCGGCGGACAGTTCAATGCCCAGCGGCATCTGCGTCGAATCGGGGTCTAGACGCGCAAAGGTGACAACATGGTCGATCTGCACAGCAGGCACTTGTAGCGCCACAGCCATCAATTCCGCCACCCAAACAGGGCACCCTCTACTCCTTGCCCGGAATCAGATCCCCAGCGGTATGCGGCCCAGACGAGGATCAACACAAAGATCAGGTGGATTTTGACATCAATACCTTTGACTCTGAACAGTCGAAACGACCAAGCCATGGTAGCCTCACTTTCTTTAATCGATTCCTCACCCTGACAGAAGGGCACGAGTTCCAGGTAGAAACCGCATTCGGGTTTTCGTATACCTAGCACCCCAGGTTACTACTCCTCGACCACTCTTTTGGAACTATCTCTCTTTGGCCGCAATCGCCTTGTGTAGAATCTCCAAGAATTCGTCCAGCGGCACGCGGTGGAGGCGCGCCGCCTGTTCCACGGTCAAGGCTTTGGCCAGCAATCGGCGCAGCGAATACCGCCCCACGCGCTTAACTCCAAAGACCTCCATGACCGCGGCAATGTCGCCATATTCGTCTAGTAGGTCCGAAACAGAGGTGTTCTTGGTAATCTCCATCGGTTCTCCCGTTGTTTATAGCGCTGTTCGATAATGCGGGCGTGCAAGCTTCACATAGGCCACCGCGGAAATGACGAGCCAAGTTAGGGTGCGCAAACCCATTGCCGCCACGGTCCGCATCTCATAGTTGCCCCCGCGCCAGATATGAATGCCAAAAGCCGCAAACACGAAGAGCGTCGCGGCGACAATGGCAAACGCAAGCCACATCGACCAGCGTTGCCTAAACCAAAGCCCAACACCGGCCACAACGTAGGCCAATCCGGCCAGAAAGTTAAACCACAGCACAAAGGCCACATAGTTGCCGGCTTGTCGCTGCGTCTCGGCGTCAAAGAGGGTCCGACCTCCTGAGATAAGGGTAAGCACACCAAAGACGACGGCTATGATGGCTGCCGCACCAAGCCAACGTGAACGTGTAATCGCAGGTGAGTGCATGGCTGTACGCTCCTTGTATCCATCAAGAATTATGCAGAGGCTATGCCGACCCCTAGCCTCTGCATGGCAGGAAATCTTCGACTAAGCAGGATGGATAGGGATCAGGCATGGCCATCCGCAGCCGGCACTGGCGCAAAGATTTATAAAGAGAGGAACAACTATTCCGCCGCCCGCTCACTCTGGTTCGCTAGGTAGTTCTCCAAGCCCATCTGCTCGATCTGGGTGTGCTGTTGCTCCGCCCAGTCGACGTGTTCCTCTTCCATCTTGAGGATGCTCGTCAGCAGATCGACACTGGCCTGGTCGTCCACGTCATGGGCCAGACGGATGGCCGCGTTGTAGGCGCGCACCGCCTCGAGCTCGTCCTCCTGGTCATTGGTGATGATCTCCGCCACGCTGCTGCCGATGCGGACGGTGTTGAGCTTGGACACCTCTGGTGCGCCATCCAAGAAGATGATGCGTTGGATGAGCCACTTGGCGTGGTGCATCTCGTCGCGTGCCTGGTGCTCAATAGCCTGGTGCAGTTGTGCATAGCCCCAGTTCTCGCACATCTCGGCATGCACCATGTACTGGTTGATGGCAGTCAGCTCGTCCGCCAGGAGTTGGTTTAGCACGACCAACAGGTCTTGATTGCCTTGCATTGCTTGCTCCTTACAAAGTCATCGCGGGGTGAAGCCCCGATCTCGCAAGAAAGGGCTGCGAGACAAGCCCGTCTACCTGTAACCAGGATTCAGGACCGCCATCGTCCACGGCCCAGCGTCCTTCGTCTTTTTTCCCGCAGCGGTGCATTGGGTTACGCCCGGTAGAACGCAGATCGGACGCTAGACGGTGGAACAAATCTGTATCCACCGCTAGTGTACTAGATGTGAGCGGGGGTGTAATTGACCTTTGTCGAATTTGGCGGTACGCCGTGGAGCGTCTGGAGCTTTTCGAAGGTGGTGAGGTGGGGATCCCAGGACGACCCCGCAGCCTAGAGATGCGGCAGGTCATCAACGCCATCTTGCATATCGTGGCGGCGTGCAGTGGTGCTTGCTGCCCCAGGAGTAGCCCAAGTGGCAGAGCGTCTGCCCCTACTTTCGCTGCTCGCAGGATGACGGTCCCTGGCTGCGCATCCACGATACGCAAGGGCTACTCCTGGCAATGCTGGTCACCGCAGCCTCTCTCCAAAACCGCGAGGGCGCACGGCTGTTGCCGCACGGCTCGCTGGTTGCTGCAAGAAACTGCGCCATATCTGGGTCGATGGGGGCTATCGTGGCATACTCCTGGGCTGGGTGACACACACCTTTCGTTTTCATTTGCGACCAGTGCCACGCCAGATCGCCACCGCCGGAGGGGGAGTGAGTGAGACAGTCTGGCGCGGGTGGGCAAGTGTTGCTCTGGGTTATCTCACGATACTCCCCTCATGCGCCGGTAGCCGATCACCAGGGTAGGCACGATGATCGCCGCCGCCACGATATGCAAGAAGGCGGCGATGGTGCTGGCGATGAGGGTGCGGTTGGGAACCGGCAGGATGTAATCCGGGATAAAGCTCAACACCAAAACCACGACCGAAATCCGGACAAACTGGGACACCGGGTCGGCGGAGTGACGTGCCAGCCACGCCAGCAGTCCAGTGGCGACCAACGCCGGCACCAGCGTAAAGATGGCCGAGCGCACAGCGCTATCCAACGGCTGAAACAGCGCCACATCGGGCCAGATGGACAGCGCCGCCATCCGCGCGATCAACACGCCGATGATGGCAGCCGCGGCTGCGGTCAGCCCCAAGACCATCCACTGGCGAAAGCCGGGCTGGTCAGTCGCACGCATTTGGGATGAACTCTGTACGGTCATGAAAGCGTCTCCTGTCTGAATCACTGAAGTTGATCAATCACTTGCTGTCGAGTCAAGCGCGACATTGTCAATGGTCTGCTCTGTGGCGAGCTTTTGTTCCATGGTCTGAATGCCGCTGCGGAACATGCGCCACACCATCCAGCTAATGGGCAGCATGGAGAGTGCATACAATACGTAGGCTGTGCCGTGCAGTAGGTTGCGCTGGGGTTCGACAAAGATACTCGCCCAGATGAAGACACTGCCCACATGGGCCAGCAGCAAACTCCACCACGACCCGCCAAGCTGGGCCGTGCGGTCGGCCATAAAGATCCGTCCCAGGAAATAGGGAACCAGGGCAAACGAGAACTGCAGCACCCAGCCATAGATCAGCGCCTGCGGTGCGGTGGCCTCAATGCCTGCGCCGGGGAAGCCCGGTACCTTGAGGATGATCAGCGGCGCAATCAGCACCGGGGCTAGAATCCAGGCATAGGCAGTCACTAGATGCCACGCCCCTGGTCTAGACCATAGATGCGCCTGCGACAGCGCACGCATCACCAATCCTAACAGCCAGAGGGTCGCGCCCAGGTGCAGCACCAGTCCCGGCACAATCGCCCACAGCGGCCCGCCCAGCCAAGGCCCAATCACCAGCAGCAGCGCACCCAGCGACATGCTCCAGAAGACGGTGTTGAGCGTGCGGCTGGAGGCCAGGGGTTTGCCGGTCAGCCCAGAGAGGACGTCGACCAGCAGCCCGGCAAAGACCAGTGACATAAAGCCCCAGTTGTTAGCATGGATATGGACCTCGATCGGGACCTGAATGCGCAGCGGTTCGTTCCAGCCAATCCACAGCCCTGTGCCAACAATGATGCCCAGCAGAAGATAGGCTAGGCCCATCAGGTAGAATTTCAGCCCGGCACCGGCGGCATGTCTGCCGCCTAGCTGCGCCAGATGTACGGCCAGCAGCGTGGCCGCGATAAAGATCAGCGTGCCGCCAGTAAAGATCAAAACGCCGTTGACAATCGGGATGCCAGCGATCAACAGCACCAGCCCCACGTTGAGCGTCGCCCAGATATCCCAGCGCACAGGCGGTGTGGGTAGGGAGAAGTGCCGCGCCGTGAGGATGGGCAGCACCCCAAAGACGGTCTCGGTGACAACTCCCAGGGTGATAAAATGGATACGCAGCCAGCGCAGCCCGTTGAACCAGGGCAGGATGGCGAAACTGGTTGCAGCCGAATCGAGTGCAGCCAACACGGCTACGAGCAGATAGAACAGCGCCATCAGAAAATAGGGATTTAACATGATATGCTCTCCTTTCTGTTCCTTTAGCCAAATCGAGCTGCGACGAAGGACAAGCGCGTCTCAGCCAACATGCCACGTGCCACGCCCGCGGGCACGACGACCAACGCGCCGGGGCCGATGGGGAACTCTTCTTCACCCACCTGCATCGTGCCCTGGCCTTCGAGGATGGTGTAGAGTGCCAAAGCCTCGGGGTGGACAGGGATACGCTGGCCTGGCTCCAGTCCGGCTAACAAGACCTTGGCATGGTCGCCGTCCAATACAAACTGGGGCCGCGGCCCCTCCGGCGTGTAACGCACCTGCTGCCGGGCATCGGCATAGTAGACGGGCGGCATAGAAACGTGCAGTGACATAGAACGGCTCCTTTCGTGCCTAGTGAAAATGACTCACGATGCTACCAGTGTAGCAGGCACGCCGCCCTTTGTATTCGACTTTTATCAAGTTTGGCAGGGATAGAAGAGAAGGTTTAGTCGGCGAGTAGCGCCTTCGTGACCAGTCCATCACGGTCGAGGATGGTGATCTGCTGTCGTTCGACCTGAATTAGCCCGGCCTCAGCCAGGCTGCGCAGGGCGCGGTTGAGGACATCTGGCACGGTGCCCAGGTGCGCGGCCATCTCAGCCTGGGTGCTCCAGCGGCGGCGGTGAACCACATCGTCCTCAGCGTTTTCCAGCAGTCGCCGTGCCAGCCGCGCCTCGACACTGTGCAGCGAGAGGTCGGCCACCATCTGCACCAGCGTCTTGATGCGCTGCGCCATGCTCTCCACCACCAGTAGCAGTGCATCGGGCGATGCCGTGAGCACCTCGCGCGCCTCAGCGTGCGGTAGCAGCCATATGCCCGCCGCCTCTAGTGCAATGGCTGTGGCCGGGTTGGTCGTGGTGGCGAAGACGCCCAGGTAGTTGAAGATCTCACCGGGGGCGAGAAATTGCAGAATCTGCTCGCGGCCATCCAGCGAGAACTTGACAATCTTAACCCAGCCATACTGCACATAATAAAGCCCCTTGGCCGGTTCCTCTTCAAAGAAGATCACCGCGCCCGGCGTATACTCTCGCCATTGTGCAGTCTGGGCTAGTTTGGCCAACAAGCCAGCATCGACCTCACTAAAGATGGGGAGGACTTGCAGGTCTTTGATGAGCTCGAGACGGTCAGGATGGAACATAGCTGACGGGCAAAGTTTGGCATAAAGACGGTTATAACTCTAGTGTATGCGATCCAGATGTCTTTGAAAAGTTACAACTCGTACGAACTAAATGTAGCCGCTCATCTCCGACCGTCAACCGGAGATGAGCGGCGTAGCGCCTGCCAGCCAGGGACATCTTACAATCCCTGCCATCCATGCTGACGCAGCCAGCTTCCAATCGCTGCATCTTGCGCTTCGACTGCAGGCCGGAACTGCTCATCGCTGAGCAATACCTGTAAGGGACGGATCACCGTCGCCTCTTCGCGGCCAAAGTGGAGTTCGGTCAGCGCTCGCGCTTCTCGCGCCAGGGGCACGACCTCTTCGATCTCGGCCTGGCCTGCTTCGACCCGCGCTAAGGTGCTCATATAACGTTCGATAGCGTCCTCAATTGGCCCGTGTTCTTGCTCAATCAAGTTGGCCGAGCGGATCAGGGTGGGGTCGCCCACTGCGCGGGCGATGGGAAAGAGCGCTTCGTCCTCTGCTTGGGCATGTGTGGCTAAGACCTTCTGCCAGAAGACCCCCATGGCCTGTGCCTCTTCCAGCGTGGGGCTGCCATCGGTCAGCGCGATCAAATCGGCGCGCATCTGGAGGATCAGCACATCATGCAGGGTGAGAAAGGCTGCGACTGAGCCGTCGGCGTTGATCGGGCGCAGGGTCGATCGCTCCATGGTGGCACTCTCCAGAGCAGTCAGGTGCAGTTTGGCTAACCACTCGGCCTTGTGCACCTCGTTGACTAGCTGGGCGGTGCTCTTGCCCGCATCGTCGGAAGGGCTGCAGACTTTCAGTTCCTCCTCCAAGGCGGTGATGCCCATCCCGGCCGCAGCTTGGATCTTGCCGGGAAACACGGTGAGGACCCCAACATTCAGGATCAGGCTGGAGGCAAGCTCCAGGTCCTGACATAAGTCTTGGCGTGTGGCAATGAGTTGGGCGCGTAGCGCTTCCTCGGTTGGCTCGTCCGAGTCAAGGTAGTCGGGTGGCGGCACATACGGTACTGCGACCTGCTGCACCACTTGGCTCTCAATTTCTGAAGCTGTCACGGCTGCGACCGCGGTAGGAGACAGAGACGCAGCGCCCGCACTCGTTTCTGCAGATGGTGGCATAACTGGTACGCACCCGACCAGTACAAGGCTGATTACCCAAACCGACAGTGCGGCACGGTGCCAACGTCTTGTGTTCATCCTCTCCATCCTCTCCATTTGTTTGTCACTTCACCTTGATGTGTCTGGGCGCGATTTCCTGTCTCTTGGCACGCAGTCTTGATAGCGCGCCCAGATGCTGCCAATACTCTAGCAGCTAGGCACGCTGTGTTCCTCGACTTTTATCGAATTTGCGGTTAGGGATTGACCGTGCGGGACGTGATGCTGAAGACGTCTGTTACACCTGGTCAGACTAGACCCCGGCTCTATCCACATCCAATGAAGGAGAAGATGAAGGAGAAGACAGGTCACGATTCCCATCAACTACAAGGTCCAAAATGCACTCAGAGAGGGGCCTGTAATTCTGGAGCCGATTATTGATACTGGTTTAGTTATTTACGGTCCCAATGAGCAGTCAAACAATGGATAATGTACATGTTGCCTGAGGAAGTACTTTCAAGTGTATTCTAAAGAATAGTACGAGACCTGATGGCGATGGCGAGCATCGGAGCAAGCTCATTGCAGTTCTCATAGAAGTCATCGACTTAGCCACCATTTGTGTTTATAGATGTGTTTACAGAACAAACCACACAGTACTTGTGGTCACAACCCACAAACTTTGTGGGTACTGAGTGCCCGGCTACCATTGAGTTAGTTTGCCGTACCCGAATTTGTCGAAGGCATCTTGAGGGTCATCGGCGTCCTAGTCAGTCATCCGGGACGCCCCTGTAGGAATGCTTCGGCAATTGATTGAAAATCAGCATCGTATTTCCGCACCCTCGTTGGGTGCATCGGCCCAAGCGATCCTTGCGGACGTGAGCCGATGTAGGAATAGTGGTCGAGGTATACAGTTGTTGGAAGCCTTATGGCAGGAACGGCCAAGGAAAGATGCTTGAGGAGTCGCTGGGTCTGTCTTCCCATGACTACGATGAGTTGCGGGGAAGAATTCGCAAGCTCCCATGCTAGGACGCGTGCCCACTCCTCGGCTACGCAGTTGCGTGTGTTCTGTGACCTGTCATGCCATCGTTGGACGTAGTCGGTCTCTTTTATGACATCTGTTATATAGCAGCGCCAGCCGCCTGGCTCCATTGGTCCACCGCGCTTAAAGCCATGCTTGACCAACATATCGCGGAATAGCTTGTCACCCGGGCTCTCGGACCACTGGAGATCTGGTGTGGGGTGGACGTTTGCTCGCTGGTCGATCCGTTCAACCCGCAATAGGCTGGGATTCTCCGCCAAAAACCATATGCCCGAGAAGGGGCTGCCCAGGTAGCCGGTAAGCCAGGGAAACTTCTCCCGGTGATCTCGGTCCTTCGGCAGATCCTCGAAAACCCTACTTATTTGCTCGTCAAGCCGCTGAAAGTAAGCTGTTGTGTCCCGGAGTGGCTGCTCAGGCATGGTCGCTTCTCCCCTATCCCTTTGGCCCGTAAATTGCCTTCTATCGCGATGTCAATAATTATGACACACTTTGATGTAGTCTATTTTTTAGACTATCAATACTATTGATCTTAATATTGATATATATTGATAGTCTATTTTTTAGACTACCCCCTCCTCAGAATTCGGCGTTGCGACAATCTAATGGGGGTAGTCTAGTGACATTTGGGCCATTCTGACAGTCGATTCCCCCATGGGGTAGTCTATTTATTAGACTACCCCATTTTATATTGGTTGTTGTAACGCGCTGTTGTGGGTAGTCTAGTAAAAAATTAGACAGGGTAGTCTACTCAGTAGACTACCCCCTCCTACTGCGGTTGTAGTCGGAGCGAGTGATAAGCTGATAGAAGTTCATTCGCCGGACGCCGTCTTGTGACGTGCCACGGACAACACGAATCAGTTGACAATTCTCAAGTATTTGTATTGCAGAAACCGTTGCCTGGCGCGATAGACCAGTACCTTTGATGATCTGAGAAAGCGGGATGCGGTCTCCACCTATCTTATTGAAGCCGAAGGTTTTACGCGTGATGAAGATCAAAACCTTGATCTCAGCACCACCAAGCTCCTTCAGCCAGCCGTCGTCTACGACCTCATTGGGGACCTGAAAGGCATTGGGCACCAGAATCCCGCCTATGTCTTTGACCTCACGCTCCTCCTCCACACTCAGCCGTTTCTCATACGACTGCTCGCGAGCACGCTTTACAAGGTCTGCCACACTGGTTTTTCGGATTGATGTGCCAAGCTTTTCCATTTGATTGTTGACTAATAACCGCACTCTTTTGGGTGTCTTACTACGAATGCTTGATATCGTGGTGGCGTGGTATCACGATGCCACACGGTCACTTATGCAGTAACTCAAGCATTTGTGCCAAAACACTCTGTTCTCCCCGCTCTTGGTAGTCCAAGAGAAGCCAATTTACGGCGATACGGGTAATTTCGTTTTCGCTGGTCCTGTATCCCTGACGCGTGTAGGTGTATACGATATCTGCCAGCACATTCTTCTCGTGAATCGTGAAGCGGTGCGTCGCAGCTTCTTTGCCGAGCTGCTTCACTGATTTTCGGATGGTTTCTAATATGCGAGCCGTCTTGTCTTCGTCTTCGATCGGTTGTTTACCCCCAGTGTCGCTTGTGCTCTGGATTTCATCCTTGTCCGATTCCATGGTGGCGTGGTGGCGTGGTATCACGGTTGCACGGGTATTTGTTTGGTCGCTTTTTGGCGTTTCTGCCCGTGACTCTTCTTGGGGAGCGTCCGATTGGGACTTTTGGAAGAAGACGGAGGAGCCGGCGAGCTCGTTTGCGATATCAGTTGGCAACTGCTTTTTCATATGTGGAATAGTTCAATGAGTAATCGTTCATATGCTTGGGCAGATTTCGACTGAGGAGCGTACGAAAAGATGTCTTTCTTGTGAAAATGAGCATCGCGGATATCGGTGTTGCGGGGGATAATCGTCTTTAGCACCGAGTCTGTATATGTCTGGCGCAGAACTCGTAGCGAGGTCTTGGCGTTTACCGTCGGGTCAGACATAGTATAGAGGAACCCTGTAATTTCGATCTGCGGATTGAAGTACTCGCGCACCTCTTGAATGGTTTTACTGATCTGTACGATGGAATCCAGCTCAAAGTAACCGGGTGACACAGTGATGAGTACCCCATCGGACGCAGTAAAGGCGTTGATGGTCAGCCACGAAAGCGCCGGCGGACAATCAATAATGATGTGCTCATAGTTCTCTTGGATTGCAGCGAGTTGGGTCTTGAGCCGCGCCTCGCGGTGGTCTAGTGCCGTCGTGAGCTTTACATCAGTGTTGGAGAGGAGAATGTGCGAAGAGACGACATCGAGATTGGGGATATTGGAGGGGCGAACCGCTAAGGGACTTCGCTCGATAATGGTGGCGTAGATGGTCTGTTCGGCCCGTAACTTCTGGAAATTATCGACCAGGACTTTGGAGCTATTCGCCTGGCTATCGATGTCGATGAGGAGTACCTTCTTGCCGCGATGGGCGAGCCCTGCTGCTAGAGAAATCGACGTCGTTGTTTTACCGACGCCTCCTTTTTGTGATGCGATTGAGAGGACCATGGATAGGTAAACTGCCCCAGAAGCCGACATGGCGGGTGTCCCGGGCAATTGGTAATTGATCCCTCATTATAGACAGAGGCACCGCCAAAAAGCAACTGAATTTTTAAGCACCTCTCCCGGCACCTTATTTCGGATGCCACTTGCTGTTTTGCAGAACCGTTCGGATGGCTCGACTGAGTTCATCTGGCCGCTTTTTACTCACCATTGCGTCAACATCACGAATAACGCGATCGGCAAGGGCAATGACAACGACTGGCACGTGATGTTTCCTGAGTGTTTTTGCCACTTGTTCGCCAGAACCGTCTGGTAGGTCGCTATCTAGGATAACGATATTTATAGCACGAGAGTGTAGTGCGTTAGGGATCGTGGCTAATGCCTGAGCGACCGTATTTACCTGGATTGCCACGATATGGTCTTTAAATTGCACAAATTCGCAAACAATCTCCTGCCAATCGGGATCATCCTCAACATGTAAGATGATCGCCTTGTTGTATTGCATCGACTTTTCATTGTGACATACTGGAGAGGTAGATACAAGTGCAAACATGAAGACATCTGTACAGTATGCAGGGCTATCCGTTCGTTGGGACACTACATATAGTGGTCCATCAAGTCAATTTGACGAATCTGAACATGCGTGCTACCCTTCTGTCGATGCCGAGGAGATACACAGACTGACAGTCTTCAAGGAGTACAAACTAACGCTATGATTAGTCGCCAAGAGATATTGCAGAAGGCAGACGAGCTACAGGTTAATCCTTCCGCCATCCAGCGCGACTATATGTTTGGATGGGTGCTCGCTGGTGTCTACTCAGAAAGCGCTCTCAGGAATGATTTGGTACTAAAAGGCGGCAACAGTTTCCGTAAGGCTTATTTTGAGCGCGCTAGATACTCTCGCGACCTTGATTTTGCGTCGACAGCAATTCTCGATCACGAGTATATTCATACTGAACTTGACCGTATCTGTGCCTATGTTTCAGCAAACAGCGGTGTCGTTTTTGAGACGGCTCGCACACAGGTTCAGGCGAAAAAGAACATTGATTCAGCCAAGCGGGTACATGAAGCACGGCTGTATTTCCAGGATTTCTTCGGCCAAAGCAGCCATATCACCATTAGTATCCGCATGGATATTACAGAACTTGACGAGATACACCTGCCCGTTCAATCGCGAAATCTCATTCACGATTACTCAGATTGGGAGTATGTGAATGGGCAGATCAAGTGCCTCAAGCTAGAGGAAATGCTGGCGGCCAAACTCAAATGTTTGTTGCAGCGCCGTCATTCTGCAGACTTGTATGACTTCGTCAATGCTACGATAGTCAACCCTGTAATAGATGTCAATCGGAAGGAGATTGTCGACACTTTTCTTAGAATGACAATCTTCGGTTCTAGCCCGGGTTTCGTGACCGATCTGCTGGGCAATCTACCATTTCAGATAATCCGAGGACTGTGGGAAAAGTACATCATCTGCCCACTGCATGCTGTCGTGCAGTTTGATGATGCTGTACAGGGCTTCAGAAGCGTTGTAGACGCATTGTTCGGTGCACTTCCTCGGCGTCGTGGTGACTTTGCGTTTTTTCCGTCTGAGTTTCGCAACCCTATTATGGATGCCGGTCACTCGATGACGCTGCTCAAAATTGTCTATGATGGCCGGGAACGGATGGTTGAACCCTACTCCCTGCAATATAAGACGAGACGTGACGGAATTGCACGTGAATATCTCTATGTCTATGATCAGACAGGGGGCAGAGGTTCAGGTCCCGGAATCAAGTCTTTTGTGCACCAAAATATCCAAGGCATTACCACAACAGACATCAAGTTCGAGCCACGTTATGAAGTCGAGCTATCGAAGGCTGGTGAACTATCTAATGAGCCTTACTTCCATGGTACTCGTCGCGGGTGGTCAGTAAGACAGTGGCGTTTGCCCCGAATGTCGAGGTTGCGGTCAACATCACGTTATGTAATTGAGTGTCCAGTATGCGGTAAGAAGTTTTATCGGAAAACCAACACGACCACACTATCTCCACACAAAGACAAGTACGGCAACAAGTGTTTTGGGCGAATTGGGCACAGAGTATAGGGGGTTGTCGAGTATATAAGGTAAAGCTCCCACAAACGGATGTTTTTGGTACAGTGCCAGAAATCGGCACTCGACACTCCCGGCGAGGGAGTGTTTTTGTTTCAAAACCCATTCCCGAAATCAACGTTTCACATCTTGAACAAGAAGTGTGGTTTTGGTACAGTTAAGGGATTACTTTATTGATCATCCCAATTTTATGCATATCGGTTACGCACGTGTATCAACCGAGGATCAGCACCTCCACTTACAAATTGATGCTCTCAAGAGAGCAGGCTGTGAAAAAATCTTCACTGATGAGATCAGTGGAGCCAAGAGCGAACGGCCGGGATTAAGCGAGGCGCTTAATTTTGTACGGCAGGGAGATACGCTTGTCGTATGGCGACTGGACAGGCTTGGCCGATCGCTTAAAGATCTCATTGAGCGGGTAGAGGAGTTGAAAGGGCGACAGGTTCAGTTTCGCAGCCTGAACGAAAACATTGACACCTCAAGTTCAGGTGGCAAGTTCATGTTTCACATCTTCTCGGCGCTCGCTGAATTTGAACGCGACCTTATCCGTGAACGCACCATGGCTGGCCTCACTGCTGCACGTGCCCGTGGACGGCTAGGCGGCAGGCCTAAAGTCATGGCTGCCGAAAAAATCAAGATGGCCGCCAGCCTCATGAAGGACCCCAACGTATCGGTTCGGGAGATCTGTCACAACCTGAACGTCTCTCGCACAACCTTGTACCGCTACATCGGCCCTAATGGAGAAGTGCGCCAGGTGAAATAGGAACAGGTATGTTGCCCATGGTTCGCGGCGGTGCGTATGTGGGAACCATTCGTGATCTGCAGTAACGCTATAAGCCGAGACCATAGTTTGTTAGCAGCGTCCGCGTTTGCCAAGTCCGAGAGACATACCCGTGCTTAATGGGTGTGCTATTGCGTGTGACATATGAATAGCACGCCTAAATAGCACACTTTTGGCGGATAATTCTGGCCGCCGCGGGCATCGAACCCTTGCGGCCAGCAAGGGGGGAATGGACACTCTGCGGGCATCGAGCCA
>CAZIRP010000025.1:0-69353 GCA_964541665.1 uncultured Caldilineaceae bacterium | reverse complement strand
GCGCATCTCCGCCACCGGTAACAACCTGCTCTATCTCCCCGTCGTTCGCAGGTAAGATTCGCCTGTTCAAAACCAGCCAGGTCTATCGGACAAATCAACTGGTTTTGAACAGGCCTAATTCAAGGGGAGGCACAGTGTCCAGAAAGAGTATTTCCAGACATTGGGCCTCCCCTTATTTATTTGCCAACGCCTTATACAAAAATAGCATTTGACGGCCATATACTTTCATGCTAGGCTCTTTACCTGTGTAAATTTGCCCTACAAACCCACATTACACAACAGGAGTAGCCATGGATATGCAGGAAGCGCTCCAAGCGCTGGGCGTCACCGATCAAACGCTAACCGCACAGCAGCGTGAACAATTAGACGCACAAGGATATCTCATTTTCCACAATGTGATTGATCCTGTTTGGTTAGAAGCGTTGCGAGATAAGTTCGAACAACTGACAGCCGAGGAGGGTGATAAAGCTGGCATCGAAGTGGGGCAGATGAACGGCATCCGCCGATTGTCTGATCTGGTCAACAAAGGGGATGTCTTTGACCGGATTTATACGCACCCATTGGTGTTGGCCGCGGCTCGCCATATCATCAACCGGCCCTTTAAATTGCATTCGCTGAATGGTCACGATCCGCTGCCCGGCTACGGCCAACAATCGCTGCATCCAGATTGGGGCGGTGAGCGTGGTGACCTCAACACCTTCAGCGTGATCAACTCGATGTGGATGCTGGATGACTTTGCCAAAGAGAATGGGGCGACACGTGTCGTCCCGGGTAGTCAGCGGTGGCCCGGCAGCCCGCGTGAAAATATGACCGACCCAAAAGATGCGCACCCGCAGGAGATCTATCTCGAAGCGCCCGCTGGTTCGATCGCTGTGTTCAATGGTCATGCGTGGCATGGCAGCCGCCACAACAGCACCGAGCGCACACGTCGCGTTTATCATGGGGCTTTTATTGCCCGCGAATTCAAGCAACAGACCGATCAGCGTAAATATCTGCGCCCGGAAACCGCGGCCCGGCTCTCTCCAGCTGCTCGTTGGATTCTGGACGTCGATTGATTCTAATTGTATCAAATAGGCTTAAACCACTGGGTGCACAGAAAAAAGCTCCTAACCCAAACACATGTGCACTTTGAACCTATTCGTAAAATAGTTGCGGCTCCCGAAACTGGGCTTACCAGTCTGGATTGGCGCAGAATTTACGGATAGACTCTTAGGTGTGTTGCCAAACCAACAACCGCTACTCAGTAAAATCCCTTGTGTATTGACGGCCCGGCGCATAGCCGGAAGCCCCTAGGGCGCGCCGTCACAAAAAACGCTGTCTGCTCGATGGCAAAACTGCTTCTTTCAACTTGAGGAGGAATTCAATGGACATGGGGAAATTTCGTGAAGGTTTGAGCCGACGACAATTTTTGCGTTTGGCTGGCGTTACCGGCTTGACAATGGCAGCGGTTGCCTGTGCCCCTGTCGGAGGCGGACAGTCCGCAACAAGTGGTGAAGGCGAGGATGCACCGGCGGGTGATGCAATTACAATGCGCTGGGTGACCAATCACAGCTCGGTCGAGATGCCGAACTTTGAGACGGTAGCACAAAACTTTATGGATGCCAATCCGAATGTCAAAATCGACATTCTCAACATCCCCAACGGCGACGAGTATTATAACTCGATCAACACCCAGGGTGTCGGGGGCAGCCTGCCCGACCTTTTCTACACCCGCACCTTCGATGTCGTACCCTTTGCCAGCCTGGGGTGGACGGTAAACTTGCAACCCTTCATCGATCGGGACAAAGTTGACGTAGAGGATTTCTGGCCTGCCGAAGTCGCGCAAATGACCTACGAAGGCAGCCTCTATGCCCTCCCCTATGACTTCTCGAACATTGGCATTGTCTACAACAAGGACATTCTTGAGGAAGCCGGCATTGCCGAACCAACTGGCGATTGGGATTGGACACAACTTTTTGAGGTGGCATCTCAACTGGTGACCAAAGATGGCGACACAACCACCCGCTGGGGGATGGCAATCCAGCCCTGGTCATGGGTCTGGATCGGCATCCTCTATGCCAATGGCGGCGGTCTCTTTAGTGAAGATTTTAAAGAGTGCATCATCGATTCGCCCGCAAATCGCGAAACTTTCGAATTCTTTGTCGCTCAGCGCGACGCGGGTGTCTATCCAGAAGCTGGTGCCCTGCCGCAGGGGGTGGATCCCTTTGCCAGCGGTCTTGTTGCAATGGCGTTTGAAGGCTCCTGGGCGACACAAGGCCGCCGTGAAAGCGTGGGCGATCAATTTGTCTTTGACGTGACCTACTTTCCCAAAGGCAACTCAGGTCGGCGCGCTGTCTCTGCCGCGGGTGGGGCATGGGGCATCGGTAGCAGCTCAGCCGCTGTGGAAGAGGCCTGGCAATTTAACGTCCACCTGACCAGTACCGAATCGACCAATCTACTGATCTCAGAACCGGTGCGCAGCATTCCAGGCCGTCAATCTTCGGTAGAGGCGTGGAATGAAGCAGCCAGTCGTTCGGATCTGCCGCCGAAAAATGTGGAAATCTTCGCCGAGCAAATGGCCGATGCCTGGGCACATCCCTTCCCTCTCTATTGGAAAGATTTTGACGTAGCCTGGAGCAATCGCATTGTGCCATTGCTCAATGGTGGCGAGGGGAGTACCGATGTCGGCGCGACCTTAGCCCAATTCCAGGAAGAGATCAACGGCATCATCGCTCAGTCGGGTGCATAAGGGCTAATCTGGCACTCACGCTACGCAAGCACTCCCTTGCGTACCATTAGTTGGTCAAAAGTGACTGAGGCATCTCACCAATGCCCCAGTCACCTACTCACCCAATTTAAGAGGCTGAGGCTATGGCATTCCCGCGTACAAAACTTGCTCGCCGCGAGGCATTTGAAGGGTACATATTCCTTCTACCCTGGTTAATTGGCTTTTTGGCCTTTCAACTTGGCCCATTGCTGGCATCGCTCTATTTAGGATTTACCAATTATCGAGGCTCGACCCCACCGCAATGGATCGGCTTTGAGAATTTTCAGCGCATGTTCACGGATGATCCGCTCTTCTGGCAATCATTCAAAGTGACTGTGCTTTATGCGCTGGGCTTCTTACCCTTGGGATTGGTTTTTGGCTTTGGCATTGCCATGCTGATGAACCAAAAGGTGCCTGGCATCACCTTGTTCCGCACGATCTATTATTTGCCTTCGGTCATGACTGGTGTGGCAGTGGCAGTGCTTTGGCAATTTGTGTTCCACCGAGAATATGGAGTTCTCAACAGCTTAATTGGTCTCTTCGGCGCTGAACCCATTGCCTGGCTCAATAATTCCACCTGGGTACTAGTGGCCTTTATCATCATGGGGTTATGGGGCGTCGGCGGGAGTATGATCATCTATCTGGCCGGGTTACAGTCGATCCCCACAGAACTATACGAAGCTGCCGATATTGACGGCGCGAATGGGTGGCGTCGCTTCTGGACAATTACCATCCCCCTGATGACCCCGACGCTCTTCTTTAACATTGTCACCGGCTTGATTGCCACCTTTCAAATCTTTACCACCGCTTATATCATGACCCAAGGCGGCCCCAATTATGGCACCTATTTCTTCAGTCTGAACATTTATTATACGACCTTCCGTTCACTCCGGCTTGGGTATGCTTCGGCTTTGGCCTGGGTCTTGTTCCTGGTGATCATGTTATTGACGGCGCTGGTCTTTAGCTCAGCACGCCGATGGGTCTATTATGCAGGTGAAAAGGCAGAAACGGCATGAAGAACGTATCCACTGCACCCGGGTACCCTCACAGTGCGATACGCACAGGCATGGGCATGCGCCAGCGCCGCCAGCTAGCGTTGGTCATCATCTATGGGCTCCTGCTGGCCGGTACCGTGGTCTTAATGATCCCGCTCGTCTGGATGGTGAGCACAAGTTTGAAGCCACTGGATGAGGTATACGTCTACCCAATCCGCTGGATCCCCAGCGAATTGGTATGGAGTAACTATAGCGACGTTTTTAAGAACGTACCATTTGCGCGTTATCTCTACAACAGCGCATACATCAGTGTCTTTGCGATTATTGGCAATCTATTGGGGAGTTCGCTCGCGGCCTACAGCTTTGCGCGGATGCGCTTCCCGGGCCGCAATGTGCTCTTCCTGGTGATGTTGAGCACATTGATGGTGCCAGCTTGGGTGACAATGATTCCGCATTTTATGCTGTTTAAGTGGCTTGGCTGGCTCGATACCTATCTGCCGATTCTGGTACCTGCCTATTTTGCGCAACCATTTTATACCTTTTTGCTGCGCCAATTTTTTCTGGGCATTCCTATCGATCTCGAAGATGCCGCCCGGATTGATGGCTGCTCCTCTCTGGGGATCTACTGGCGAATCTTCCTGCCACTGGCGCGCCCAGCGTTGATCACCGTGGCAATCTTCTCGTTCTTTTATTATTGGAACGATCTACTCTATCCGTTGATCTATCTGCAGAGCCAGAACAAGTTCCCCGTGGCTATGGGCATTGCCACCTTTCGCAGCGAACAATATGCCAACTTTGCGCTGATGATGGCCGCAGCCACCTTAGCCCTGCTGCCTATGTTGATCGTCTTCTTTCTGGCCCAGCGCCTCTTCATCCAAGGCGTTGTGATCACCGGAGTGAAGGGGTGAGTAGATTGTGGGGCAAATGGGGTGAGCACGGGAAGCTGCTGCCAGTAACCTGACACTGCTCGTTCACTGACCAACTGCCTGGGGAATCAACAAGGTTCTGCACGTTTCCAACCACTGCAAAATCATGGCCATTTGATCCTGCCGGAATTGCCAGACCAGCCGGTCGAGCGGTCGCTCTGCGGGGATGGTGGCAAGCTGGCGTTGAAAGCCGCTCAGCCGTCGCTGGCAGACCTGCTGCTGCTGCTCGATTAGTGCGTTTACGGTTGCCGCGCCTTCGAGGTGCGCAAAATAGAGCTTGGCCATGAACTCCTGACGCAAGTCGCGCCCATGATCCACCGGCTGGCCCAACCATTGGCAAAACCGCGCTTCACCACTTGGGGTCAGGGTCAGGACTCGGCGCGGCGGGCGATTGCCCTGAGGTTCGGTCGTACCTTCCACATAGCCTTCTGCTTCTAACCGTTCGAGCAACGCATACAATTGACGTTGTTTGAGCCGCCAGACCAGGCCAACCACTTCGGTTTGAGCCATCCGTTGGTGAATCTCATACGCATGGGCAGGGCCAGCCCGCAAAAAGCCAAGCAGCGCATATTCAAGCGTTAGGGGTTCTTTGAGACGGGGCATAGAGTTGGTTCTTTACGCTGGTTCAACCGCCAGAATCTCTGGCCTGCATTCGTGCCTGCCCATCATGCCAAAGGCTTACCGGCCTGTCAAACTTTTTGACGGGAGCGACAGCCCTACCATCGTCGGCGGTCGTCAAGCGTCCACGAGCAGCCCTCTCCATCAGTGTAGGGTACGAATAAACTCGAAAATAGGGCCCTCTTCCGCTTCCCCTTGTTCGGCAAACCCACCTTCAACCTCAAAGGCAGTCAGCAGATCGTCCGCACAACAAGGACAGATTGGACGCGGTGCCGCCACCAAAAAGGGTTCATCATCATATTGTGAGATGATCGACCAAACTTGGTTGATGGTGGAACGGAGCGAGACTGACCAATAACCAACCAGACAATGGGGGTTGGCACAATAGCGAGCTTCCGACACATCTGAGGAATTCATTGCTAATTCCTTAAGTTTCTATCCTGAAACTCCGCGCCGCGCTTAGCGGACAAGGCTAGATTCGGGCACGCAATCATGGCAAAAATCTTCCGGGAAGAGGTTAGAAGCTGACTGGTTGACGAAATTCCGTTTGACCTCTTCCCGGAAGATGGTGCAGCTCCTAAAATTTAGGATACAATCCCTCATAAGTCGTATATTGATTAAATCAGTATTTAAGCATATCATAGTGCTGAAATCACTGTCAAACTCCCAAACGAGGGTCATCCATGCAGTGGAGCAATCTACCAAATAGGAGCTACCCATGACGACGACTATCCATCCCCAGTTACCTGTCCATCCTGTGCCCGGACAAGCCAGTCAACGAGCCAGCAAGCCAACCTTACGCATCGAAGGGCTAGTGACGCAACCCCTTGAGCTCACCCCGGCGGATTTGGCCCAGTTGGCCAGGCACAGTTTCAGCGAAGACTTTTATTGCGAAGAACAATGGGTCACGCCGCAACAACATTGGGCCGGGCCGCGCCTGAGCGAGGTAGTACAGCTAGCCAATCCGTTGCCAACAGCCGCGTATGTCCGGGTGCACGCCGGGAACTATGTGGTCCCCATCTCATTGGCCGAGGCAGCGTTAGCCTTGCTCGCCGACACCTTAAACCATCAGCCCTTGACCATTGAACATGGCGCCCCATGGCGCCTGGCGTTGACCGGTGCAGCCTGCTTCACCAGTGTGAAATGGGTAGAGCGGCTGGAATTAACCGCTGAACCTGGGGACAATGTGGGGGAACGGGTATCGGCAGCCCGCCGCCGGATCCGCTCATCGCGCGCCGCGGCGTCGGCATCCAGCGAAGAAGTGTAATGGTGCTCATTAGCTGAGGCGAGCCATGTACGTTGGTTTGTGCCGTGTTGGCGTCTTGCCGGTTTTGAACTCGTTAATTGATGCTGAAATTGCATATATTGATAAAATCAGTATATACTTGAAAAGTAGTCTACCCAGGTACTGATAGTCTCCGTATGCAACAAACCTATCGCTCGTGTTCAAAATCAGTTGACTCATTTGCAGTCACGACGCCTCACCAACAAACCAATTGACAAAGGAAAGGGACCCTATGCAGCGCCTCTTGCACAAATTTCTCTGGTTGGCCGCCGGATTGATGCTGATCGGTTGTACACCGATCGCCACCCCACCGACAGATTCAGCTGCCCCCGGCGCAGAAGCGGACGGCGAGCCGATTACGCTCAATGTGTTTGCCGCGGCCTCACTCACCGACGCCTTTGGTGACATTGGCGAAAATTTTGCCGCGGCCAATCCCGGGGTCGAGGTAGTCTTTAACTTTGCTGGCTCCAATCAGCTTGCCACACAGATCAACGAAGATGCGCCGGCGGACGTTTTTGCTTCGGCCAATACCACCCAAATGAATGTCGTGATTGAGGCTGGGCGGATTGTCACTGGCACCCAACGCACCTTTGTGCGCAATCGCCTGGTGGTCATCACCCCCAGCGACAATCCAGCCGGGTTGACCGATCTGCAAAGTTTGACAACGCCTGGTGTGCAGATCATCTTTGCAGCGCCTGAGGTACCGGTCGGCCAATATTCGCTTAATTTTCTGGACAAAGCCGACGCCGATGGCTCGTTGGGCGCGGGGTATAAAGATGCCGTGTTGGCGAATGTGGTCTCTTATGAAGAAAATGTGCGCGCGGTGTTGACCAAAGTCTCGTTGGGCGAAGCGGACGCGGGCATTGTCTACACGTCGGATGTGGGTGCGGCTGCTGATGAAGTCGCGCAGATCGAGATTCCCGACCATCTAAACACAATTGCCAGCTACCCAATTGCCGCGGTGGCCGACAGCCCCAATCTCGAACGCGCCCAACAATTTGTGGAGTATGTGCTGGCCCCCGAAGGTCAACAGGTCCTGGTCGACTATGGGTTTATCTCGACCACTGGGGATGCCAGCGGCGCGGCCCCTGGCGCAGAGCCAGTTGCGATCACAGGATTGGTCGATAATCCGACGACCTTTGGCGCAGCTGAGTTAGCCGCGCTGGAGCAAGCCACCATCACCACAACCAATCGCGATGGTGTAGAGGAAGAATTCAGCGGTGTTTTGTTGAGTACACTCTGGGCAGCCGTGGGCGTGCAGCCCGAAGCCAGCACGGTTGTCTTTACCGGAGGCGACGGTTACAGCCAGGAAGTGACCATCGCCGAGCTCAATGCCGACCCTGATGCGATTTTGGTTACAGAGGAAGGCGGTGCGCTGCGCAATGTGATCCCAACCATGATGCCGCGCTACTGGGTAAAAGGGCTGGTCGCAATCGAAGTGAAATGAGCCCAGAAGCGCGTTTCCGGCTATAATACCCCTGGATGGCGAACGAGGGGTCAGTGAGCAATTGCTGGCCCTTGTTTGCCCCGATTTCAAGACCCTCTGTGCCCCTTGCCGCCACTTTGAACAGACAACAGGTATCAGCGATGGATTTGACGCTGCCACAATCGGCGAAGCAGCAGGCCCGCCCCAAAACCGCAAACCGCGCCGCACGCTGGCTTTGGCTGCTGGCCTTGCCGATGTTGCTCTTTTTGGTTTTGCCGCTGGTGGCGTTGATCGCTCGCATCGAGCCCGCAGCCTTCTTCGAGAATCTCAACAATCGTCAGGTTGCTCAGGCGATCAGCCTCAGCCTGACCACGACCGCGGTCAGCACCTGCGCGACGCTGCTCTTTGGCACACCATTGGCCTATTTATTGGCGCGTCAAACCTTTCGGGGCCGCGCCATCATCGACACACTCCTGGATCTGCCAATGGTCTTGCCGCCCTCGGTGGCGGGCATTGCCTTGCTCATTACCTTTGGGCGCCGCGGCTGGATTGGCTCTTACCTGGCTGCACTGGGCATCAGCCTGGCCTTCAGCCAGACCGCAGTCATCCTGGCGCAGATCTTTGTAGCCGCGCCCTTTTACATCAAAGCGGCGATCACCGGTTTTGCGGGCGTCGAGCGCGATCTTGAACAGGCCGCGTCCATCGACGGGGCCAACCATTGGCGCATCTTTCGCTACATCACCGCACCATTGGCCTGGCCGATCCTCTTTGGCGGCGCGGTCATGACCTGGGCGCGGGCATTGGGCGAATTTGGCGCGACGATCATCTTTGCGGGCAATTTTCCTGGTCGCACCCAGACCATGCCTTTGGCGATTTACATTGGCTTTGAGTTGGATCTCAACATCGCCCTGACGCTGTCGGCCATCCTGCTGGCGACGTCGTTTTTGGTGCTATTTATCGTGAAGGGGCTGCTGCGCCAGCGGTTGAATGTTGGATAAACAAAACGAGGATCGGAGAAGAACATGAAAATTAGCGCGCGCAATCAACTGAGTGGCACGGTTGTGAGTGTCAAAGAGGGCATCGTCACCGCCGAGGTGGTGATCAAAATTGGCAGCGGCGAAGAACTGGTCTCAGTGATTACCTTAGATTCTGTCCACGCCCTCGGATTAAAACCGGGGAAGGCGGTGAAAGCTGTCATCAAAGCTACCGAGATCATGGTTGGTGTAGACGAATAGTCTAAGCTGATGATGGAATCCATCACCTATACACCTATCGGCGTGATACGCTCTCCCTTTCGCACCGAAGAAGGTATGCCGATCCAATCCATCGTAGCAGAGGATGCTGTTGGCACGGTTGAGCTCGATCCCACCTACGAAGCGGGCTTGCAAGATCTTGCGGCGTTTTCGCACATTTTCTTGCTTTGCCATTTGCATCGCGCCTCGGGCCGAGCACTGGTCATCACGCCCTTTCTCGACGACCAGCCACACGGCGTCTTTGCCACTCGTTCTCCAAAACGGCCCAATCCGATCAGCCTGTCAATCGTTCGGCTCTTGCGCGTGGAAGGCAGCATTCTTCATGTCCAAGGTCTGGATCTGGTCGATGACACCCCCGTGTTGGACATCAAACCATACGTGCCCCGGTTTGATGTCCGCGAGACCACACAAATTGGCTGGTATGAAAATCGGCTAGACAATCTACACGAAGTCCGGTCCGACGGTCGTTTTCGCTGATGTGAATTCGTAATACTGAATAGAAATTCACATCAGCGCGCCAACGTTTCGGCCATGGTCTGGCCATCAACCGGCTCGGCGTCTTTGTAGAGATAACAAGCGACCGCGCGATCGGGGTTGGTTTTGTAGAGCGGCGGATGTTTTTCGTGACATTCGGCCATCACAAAGGGGCAACGGTTGGCGAATTTACACCCCTGCGTCGGGGCAGCAGCGGCAGTGGCCGCGGCCTTGCGTTCGAGATCGCCCTCTTCACCCCAGCGCACGTCCGGGTCCGGCAGCGGGATCGAACTGACCAGCAAGCGGGTGTAGGGATGCTGCGGGTCTTTGATCACCTGTTCGACGCTGCCCACTTCGGCCACTGACCCGCGGTAGAGCACATAAATATTCTCGCTGATCTGGTAGGCCGTGGTCAGATCATGCGTGATGTAGACCAACGAGATGCCCAGCTCACGTTTGAGCCGCATCAGACTCTCCAGGATCGTGGCCCGCAGCGACGCATCCACCATCGAAACCGGCTCATCGGCCAGGATCACTTTGGGGTTGAGCAACAGTGCCCGCGCCACCATGATGCGCTGCCGCTGCCCGCCGCTGAGTTGATGGGGATACCGGCCCAGCGTATCTTCGGGGCGCAACCCGGCCATCTGCAAACTCTCTTCGATGCGCTGCTGCTCTTCCTCACGGGAATTGGCAAGCCCAAATTTACGCACCGGCAAAGTGAGCACCTGATCCACCTTATAAAATGGATTGTAGGCCTCGTATGGATCCTGGAAAATAGCCTGCACCTGACGGCGAAACTCCTTGCGCGCCGCCTTGTTCATTTGCGTGAGATCCTGCCCGCGGAATCGGATCGAGCCTGTGGTTGGCTGGATTACCCCCAGCAATAAGCGGGCCAGCGTGGTTTTGCCGCTGCCACTCTCGCCAGCAATGGCAGTAATCGTCGGCTTATCGTCATTGATGGCGAGGGAAATTTCATCCACCGCGACCATCTGTCGTTTGCTCAGCAGGCCACCGCCAAACACTTTGCTTACATTCTGCGCTGCCAAAAGCTGCATTAGGCCAGACTCCCATCGTACAGGTGGCAAGCGACCCACCGTTCCGGTTTGATCTCTTCCAGGGGTGGTATGTGGACGGAACAATGCTGCATCACTTTGGGGCAGCGCGGGTGAAACATGCAGCCCGGTGGCGGCGAGAGCAGCGATGGCGTCAGGCCGGGGATGCCCTTAAACATTTCTTTGGAGTTTAAGGTGGGCAAGCTGCCGATCAACAACTGAGTGTAGGGGTGTAGCGGGTCTTTGAACATATCGCGCACGGGGCCGACTTCGACCAGCTTACCCCCATACATCACGCCAATGCGGTCGACAAATTGTGCCATCAACCCCATGTCGTGGCCCACCAGGATCACCGCTGCGCCCAATTGTTTCTGCACGCGGCCCAGGGTTTCCATCACCTGGCGCTGCACCACCACATCCAACGCGCTGGTTGGCTCGTCCGCGATGATCACTTTGGGGCGCAACAAAATGCCCATGGCAATGCAGACCCGCTGCTTCATGCCCCCGCTCAGCTCGTGCGGATAAGCTTCCGTCACATCTTCGCGCAGATCTACCGAGGCCAGCACGGTTTGGATTTGCGCATCCAGTTCCGCCTTGGATTGCTCCTTCATGTGGGCGCGGATCGTGTCGCGCAATTGTTCGCCGACCGTCATCATGGGGTTGAGCGAATTCATCGCGCCCTGGGGGATCAACGCGATGTCGGCAAAGCGCGCGCGGCGCATCTCTTCTTCCGAGAGGCGCAACAGATCGGTCCCAGCCAACAATACTTCGCCTCCCTCGATGACCGCGGGCTCCTGGATCAAACGCATCAGGCTTAGGGCGGTGGTCGTTTTGCCCGAGCCAGATTCGCCCACCAGCCCCAGGCGTTCACCCGCGCGCAGGAAAAAGCTCACATCGTTGACGGCCTTCACAGCCCCACGCGGTGTGCGATAGTTCACGCGCAGATTTTTGACTTCGAGCACCTTGTTGGCTCGTGTACCGTTGCCAACAGTGCCATTCGTACCCTCAATTGATTGGACTTGTATGTTGCTTACCATGTGATTCTCAACAGACAGCTCCGTCCAACTTGGTTATTCGGCTTACGGCATAAAACGCCCGCAAGCCCTGTGTAAAGTGCACGCCACTGTACGCTATCAGGCGCTGCGTCCGTCGTTGATTACCCACGCATCGCCCCTTTCAACCGGGGATTGGCATATTTGTCGAGTGAAATGCTCATCAAAAAGAGGCCGATAAAAATGATCGCCAGAATGACCACCGGCGGGCCCCACCACCACCACATGCCGCGCCCCATGGCCGAGCGCGAAAAGGCCTGGTAGAGGGTTCGGCCCACGGTTGGCACCAGTTGTGGCCCCAACCCCAGCACCTCCAGCCCTACCGCGGCCAGAATACCGCTACTCACCGAGCCGACAAAGGCAGCAGCCAGGTAGGAGAGCAAATTGGGCAGAATTTGCACAAAGAGGATCTCGCCATCACTCTGGCCTGACAGCCGCGCCACCTGGACAAAGAGACGCTCGCGCAGGCTGAGGGCTTGCGCACGCACCACGCGCGCGGGGAGCGGCCAGGCCAGCAACCCAACGATGATCGCCATCAGCTCCACGGTCATTGTGCGCACATAGGCCGACACGGTGATCAAAATTGCCAGCGCCGGAATGACCAACATCACGTCGGCCAGGCCGCTGAAGATCATATCGGGCAGGCCCTTGTAGTAGCCCGCCAGCAGGCCGATCACCACGCCGATCAACACACCGACGCCACCGGCCAGGAGGCCAATCTTAAAGGTATTGGGGATGCCCAACACCATCAGCGTAAAGACATTGCGGCCAAACCCTTCAGTGCCCAATGGGTATTCCCAGGACGGCGGCAGATTGAGCGGGGCCGCGCCCATCTCGGCCTGCTTGGGGTCCACCCACCAGGAGCCGATCAGCCCAAAGAGCAACAAGCCCAGGAGCAGCGACAGCCCTAGCGTAAACAGCCCATTCTCTCTGAAAAAGTTAAACAGGGTGCGCAGCGCCTGTCGAAACGAAAAGCCAGCGCGTTGGGGGGTAACTCGACGAATTGTTGCTGTGCTCATGGCTATTACCCCGAACTTTCGCTCACATAATTGACGCGCGGATCTAAGCGCGGGTAGAGCAGATCGACGATCAACACGGCCAGACCGACCGAGACCGACAGAATAAAGGTAATGCCCTGAATCACCGTGTAATCACTGTTGGTGATCGCCATGTAGAGCATGTACCCCAACCCGGGATAGGCAAAGATGATCTCGACCAGGATCGCGCCAGAAACCACATGACCAAGCGTGATCGCCAACTGGGTCAGCTGCGAAGGAATGGCGTTGCGCACTGCATACCACCAGAGGATGCGCGCTTTTTTCAGCCCTTTGGCTTCGGCCAGGAGCATATAATCCTCACCGATCGTGTTCACCATCAACCCGCGCATATTCAGCGCCCAAAACCCCAGGCTGGAGAGGATGATCGACAACGCGGGCAGGACAGCATGGTAAGCCACGTTGCGCCAATATTCCAGGGTGGGCCCCGGCGTGATCGTACTGGCGTAAGCGCCACTCATCGGGAAAACGCGCGTGTTATAGGCCAGGGCAAAGAGCAGGAGCAGCGCCAGCAGGTAATAGGGCAACGCCGCAAAGATCATCGTGACCGGGATGAAGAGCTTTACTGTGGTGGGTGTATGTTTCCAGGCCAGAAGCGCGCCAGCGACCACCCCCAGGATAAAGGTGATGACCACTGAAATGGTGACCAACCCCAGCGTCCAGGCAATCGAAGGCCGGATGATCTCCCAGACTTCGGCGGGGTAGGCCGAGAGCGAGAAGCCTAAATCCAATTGAATGGTGTTCTTCAGATAGTTCAAATATTGAATGTAAAGGGGCTCGTTGAGGCCAAAACGTTCGCGATAAGCCTCAAACATCGCCTCGCCATTCTCAATACCAGCACTGGCCTGCGCCATGCGCGAAGTGATCGCGCCGATAGGATTGCCGGGCGCCAGCCGCGGGATAAAAAAATTGACGCTTGTGGCCACAAAGACCACAAAGACAAACATCCCCAAGCGTTTTAGGAAATAACTGAGCGTAACTCCACGCAAAGTATTTCATTCCCTTCTATGGGTAAATAACGTCCGTTACGCAATGCCAGCAGCCAGGCCAGCAGGATGCGTAACAGGGAACAGGCTGATTTTCCGCTGAGCTTGCACTGCTTAACAATCTGGTTCGGTACTCATAGATGCAGCTTTGAGCCACACCCATGAGTACCGGGTTCTGTTGTTAAGCTCCATTGAGCTGCCGGGAAGGTCGCGCCCGAACACCTGCGCTCCCCTCAGCTCATCCGGGCACCAGACTTGCGCTTACTGGGCCGGTTGCAATTCGGTCAGCACACGCAGGAAGTGTTGCCAGTGGGAGGGCGGCTGAATGTAATTATTCTCAGCAGTCGGCCAGCCAGTCCAGTTGGCGTCGTTGAAGATGATCAGCGCCGGTTGCTGCGCCAGCGGAATGGCGGGCAGTTCGTCGGCCCAAATGGCGACGGCCTGCGTCATCAGGTCAACGATTTGCGGATCGCCCAGGGGCAGGCTGCCCATCTCATCGACCAGGGCCGAATACTCTTCATTGACCCAGCGGCCCGCGTTGTTGGTGTTGTCCACATATTCGGTGCCAGCTTCACCCACCGGGCGCACCCAGCTCTGGTGATAGCGATTCATGCCGAACCAGGGCTCGATCACGCTGCCGCAACCACTCCAGTCGGTCGCGCCTTCAAACTGGCCCCGGCCCGTCTGGTCGCGGAAGATGCCCCATTCAATAATGCGCAGCACTGCATCAATGCCCACATCATTCAATTGTTGGACAACCATGGTGGCCACGGGCTCCATAAAGGGCGGCGCCACCACATCGATCGTCAATGGGGTGCCATCCGCCGCGACATATTTGCCGCTACCATCCAACGTATAGCCCTGGCCCTCGATCAACTCTTGCGACTTTTCTGGGCTATATTCCATGATCGGCGCAATGGTATCCTGGATCGCATCCAGATAGGGCTGCATGGCCGGGTAATCGGGGAAGATGAAGCCAGCGGGCACGCTGGTGCCTTCCCAGACCACATCCACCAGTTGCTGGCGGTTGAAAGCATAGCTCAAGGCCCAGCGCATCTCTTTGCTATCCCACGGGGCCACAGTATGGTTCACCGTGAACATGCGCGGGCAAGGGTCACGCCACGCATAGGGCGGCTCCGCATTCCACGAGATCAGATTCGGGTTCTGCGTCTGCATCTGCTGCATTTGGCTCAACCCAATGGTGCCTGCGCCGATGTCCAGTTGGTTCGACAACATCAATTGGTTGATGGTCTCCTGCGAGGGATGCCACACGCGGTGAATTTCGAGTGGTGCGGGCAGGTTGAAGGTGCCCGTCTTGGCACCCCACCAATCATCGTTGCGCTCGTAGATAAACTCGGTCTCCGAGAAGCGCAACACGCGATAGGGGCCGCTGAAGATCGGCGCGCCGGTCTCGGCGTCGAACTCGTTGCGGAAAGTGACCGGGTCTACCCCTTCCCAGATGTGTTTGGGCAGCGGCACGATTGCCTGCGAGGTCGTCCCCGCCAGATTTTCCATCACAAAGCGAGGATTGGATTCGGTCAGCACGAAGTGTACGGTGCGGTCGTCCACAGCTTCGACCGATTCCACCCAGCGCTCGACCGCACCCGACCAGTTCAGTTGCGGGGAGTACTCTTTTAACAGCTCAATCGTAAAGACCACATCATCCGCGGTCAGGGGCTGGCCATCGTTCCATTCGGTGCCCTGACGCAGCACGACGGTCCATTCATCCTGAGCTTCATTGGCAGAGAAACTCTCGGCCAGCCAGCCATCGATTTCGCCCGTTTCATAGTTCAACATGAACAGGGGCTCCATCATATTCTGGTTCATGCCTTGCAGAATAAAGGTGCCTGGAATATAGGGATTCCAAATATCGGGGGCCGGAATGCGCGCCGATTGATCCAGCCGCAGAATCAGATCCCCACTGCCACTTGCAGTCGCTTCGGTGTCGCCAGTTGATTCAGCCGGCGCTGGGGCTGCCGCCGGGGCTGCACAGGCAACCAGAATCAGTGCGGCGATCCCGAAGAGCGAGAATGCCCGCAAAAAACGCGATCTTACAGCATCCACTTGAGTCCTCCCTCAATTGTTACTATCTCTGTCGGTGCATTTGTTTTGATACTGCTGTGGTTGTTGCCACTCCGCAACGCTGTTGTTGCCACGCCCATTCACCAGCAATGAACCCCCAGCACAGGAATTTTTCCGATTGGGGATACAGGAGAACATTGCCTGATGTCGATTCGATCAATACCTTATTGAACCTATCCGTAACCTGGTTGCAGCGCCCAAAACTGGGCTTACCAGCATCAATTGGTGCAGCATGTACGGATAAACTCTCAGCGCTTCCGCAGACCGTTTCGAAGGATCAACAACTGGATTGACAAGCGTTGCAAGCGGTACCCAGACTATAGCATCCCAGGGTAGAGAATGCAAATCATAAGACAAGATTCGGCTCAACCACGAAGGGTGGACAAAACGCTTCGCCGCGGCCATGATCATTCACAATTCCTGCAGGATCCGCGCAATTGTCTGGCGACCTTCAGCCGCATACTCAAGAAAGCCTGCCTTGATCTCCAAAATGATGTCGCGGCTGTAGGTTGGCAATTGCCGGAAGGCTGCCGCATAGGGGATCGCGCCCCACCCCGGCGGCAGGTGCAGATCCGCCTCGCCAAAGGCCCAGCGCTCGGCCTCGCTGTCAAAGCCACGATCCAACAGCCCAAAGTTATCGTTCAGATGCACATGACGCACCCACGGCGCGGCTTCGGCAATCGCGGCCAGGTAATCAAAGCCAAGGTCATTGGCCGCGATGTAGAGATGGGCGAGATCCAAGGTCATGCCGATATTGGGGTGATCGATGGCGGCGAGTTGGGCGACGATCGGGCCGGGCTGCAGCCGCGCATGGTGCTGCAACAGGGCAGGGCGCGGCAAGCCGAAGTGCGCCATCAGATTGTGCTCCCACAAGTGCGGATCGCCATTCTCCATGCCAATGATCACCCCGGCATCGGCGGCCAGGGGGGCCAGCGTGCGAAAGGCCGCGACCTCGCGCTCGGCTCCGGCGCGCAATTCCTCGTCCGACAACAAAGTGCGCCGCACGCCATAACGCACTTCATCCAGCGCCTGCAACCCACTGTGGTAGACCATGTGGTCGATGGCCGCGGCGCGGCAGATCTCGATCAGCCCCCGCATGATCTGCTGGCAGAGATCGGCGCGCTGGTCGTAGGCCAGGTTGAGCCTATTGGGCGCGTGCAAGGTGTATTGCAGGTCAAAGTCACGCAAGACAGCCACAAATTCGCCCACTTCGCGTTGGCGCACTTCCCCATGCAAAATCAGCCCCAGGTTGGTCACGCTGATTTCGACCAGGCGAAAGCCTTCTTCCTGAAAAAATCTAAGGTTAGTGGCGAGTTGCTGCATTTTGCGCGGCCCCGCCCCAACACCACCGGCAATGCCAATCTGCCCGATCTGCATGAGGTTGCTCCTTTGTTTATGCGGTTGAACAGCGCGCTGAGTTTGTGCCTCGCAGAGCATTGTAGTTCGGCGCACAGATTCTGCGCGAATTCTGCTGCGGATGTATAATTGAGTCCGGAGTCCAAAGTCTGGAGTCCAAAGTCTGGAGTCCAAAGTCTGGAGTCCAAAGTCCGGAGTCCAAAGTCTGGAGTCCAAAGTCTGGAGTCCAAAGTCCGGAGTCCAAAGTCTGGAGTTTAGCGTTGGAAGTTTGGGTGTGGCTTGCCGCCAGCACCCCAAACGGTGCGAGGTGTCTTATGAATGCTACCTCATTTGTTAGCGAGCAATATAAAACGTCGGCCAATTTTGATGCCCGTTATCTGTTGCATGAGCGATTTAGCACCAACACGTACCCGTGGATGCGTTGGGTCTTTGACCAGCTTGTTGTGCCGCCGCGTGGTCACATTCTGGAGGTTGGGTGCGGAACTGGCAAATTGTGGCAGGAAAACCTGGATCGCCTCCCCGCGGGCTGGTCATTGACGCTGGCCGATCAATCTGCGGGTATGTTGGCCCAGGCCGGCCAGAATCTGGGCGAGAGCAATCACGCGCTCCACTTTGAACAATGCGACGTGCAACAATTGCCCTTTGTGGATGAGCGCTTCGATGTGGTGATTGCCAATCACATGCTCTATCACGTAGCCAATCTGCCACAGGGGTTGGCCGAAATTCGCCGGGTGCTCAAGCGGGGCGGTAAATTAATAGCGGCCACCAATGGGCAGCAACACATGAGCGAGCTGCATCAATTGCTTACCGATTTTGATCCGCACCTGCCGCTGCACAGTGTGCGCCTCAGCTTTACGCTGGAAAATGGGGCCGATTGGCTGCTGCCCTATTTTGACCGCATCGAACAGCGTCCCTTTGTCAGCAACCTGGCCATCACCGAAGTTGAGCCGCTGGTTGCCTACGTCCGCTCGATGATTGAGCTGACGCCCGACCAACAGGCGGCATTTGCGCAGCATGTAGCGCAAACCCTGCGCGCCCATCAGGGCGTTTTTACCATTCATAAAGCGACAGGTCTCTTTGTCGCAGCAAAATAGAACTTACGCACGCTTCGACGGCAAGCCCCTTTGCCGAATGGTCTGCTCATTCCGGCACCCATTCCTTGAGGCGCGGCGTAAGGCATGAAAAACTTTGAGGGGTCGAGGATGAAGGAAAAGGCAAAGATTGCCGTCGTTGGTACGGGCTGGTGGGCAACTTATACGCACCTGCCTGCCCTGCAAGCCCACGCGGCTGTAGCCGAAATTGTGTTGTGCGACAGCGATGCCGACAAATTGGATGCGGCTGCCGAAGCGTATCACATCGAAAAACGCTACACCGACGTGCAGGTCATGTTACAGAATGAACAGTTGGATGGTGCGGTGATCGCCACCAATCATGCCAGCCATTTTGCCCTGGCCAGGGCCTGTCTAGACGCGGGGCTGCATGTGATGATCGAAAAGCCGCTCACGCTTTACGCCCAGGATGCCAAGGCGCTGATCGACCTGGCCGCCGCACGCGGGGTCGAGATCATCATGGGCTACCCCTATCACTTTACCGAGCATGTCAACCATGTGCGCCAGGTCATCCAATCGGGCGAACTGGGGGCGATCCAAATGGTCAATTGTTTTATGGCCTCGAATGTGATCAACCTCTTCCGGGGTGAAGATGGCACCAGCCGTCGGCCCAATGCCTATCCTGTGCATGGGCCGGGCAATGTCTACAGCCAGCCGCACCTTTCGGGGGGTGGCCAGGGCCATCTGCAAGTGACCCACGCCGCGGGGCTGATGTTTTTTGTCACCGGATTGCGGCCCCAGCGAGTCCACGCGCTGATGAACAACCATGGCCTGCCGGTGGACCTGGTGGATGCGATCCTTGTGGAGTTTGCCCCGACAGCGGGCCCGGGCATCCCCCTGGGCGTGGTCAGCAGCACGGGCAACCAGGCCAGCCCCGGTGGCGGCATGGTCGATCTGCAAGTCTATTGCGAAAATGGTTCGCTCGACATGAATGTGATCAGCGGGACGGTGCGGCTTTTCCGCCGCGAGGGCGACGCGGAGATCTTCCAGGTGCCTGAAGAGGCGCGCTATCCACGGACCGCCACCGCGCAAAACCTGGTGGATGTTGCGCTCGGGCAGGCGTCGAATGGTTCCCCGGTCGAGGCTGGCTGGCGCACCGTCGAATTGCTCGACGCGGCCTATCGCTCCGCCGCAGCAGATGGTGCCCGCGTGCTGATTGCGGATCTCTATCGATCTGATAGAGAAATTAAATAGAGATCGCACAAATAGCGAGCAAGTAGGTGCGGTTTTTAACCGCATATTCTGGCCCTAGCCTACCTGTGCGGTTTCTAACCGCACCTACGATTTATGCGACATTTATCTGGTTTCTCTATGAGTAGAAAGGCAACGGTAAAGGGGTAGATAGGTAGATACCTGTTTACCGTTTCCTTACCCAATCAAAGATGCAACTTTATCTCGCTCTGTTCTTCTCCATCGCAACATTGATCAGCATCGGCCTGGTATTGGGGCCGACTCGGTTTCGGGTACCCCCACGCCCGGAACTATACGGCCCCCTGACACTCGTGCTGATCACCATCGTTGCCCTGCTGGCGCCGATCCCAGTTGCGCCGCTCTACAAAGCGGGGATCGTGCTGGGCTTGCTGCTGGCGCTCCTCGCCGAGGTAATGCGCACCTTGCCGGGCACACCGCCGGCAGTCAGCCAGGCATTCTTATTGCTCACCTATTTTGTCTACTTGCTGGCCTTTGCCGGCCCAGTGGTTGGGGGATGGCCTTCGCCGTGGGGATTGTTGATCCCGCTCTATGGCGGGCTGCTCTTCTGGCAACTGGATCGGCGGCAGCTGGCCGAGCTCCAGGGCTCCATCATCGGGATTGGGGTGTTGCTGGGGCTGGTGACCTGGCAAGCGCTGGAATTGTGGACCCAGACCCTGGCGCGCTGGGCCAGATTCGGCTTGCTCGGTGTGCTGCTGATCGTCATTGCCAATTCGGTATTGGCATGGATTATGTTTCGCAAACCCTGGCGCTATGGCCATAGCGTAGCGCTCGTTGCCTATTATCTTGGTCAATTGGTGCTGGCCTGGTCGGTCTGGGGGCTGCTTTGATCGCACTCGATATCGTGGCATAATTCAGATATAGCCAACCAGCAACGCTGGTGATACAACCCATAGTTCCTCATCTCAAAAATAAGACCCAAAATTGAATCAGGAGGATCAAGATGACCAAATGGCACGCGGATAGGGTTGCAACCAATGGTCTCCAGCTCCACTATACGCGCACCGGCGGTGATAAACCACCACTCGTGCTCGCGCATGGCTTCTCGGATGACGGTCTATGTTGGACACCAGTCGCGGAGAAGCTGGAGACGGATTACGACGTGATCATGGTCGATGCGCGTGGCCATGGCCGTTCCGATGCGCCGGAACAGGGCTATACGCCCACCGACATGGCCGCCGATCTGGCCGGTGTCATCACCGCACTGGGGCTACAAAAACCAGCCATCCTCGGCCATTCGATGGGTGGCTCGACCACCATGGCGCTGGCCGGCCTCTATCCCGACCTGCCGGGGGCCATTCTGATTGAGGATAGCGGCGCAACCAATTTGATGGCGGGCAAAACCCCAGAAGCCCAAGCCCGGCTGCAACAGTGGCGCGAGCGAATGGTCAACTTACAAAGGAAAACCCACGAGGAATTGCTCGAACACGCCCGCACCAATATGCCTACCTGGGCGGAAGCCGAATTGGAACCGTGGGCCAAGGCCAAACTACGCTTCAACCTCAACGCGCTCAATCGTCCAGAGTCCGGCGAGGTTGACTGGCCGCAGATCCTCGGGAGCATCACCTGCCCTGCACTCTTGTTATATGCCGACCCAGAACGGGGTGGCGGCGTTACCCGTGAACGTGCCGCAGAGATGCAGCAACTTTTGCCTCAACTTCGGGCTGTCCATATCCCAGGCGCTGGACACAACATCCGTCGCGAGCAATTTGAGCCCTATATGGATGCTGTCAGCGCCTTTCTGGCTCAAACAATGAAAGGTTCTTAAGACGATGACGCAACAAGCGACTTACCTGCTCGTCCGCGCGGATGATATTGGTTTCTCTCACGCGGCCAATTTGGCTTGTATCGATGTCTTTACCCAGGGCATCTGTCGTTCGGTTGAATTGATGGCCCCCTGTCCATGGTTTCCTGAAGCGGTTCGGCTGCTCCAGGCCACGCCAACGTATGATGTGGGCGTGCATCTCACCATGACCAGCGAATGGGACAATTTCAAGTGGCGGCCCATCTCGGGTGCCAAGAGCATTGTCAACGACGATGGCTTCTTTCACACCCGCTATCGCAAACGAGATGGTTACCCAGATGAGCGTGTTTTTGAAGAGTGTGCCTGGACGCCGGAGGATGTGGAGCAGGAATTCCGCGCGCAGATTGAGCTGATCCGCAAACACATTCCCTGGGTCAGCCACCTGACAGCCCACATGGGGTTTCTCCGGGACGATCCAAAATTTAGCGACATCGTGGATCGCCTGACCCAGGAATATGATCTGGCGGTCGATCTCACAGCCCACGGCTTTGAACGCTTCCGCGGCTTTGGCGACAATAGTCAGGCGCTGTCGCCCAAGGAAAAAGTACAGACCTTGCGCCAAAACCTGGAGACCCTGGCCCCTGGGCGCTGGATCTTTGTGGATCACCCTGCGTATGACCACCCCGAAATGCGCGCCATCCACCACCCCGGGTACGAGAATGTCGCGTCTGATCGGCAAGGGGTCGTGGATGCGTGGACAGACGCGCGCGTTCAGGAGATTATTGCCGGCCGCGGCATCCAGCTGGTCAGCTATGCGGATGTGCGCCAAGGCAAAGCGGCATAAACAATCATTAGGTGGCGCTACGCAAGCAGCCTGGGTTAGACAGCGGACCCAACGTGTACCGAACAATCACAGCGTCTATGGAGACTCGGAAAAGTGGTTCCTCTGGGTCTCAGCGGCTCTGGGCGAGGAAAAAAGGGTATCCAAAAACTCTTTCAAAAGCCCATCCGCAGATTACGCAGATTTGCGCAGATTCTCCAGACGACTAACCAAAAATCTGGGTAATCTTTAAAATCTGTGGATTCCCAGGCTGTTTCTGGGGTTTACCTGTCCTCAAAATTCCATCCACAGATTACGCAGATTCTTCAGCGGGAACAAAAAATCTGCGCTAATCTGTGGAATCTGGGCTTCCAGGCAGTTCTAGACCGGCATGGTGCGCCCGGTTTTCCTGCGCCCGTAATCGGCCCAGGCTTTGTTGGGGGCGCCCATCATCTTCACCCCTAAGACATCGATCGAAAACTCGATGCGCTCCTCCATGGTCATGCTGGGGTCGGCCCAACTCGAATAAAAGGCGATGCCCTGCTGATCCAGCGCGGCTTTGATCTTGTCGCGTGCTTCATTCATTACCGCGGGGTAGGGCGGATCGTGTGCGTCGGGCTCGCCAAACGACATGCCCATATCGCCGGGGCCCCATTCGGCAAAGCCAATGCCCGGCACAGCCGCGATCGCGTCCACATTCGCCAGGCAATGACGATCTTCAATCTTCAAACCGAGTAGCAATTCGCCCTCAGGATTCAACGGCCACGGATCGGCAACCTGGGCATACTCGGCAGCCGACAGGCCCCAGATGTCACAGGCTGGCCGCTGGCCGCCCGCGCCGCGCAGCCCTTCGCCGATGATCTCGCGACCGAGGGCCTGGAACGGGTAGCGAGTGATCTGCACAAACGCGCGCACCGACTCAGCGCTGCGCGTGTGGGTGTGGAGAATGCCATGCACGCCGGTTGTCAGGACATGCCGCGCCTGCCAGGCGTTGTAAAGTACCTCCTCGGGCGTGATCGCGTTGGCGGGCAACGTACAGACCACCGTTGGCGTCAGGTGGCCGCTGGCGGTGGGGCCACCATCTTTCAGCCCGCGCATGTAGTTCGTCAACCCCACTGTGTCAAACGGCCGGTGCTCAAAGTCGATCAGCAGCATATCGGCCCAGGTTTTTGCATCCTGCAAGCCAGCTTCGTAGGTCAAGCTCGACGGATGGGTTGCGTAGATCGGCTGGCCCTCCGCAAGCAGCTCAATACATTTGTTGATCCTTGCCATTTCATTGCCCTCCATAGGATGTTGTGGGTTATTGGTGAATCCGTGGGCCTCTATTCTACCCTACAGCCGCGTCTGGTGCATAGCTGCATAATTTACCCGTTCCCGGCAACAGCTCTGTGGAGTAAAACCCAGAAATTCTTTCAACATCTCATCCGCAGATTCCGCAGATTTCACAACAAAAAAGCCAGCAATCTGTGTCATCTTGAAAATCTGGGGATTCCAGGCAGTTTCTGGGCTTTATTGAAGCTAGTATCCAGAAATTCTTTCAACATCTCATCCACAGATTCCGCAGATTTGCACAGATTTCACAACAAAAAAGCCAGCAATCTGTCTCATCTTGAAAGTCTGGGGATTCCAGGCAGTTTCTGTGTTTTATTGAAGATAGGCTTGACGATTGGGAGGCAGGAGCGGCGGGGCTTGCTGGGTCAAGGGGTACCATCATGGGGGTTGTATGCTGTATACGAAAACCCACTCGCGAAACGGGCGAAATCCGCAGAGGATCACCCAATTTCGCGAGCAGGCTCTCACAATCGACTAAGCTGCCGAGGTCGAGGACGCAGTCCGGGACGAGTGTACGCTCCCGTGCTGGGAATCCTGCGGCACGGAGAGCGATGAAGCCCGCAGCCGCAACGAATTGGAGATGACAAAAATCGAGCTGAAGGCCATCGCCCCCGCGGCCAACATCGGCACCAGATACCCCAGCGCCGCGGCCGGAATCAGCAGCACATTATAAAAGAATGCCCAGAAGAGATTCTGCTTGATCGTGCGCAAGGTCGCCTTGGAAAGGGCAATCACACGCGGCACGCCACGCAGATCACCGCTCATCAGCGTGACCGGCGCGGCCGCCATGGCCACGTCGGTGCCGGTGCCGATCGCAATGCCAACATCAGCCTGGGCCAGGGCCGGCGCATCATTCACCCCGTCGCCCACCATGGCCACCAGCTTCCCTTCGGCTTGCAACTGCTGGATCACCGCGGCCTTGTCGCTCGGCAACACCTCGGCGATGATCCGATCCACCCCCGCGGCCGCACCAATCGCCGCGGCGGTCTGCTGATTGTCGCCAGTCAGCATGATCACCTCGAGGCCCAGGCGGTGCATCTCGGCAATCGCCTCGACCGACCCCGCTTTGAGCGTATCTGCCACCGCGATCACACCGGCGGCTTCACCATTCACCGCGGCGATCAGCGCGGTCTTGGCTTCGGCCTGCAGCCGCTCGACCTCAGCCATCAACCCGTTGAGCTGAACGCCCATGGTTTGCATCAGCCGCAAATTGCCGACCAACACTTCATGCCCATCCACGTTGGCGTTGATGCCCTGCCCAACCACCGCCTGAAAAGCCTGCAACTCGCCCAATTCCAACCCTTGCTCGTGCGCCGCGTTCATCACTGCCTCGGCCAAAGGATGTTCGCTGCCCTTTTCTGCCGAAGCCACCAGGCGCAGCAATTCAGACTCGCTCAGGACTGGGGCCGCCGCCGCCGATGCAGCCGGCACAATATCGGTCACCGTGGGCCGCCCCTGGGTGATCGTGCCGGTTTTGTCCAGCACCACCGTGCGAATGGCCCCGGCTCGTTCCAGCGCCTCGCTCGATTTGAAGAGCAGCCCTCGCTCCGCGCCCTTGCCCGTGCCGACCATGATCGCGGTTGGCGTGGCCAACCCTAACGCACACGGGCAGGCGATCACTAAGACCGCGACCATGTTGATCAACGCGGTGGTAAAACCACCCCCGACCCACAGCCAGCCCAAAAATGTGACGAGCGCAATGGCGATCACAATCGGGACAAAGACCGCGGAAACCCGATCCGCCAGTTGCTGGATGGGCGCTTTGCTGCCTTGCGCCTCTTCCACCAAACGGATGATCTGCGCCAATGCAGTCTCTTTGCCCACTTTGGTGGCTTCGACCTTGAGCAGCCCCTGCTTGTTGATCGTCGCCCCAACCACGGGCGAACCAACCGTCTTGCTGACCGGCAACGCTTCACCGGTCAACATCGATTCATCGACGCTCGATTTGCCTTCGACGACTACACCATCCACCGGGATCTTCTCGCCGGGGCGCACGATCACAATATCGGCGATGCGCACATCATCCACGGGCACATCTTGCTCGACACCGGCCCGCACCACGCGTGCGCTCTTGGCGCGCAAGCCCATCAACTGTTTGATCGCGGCTGAGGTGGCGCCTTTGGCCCGCGCTTCGAGATATTTGCCCAGCACCACCAACACGATGATCACCGCGGCGGTCTCGAAATAGACATGATCACCCAGTACATTGCTGCCCAGGGTGAGCGCGATCAGCACCGCGACACTGTAGAAATAGGTGACCGTCGTGCCCAGCGCAATCAGCACATCCATATTGGCGGCCCCATTGCGCAGCGCTTTGTAGGCACCTACATAATATTGCCAGCCCACATAAAATTGCACTGGCGTGGCCAACACCAGCAGCAACCAGTTAAACCAGGGCGCGACCATGGTTGGGCCCATAGCAGGCATCACGTGCAACATGCCCGGCGTCCCCCCAAAGAAGCGGTCGAGCAGCCCAAAGTCGCGCGCCATCGACACCACAAAGAGCGGCACCGTCAAAACCAGCCCGATCCACAACAGGCGTTGCTGACGAGTGATCTCGCGCAGGCGGGCAGTGCGCTCGACATCTTCCAGTTCGCCCTCGACTACCTGCGCCACAAAGCCAGCTTCCGCAATGGCCGAGCGTAATTCATGCTGGCTGATCAGCGTTGGGATGTACTGAATGGTCGCGGTGGCTGGTTCGAGTTGCACCGTGGCCTCGACAACACCGGTGCGGCCTTTTAATGCTGTGCTCAGCGCAGTCGCGGCGGCCTGGTCATGCACACCTTGCAGCGGCCATACCGCTTCGCCCATCGCCACCCCATAGCCAGCCCGCGCGATGCGGGCGATGATCGCGGCCTCGTCAAGTTGGGCGGGGTCAAAGGCCAGCGAAGCCCGTTCCGAAGCCAGGTTGACTGTGACATCGGCTGCGCTGGGTAATTTTTTCAGGTTGCGCTCGATCGTAGCCGCGCAATTGGCACACGTCATCCCCGTAATGGGAAGCGTGATCTGTTTGGTCGTCATAATACCCCCTTGCGTGACCCTGATGCGGCAGGGTCTACCTTTTACCCATCGCGCATCACGGTTCACGCATCACGGTTCACCGCTCATACTGCTTCGGCAGGATACCCGATCTCGCTGAGCAGTTCTTTGATCTGCGCTTCACTGGCGGGCGCATCATAGGTTACGGTGACCAGTTTGGTCTGGGCGTCGGCAACAACTTGCGCCACGCCAGCCAGATCCGCAACTTCGGTCTGCACAGTGTTGACACAATGGCCACACGAGATTTTTGGGGCCTTCACAGTTAGTGTATTCATGGTCATTCCTTCCTGATTGAGCCTTTGCTCAGCCTATAACTTGCTTGATTTTTCAAAGAGAGCCGAAAGTTCGCCCAACATGCGCTCGCGCTCTGCAGCATCATCCCCGCGGATCGCGGTGATCACACAGCTGTGCAGATGGTCGTCGAGCACCAGCAGGCTGACTTTGTTGAGCGCGGCCTGGATGGCCTGGATCTGATTGATGATATCGATGCAATAGGCGTCTTCATCCACCATCTTTTCGACGCCCCGCAGGTGCCCAGCCACACTCTTAAGTCGGCGCACCACTTCTGTTTTCTGTTCGCTCATGTCACCTCCTTACCCATCCCCCCTGGGGGGGGGTACACATTGATGATAGTGTATCACGCTTAATGCGCTTTGTCAACCAGGTAATTTTGGCCACAGACGGCAGACGATGGACGATGGGTTGTTCTTCTTCCGTTCACCATCCACCGTCCCCCGTTGATCAGCGATCCAGCCAGGGCCACTTGTCGCGGCGATACAGGCCGCCGAGATCCGCCCCATTCTCGACCAGTAAGGCCAGCAGATCCAGCACATGGCCGTGATAATTGGCATCGACCGCGTCGGTACCAGGATCCAACAGCAGCGGGCCATCGTTGTGCGCACCGGCAGCCGCGCAGGCCACATGTACGCGCAGATCGATCTGCCGGTCGTGCAGCACTTCACGTCGCCCCGTCAAGGCCGCGAGACAGGCTTCGATGCCATAGGTGCCCCAGTTGGAGATCGCCGCGATGATCAAAATGTCGGGCACAAAGCGTGGCACTACCGATCCGCCGCACGGGCATTGACATTGACGGCCATTGGGGACTGCTTCGAGCACTGCCTCGCGGATCAGCCCGCAGCCCAACTCGTTGCCCCCATCCCCCACGCCGATGGTCAGGATGCCCGCGGCTTTGGCTTGATCGAAGAGAATATCGATTTTGGCGCACCATTGGGTCAGGCTGCGCCCCAACGCCGCGTGATAGTCCCCATGCTCATTGGCACCAGCCCGTTCGCTGGTCAGCAGGGCCGCGGGGCGCAATGTGCGCAACAATCTCTCGCTCGCCTGCTCGGCCTCCGCCGGGTCCGTCGGGAAAGCCATCACACAAGCCGCGGTCGGGTGTTGCAACGAAGCTTCAAGGTCGTAGACAAAGAGCCCCGCGGCCCGTACCGCCGCGGTAATGCTCTCGACATTGGTCGGCTCAGTCAGGATCACCGGGTTGGCTTTGAGCCCCAGGACCAACGAGCGGGCCAGCGTGGCAATGCCCACCGGGCCATCCTGTTCGCCGGTCTGCAATGGCCCCACAGGCATTCCGGTGGCGAGGATCACCACGTCGTTGGGCTTGACACGTTCGTAAAGCGCTTGGGCGGCGAGCGCGACCAGGGGGCCATCCTGTGCGGCGCGGGCCGCGCGGTAGAGCGGATCCACCACGCCGCGGGCGGTGATGTCAATGGTCACGAGGCGGTCGATATTTTCGCCAATGTGATAAAGTGCGGTACGCTGGGCAGTTGTGAGCGACATAAAAATCGATGCTCCTAAAGTTGGTGGGTTGACAAATCAGCACGACAACTCTGACCCCAGATGCCACAGATGATCCCGATTGTGCAGTTTCCTCTGCGCATTCTGGGGATGAGGGGTTGAAACCGTTTCCAGATTCACTGAGGGAAATCCCGCCCGCCCTGAAAGGTGCGGGCCAGACAGAAAGGCTCGTTTGTGACATTACAAAAGTCACTCCCGGTCATTACATCGATTGTCATTATTCTGCTGGTGGCGATCCTGCGGGAACGGTCGCGCACCTTGTCGGCCATTTTGGCGACCATGCCCATCAACATGGTGCTGGCCTTGTGGATTGTGGTTGGCACGCCGGGCTTTGACCAAACGGCCATGGTGCAATTCACGCGTTCGTTGTTGGTCGGGCTGGTGCCGTCGTTCATTTGGCTGGTGGTGGTCTTTGCCGCCATCCGATCAGGCTGGACGTTGCTGCCAGCGATCCTGGTAGGTTACGTTGTATGGGGCGCGCTCACCGCGGGCGCGTTTGCGTTGGGCATCTTCACCCTGCAACGTTGACTCTTTAGTCCAGCTTCGAAGCGCATAAGCCTGGCGGCAAGCGCGCCGGATCTTCAACCAGGGCACATAGTTGAGCAAGATTGCGCACATCATCTGCCAGATCGTCCTTCTTGGGCGTTTCGAGCAGCATGGCGACCCCAGCCCAGCGTGCATCGTTGAGCAGATAGCGAAAGCCATCCAGCCCGATCATGCCCTCGCCGATATGCGTGTGGCGATCCAACCGGCTGCCGAGTGCGCCCTTGCTGTCGTTCACATGCCAACAGTGCACGGTCTGCAGACCAAGCTCGCCGTCGAGTTCATCCATCATCGCGGCGTACCCGGCCGCGCTGCTCACATCATAGCCAGCCGCAAAGGCATGGCAGGTATCCACACAGACGGCCACCCGCTCCCTGGCCTCAACTTGCTCGAGGATCTGGCGCAATTGGGCAAATGTGGCCCCGATCGTCGCGCCTTGTCCGGCCATCAATTCGAGCAGGGTGAGCGTATTGGTGGCTTCGGGCGTCTCGGCGTGGATCTGGTTGAGCGCCTCGGCGATGCGAGCAATGCCATTCGCTTCCCCGCTGCCCGTATGCGAACCGGGATGCAGCACCACATGGCGAATGCCATACGCATGGGCGCGGCGCAATTCATCGCCATGGGCCTGGATGCTGCGCTGCCAGATGTCGGCCTTGGGGCTGGCCAGGTTGATCAGATAACTGGCGTGGCTGACAGCATAGTCGATCCCCAGCAGCGGCATCTGCTCGCCCCAGCGCGCCAAATCCGCCTGATCGATTGGGGGCGCGGCCCATTGTCGATTATTCTTGGTAAAGACCTGCACAGCGTTGCTACCCACAGACGCGGCTCGATCCAACCCCTGGCTAACCCCACCGGCGATCGACATGTGCGCACCCAGCAAAAGAACCGACATACCTTATCCCCAATTCTGCTTGAATTCCCCCTCATGAGGGTGTTTGTGCCATCCTACCGACAAGTCAGGGCTTCGTCAATTCTCATTTGCAAGCGCAGAACGTTCGCCACCAACCGGCCAGCCTGCTATAATCCCTCAATACGAACGCTAATCACGCATTAAGCGCGCAGCGCCACCCTGGAACTCTGAACCCTGCACCATGTTACTTGCACTCGACACCGCCACCGCTACCGCCTCGCTGGCGCTCTATGATCGGGCGAACGCGCAACTGCTCGCCGAATACACCTGGCAAGCCGCACGTCGCCACACGCAGGATCTGCTCGCGAGCGCCGAATCCATTTTGCAGCAATTGGGGCGTACGCCCGCGCAGATCAGCGCGCTGGCCGTGACGACCGGCCCGGGCAGCTTTACCGGCGTGCGGATTGCGATCAGCGCGGCCAAAGGCATTGGCCTGGGATTGCCCACTCCCCCAGCAGTGATCGGCCTGCCCACCCTGGCTGTGACCGCCGCGCCCTGGTTGCCGCTGGCCGCTGCCACTGGCACATCGCGGATCTGCGCCTATCTGCAAGCAGGGCGGGGGCGCTACAACTGGTGTTTCTGGGCCGCGGATCAAGCGCTATATCGCCCCAGCGCGGCTGACCATGCGGCGGGAGATGCGAGCGCTTTTGCTGCGGCTCTGGCCACGGATGAGCGTCAGCTTTGGCTGGTGGGTGAACTGGATCGGGCGTTGGCGGATGCCGTGGCCCCCTTGCCCCACGTCGTCGTGATCGATGCGATCAGCAGTGGCCGACGGGCCGGTCAACTGGCGCATCTGGCCGCGCAACAATTAGCCGCTGGCATCCAGGATGATCTCGCCAGCTTGCAGCCGCTCTACTTACAGGCCCTTTGATATGGAAAACCCACGCGTATGGTTTAGCCCGATGACCTTAGAGGATGTTGCCGCGGTGGACGAACTGGAGCAGCGCTGTTTTCCCGCGCCCTGGCCCGCCAGCACCTATCGCCATGAGTTGACGTACAATCGGCTTGGCTTCTATTGGGTCATCCGTTCGGCACCAGCAAGCGGTCTGCCACCGCTGCTCGCCTATGGCGGCTACTGGCTGATGGGTGATGAGGCGCATATTGTGACCATTGCCAGCCACCCGGAGTGGCGACGGCAGCAATTGGGCGAGTGGATCTTACTGGAGATGCTGGCGCAGATCCACGAGCAACAAGGGGCAACCGTCACGCTGGAGGTGCGGGTAAGCAACCTGGCGGCGCAGGCGTTATATCGCAAAATGGGATTCGAGGAAGTGGGGCGACGGCCGCGTTATTACCTTGACAATGGCGAGGACGCGCTGCTTTTTACCCTCAGCGGGCTCGACGCAGAACTGACCCAGCAATGGCTGGCCGATGAATTGGCAACCGTGCGCCGAGCAGCGCGGCGGATTGGGTAAGTAGAACCCAGGAACTCTTTCAAAGCCCTGGCCACAAGCGGTCTGTGTCATCTCTGGCATCTGCGGTTTCTCAGCAGTTTCCTGGTTTTACTGAGCAACCAGAAGCGGATTGCAGCACGCAGGCACCCTACGAATCCTGCGCAGGGAAGGCCACCACGATGACGCGATGGGTGTTGTCGTTGCGCGGCCAACAACTGACCAGCGTCAAACGGTCATCCTCAAACTGGCCAATCCATTTGGCATTCTCCAGACGCTGCTCAACCGTGGCCTGCTTTTCGGGCACGATCAACACATCGTGGACAATGTAGCGAGCGCTCTGGCGCCCCCCTTCCACGGTGATCTCATCGCCGCGGCGCAATTGATCTAGCTCGCGAAAGACCGCGCCGAGGATATTGTTGTGCCCGCTCATCACAATGTTGCCGTGTTCACCCAATCGGGCGCTGTTTTTGTGCCAGCCCGCGGCATCGACGGCCACTTCCCACTCGCTGAAAATTTGCCCTTCGGTATTTTCGCTCGTGCTCCAGCCCAATTCGACGACCGGCGTATCCAGATTGATCGCGCCGATCAACAATCGTTCGGGCATGGGGGTTGTGGGCGTGGGGATGGCAACCATTGCCTCGCTGTTGGGCAGTGGGGGGGCGGAAATTGTGGGTGTGGCTCTGCCGCCACAGCCAGCCATCAGGAAGACGAAAACAACAGTTGTGAGAATGCGCATAGACCTATCCGTAAATAGGGATGTGGGTATCAGGGTGTAGACTGCACGCGTTGCCCCTGGGCAACTGCCTCAACTCGTTCAACAGGGCCACCCAGCGGCGCCAAAACCGCGGTGAAGCCTGTCTCACCGCCCGGCGGCACCACATTGTGATCAGGCTCGATCTTGCGCATGGCGATCACACGATCCAGCGGATCATACGCGGTCAACACCACTTGTACGCCGACTGCTTCCTCGGGCCCAAAGTTAAAGATCGTCCCGCTGACCGTGTAAGAGGCGTAGCGTTCGCCTTCGGTCTGCAAGTTGCGGATCTCTAAATCGCGATAATAGCTGCCCACAAAGGCCGGAACGGCTGCAAGCGGAGCAACTCGGTACTGTTCAAAGGGCGGCGGCGGGGTCGAAAAATGAATGGCAAACGGTGCATGACCGGCCACCTCGACCAGATCCAGCGCAACCAGGGCGCTCGCCTCGCCCACCTCTTCGCTTTGCGCGTCCAACAGGGTGATGCCGACACGCACCTGTTCGAGCATGGTCTGGTTTTCGTTGCGCACTTCGCCCAGGACCCACAAGCCATCGGTGGATACTTCGCCAATATACAGATTTTGGACGCTCATGGGCAGGGGCGTGGCAGTGGGCGTTGCATTGGCATCGCTGACTGTTTCCTCCACCTCATCGGGCCGTGGGATGATCAACTGCTGGCCGATCTGTAAGGTGCGGGGATCGAGAATGCCATTGGCGTCCTGCAACGCCGCGACGCTCACCTGAAACTGATTGGCGACCGTCAGCAAGCTCTCGCCCGATTGCACCGTATAGACCACTGGTGTTGGTGTCACCGTGCTGGTCGGTGTAGGCGCTGGCGTATAGGGAGCGGGCGTGGCCGACGGGGCCACGGTCACATTCGCCAAGGCCAGAGCGACTGTGGGGGTCGGTTCTGGTGTAGGTGTGGGCGTCAGGGTGATCACTTGCCCACAGCCAACCACAATGATGACGGCCACACTGCCGACCAGCCACTGAATTTGCCGATTCAGGCCCGACAATGGCGCCAGACTTCTTTGCGGCACGTTAGCGCTCAACCTCGTACGCCTCATCCTCTACCTATGCGAATACACCCTTGCTCACAGCCGTGAGCGTATCTCATTTTCTGGCAGCAAGCAAGTTTTGGCGCGGACGACAAAGGATGCCCAGAGACGGCGACCGGCGGACGAGCTCCCCACCGTCTCTGGGCAACGTTCATCCGCTTAACGCGAGATCATCTCCGGGGGCAAGTGCTGAATACGATTGCTGTAGCGCATCACCAGAGGACCCTCGGGCACAAAGTCGAGCCGCGTGATGGCGGTGTTATAGTGGCTGAAGTAGCCGCGATAATCGGGCGCCATGTCGAGCAACGCACGGATCAACGCATCGGCAAAGGTGCCATGCGAAACCAGGGCGACGCGCTCGTCGGGCATTTCCGGGGCCCAGGCGCGTAAGGTATCGGCCACCCGGCGCGCCCGCTGATGGCAGCCAGGCATGTCCTCGTAGCCGGAGAACCACCAGCCATCATCGCGGATCTCGTCGGGCAGGTGACAGCCATCAAATTGTTCGCTGAACTGGCTGCGAGTCAGGCCGGGAAACCCAACGATCTCCGTGGCCACACGCGGATTACCCCGAAAGACCCCGCCCTGCTCGTGAATATCTACCCACACTTGCGGTTTCAGGCTGGTGGCCTGCACAAATGGCCAGATCGTCTGCAGCGTACGCACCATCGGGCTACAATAGAGCCTGGTAAAGCCATAGCCCCCATTCTCAGCCTCCTGCTTGCGCTCTGGGTGGTTATTGTCGAGCAGGTGTTCACACAACAAATCAGCCTGCCGATGCCCCAGGTCGGTCAGCGGCGGCTCCGGGTCGCGGTGCAACATATAATCGTCGTGACTGGTGGTCTCGCCCAACAAATTGTTGGCGGATTGAGCATGGCGGATAATAAACAGCTTCATCATTCTCTCAACAAGGCTGGGAATCGTCCTTCCTGATTGGTGGGAACGATTCGAATAAAGTAGCGATACAAACATTCGGTTCTCTGGTACATCTCTCAAAAATCTCTGGGTCACACGGATCAGACGGTGCACCACAGGCGATTTTCGAGATGATTTCCAGATTAGGACTTATGCAAACCTTGACTGAAAATTCAGTCGTGGATACCATCCTGTTGCTAACCTGCTTCAGGGGGGACCCTACAGGATTTCCCACTCAACACCATTCAAACCATCAAGGAGTCAATCATGAGCCAGATCCCTGCTTCGCACCGTGACATTCTGGAGAAACGTTCCTTTGCGCATGTCGCTACGGTCGATCAGGATGGAACCCCACAAGTCACCCCTGTTTGGGTGGATGTCGACGGCGATTATATATTGATCAACAGCCAGAAAGGCCGCAAGAAAGATCGCAACTTACGCGAGCGTGGCGAAGTTGGCATCAGCGTGCAAGACCCCGACAACCCCTATCGCTATCTCGGCATCCAAGGCAAGGTGGTGGAGATCACCGAGGAAGGTGCCGAAGCACACATTCATAAATTGTCGCACAAATACAACGGCCAGGATTATACCGGCCTGCGCCCCGGCGACGTACGGGTGATCTACAAGATCCAGCCGGTCCGCTCCTGGACAATGGGGTAGGGATAAACAGGTAGACAAGTACACAGGTCTGATTCGCATCCCCTGTTTACGTGTCTACCCGTTTCCCTGTTCACGGGTGTCCTTGCCCCACTCACAGATTTGGCACGACCTTTGCCATCCGCTCGACCATGCGTTCAAGATCGTGCATGTGGGTGGCGATACTAAACCGTACATGCCCCTCCGCAGCCTCGCCAAAGGCAATCCCCGGCGTGGCCGCGATATGCGCCTCTTCCAGCAAGATATTAGCGATCTCCAGGCTCGATTTGGCGGTGGCGGTGAATTTGGGCAGCACATAAAATGCCCCCTCAATTGGCCGACATTCGATCCCCGGAATCTCTTCAAAGGCATCGAGCACAAAGCGGCGGCGTTCGGTATAGGCCGCGGTCATTTTATGCACCCATTCCTGGGGACCATTGAGCGCGGCCACGCCGGCGGCCATGGTAAAGCTCGCTGCTGATTGCGCGCTGTGGGTCTGCACGGTGCGGGCCAGCCGGACAATTGATTCGGGGCCAGCCAACCAGCCCAGCCGCCAGCCGGTCATGGCGTAGGCTTTGCTAAACCCGTTGATGATGATCGTGCGTTCGGCCATGCCCGGTTCTGCCGCCAGGCTGTAATGGACCGCGCCATCGTACAAAATATGCTCGTAGATCTCATCGCTGATCACATAGAGATCAAACTCAATGGCGACCTTGACCAGCGCGTCGATCTCGGCGCGAGTGAGCACGCGGCCGGTGGGGTTGCACGGGCTGTTGACCATCAGCACTTTGGTGCGTTCGCTGATCGCCCGCCGCAGGCTTTCCTCGGTCAAGGTAAAATTGTCCGCGCTATCGAGTTGCACGCGCACTGGCACCGCGCGGTTGAGTTGCACGATCGGCCCGTAGCTCACCCAGGAAGGATCGAGGATCAGCACTTCGTCACCGGGATCCACAATCGCGGCGACGGTGGCAAACAGGGCCCACTTGGCTCCTGGCGTTGCCATGATCTGGCTGGGTTGAACCCCCTGCACGTTATTTTCGCGCGCCAACTTGTGGCTGATCGCCTCAAGCAGGGCGGGCGTCCCAAAGGCAGGCGGATAGTGGGTGTCGCCCGCGCGCATGGCCTGGTAGCCAGCCTCGATGATGTGGGGCGGCGTATCAAAATCTGGCTCACCACCGGCCAGATTGATAATGTCGTGGCCTGCAGCTTGCAAGTCGCGGCCTTTTTGCATCATCGTGGTCGTGGGCGAAGGCGGAACAGTCTGAATCAACGTCGATGCCGGTTTCATATGTCTCTCTTCAATCAATTTTTCCAGGTTCACTCAAATAATTTGGCAATTCACAGGATGGAAAACCAGAGAATGGGCCGCATAGCGTGCGCAAATAGCGCAGCGTTTCTGAGGCCACCCGTGTCCCCCTCCAGAAGTCGCGGTTCAGGCTCTTGACACAGCTCACCACGAGAGCGCCACCGTCTGCACCGGCGCGTCCCACAGGTCGAGCAATTCCGGGTCTAGCCGCAACAGGGTGACCGTACAACCGGCCATGTCCAGGCTGGTAATATAATTGCCCACCAGGCGGCGCTCGATCTGGATCCCGTAGCGGCTCAACAATTGATGCAAGTGACGATAGACAATATAGAGTTCATGTTGGGGCGTACTGCCCAGGCCACTGACCAGCGCCAACACACGCTCCCCCGCCACCAATTGCAGATCCTGCAGGATTGGCGCAACCAGCATCTCGACGATTTCGTCGGCTTTGACCCAAAGCGAGCGGCGGCGGCCCGGCTCGCCATGAATGCCCACCCCGATTTCGATCTGCCCGGCAGGCAGTTGAAAGGTTGGGCGCCCGACTGCTGGGGTCGTACAACCGGAAAGCGCCACGCCCATGCTGCGCGCCTGAGCGCTAGCCCGCTGCGCCACTGCGGCCACCTCCGCCAGGGGGTAGCCACGTTCGGCGGCGGCACCGGCGATTTTCTCCACCAACACAGTCGCGCCCACTGCCCGCCGGTTGTCCACTTTCTCGACCGACACATCATCATGGATCAGCGCGGAGGCGGTGGGAATCCCCCGTTCCTGGATCATTTCCATCGCCACTTCGATGTTGAGGACGCCCCCCATATAATTTTTGACAATAAACAAAACCCCGGCTCCGCCATCCACATGCTGGATCGCGGCCAGGTATTGGTCGGGCGTGGGGCTGGTAAAGATCGGCCCGGGGCAAGCGGCGTCGAGCATCCCGCGGCCCACATAGCCGATGTTCAATGGCTCGTGACCGCTGCCACTCCCGCTGACCAGCGCGACTTTGCCGCGCACCGGGGCATCGCGTCTGCAAACATAGTGGGGATGATAATGGACTTCGATCAATTCGGGATAGGCGAGGGCGAAGCCTTCCAGACTTTCAACAACGGCGTTGGATGGATGGTTGATCAGCTTTTGCATAAGAACCTGTCCGTAAATGCTTGCGGTTCCCGAGCGCTACAGACCGAGACGGAATGGCGCAAATTTACGGATGTCAGAACACACCGGCACAAACGAGCCTGCTCCATTGTACCGATTTTTTGGCTGTTTGACCAATGTTTTACCAATGCATTCAACGAACGTTGGGCGTCAGCAAGTCGTACAACAATTGTTTGGCCTGCGCCGCGGCCTTGGCGCGATGGCTGATCTGGTTTTTGACCGCGGCGGGCAATTCGGCCATGGTCGCCTGGTATTCGGGCACAAAGAAGATCGGGTCATAGCCAAAGCCATGGTCGCCCCGCGGCTCGGTAGTGATCACCCCTTCGACGCAGTCTTCAACGGTGTGGATTGTGCCATCTGGCTGGGCAAGCGCCACCACGCAATGAAAGCGCGCGGTCCACGGCGGTGGCGGGGCAGATGTTTGCAATTCGGCCAAAAGCCGCAGATACCGATCCCGATCTGTCAGGCCGGGGCCGCCATAGCGAGCTGAATAGACGCCGGGCCGCCCATCCAGAACATCGACACTCAGACCGCTGTCGTCGGCCCAGGTCCATAAACCACTCCACGCTGCGTACGTCGACGCTTTGAGGATGGCATTGGCGGCAAAGGTGTCGCCCGTTTCGTCGACATCGCGGGTAATCCCTGCCGCCGTCAGCGAGGTGACCGCCACTGGCAGATCAGCCAGGAGGCCCGCGTATTCGCGCAGCTTGCCCTGGTTATGCGAGGCTATCAACAATTTTATCATGCTGTTGCTCATCGTCCGTCGTCGTCCGTTGTCCATCGTCGTTTTGACCAGCATTCTATGCTATCATATAATGCTGGCTAGTCAGAATTGTACAAGTCAGCTCGTGCGCAACCCCAAAACAGGAGACAAACGTAGTCGCATGGTAGAATCTTACCATCCCCTCCGCATCTTTTCTGGCTCGGCTCATCCCCAACTTGCACAAGAGATTGCTGCAATGTTGAATGTCGAGCTTGGTCACGCCACCACACGCCGTCTCCCTGACAGCGAAATCCATGTGATGTTGGATGAGGTTGTGCGCGACCAGGATATTTTTCTGATCCAACCCTGCCCAGCTCCTGTCAATGACCACCTCGTCGAGTTGTTACTCTATTTGGATGCCTTTCGGCGGGCCAGTGCCCACAGTGTCAGCGTGGTGATGCCCTATTTTCCATACGCACGCCAGGAGCGAATGGCACGCGGCCGCGAGGCGATCAGCGCGCGCGTGGTGGCGAGTATGCTCGAAACCATGGATGCGCGGCGGGTGATCTTTGTGGATATTCACGCGCGCGCCATTGCTGGCTTCTTTAATATCCCGGTAGATCCGCTGAGCGCGGTGCCTTTGCTGGCCAATTATTTCCGCAAGCCCGAATTCGAAAATGCGGTGATCGTCAGCCCGGATGTGGGGCGCGCCACCATGGCGGGCAAATATGCAGAAATGCTGGAATTGCCGCTGGTGGTCATGCACAAACGCCGCACCAGCTTCTCGACCACTGAAACCACCCATGTGGTGGGCGACATCCAGGGCCGCCGCCCGATCATCATCGATGATATTATGGCAGGGGGCAGCGTGCTCAAGCAGATCGATGCCTTGTACGACAGCGGGGCCGAGGGCAAAGCCTATTTTGCGGTGACGCACCCCGTCCTGCTGGATACGGCCCTCGAACAATTGGCCGCGGATGAGCGCATCGAAAAACTCGTGGTGACCAATACCTTGCCCGTGCCACCGGAAAAACAGCAAGCGAAGATCGAAGTTATTTCGATTGCCCCGCTGGTTGCAGACATCATCAATCGGATCTATCATGGGCAAAGTATTTCCGAGCGGTTGATTTTGACGTAGTGGTACCGAGCCTGCCCTGGGCAGTGCCTACCTGAGGAGGTCAGCTTGTTTGGTCGAACCCAGAGACCGGCGCCCGACGCTATCGAAGTGATCATTGGGCCACGAGCCACATTCAGCGGCAGCCTCCGCTGTGAGACGAGCATTCGCATTGATGGCGCGGTTGAATCCGGCCAGATCGAAACTCCGGCGAATGTCGTACTAACGGAGACGGCGCGCGTTCAATGTGACATCAACGCCAAAGCGGTGAGCATCCGCGGCAAATTTAAGGGCACCATCCGCGCCGATCGGGTCGAATTGCTCGAAGGCAGCCAGATCTATGGCGCGCTCTATGTCAATAGTTTTTATATGGATGAAGGTGTGCTGCTGCGCGCGGAACTGAATATCCAAGGCAGCAGCCCCGAAAGTGATGAGTCGATTGTTCCAGCCCGCCCCGAACCGAAAGCTGCGATTCCCATTCTTCGCTCGTTGGGGAGCCGCGAAGCGAGTTAGTTTCCCACCCGCTGATTCCGCCCCACAGCTTTGTACGTTGTCCGACGCATGAATCCATCACCCGCAATCCACTTATCTTCCCAATCCAAGTGGCCGATCAAGGTTGGCCCGAAAAACCGCGCGGGGATGGATCGATAGGGCGGCCCAAGAAATCCGGTATTCCATAGCTGTTCGCTGATGTTACGCACGCCTGACTGAAGGTTGGCGATTGAGACCATTCCACCCCGGAGAACTGACAGGCGCTGCGTACCGTGAGTTATCCAGTTCACCCAGTTTTTCACGAACCGCAGTGTTCATATACCTACACAAAGGAGTTATCACCATGAAACCCACCCACGGGCGATTGCTCGTATCTTTTCTATTGGCATTCGTACTTGTGACCCTGGCTGCCTGCGCGCCAGCGGCTACGCCCGCCCCAGCCGCAGATACACCAGCCACTGAGGACACCACAACGACCGAAGAAACAGCCGCAACAGAAGAAGAAGCCGCTGCAGAAGGCAACGATCTGCTGGCCGAGATCAGCGCACGCGGCATCTTGCGCGTCTCCACCGACCCAGCCTACCCTCCCCAATCCGAATTGGTCGAAGGGGTTGATCCGCCCGCCGACACCCGCTGCACCGGCGAAGAACGGCCCGCCAATCAATTTGCCGGTTTTGACATCGACGTGGCCGTCGAACTGGCCAATCGGCTCGGTGTGGAGCCCTGCTTTATCACGCCCGACTGGACATTGATCGTCGGCGGGAATTGGGCCGACCGCTGGGACATCAGCATTGGCTCAGTGACCATCACCCCCGAGCGCATGGGTGCACTCTATTTTGCCCAGCCCTATTACACCACGCCCGCGGCTTTCTATGTTCATGCCGACAACAGCACGCTGAGCGCCCTGACCGACCTCTCCGGGCTGAATATTGGCGTCTGCTCGGGCTGCACATACGAATCCTTCCTGGATGGCAGCCTGGCGATCCCTGGGGAGACCATCGATTTTGTTGTGACCGACGCGCTCGTCACCGGCTATGACACGGATACCTCGGCCTTGCAGGACCTGGCCCTCGGCGATGGCGTTCGTTTGGATGCTGTGCTGACTGCCCTGCCGACCGGCCAATCCTTTATCGACGATGGCAACCCGATCAAGCAGTTAGGCGAACCGGCCTATTTCGAATACTTAGCCCCGGCCATCGACCGCAACAGCAGCCTGGATGTCACCTCGTTCCGGGCGGCAGTGACCGAGCAGATTCAAGCCATGCACGAAGATGGTACCCTCAAGGCCCTGGCGGAAACGCACTACGGCGCCGATCTGGCCTCGCCAGCAGCCACATTCGATATTGCAGCCTTAGCGCAATAGGCGCGGTTTTTCATCCCCAGGAAGTCAGGCTTCTCGCCGGGGCCTGACTTCTGTTGAAGTGCGTACTTCTATCTTTTTCGGCATGGTCCATGTCTAAATTAGCCCTAAGCAGCGTACAAACCAAGCAGTCCTATTCAGATTTTGGTCAACAGTTGCAGCAACAGGCCAAAGCCGAGCGGCACCGCCAATATCTCCAGCGGGGCCTGGTATGGGGCGGGTTATTTTTGATCCTGGGTGGCTTGCTCTACCTACTGAAGATCGATGTTCCGTACATCCTTGAGCATCAAGGGTTTGTGTTACAAGGTTTACTGACCACGCTCTGGGTTTCGCTTCTCTCGATCAGCCTGGCGACGATCCTGGCCTTTTTGGGTGCTTTGGGGCGGCTATCGACAAATCCACTCGCCCATAGCGTGGCCAGCTTTTACATTTCGCTGATCCGCGGCACCCCCTTGCTGGTGCAGATCTATCTGATCTACCTGGGCTTGCCGCAGATCGGTCAGCAGATCAGAGCACTGGGCTACCCCGAGCTGGGCAATCTGCTCATCTTGTCGGCCTTTGCGTCGGGCGTGCTGGCGTTGAGCCTCAATTATGGGGCCTACATGACCGAGATCTTCCGGGCGGGCATCCAGGCCATCCCGTTCGGGCAACTGGAAGCGGCGCGGGCATTGGGCATGCGCCATTGGCAATCAATGTGGTATATTGTCTTACCGCAGGCATTGCGCATTATTATTCCGCCCATCGGCAACCAATTTATTTCGATGCAAAAAGATTCCGCGCTCGTCTCGCTGATGGGCGTCTGGGAGATTACTTATCGGGCCAATCGCTTTGCGCGCAAAGACAGCAAATTTATGGAGATGCTCTTGCTGGCCGCGGCTATCTATTGGATCATGACGCTGATCTCGGAATGGCTGCAAGCGCGTTTGGAGCAACGCATGGCCCAAAGCAGCAAACGCTGAGCCGTTTTGGGGAGCACACAATTCGCATACAGATTTTGAGTCAATGACGAGTGAGATAATTATGATCTGGCTTCTTCCTATTCTTGGCCTCGTTATTGGGTATCTCTTGGGCGCGCTGCCCGTGGGGTTATTGGTCTGCCGTCTGTACGGCGTAGACATCCGCACGGTTGGCAGCGGTCGCACCGGGGGCACCAATGCCTGGCGCGCCGCCGGGCTGAAAGCGGCCATCCCCACGGTGATTGGCGATGCGATCAAAGGCGCGGTGGCGGTTTGGCTAATCCGCACACTCTTTACGCTCCTGTTCCCCGAACCGAGCGTGATCAACATCAGTCAAGCGCCCCAAGGCTTGAACGAGGCGGATCTGCGCCTGATAGCCTTGCAACTGGCTGAAGCATTGGCTGGTGGGGCCGCGATCATCGGGCACAACTGGTCGATCTTTATTGGCTTCAAGGGCGGGGCTGGGGGCATTACCTCGGCGGCCACAACCATGGCCATTTCACCCCTGGTCGGTGGCCCAGTCTGGCTGATCGGCATTTTGCTGATTTGGTGGAGCCGGATGTCTTCGATCGCCACCTTTTCGGTGGGGGCCGGGGCCTTTGCCCTCTTCGTGGTCTTGGGGATGAATGAGATCACGCCCTGGCCATACATGATCTACGGGGTGATTTCGCTGCTCTCGGTGATGATTGCGCTGCAGAACAACCGCGAAAAGATCAAAAGCCAGCAAGAACGGGTGATCACGCTCTGGTAAGCCCACGTTCACCCAATTCTCAGACTGCATCCAGAATATCCTTTTCAGACGGGCGGCCAATGGGGCTGCCCGTTTTGTTCTGTAGCGCGGTCGTGCCTTAAGCAACCATCTTAAAAATAGTACTTCTTTTATACTAAACAGGCTTCACCTGAGCAGCGTAGCGCAGGGGCATTGTACGGACATCGCAGCTGGAGGCAAAATGAACATACGCATTCATCCTACGCTGCCAGTAGCGACCCGACAGGAGTGGCTGAACCAATTACAGGTCTTGGGGGCAATGCTTTTGTTGGGTGCAATCTGGTATACATTGTTTATTTGGGGGGTGCGGCTTACGGAGCAATGGCTAACCTGGTCTGCGCAGACCGCGCGGACTCAACCAGCCTGGCTCTTTCCCCTGCACCACGCCCCCACCACCTGGAGCAGTTATCTCCCTGCCTGGCTCCTCGTCCTGATCAACCAAGCCCTCTTTTTCTATCGAGTTCCGCGGGTACGCCAACGGCTGACTGTGCCTGTGGAATTTGCGCTCACGACCTTGAGCTTTGTTGGCATTCAATTGTTGCTGCTGCAACTACTGCAGGATCTGGCCCCGACGCTGCCCTGGTTTCAGGAAGGGGTGCTGCTCCTCACCCTGCTCCTGCTAATCCTCCTCTTTTGGATCCAAGGATCGGGCGCGTTGCACAGTTTTTGGCCTAACCAGGTAACTCAGGCAACTGAGGCCAAGCCCCCACTCAGCGATTCATGACCAGGCTGTAGCCGCCATCCAACTCGATGGTCTGGCCAACGATCATCGCCGCGGCGTCGCTGCACAGCCAGGTCACCACCGCGCCCACATCCTCCGGCGTGACCAAGCGACCCGCGGGCGTATTCTTCTGCGCGTGGTCGATCATCTGCTCCTTGCGCGGGAAAAAGTCCAGCGCACCAGTCAACACAACGCCAGGGCTGATGCAATTGGCGATGATCCCTTTGGGTGCCAGCTCCACAGCCAAATAGCGCGTCACCGCTTCGATGGCGGCTTTGCTCACGCCGACCACGCTATATTCCGGAAAGACGCGCCGGCTGCCAATGCTGGTGATGGTAATGATGCGCCCCCAGCCCCGCTGCACCATGTGCGGGATCGCAGCCTGCGCCCCTAACAAAATGCTGCGGGCGTTGATATTGAGCGTCCAGTCCCAGGCGTGGGCGTCGATTTCCGTCACAGGGCGGATCACCCCGCTTGCGGCATTGCCAATAAAGATATCGAGCCCGCCTAGCAAGTCCGCCGCCTGTTCGACCAACCGCTCGATTTCGCTCTCCTTCCCCACGTTGGCTTTGATGACCGCGGTGCGGACACCGAACGTAGCAGCTGCGGCCGCGGTCTGTTCTGCATCCGCGCGGCGCCGCATATAATTAATGGCAACATGACAGCCCTGAGAAGCCAGTGCCAAAGCGATGCCACGACCAATCCCCCGGCCACTGCCCGTAATGACCGCCACTTTATCTTTCAGAAACATGGCTCACCTCTCCCCACAAACCAACGCAGCATCGTGTTATTTGGAACCCAATCAGCCCAATTGACCATCGAAAGAGCACCCACAGGGCACTCGATATAGATATGATGACGCAGCCAGCCGGTGCCAGTGATGCCTACACACCTTCACTTACCAATCCAAGGCAACCAGCCGCATCAATTCATCGGCCGTGGTGGTATTGCGAATGCGCACCCGCCGCCATGTAAACAGATCGTCACTCTGATGCGTAGCCCCTTGTTGCGTTGTCAGCCCGGCCCAGTAATTGGCGCTCTGAAAGATGGCAATGGTTTGCGCGTCATATTCTCCAGCGGGATAGGAGACAAACCGTGGGCGCACACCGAGTTCAAATTCGATGGTTTCGAGGCTCCCCAACGCCTGCCAGATCAGATAGTCGGACGATTGGCCGCGCAGGGTGACGTGATTTCGCCCGTGAGACTCGATCGACATGCCGGCCGCGTACATGGCGCGCACCATATCCCAGGTTAGGTACTCAGGGCGCTGGTCATCGATAAAGTCGGTCACCACAAAAAACGTTGCCGTCATGCCTGCCTCGACCAGGATGGGCAAGGCATATTCATAATTGTCACGGTAGCCATCATCAAAGGTGAGCACCACCGCGCGTTCGGGCAGCGGCGCGCCTTGGGTGAGGTGAGCCAGCAAGGTATACAAACTGATGGCCTGATAGCCTTCAGCTTGCAGACGGTGCAAATGTTCGGCAAAACGCTCGGGAGCAATCGACAGATCGCGGCGGTAGATGTCGGCAGTGGCCGGGGGCTCGCTGACATAATGATACATCAGGATCGGCACTTGAACAGTGCGCACAACCCCGTCGGGCGTGGGCTGCAGCGCAATCGCTGGCGGTTGTGGCAACGGCACGCGGATGCCAAACTCGGGCGAATGCACAAACAGGGCCGCGGTCGGGCTCGGCACCGGGGCCAACCAGGCTGGCGTGACCACTGGGGCAGCAACTGTGATCCCCATTGTGTGCCAAAGTGTTGCGGGCGGCGTTGGCAAGGGCGATTGGAGCAGCATTTGCAGATCGAGCGGCGGCGTAGGCGTCGAGATCGATGTCGGGGTTGCGCTCGCTGGCGGCAGTGTAGCGGTCGGTGAAGGAGTAACGGTGTGAGTCTGCCCCGCTTCAGGCGTCGTGGTCAACAGGGCCGCCACGGACCCAGCGGCAGAGGGGCGGCAGGCAGCGAGCCATAGCAATAAACTTAGTGCAAAAAAAGTTGCACCCACAAATTTATCTCGCATCAAATGCTCAATTCGCCCTGGATTTTGTTCATGCCAGCGGCCTGTCAAAAGGCCTCATTTTATCCAATTTTTGCCAGAGAACAGCTTCAAAAGCTGCTCCAAACCCATATTTTACCACTCTGTATCACCATTTAAAGACTATTTTGTCTACTTATCACGCTTTTATTCACAAAGTTAAGCTCAAATCCGTATTGGTTGACAAATGAGGTTGATCTCAGTATACTGCTTCCGCATCGAAATACGCCATTTTGACTCTGAAGCCTGCCGTTACTCAGGGCCTTGCGTCCGGTCACATGTCTGGTCAGCTTGCCGCCATACCCACCGATTCGTCTACATTGTCAGCAGCGTCTATCTGAAAACAAAGCGGTTGCAGCCCCCGAATTTGAGCTTACCCATACAGTCTGACTGAGCGTTTGCAGGTAGAATCTAGTCAAAATTTTTGCGCTGACAAGTCTTTCCCGCCTGGCTTGCCTGTGCTGCTGAGGCGAGTTGTTCCGTCACCGAGTGGGCTGCCAGACTGGAACCTGGGATTTATTTTATGTATCGACAAAAAATTCGCGATTATCATGAGCACTTAAGCCGAAGCTATCGCAAAGTTGCTGATTATATCATGAGCAACTACTACGAAGTCTCCTTTTTAACAGCCGCACAACTGGCTTCTGCGGTTGGGGTGGATACAACCACGGTTGTGCGCTTTTCGCAACGGCTAGGGTATAACGGCTACCCCGAATTGTTGCATGATATCCGCGAACAAGTCAAAGCTGAAATTTATGCAGCTTATGAACCCAAAGCGCTTTCCCCTACGGACCCGGCTGGCGTCTTTAAGGATCGCACCGAACACGAGCAGCACAATCTGCAGCAGATGTTGACGCATAATCCCCCCAAGCACATCCAGGCAGTTGCTGCCATGTTCGAGAAGGCCAACCATCTGGTGCTGATCGGCGAAGGGTACGCCGAGGCCGTGGCCGAATTGGTGGCGCAACAATTTCGCCATCGCGGCTTTTCCGCGGAAGCAGTCAGCGATGATCCAGTCAAAAAGGCTGCAACCCTGATGAACCTCAGCGCAGACACATTGGTGATCGGGATCAGCGCCACCGAATATGGCAGCTCTGTTGCCCGTGCCTTGGAATTTGCCCGCAGCAAAGAGGCCGCGACCTTGGGGGTCGTGGGCTCTTTGGCCAGTCCCGTCAACCGCATGTCGGATCGGGTAGTTTTTGCCCCGACCACCGCGGCTGGCCCACTCCCCAGCATCGTGGGGTTGGTGGCGGCTTTAGCAGCATTGGTCCAGATCGCCAGCAAAGATAATCCAGCTTCCGCTGAGACGCATCTCACAGCCTTTACCCAGGCCTATCAGTTCCTGACCCAGCCGGAGCGCGTTGCCACTGAGGATGACGCGGAAGGTTAATGACCGTCTGCTTGCGGGTGGTGTTGGGTCAAAATGCCCAGGGCCAAAAATGCCAGAATGTAGCCCAGATAATTCTCGTTGAGAAAGCGGCTGCTGTAAAAAAAGAGCAATAGGAAAAGCCCATAATGCCAACAAGCATTTGCCAGTGTATTGGTGCGTTGTTGGCGGCGTAAAAACCAGATCAAGAGTGGCCCGGCCAGCACGAGCTCCAGCAGCCAGAACGGCCATTGAGAAAAACGGTCGGCCACGAGCCCCAAGGCCAGGACAAAGTTGCTGGCCCCCCATCCCCAGATCTGATAGCCGGTTTCGCCCTGGCCGCTGCTCCAGCGCCAGACATCGTCGTAAAAGGCAAACGGATCCCACAGAATATAGGGCACGACCAGGGCCGCAAAGCCAGCCAGCGCCGGCCAGGCCCGGGCGATCACCCGCGGAATCTGGCGCATGAGGGCCAGCCAGCCGACCTCCAGTCGTTCATCTCCCAGGAACAACAACCCGTAAAACGGGGCAAAAAACCAGGCTGTAGGCTTGCTGGCACAAGCCAGCCCCAGCAAGAGCGCCGCGCCCCAGCGCCAACGTTGAGCCTGGATTGGCGTTGTAGCCTGTTGCGAGCGCTGCCACGCAACCAGACTCAACAACAACCAACAGAGGACAAATGAATCATTCTGGCCAAAGACCAGATCCAGCGCCATGATTGGGTTGAGCGCCAGCAGGGCCACCAAAGCCAATTGCGTGCGCGCCCCGCGCACCAGTTGTGGAGCCAGGCTTAGGGCCAGCACCATCAAGAGCAGGTAGACAAGGCGCTGGTCGTAAAAACCAGCCCATTGACCAAGCAGATAAAAGGGCGTGCTAAAGACAAAAGTCCAGGGCAGGTAAGGGTAGTGATAAAGCGCGGTGCGATATTCACTAAAGCCCCACTCCGCCATCGGCGTATCAATGTAATCTTCGTGGTACGGGTTTTTGCCCGCCAGGAAATATTGGATCGTGGCTTCCGTCTGAATCACGCCGCCATCGTGCGTATAGCTGGCCGGGCCGCTCCCCTGCCGCAGCAGCATCAATTTCCCTGCGGGCAGGAAGAGCGCCGTCACCAGGATGGCGCTCAGGAAGAGCCACTTGGCATGTTGCCGCCAGCGTCCAGCGGGCAGCAGATCGACAATCAGATAGCCGATCAGCCCGCCCAGGGTGAGCGCATTCAGGACCAGGCCGATGGGGTCTCCTGGCCGCGGGCTGGGCGTGCCAATGGCTTCCTCGCCCGCCGCGGGCAGCAGATTGCCCAGGATTGGGTGGCGCAGCAGATCTTCCACGCGTGAGCCGGGCAGTGCGCCCTCTTCAGCCAGGCCGATCACCATCAGGACAGCAAAGACCAACAGCGCCAGCAGCAAGGCATCCCAACCGGGCAAAGAGGCATGGGTATTGGGTTGGGCATCACGGTTGGGTGTAGGCATAAATCCGACTCGGTGGCCCTTCGGCGACAATATAGATGGTACGGCTACTAATTGTGGGCGGATAACGAATGCTGGAGGGGATGCCCCCGCCCGCGGTCAACGCGCCACCGGCAGGGTGGACGAACTCAATCGTACCATTCCCAGTCACCAGCAGCAATTGATCGGGCGAGACGACCGGCCCACCCCGCGCGTCACCACTGGTTGTGACAGACCAAAACAAGCCAGTGCCGTACCGATCAAAGGATTTGATAAACCCAGAGCCGCTCGCAAAGATGGCATTATTCCCAAGCCCGAGGCCGGTTACCAGCTGGCCGCCACCTTCGTACGTGTGCAGCATCCTCCCCGTAGCCGCATCCAGCGTGATCACTTGCCCGCCAGTGGTGACGATCAACTCGCTGAGCGCCTTGGTGCCATCCGCGGCATAGATGGGCGGCGCGGAGAAATTGGTCAGATTGCTCGCCCACACCAACTCAAAATTGTCCACATCCAGCGCCAGCAATTGAGCGCCCGCCACATAGATCAGCTGATGCCCATAAGCCAATGCCTGAGGCAGCGTAGCACCCACCGGGTACCCTTGCACCATGCCCCCATGGTTCCGATCCACTTTTAAGAGATGATGGCTGCCGTCTGGTGCGCGCACGATCAGATACAAAAAGTTGTCGTGCGCCACAAAGCCTGAAACCGCTTGCCCATTGGGCGCGCCGTTGGGGATCGAGATAAACTGTTGCCAGAGAGGCCCATCTCCGCCCAGGGGAATGGCAGTGATTCGCCCACTATCATCACTCACATAGAGGATATTACCGATCACCAACATGGGTTGGCTGATACCGGCGCCCAGGGAATAGGTCCAGATTTGGTTCCCGTGATTGCGGTCAAGACCGTAAATTATCCCATCGGGTCCGCTCGTTCCCCCCAGGACATACCTGTCCACCACCAGCAATGGCGTTGAAAACTGCTGCGGAATGGTGGCAGAATCGGTCGACCACCCGGGCAACGGTTGCAAGCTCCCATTCAGGCCATTGCTAATCCGGCCCGTATTGGCTCGATCTTGCCGAAAATAGGTGGCAGCATCGGGCGGGATGGGGGTAGCGACCATCGGGGGCGGGAAATTGGCGGGCCAGGGCTGTACGGGCAACCAGCGCACATCATTGGGGGTCGCGTTGGGCGGGGCATTATCGGGCAGGCGCTCATTGTCGATCGGGGGCGCATAGACTTGGCGGATCCAGCGTTGTTCGTTCTCAACGCAACAGAGATAGACCCATTCCCCGCTCTCGTCGCGCCCGCGCAGATCCACTTGGGTGCCGGTCTGCAGAGTCGCCACGGGGGTATGGGTATTCATCGGGGCCAGGCGTAACCAGACCGTCGTGGCCGCGAAAGTCGGCGCGATATAGGCGCGTAAGGCTTGTACCTGGACAACCGTGGGAATCGGCGTAAAGGTTGGCGATGGGGTTTCCGTCGGCGCAAAAAATGTCTCGGTCGGCGTTGGGGTTTCGGTCTCCACCACAATCGGCAGCGGATCGACGGGCGGGTCCGAAGGCGAATTGGGGTCCACACCGAGGTCGGGCGTGGGCAGGCTCACATCCGGCGCGATCAATGTTGGCGTTTCGGCTGGGGGAAGTTCACCGCCGCCAATCGGCACCAGGTTGATGCTGGCCGCGGTGGCTGAAGCGGCCACATCCGGCTGTTCGATCACACCTTCGCCTGAGCCATCAGCAGGATCATCGGGTTCAGCATCCACGATGGGCAAAAAGACCGCTTCGCTCGCCGCCGGGGTGGATGTCGCGCGCGGCACCACGGCTTCATAGGCGATCTGCGTGGCGCGATCCTGCGCGATCATGGTCGCGCGGAAATCGACCGTGGCCACCAAGGGCGATGCTGGGGTAGCGGTGGGCGTGGGGGATGGCGCAAAGCGGAACCCGACATCACCGACATAATAACGCCAGAGCGCGCCGAGCAGCCCGAACACAATCAGGACCAGGATGGTGGTCAGCAGCCAGGCCGAGCGGGGCTGAACTGGTTCGGGTGGGTCGTTCGAAAAGCGCGCCATAATTGGTCTATCATAGCATCAGTCGCGTTGATCCAGAAACTGAGGTGCAAAAATCGGGCTCGTGCCAGCATGGTTCAGCGGCCCGACACCAGAGCAGCCATTTTCCGATCCACCAACGCTTGGCTATACTAACCGAGAGCCGAGTCTCATACCACCGATCATTGATCCCTATGCCAACCCTATCAGGAAGCGAGAGCCATGAAGATCACCAACGTACAAGTTGTGCGCGTCCACGGCCATTATAACGGACCCACTTACCCGCCAGGCGAACGCCAGGCCCGCGCCATCGATCTCTACCCGGAATTCAACACCCCGGTGGGTGCAGACCAGGGAGCGGGCGCGGCCATCCGCGCGCTCTATCTCGAAATTCATACAGATGAAGGGTTGATTGGTTGTTTCGGCCCCATCCAGGATTGGCAGGCCTTTCATGTCATCCGCAGCTTGCGCCCCTTTTTGCTGGGCCGCGACCCGCTGGCAGGCGAATTACTCTACGACCAAATGATCCGGCTGGATCGGCATGGGCGCTCGGGCATCTTCATGACCGCGATCAGCGTTGTCGATTGTGCCTTGTGGGATCTGCGCGGCAAAGCCTGGGGGCAACCGATCTATCGGCTCCTGGGGGGGCCGACGCGGCCAACTGTGCCAGCCTATGCCAGCATGTTGGGGTTTGACAGCACCCCGACCGCCGCGGCCCAGACCGCCAGCGACTATAAGGCGCTGGGGTTTACCGCGCAGAAATGGTTTTTCCGCTATGGCCCGGGCGATGGGCAGGAGGGTTTCGAAAAAAATCTCGCGATGGCATATGCGGTACGCGGGGCGGTTGGCCCCCATTACTCGCTCATGTTCGACGCCTTCATGGGCTGGGATGTCAGCTATGCGATCAAAATGGTGCGTGAGCTGGCGCCGCTCCGCCCTACCTGGATGGAAGAGCCCATTCCGCCCGAACGGGTGAGCGAGCTTCGCAGGATCCGCACCGCGGCGGATGTGCCGATCGCTACCGGGGAGCATGTTTACACGCGCTGGCAGACCAAAGAATTGCTGGTCAATCAGGCGGTGGATGTGTTGCAGAATGATCCCGATTGGACGGGCGGCATCACCGAGTTGGTCAAGATAGCCACGCTGGCTTCGGCTTTTGAGGTGCCGCTGGTGGCGCATGGGCATTCGCTCTTAGCGGCCTTGCATGTCGCCGCGTCCCAATCCCCGACGACCGTGCCCCTGGTCGAATATTTGGTTCGTGCCCAGGGGCACAAACAATTTTTCCACGCGCCAATCTACCGCCCAGAGGGCGGGTCGATCCAGATCCCGACACTGCCTGGGTTGGGGCTGGTCCTGGACGAAGCCAGGATTGAACGCAGCGAGGTGGTCGATTATTGAGCGAGCGCTTACCCTGTGATCATATCGGCCTGCGGTAAGTGCTCGTAGCGGTTATAGAAGTGGAGCCGCCAGACTTCACGCCCGGTATGTTCGACATATTCGAAATGGGTGACCGCGGTATTGTTCGTCCACATTTCGCAGCGTCGCCATGGCCCCACATTAAACACATGGTCGAACACGCAATCAATTACCCCACCGTGGCAGACGACCAATACCGTCTGGCCGCGGTGGCGGTCGACCAATTCTTCAATGAAGAGGCCAACGCGCACGCGCGTGTGCATATATGTTTCGCTGGTTTCGGCGTCGCGCATGGTCGGTGAAAAGGGCCGTGCCGTTGCCCATTCCGATTGGTAGCGCTTCGGGGCATCCTCCTCGCTCCAGGCGGAGTGGTCGATCCGATTGTTGCCAATCTCGCGCACGCGATGTTCAAATTGGAGCGGAATATTATAGGCGTGAGCGAGTGGTTCGGCGGTCTGCTGCGCCCTTTGCATGGAGCTGGCATAGAGCGCGTCCACTGTGGGTAACTGTTGGGGCAACCACTTGGCCAGGGCAGCGGCTTGCTGTTCGCCCAATTCGGTCAAAGGTTGGTCGAGGGTATAGCCGCCATTCCAATCCCAATCTGCAAGATTGACAAAACTTTGGCCATGACGAATCAGATACAAATTCACAAATTTTACTCCTTTAAGAAAACAGGCTTGCGCCAGCAAAAAGCTAAGCCGTGAATTGGGCGCTGGTACCGATCAACGTTGCGCACCGGCGAGGGAGAATCGTACGAGAAATGAGGGTGGAGAGCAAATTAGCGCTCGGGGCGAAGAGCACTGCGCCGCGCGGCCCCAATCCCGCCGATAAAGCCAAAGGTGTGGCCCAACCATGAAACACCAGGCTGCCAGCTCAGCAAACTCCAGACCATGCTGCCATAGAGCAAGAACACAAGGAGAGCAATCACCAGGCTCCCGCCGCGGCCATCGAGCAGCCCACGCACGAGCAGATAGCCCAGATAGCCAAAGAGCAGACCGCTCAGCCCCAAATGCAGCGAATTGGATGCCCCAAGCAACCAGATCGCCAGGCCGCTGATCACGATCGTACTGAGGGTGACGCGCCAAAATTCGCGCCACCCAAACAGACTCACCAGCCAGCCGAGGATCAGGAACGGGATGCTGTTGGCAATTAAATGCCGAAAGCCGACGTGCAGCCACGGCGCGAACAAAAGATTGCGTAAGCCCGTCAGGGTGCGCGGCTGAATCCCGTATTGATCCAGATACACCCCCACCCAGAGCCAATCTACAATCTCCAGCAGCCAGAGGAGCAGCAAAACCCCGCCGAACAGCACAATGCGGCTGCCCAATTCTGTCTTCCAACGACCTACCACTTTTTCAGAAATCATCGTTCCGGTATACCCTTTGCCAGATGAAATGATTGTTGCAGCCTTGCTATGCGTGCAACCAACATCCCAATAACTTACGCAATGCCTGACGATATTCAGCAGAGATAATGCCAACCACGCGCCAATCTGCGGTTCAGACTGGTGCAGGGACTCACCGAAAAGGAAATTGTTTATGGCCTATACGCTGACCGACCAATTTCGTCCCTTGCGGTTGGCGCTACGCGTCAATGGCAGCATTCTGGGATTGGCGCTTGGGGGCAGCCTGTTGCTGATGAGCAAAGCCAATCTCAGCGACTGGGGTCTATACGAAGCAGGCCCGCTCTGGTCTTTGCGGCTGGCTGGGGCTGCTTTGGTCACGCTGGGGCTGCTCTTTCTGGCCATTGCCAGCCAGGAAGTGATTAGTTTTCCGCTGCTGCTGACCATTTCGCTGGCCAATGCGCTGGTGGCGTTTGTGCTGCTGAGCGCTTATTTTCAACAAGAATTCAGTGCGCTTAGCGCGCTGGGTCGGGTTGGCTTGATCGTCATCTTCGCGTTGTGTTTGATTGGGGCGGTGGTGCCCCTGCCCTATCTGCGCGCGGATTATCGCTATTGAGGGATGAATACGCAGCAGCCACGCCAGGGTTGCACCAAGCGGCTCTCGCCCCAGGGCGAAGCGTTGCTCAAGCCGGGCCATTCGTGCTATACTTCTGCTCGCCATGACTGTTTTTGCCCAACTCTGCCCAACCTGCCAGCATTCATGCCGTCTCTGTCACGGGCCCTGTATGATCCGTCACGAGAAGCCGGTCAGTAAACTTTGCTCGCTCATCCCTTTCGGCCCTGCCTACCCATCGCTGCTATGGTGAGTTCATCGACGCCTGCCCACCGTTATTGGCGTTTGCTTGCGCTCTGCGGCCCCGCGGTTGTGGGCTTGCTGAGCCTGCTGCTGTTGTTGACTGCCTGTGGGTTCTGGCAGCAACGCGGCGAGGATCCCATGCTGCGCTACCGGCCAGCCATGAAGCCCGACTTCGTCAGCCAACTCGACGAGGTCACCCAAGCCCCCCGCTACGATATCAACGTCACGTTTGACCCAAGCAACAATCTCATTCGCGGTAACGCGTCGATCGTCATCGTCAACCCCTCGCCCGAGCCCTGGCGTTACCTGGTCTTTCGGCTCTACCCGGCGCTTAAACAATATGGCAGCGGGATTACTGTGCGCGGGGCCGCGGTGGACGAGCAACCCGCGCCCTTCAGTCATGTGGATGAAGCCCGGTCGATCTTGCGGGTAAATTTGTTGACACCCCTCAACCCCGGTGAACAGGCCACCATCCAACTCGCTTGGGTCAGCAGCGTGCCGCAATGGAGTGATACGGCTGGCGTCTACGCCCTCTATGGCAGTAGTCAGCAGATCACCAGTTTGCCCCTCTTTTACCCATCGCTGGCTGTGTATCAACCGGGAACGTCGCTCAGCAGCGGACGTTGGTGGACCGATACCGGCAGCGTGCGCGGGGATGCAGCATTCAATTACACGTCGCTCTTTGTGGTGACCGCAACCCTGCCTTCGGATCAAGTGCCGGTTACGAGCGGCACGCTGGTCACATCGACGCTGCTCGGGAATAACCAGGCCCGCCACGTTTGGGTCACCGGCCCGTCGCGTGAATTCCTTTTGCAATTCAGCCCGCTCCTGCAATCCACCTATACCGAAACTTATGGCACGCGGGTCACGAGCTATTGGTTGCCCGGCCAGGAAGCCGCGGGACGCGCCGCGCTGGTCTACACAATCGCGGCGTTGCGCATCTACAGCGATCGCTTTGGCCCCTATCCATACCGCGATCTGCGCGTTTCACCGGCCCCGCTCGCCTATCGCGGCATGGAATATCCCCAGGCGATCCTGCTCGGGCCCGAATTGTACACCCGTTATCGCGAGAATTTAGAGGGGCTGGTTGCCCACGAAGTGGCGCATCAATGGTGGTATCTGATCGTCCATAATGACCCGGTGCGCGAGCCCTGGCTGGACGAAGCACTGGCAGAATATTCGATGAGGATCTACTTTGAAGAGTTGCAGGGCAATCGGGCCGCGGATGGGTTGATGCAGCAGCGTTGGCAGGCACCGCTGCGGGAATTGCGCGCCCGGGGCGATGATCGGCTGGTCAGCCAGACGGTTGACAGCTTTGACAGCCCGCAACAATATGAAACGGTAGTTTATGCCAAGGGCGCGCTCTTCTACGACGCGCTGCGTACGGAATTGGGTGATCGTCAATTCTTCCGCTTTTTGCACCGCTATCTGGCCAATCACCGCTACGGGATTGTGGATACAGCCACCTGGCAGCGCGAGCTGGCCGCGCTCCAGAACCCCGCGGTCGATGCGCTCTACGCCGAGTGGGTCAGCCAGCCAGGGGCCAACTCAGTCAGCCAGGCAGAACAATGAGCCGCGGGTCCCAACTGCGCTGCGCCTTTTGCCCGCACTGGGCAGCATGGATGCTCTGAACTGGATATGCGCTGCCTGGCGCCCCCCTGGCCATTGACACTGCGTCCGCGAATCACAAAATCTGCCGCAAAAACAACTTGGTCCGCTCGTGCTGCGGATTGGTGAAGAAGTGTTCGGGCGTGCCGATCTCCACGATTTCACCCGCATCCATAAAGACGATCCGATCAGCCACCTCGCGCGCAAAGCCCATTTCGTGCGTAACGACCAACATCGTCATGCCGCGCCGGGCCAGATCTTTCATGACCTCCAGCACCTCTTTGATCATCTCTGGATCCAGCGCCGAGGTCGGCTCATCAAAGAGCATGATCTTGGGGTCCATCGCCAGCGCGCGTGCAATTGCCACCCGCTGTTGCTGCCCGCCCGAGAGTTGACCGGGATATTTCTGCGCCTGCTCGGGAATGCCAACCCGTTCCAGCAGTTGCGCGGCGATTTGTTCCGCTTCGGCTTTGCTCTTTTTGCGCACATGGATCGGCGCCAGCGTAATATTTTGTTGGACTGTCAGGTGTGGAAAGAGATTAAACTGCTGGAAGACCATGCCGGTCTCCATGCGAATCGCCTCGATATTGCGCACATCACGCGTCAAAGGAATGCCATCGACGACGATGTCGCCCTTCTGGTGCTCCTCCAGGCGATTGATGGTGCGGATCATGGTCGATTTGCCCGACCCTGATGGCCCGATGATTACCACGACCTCTTTCGGTTTTACCGTAAGATTGATGTCGCGCAAAGCATGGTATTCACCGTACCACTTGTTGACATTGTGCAGGGTAATAATAGCTGAATTTTCCACTTGACCAGACACGTCGCTGCTCCTTGCAAAGCGAATCACCATCAGACAACCCAAACAAAGGGTGTACAGGTAAAATCTAAAAATTCTTTTAAAATCCCACCCACAGAATACGCAGAGTTGCGCAGCTTTCACAGAAAGAAAGTCCGCATCTGTGGAGTCCACAACCCCCGGAAGAAGTCTGTTGCCCCAACCTTAGCGCTTGCCAACCCCTAATTGTGCTTCCAATTGCCGGCTAGCCCAGCTCATCCCATAGCTAAAGATAAAGTAGACCAGCGCCAGGAAGAGATACATCTCGCGCGTCACCCCACCGGTCACCGATAACCATTCGGGCTGCTGGATCACCGCCCGCCCCATCCCTAGCAGATCAGTCAACCCGACCAGGGCAACCAGCGAGGTATCTTTGAAGAGCGCAATAAATTGCCCCACCAAGGCGGGGATTACGGCACGCAGTGCCTGGGGCAGGACGATCATCCGGGTCTTTTGCCACGCATTCAGCCCCAACGCATCGGCGGCTTCACTTTGCCCACGCGGCACCGCCTGCAGGCCACCGCGCACATTCTCGGCCAGGTACGCCGCGCTAAACAGTGTGATCGCCACCATCACCCGCGTGATGCCTTCGGGGTTGGGCCAGCCCGTGGGCAAAAAGAGCGGCAGCACCAACATACCCAAATAGAGCAATGAGATCAGCGGCACGCCACGAATAAATTCAATATACGCGATACAACAATAGCGGATCACCGGTAAGTGGCTGCGGCGTCCCAGCGCGAGCGCCACCCCAATGGGGAAACTGGCGACAACCCCCACAACCGTCAACAAAATTGTCAACAATAGCCCGCCCAACACGGTCGCGGGCAGGGCTGAGCCCATGAGCGGAATCGACAGGCCCAACGGGCGTATTTCGACCGCGCCCCGCAACAAAAAGACCGAGAGGGGAATGGTCACAATCCAGGCAATGATCAACCACTGGGTCGGGATGGGCAAGCGCAATGCGACCACAAAGCCGGCAATCAACAGCGCCAAACTGATCCCCATCCAGATTTGGGCGGCGGGACCAATCGGCACAATGGCCAACAAGAGCAAAAGCGCGGCCAGCCCAATCGCCAGGCTGCGCATAATACTACCCCAACGCCCGGCACTTACCCCAAAGAGCAGGCTGACCGCGGCCAGCACCAGGCAAGGTTGCAACAACCGTTCCTGGGGATAGAGCCCCACCGCCAGCAACTTTCGGTTGATCCAGATCGGCTCCCAATAGGCCGCGCCAACGACCCAGCGCAACACGGTTATCCCCAGGAAGCCAATCAGGAGCAGGGTCAGGATAGTCAGCAGGGTGTTGCCGATGCTGCTGAACAAATTTGTGCGCAACCAGCCCCAAAGCCCCATCTCGCTGGCGGGCGGTCGTTCGGCCTGGCGCGGATGACGCGGATTCACCCACATGGTTGGTTCGATCTCAGATCGTGCCATTGCTTGCTGCTCCCGTTCTGTGCGCCATGCCTACCGTTCGACCAACGCCACACGTTTGTTGTACCAGTTCATAAAGAGGGAAGTTAACAGGCTGAGGGTGAGGTAGGTCGCCATGATCAGGATAAACATCTGTACCGTCGCGCCGGATTGGTTAAAGATGGTGCGCGACACATTAAACAGATCAGGATATCCAACCGCAATGGCCAGACTGGAATTCTTCGTCAGGTTCAGATATTGATTGGTCAACGGGGGGATGATCACCCGCAGGGCCTGGGGCAACACCACCAACCGCAGCGTTTCTCCGTTCGAGAGCCCCAAAGCTCGGCTCGATTCCCACTGCCCACGCGCCACAGAATTGATACCACCTCGCACAACTTCGGCGATAAATGCGGCCGTATAGATGGTCAGCCCCAAGAGCAGGGCCGCAAACTCCGGTGATAAAAGTTGCCCGCCGCGATAGTTGAACCCCTGCAAAACTGGCCGATCGAGCACGATCGAGCCAGGTTCCACCCAGGTTAGGCTCACCCCAGCTTCAGCCAGATTAAAGAAGCGATAATTACCTTCGGCATCGGTGAGGGTCGTGGCCAGTGCGTCGCCATTTTCGGCGTGCAGGGTCACTGGCATGTAGGGTAAGGGGCGATCCACCTCAGGGTCGTAGGCCGCGTTGCCATTCTGATCCGCATAGAGGACGCCGCGATCCGCGCGTTGCAGCGTGTAGGCAATATTTTCTGGCAAGGTTCCAAACGTCGTCGTGACAGCATAGCCACCAATGGCCACCGCCAACAAGGTTGCCAGGGTTGGCCAAACCGCCAGGGTCATGCGCCCGGATTGGGCAGCGCGGCGCCGCATGACCAGATTAACAAGCAACGCGGCGATCAGGGCGGCAAGGAACCAATAGCCCAACCCCTGCCCTGGGGCGGAGATGCGGGGCCATGTCAGCGCGATGCCGCGGTTGCTCAGCAAAGCGACCCCAGGAATCGCCAGGCTTTCGCCGATCCCCGGCAGTTTGAGGATCACCGCGAAATACCAGAAAAAAAGTTGCACCAACAAGGGGGTATTGCGGATCAATTCCACATAGCCGCCGGCCAGATTGCGCACCAGCCAGTTGTTGGACAGCCGCGCCACCCCGACCATAAGCCCCAGGAGCGAGGCAAAGATAATACTTGCAATCGCGACGCGCACCGTGTTGAGAATGCCGACCCAAAAGGCGCGTGCATAACTTTGGCTCGGCACAAAAGCCGGCCCCTCAGCGATCTCAAAGCCAGCTTCCTGGCCCAAAAAGTTCCAACTGATGGGGATATTGCTGGCTCGCAACCCCGTCAACAGGTTATTCACCAAAAAATAGCCGACAATGATCACTACCAGGATAAAGGCTACTTGAGCCAGCAGCGCAATGATGCGGGTGTCGCGATAAAACGGTATGCCTTGTTGCGTGGTCATGGTCCTATGGGGGTTGGTCATTCTACCGAATCCCTCCACCTCTCTTGAGAACCTATCCGTACCCTGGTTACGGCTCCCGACACTGGGCTCACCAGCATCGATTGGCGCAACATGTACGGATAGACTCTTATTTGGAGAATCCCCGTCCCTGAAAACCGACCTTTGGATCAGGATTCGGTCGCGAGCGTGACGCTGAGCGAGGAAAATAGCGAGGGGCGAAGCGAACTTCACCCCCCACCTGAACAACCAATCGATTTACCGGAATGGCATGGCGTAGATCTGGCCACCGTCGGTGTATTGCGCATTCGGACCGCGAGGCAGGTCAAACGGAGTACCAGGCCCCAGGTTGCGGTCGTAGATTTCGCCATAGTTGCCGACCGCTTCCAATGCCCGCACCAGGAAGTCATTATCCAGGCCCAACAGGGCGCCCATATCCCCACTTACCCCCAGCAAGCGCTGCACGGTTGGGTCTTCGCTGGCTGCCATCTCGTCGAGATTCGCACTCGTAACGCCATATTCTTCAGCTTCCATCAAGCCGTAGATGACCCAGCGCACGACATCGGCCCACGCTGCATCTCCCTGTAAGACGGAAGAGGCAAGCGGCTCCTTGGACATGGTCACGTCGAGAATGATGTGATCGCTCGGGTTGGCCAACGTGGTGCGGCGGCTGACCAGGCCCGACTTGTCGGTGGTGACGCCATCGCAACGATTGTCATCGTAGGCACCCATCGTCTGATCAGCATCTTCCAGCACCACGGGCGTAAATTCGAGCCCGCGTGCGCGGAAGTTATCCGCCAGATTCAGCTCGGTGGTTGTCCCCGATTGGACGCAGACAGTAGCGCCATCCATATCTTCCAGCGATGTAATGCCGCTATCCGCGCGCACCATCATGCCTTGGCCATCATAAAAAGTGACCGGCATAAATTCCATGCCGACCCCACTGGCATCGCGTTGCAGCGTCCAGGTGGTGTTGCGGATCAAAACATCGACCTCGCCGGTCTGGACCGCGGTGAAGCGATCCGACGCGGTCAATGGGCGATATTGCACGGCATTGGCATCGCCTAAAACAGCCGCGGCAATGGCCTTGCAGAAATCGACATCAAAGCCCGAGAACGCACCATCGCTCGCCAAATAGCCAAAGCCCGGCAATTGATTGTTGACCCCACAGATCAGCTCGCCTCGCTCCTGAACAACCTCAAGCAGGCTTTGGCCGCCAGCCTGGGCAGCAGGGGCTTCCACCGGGGCCGCCTGCGCAGTCGGTTCCGGCGTTGGGGTTACCAGTTCAGTGGCAACAGGAGCGAAGCAGGCGCTGATCGCAACCAGCACAACCTGCAGCATGATCGTTGACCAACGAAAACGTTTATTCATATATCTCTCCTTCTGGGTGATACTGGTGGAATCACTGACAAGGTCGGCCTGGCGCTGCGTAAGATCCTCGATTGCCAGCGCAATTCATTCCTTGGCCAACAGAATCGTCAATCTGTTTCAGAGCAAGAGCGTTGTCAGTGGAACCATGAAAAAGAACAACAAGTTCCAGGAGCAATCAGTGATTCATCAATTGCTCAAAACTTGATCAAACCTACATTGTCCAGTTGAACCAGTTGAAATGGATTGATAGTTGATGATCGTAAACTCACAGACAATGGCTGACCATTGCCGCTCGGGCTGACTGCATACGCTTGAGTCGATCTCGCCTGGTTACTTATCAGATAGGATACAATATTAATTTGAGTTATATTGGAGTAACTTTGTAGGTCATCGTAGCAACCATCGCTTGATTCTGAGGGTTCTTAAGACGATCAGTGGGAAATGTGGCGTGGACCACGTAAAACCCAGCTTTTCTGCGGAGCATCAAGACAAGTAGAGTTTCGCCGTAAATTCTGCCCCAAAACAGGTTAGTTGGCCAGGTTTTGGGAATCGCAACCCTTTGACGGATAGATTCTTCGCTGGTTCGTAGGTTGCAGATGCAAGACAATATAACCTTATTGGGTAGGACAAACTTTGGCGAAAGTTTAGCATGGGTGTCTAAAGGCTGTCAAACTGACTTTCCAGACACGAGTATCCCTGGAATTTTGGCAAGTGATTTTGGCGAGCGCTCCCGGAGAAGGTTCACAAGGCTGGCATCGTCACGAACTGCTGGCCCAGCGCGTTCCCAAAGAGCGTGTGGGCGCAAGGAATTGGGCGAGACGCGCTAGACACCCAGCCGATTCCTGGCGTTTGGGGCTTTTTCCTTTTTTACGCTATAATCCGCACAGGTTTTGATAACGTTGGCTTTTGGTAGATCATTGGTGTAGATCATTGGTATTGTCATTTGATTAGTCTTGTCCTTGTGGGTCGTCGCATCGGCTGCAATGCGGTCTTATGCGGAATCTACTTGTTCGCTGGACGGCTTGTGTGCCCGTAAGGTGGCAAGCGTTGCTTTCGTCAGCAAAATGGCAGTGGGCAGGGTGATTTTTATTGTGGAGACTTTATCCTTATGTCGCCTGAATTAGTAAACAATATTGCAACCTTTGTAGGCGTCATTGTTGCAATGCTTGGCGCCTTTCTCTTTGCATTCTGGGTTGCAATGGGAATTTGGGCATTTAACGACATTCGCCAACGCAGCCGCGATTGGTTGGCGATCACGTTGGCCTGTGTGCTTGTGCTGGTCTTTCCCATCGTCGGGTGGATCTTGTATCTGATGATTCGCCCCAAGAATACGTTGGCGGAAGTTTATGATCGCGCGCTCGAAGAAGAGGCCTTGTTGCGCGAGTTGGAAGGCACCATTGCCTGCCAGGCTTGCGGCGTGCCCGCCAAAGAAGAATGGGTCTATTGTCCCAATTGCCATGCTCAGCTCCAACATTCCTGCGCCAGTTGTGGCAAACTTGTGCGCAACGAATGGGAGATTTGTGTCTACTGTGGGGCTGAACAAGCGGCCCCGGCCATCATGCAGCCAACCGCGCCCAACCGCCGGACCATGGCGAACCCACTCACGCGCGGCGAACGAACACCCACCACCCCTGAACCAGAAGAGAATCTGGCCTATCGCCCTGTACGCATCACCGAATAGCCAGCATCAATCGTTACGTCACGCACATCGAATCACGTACATTGAGGATTGGGGCACTGTTCCCTGTTGTCTCTCTCCTCAATCATCCCCACCTGGCTTCCGCCATCCACCCTACCCTGCTATCATTGCCGTTGGCGTGTGCGACGTTCTATGATACAATTGTTCTATGCTTTTCACACCCAAGGTTCAGTCCGCACTGGAGGAAAAGCGAGCCTCCTTTCAAGCGTATCAAACGGGCTTACAAGCTCAGGAGGGGATACTTGCCCGCTGGCTGGCTGAGTTGCGCCAGCAGACCGCGGCGAGCATCAACCAGCGGCTGGATGAGCTTGGGCTGGCCTGGCCCGGAGCACGCCCGGCCCCCGAGTTTGATCACCAAACCGACCTGACCAGATCCTTTGCCCAAACGTGGAGCAGCCATACCGAGGCCCGCAATTGGGCGCTGACCATCCTCCAGGATCGACCAGTGGCCGCGGTCGATGGCAGCCAGATTTCGCCCAGTAAAGACTTTTCGATCCCGGTTGGCGCGGTCCAAATCGGTTGGTTTATCAATTTTCATCAGGCCGGGGGGCGCTACATCAAGGATGTGGCCTTCGAGATCTTAGCACCGACTGATTTAACCGACGGCAACGACGATATTGGCGATTTTGCCGAGGCCAGTTTTGCCATCCAGCAGGTCAACCAGGTGCGATTTTTGCGCGAATGCGAACGCCTCTGTTTGATCATGGCCGAGTATGCCGAGCTTCCGGCAGCGCAACGCCCCCTTTGCTTGTTCGATGGTTCATTCATCGTCAGTTTCGCCGGACAGATTTTGCCCATGCACGGCCAAAATTATGTGCGCGCAGTGCGCCATCTTTTAGAATGCTCGGAACGGTATCGCGTTCCGCTGGTCGGCTTTGTGGATAGCTCGCTCAGCAAAGATTTGGTGACAATGCTGGAGGTGTTGCATCAACAACCCGGCGCGCTCCGCCTGTCGGACGGGGGCTTGATCAAACTGGCCGAGCTGCTGCCCGCCTGGGGCGACCGCACTCCCCTCTTTTTCTGTGCACGCGATGACCGCCTCAGCCGCACTGGCATGGGGGATTTTTACGACAATGTTGCCTTTAGCTATATCCAACTGGCAATGGAACGTCCGCCGGCGCGGCTGGAATTGCCCCGCTGGCTGGTCGAGGAAGGCCGCGCCGACGAGGTGATCGACCTGGTGCGCGCCGAGTGTGTGGTTGGGGTGGGCTACCCTTACGCTATCGAGACCGCCGATGCCCTCGCCGTGATCAGCCAACAAGATCGTCAACGCTTCTATGCGCTCTTTGAACAGTTTGCGCAACGCAGCGGCATTGCCTTTACCCGGGCCCGTAAAGCCAGCAGCAAACAGAACCGACGCTGAGCTTTCGCCCCCAAACCGTAACGATTGGGGGGCATCGGGGTTTCAACCAAAGGGAATGATGCAAACCACGCTCGGATACGAACACGCGATCACGATCAGAAGAGCCAAAGGATAAGCGTAGTATGTCAGTCTCGTCGGACGTGACAACGGTCACGAATCCATTGGTGGCCCGGGGGTCGGAAGCGCCCCAACCATTAACCAATGAGTCCCAATGGGATAAAACCACCAAACGCACAGTTTTGTTGGTTCTATTGGTGATCAGCGCTGGTCTGCTCTGGTTGAGTCGCCCGGCGATCCCGCTCCTGGCCATCAGCGGGATTGTCTCGTATCTGCTCAGCCCGATTGTAGACCTGGCCGAGCGGATCCGCATTCCCCGCTACATCACGACCATCATCCTGTACATGCTGGTGTTGATCGGGCTGATTCTGCTGCCCTTTTTGTTGATCCCGGTTCTATTGGAGCAACTGCGCAGCATTACCGATTTTGATGTGTACCGAACAGCCACCTCCTTTATTATTTGGGTTACAGCCTGGCTGAACAGCATCCCCGACACCATCCAGTTTTTGGGCCTGGAAATTCCCGTCGGCGAAACACTGGCTGAGTTCCAGCAAAATTTCGAGCAAACCATCACGGTACCCAACCTGGTAGATCTTCTCTATTCGCTGCAACAATTGGCTGGCACAGCCACCTCTGTTGTGGGCAGCACCGCATCCATCGGGATCAGCGTGGTTGGCAGCATCCTGCAAGGGTTTGTGCTCTTCATCCTGACTTTTTTCATGAGCTTATACCTCACCAAAGATGCGCCACTGATCCAAGCCTATGTGCAGGATCTCTTTCCGCGCTCTTTCCAGCCGGAGCTGAGCGAGTTGATCCGCCGGATCCGCTATGTCTGGCATTCCTTTTTTCGCGGCCAGCTCTTGCTCTGCATCACCATTGGCGTTATCACCTGGGTGGCGCTCGAATTGGTCGGTATGCCCGGCGCGTTGATCCTGGCCATCATAGCGGGCGCGCTGGAGATCATCCCAAACCTCGGCCCCACACTGGCAACCATCCCCGCGGTGATCGTTGCGCTGATCCAAGGCAGCGATGTCTTAGCGAGTTATGGCATTGGCAATTTAGGCTTTGCCGTGATCACACTGGCGATCTATTTCATCATCCAACAATTGGAAAACAGCATTATCGTGCCACGTGTTATCGGCAACAGTGTCAACCTGCACCCGATCGTGATCATCTGCGGCGTGGTGATTGGGTTTAACCTGGCCGGGATCTGGGGGGCCTTTTTTGCGGCCCCGGTGATTGCCTCGTTGCGCATCATCGGCGGGTATGTCCACGCCAAATTGCTGGAATATGTGCCCTTCCAGGACGATTATTTTCCCCCTGCGACTCGTCGCCGCTCGTTTATCTATCGGCGCAGGCTGACGGGTGACGAGTTAAACCATCCGCCGACCCGCCCTCACACCCCGGCGGCGGACGGTGATCCGCGGTCAGAAACGACCAGCGATGATGTCGCTACAAAAGGCTGATATCCCCCGTTTTTATGCAGTTTGTTCATTCTGTCAGCAAAATGACAGCGTTTGTGCCACTTTTGGTGTATTGACAAAGTTCCCATCGCATCGTTACAATAGCCCGTAGTTTCTCCGCCCATGCGACAACCGGCGCAGAACATTTTGTCGGATCTGGCACGACGACGGAAGATTGGGTAAAACTTGCCACGCAAATATGCAATCTGTTGCGATCTGCACGGCAAAGCGGAACTCAAGTTACGGCAATTCGTTTAGAAGTGATGGTATAGTCACGGCTAGTCATTGAGTTTCAGCTTCTCCCAAGATTAGGTGAAGATAGGTTAGGAGATCATGTCTGATAAATTGGATCGCTTTACCAAGCGTGCGCGACGCGTCTTGACGCTCGCCCAAGAAGAGGCGCTCCGTCTGAACCATAACTACATCGGTACTGAGCATCTTTTACTGGGGCTCGTCCGGGAAGAGAATGGGGTGGCGGTCAAGGTGTTGCGCGAGCTGGGTGTAGACCCCGGCCAGGTGATCCGAGCCGTGGAGCGCACCGTCGGACGGGGCGAACGAGCCCCCTTTGGGAAGCCAACGTTGGCCCCGCGCACCAAGCGCGTGATTGAACTGGCGGTCGATGAAGCCCGCCTGATGGGCCATCATTATATCGGCACCGAGCACCTGCTGTTGGGGCTCGTGCGCGAAGGTGAAGGCATTGCGGTCAATGTATTGCGCGGGCTCGGCATCAACCTGGACCGAGTGCGCACGCAAACCGCGCGAAATATTCTGCAAAATCAGGCCCAGTCCAAAGAGCAGAAGAAGAAAGAGTCCAAGACCCCCCTGGTGGATCAACTGGGCCGCGACTTGACGGCCGCTGCCGAGGAAGGCCGGCTGGATCCGGTCGTCGGTCGGCACACGGAAATCGAACGGATGATCCAGATCCTCAGCCGCCGCACCAAAAACAACCCGGCGCTGATCGGGGAGCCTGGGGTGGGCAAGACCGCCATTGTCGAAGGGTTGGCCCAACGCATTATCGAAGGCAATGTGCCCGAATCCTTGCTCAACAAGCGGTTGCTGATGTTGGATGTGGGCAGTCTGGTCGCGGGTACCATGTATCGCGGCCAGTTTGAAGAGCGGCTCAAGAAGGTGATCGAAGAGATCATCCAATCTGGCGCCATTCTCTTCATTGATGAGGTTCACATGCTGGTAGGGGCCGGGGCCGCGGGTAGCAGCGTGGATGCAGCCAATATCCTCAAGCCAGCCCTCAGCCGTGGCGAACTCCAGGTAATTGGCGCCACGACGCTGGATGAATATCGCAAATATATCGAAAGCGATGCCGCACTTGAACGGCGCTTCCAGCCGGTGCTGGTCGGCGAGCCTTCGATCGAAGAGACGGTCGAGATCCTGCGTGGGGTCAAGGCCCGCTACGAAGATCACCACAAGCTGATCATCACCGACGAGGCCATCGAAGCCGCGGCCAATCTGGCGGCGCGCTACGTGCCGGATCGGTTCATGCCCGACAAGGCCATCGACTTGATCGACGAGGCCGGGAGCCGGGTGCGCATGTACAAAGCGCCGCAAGCTGCCAACCTGCGCGAGACTTTCATCAACCTGAAGAAGTTGCAGCGGGCCAAAGAAGAAGCGCTCGACACGCAACGCTTTGATGACGCCATCGATCTCCGCTACCGCGAAGTCGAGTTGGAGTCCAAGCTCACCGAGCTGCGCGAAAGTTGGAACCAGGCCACCAATCAACCGCGCGTCACCGCCGATGATATCGCCGAAGTGGTGTCGATGTGGACAGGTGTGCCGGTCAGCCGGTTGGGTGGCGAGGAGCGCGAACGCCTGCTCGAAATGGAAAAGGCGTTGCATCAGCGCATCGTTGGCCAGGAAGAGCCGATCAAAGCGATCAGCCGGGCAGTACGCCGGGCACGGGCCGGGTTGAAAGACCCCAAGCGCCCCATCGGGAGCTACATGTTCCTGGGCCCCACTGGCATCGGCAAATCGCTGACCGCCAAGACCCTGGCTGAGTTTATGTTTGGCAGCGAAGAAGCGCTCGTCAAAATCGACATGAGCGAATTCATGGAGCGCCACAACGTCAGCCGCCTGGTTGGGGCCCCTCCGGGCTATGTCGGCTATGATGAAGGCGGCCAGTTGACCGAAATTGTGCGGCGTCGCCCTTATTCTGTGGTGCTGCTGGACGAGATCGAAAAGGCGCACCCCGAAGTCTTTAACATGCTGCTGCAGATCCTGGAAGATGGATACCTGACCGATGCCAAGGGTCGCCGCGTGGACTTCCGCAATACGCTGATCCTGATGACCAGCAATATTGGGGCCAAGCTGATCCAAGGTTCGAACAAGCTGGGCTTTGTCATCACCCGAGATGACGATGTGCAGCGCGAGCAGGAATACGAGTCGATGAAATCGCGGGTGATGGATGCGCTCAAGAAAGCCTTCCGCCCCGAATTTATCAACCGCCTGGATGGCATCATGGTCTTCCGCAGCCTGACCCGCGAGGAGATCGCCCAGATCGTCGAGTTGGAGTTGAAGCCATTGCGCGCCCAACTGGCCGAACACGAGCTCAAGTTGGAACTGACCGATGCCGCGCGCTATGCCTTGGCCGAAGCCGGTTTCGACCCCGATTATGGGGCTCGCCCCGTGCGTCGGGCGATCCAAAATCGCCTCCAGGACCCGATGAGCGAGCATCTGCTCTCCAACCGTTTTGCCCCTGGCGATACGATCCAGGTCGATTATCGCGACACGGTCGACGAAGAGGGCAAGGAAGTCAAAGATTATGTCTTTGAAGTTGTCTCGCAGCGCGAAGAAGCAGGCGAAGAGGACACAGAAACCACCCGGGCCATCGAGGCCATGTTCCAATAACGGAACAATCACGGATTTGGTTGTGTAAGCTTCCTGCGGTTTTCCAGTAGAACTTACGATAACAGACCCGCCGCAAGGCGGGTTTGTTGTTTCTGGCGCAAGCCTGGCCAGCGGTGAGGGCAGCCCGAATTTGCGCTTACCAAAACAGATCGGCGCAGAATTTCTGGATACAGTGTAAGTTGCGGTAAAGTTGTGACCAAAGCAACATCATCCAGCCAATCAAACTGGACTCTGCTGAAAAGTCAGAGGCTTTCCCAGTTGTCAGCCATCAACCAACCGGTTTTAAGCTAACCGTCGAAGAACAAAGGAGAAGACCATGAGCGAGCGCGTAGGGTTTGTCGGCCTGGGCATTATGGGCCAGGGCATGGCCCGCAATTTGTTAAAAAATGGCTTTGCCGTGCGTGTCTGGAACCGCACAGCCAGCAAAATCGAAGCCTTGGTGGCCGATGGAGCCGAAGCCGCCAGCAGCCCGGCAGATGTAGCCGCCCATTGCGACATTGTTGTCACTTGTGTCAGCGACACGCCCGATGTGGAAGCGGTCATCCTGGGCGAGCAAGGGATTATTCAGACGGCCAAGCCCGGCTCTCTGGTCATCGATTGCAGCACGATCAGCCCGCAGGCCACGCGTGAGATCGCGGCCCAGTTGCAAGCCAAAGAGATCCACATGCTCGACGCGCCGGTGAGCGGCGGCAGCGAGGGCGCGGCCAAAGGCACATTGACGATCATGGTGGGGGGAAGTGAGGCAGATTTCCAGCGGGCGCACCCCATCCTCCAGGCCATGGGCAAAACGATCACCCACATTGGCGAGGTCGGCACCGGTCAGGTCGTCAAGCTGGTCAACCAGGTGTTGGTGGTGGGCAATTGTCTGGCCATGAGTGAAGCCCTTCTGTTGGCCGAAGCAGGGGGGGTGGATCTGCAAAAGACGTTTGATGCGATCAGCCAGGGTGCAGCCGGTAGTTGGATGTTCACCAATCGCGCACCCCAGATCATGCGCCGCGATTGGCGGCCCGGCTTCACCATTGCGCTCCAGCAGAAAGATCTGCGTTTGGTGCTTGATGCCGCCGATGAATTGGGAGTGCCTCTGCCCGGCACTGGGTTGATCTTCCAACTCTATCGCACGTTGGAAAAACGCGGGATCGAGCTGGAAGGGAACCATGCGCTGATCAAAGCGCTTGAGGCGTTGGCGGGCTTTGAGGTTGGCAAAGAAGCCTAGAAGAGTAGCATAATATCTACAACGTAGACTCAACCAAAAGGCGCAAGTCATCACAGAAGAAATGACTTGCGCCTTTTGGTTTCTTGACACCCGCTGCTCCTAGCCCCAAATCGAGATTATCTGAACGCCTCCCCTGGGTTGATGAAGGTTGAGCGACGGCCTACATCTTTTCAATTCACAGATAGGAACCATGACGATCATTCTCGGCTGATGCCTAAAATGATCAAAAATAAAGAATAGCTAAATCTTTTGTACTTTTTGAGCTAAAATTCGCCACTTTTTAATCATTCGCATACATTAAGTCATCTTACGGTTGTGTTTTTGAACACTGCACCCTCTCGCCTCCCCAC
>CAZIRP010000024.1:0-69844 GCA_964541665.1 uncultured Caldilineaceae bacterium | reverse complement strand
GGGGACTGAAAGGCCACCTCATCCTAACCTTCTCCTCGGAGGAGAAGGAAGTCACTAAGCAGAAAATATTCACCAGGGGGACTGGATCGCAGACGATTGACCATCGACGACGGACGATGGCTTTCGTTAGCGTTCACGCATCAGCCAGCCGACCATGGCGTGGCTACTGTCATTCGTCTACCGTCTATCGTCAGCCGTCTATCGTCAGCCGTCCACCGGCCACTGTCCCCTATCCACCGTCTCCCATCGTTTATCAACTGGCTGAAACTTTCGGGCAGGTGAATTTGATCTGCAAGGGAGTGGCCGGAAGTTGACCGCTGTGATAAAATAGTTCCTTTAGAAACTGTTTTTACGCCAGCCCAGGATACCGGGTCGCGCTACATGGTAGCGTAGAGGAGCGAGGTTTGAGGGAAGTATGACAGAGTTACGAATTGTCAAGGTTGGCGATGCCGACGAAGCTGTTCTCTTGCGGCCAGCAGCCCGGGTGCGTGATTTTGGTCCCCGCTTGCATCGCCTTTTGGATGATATGCTCGACACCATGCGGGTTGCGCCGGGAGTCGGCCTCGCGGCCCCTCAGGTCGGGGTCGATCAACGCGTGCTGGTGATCGAATATCCTGAAGATGAAGAGCGGCCAGAAGAAACCAGCCGAGTGTACGAGTTGATTAACCCGGAAATTATCAAGAGTAAGGGAAGCGAAGTCGCACAAGAGGGCTGCCTGAGCATGCCCGGCCTGGCTGCCGATGTTGATCGGGCTACTTATGTCCTGGTGCGAGCCCAGGATCGGCATGGCCGCGAATTCCGCATCAAAGCTTACGATTGGCTTGCTCGTATTTTTCAGCACGAAATTGATCACTTACATGGTATCTTGATGACAGATAAAGCTGCTCAAGTATACCGGTTGCGGCAGCAAGAAGATGGTACTTTTGAGGCAATTCCGCTTGAACATGACTTTGTGCCAACCCGCCCTACCCCCGCGCTGGGTACCAACTAATTGCCTTCCACCGAGTCGCCCCACTTCATTGCACATGCTTTGCCCAAGGACGCTGGGCTGGTTTGGCCCAACTGCCCAGCTCACTTCTTTACAATCAAGCCAGATAGGCAGGAAAAATCCAGCAAATAACGTATAGACATCGCGCATTTACTTGTTATAGTGGTAATTGCCCGCCGAGCTGTCCTGCTTGTCTCCCTGTTCGCAGACCAAATCATGTTTCGTGAACCAACTGTTCAGCTATCATCACTTTCAGCCTCTTTTGCGCAACTCCATACCCTCCTGAGCCAGCGTGAAGATCAGGCCATAGCCACGCGCCTACTGGCGGAAATCCAGGCGGACGTAACAGAGCAATTACAGGCAGCCCAAACCGAGATCGAAGCCTTACAACGGCAGCTCGGGGAGACAGCCCCAAAGCAGCCTGGGACAGTCGCGGGGCAAACCAGGGATTATACCTATCAGTTGATGATGCAGGCTGAAGACGCGGCGCGAATCGGCGGGTGGGAACTGTTGCTCGACACGTTTCAGTTCTACGGAACCGAAACGCTCTATCATATCTTCGAGGTGCCGCTAGACAGCGAATTGACCGCCCAGACAATTTGGGAATTCCAGCTGCCAGCCGCCAGAACAGAGGTTGAAGCAGCCATACAGACCGGTATGGCCACTGGCGAGCCATGTGAGTTGGAAGTTACGCTCCGCACCTACACTGGCCGCCAGCTCTGGGTGCGGCTTATGGCCAATGTGGACTATCGAGCCGGGCAGAAGCGGCTCTATGGTTCGATCCAGGATATTAGTTCTTTCAAAGAGACTGAACAGGCTTTGCAAGAGAGCGAATTGCGCTTTCGGCAATTGGCAGAGCATATTACCAGTGTTTTTTGGCTCACAGAAGCCACGCCAGAACGCCTACTTTATGTCAGCCCAAGCTATGAAGAGATCTGGGGCCGCCCACGTGCAGCGTTATTAACTGCCCCTTACGATTGGCTGGAAGCCGTTCATCCTGAGGATCGCGAGCGCGTCTTTACGGCCATTACAACGTCGCAAACGCGCGGCGGGTACAACGAGGAATTTCGGCTCGTTCTGCCAGATGGCACCATTCGCTGGGTGCGGGATCGCTCCTTCCCGATCTTCGACGAAAATGGCGACTTGTATCGTATCGCCGGCCTGACAGAGGACATCACGCCGCAACGCCAGAATGCGGAAGCCCTGCGCGAAAGCGAAGAGCGGTTCCGGCAACTGGCCGAAAATATCAACCAGGCCTTTTGGCTGGCCGATCAGACACGAGTGCTCTATGTCAGCCCGGCCTATGAGAAGATCTGGGGAAAGGCCGCGGATCACTTTTATGCTAATCCCTGGCAATGGTTGACCTATGTCCACCCAGACGATCGCGCTCGTGTGCGGGCCGCGGTCGAATTCGGGCAGACGCATCACCATGGCGAATACGATGAGGAATACCGCATCATTCGGGCTGATGGGGCTTTGCGCTGGATACACGACCGAGCCTTCCCGATCCTCAATGAACAGGGGCAGATGATTCGTATCGCGGGCCTGGCAGCAGATATCACCGCGCAAAAACGGCAACGTGATGCCATGCAGCTTTTGCTCGAATGTGCTCATGTCACGGGTACGGCCTTCTTCGACACACTGGTCAGCACGTTGGCGGAAGTGCTCGACATGCCACAGGTGTTGCTCTGCGAAGTTGATTGGCAGCGCAGGCAGCTACAGACCATTGCGGTTTGGGATCAGGGTGAGCGCCAACTCAATTTTCAGTTTGACTTGCAGAGCGGCGGTGTGATTGAGACCATCTTAAAAGAGCCGCGCAGTTACGCGCACAATGTCACCGAACTCTTCCCCCACGATGTGTGGCTGCATCAGGCAGCCGCCAAAAGCTGTGTCGGCGCGCCCTTACAGACCATCGCCGGCAAAGTGATCGGTTGCCTGCTCGCGCTTTCGCCCTTTCCCAACACCGAAACCCAGGTTCCGGTCGCCATTCTGGAGATTTTTGCGGGGCGGGCCGTCAACGAGTTGGAACGACAACAAGCCGAAACCGCCATCAAAACCCTCAATCTGGCCCTGGAAGCCCGCGTCAACGAGCGGACTACTGCCCTGGCCGGGGCGAATGCGGCTTTGCAACTACGCGAACAGCAGCTTCGCCAAATCATCGATCTCGTGCCGCACCAACTCTTTGTGCAGGATCTGGAAGGCCGGTTCATTCTGGCCAACCAGGCCACCGCCGATCACTATCACACCACAACAGAGGCGCTTGTTGGCAAAACCATACCCGAGCTCGATACGCAATCGTCCTCATTCAACCTGACCATTCAGGACGATCTGGCCCTGATGCGGGCTGGCCGCCAGCGCGTTGTCCATCTGCAAAAAATGGCTGACGTCCAGGGCAATCTGCAAATTCTCCAGACAACCATTGTCCCCTTTGTGCTTTCGGGCATCGAAACCCCCGGCGTGATTGGCATTTCGATTGACATCACCGAACAGAAGCGCATTGAAGAAGAGTTGCGCCGCAGTGAAGCCCAACAGCGGGCCTTGCTCGATGCCATGCCCGACCTGTTTTTTCGAATTAGCCGGGATGGATATTTCTTAGACTATTCGACGCCGCCTGGCATTCCGACCATAATCCCCTCGGCAGACATTGTTGGGAGCCACGTGAGCACGTTGCCATTGCCCGCTGAGGCGCTGATGCAATCGCTCATTGCTTATGAACAAGCCATTGTGACGGGAGAGATCCAAACGGTTGAATACTCGGCAATGAGCCCCGAGGGCATCAAGTTTTACGAATCGCGGGTGGTGCGCTCTGGCCCGGACGAGGTGGTCTCGATCGTGCGCGATATCACCCAGCGCGTCAAGGCCGAAGCCGCGCTCCAGCAATTGAACGAGGAGCTCGAAAAGCGCGTCCTCGTGCGCACGCGGGAACTGGAAATTGCCAACCAGGAATTGGAGAGCTTTAGCTATTCGGTTTCGCATGATCTGCGCGCCCCCCTGCGGGCGATCAACGGCTTTAGTCAGGCGCTGCTTGAGGATTATAGCGACCAACTGGATAGTGAGGGGCTCAATTATCTGGATCGGGTGCGCGCGGCCAGTCAGCGGATGTCCCTGCTGATCGACGATCTGCTGACTTTGGCACGCGTTACCCGGCAAGAGATCCGCCAGGCCACTATCAATCTCAGCGAGCTGGCAACAGCGATCCTGGCCGAGTTGCAGGCATCCCAGCCAACACGCACGGTCCATTTCACCGTTGAGCCGGGCCTTGAAGCGCTCGGTGACCCGAATCTGCTCACCATTGTGCTCGATAATTTGTTGCACAATGCCTGGAAATACACGAGCAAACATGCCGTGGCTCACATCCAGTTTGGCAGCCTGACGCAGGGCGATAAGCTCGTCTATTTTGTTAAGGACGATGGCGCAGGGTTTGACATGCAATACGCGTCCAAACTCTTTGGGGCTTTTCAGCGCTTACACAATCAGCAGGATTTTGAAGGGACAGGTGTAGGGCTTGCGACAGTTCAGCGGATTATCCATCGGCATGGCGGTCGGGTGTGGGCCGAGGGAACGGTCGAACAGGGGGCAGCTTTTTACTTTACATTGCCCACGTCGCAATAACCTTGTTCATAGTCGATAGAACAACATCAGGCAATCAATGAATCGAACAATCCTATTGGTCGAAGATAACCCGGATGATGTCGCGTTGACCATCCGTGCATTACGCAAAAGTCGGCTTCCCCACGAGCTGGTCATCGCGCATAATGGCATCGAGGCGCTTGACTATCTGCTCGGCAATGATCAACTTGAGCCAGGCCCCCCCCGGTTGTTACCCAGGGTGGTTTTGCTCGATCTCAAATTGCCCAATTTTACCGGGCTCGAAACGTTGCATCGTTTGCGCTCCGAACCACGCACGCGGCTGGTCCCGGTGATCGTGCTCTCTTCCTCGCGCGAACATACAGATATTGCCGCCAGTTATGATCTCGGGGCCAATAGCTATATTCGCAAACCCGTAGACTTTGAAGAATTCATCGAATTGATGAAAACCCTGGGGACTTACTGGTTAGATATCAACGAGCCGCCCTTACTCTCGGGAGATGGTTAATGGCTGTTCCATTGCGCGTCCTGATCGTCGAAGATTCCGAAGATGATGCCTTTTTGCTGAAGCGTGAGCTGCAAAATGGGGGCTACAGTGTCTCGGCACAGCGGGTCGAGACTGAAACCGCGTTGATCCAGGCGCTGCAGACCAAAGCGTGGGATATTGTCATCGCGGATTACAACATGCCTCAATTTAGTGGATTGGCCGCGCTGCGGGTCTTCCAGGAACAGGGGCAAGATATTCCTTTCTTTGTGGTCTCGGGCTTTATCGACGAAGATATGGCGGTGGCAGCGATGCGCAGCGGTGCCCAGGATTATCTGATGAAAGATAATCTGAAGCGTCTGGTGCCCGCGGTGGAACGCGAATTGCGCGAATTGCAGATCCGCCGCGAGCGCCGCCAGGCCGCGGATGCCCTGCGCGCCAGCGAAGCACGCATGCGTCAAGCCAACGATGCCTTGCTCTACCTGGCCCGCAGCCCCAGCTTGAACGCGGGGGATTTGCAACAAGCCTTCAGCGAGATCACTCAAATTGCCGGGTTGAGCCTCGGCGTTGCCCGCGCCAGCATCTGGCTCTTCAACGAAGAACGCACGTGGCTGATCTGCCAGGATGTTTTTGAGTTGGGCTATAACCAACATACGGCGGGCATCGAACTCGAGGTGGAGCGCTATCCGCGCTATGTTGCGGCCCTGCACGAGCATCGCTTCATCTCCACGCATGATACGCTCAAAGACCCGCGCACAAAAGAGTTGGCAGAGGACTATTTTATCCCGCTGAATATTGTCTCGGCCTTAGAGGCGACCATTCGCTATCATAACAACGTGGTGGGCGTCTTTAAGCTGGAGCACGAACTGGAATCTCGCCGCTGGATGCCCGAAGAGGAGGTGTTTAGCGGTTCCGTGGCCGACTTGATCTCCCTCGCCCTGGGTGCCCATCAACGGCGCGAGGCAGAGATCGCCTTGCGCAACAGCGAACAGCGATATCGCGATCTCTTCGAGAACGCCAACGACATGATCTACACCCTGGATATGACCGGCCATTTTACGTCGGTCAATAAGCGAGCCGAAGTCCTGACCGGTTACAGCCGGAGCGAGTTGCTGAACAATCTGCGTGCGGACGATTTGATGATTTCAGATTTCCGCCCCATCACCCGCAATGCACTCGACCGCAAGCTGGGCAATGAGGTCGACAACACCGTCTACGAAGTCGATATCCACTGCAAAGATGGCTCCCGCCTATCCCTTGAAATCAATTCTCGGTTGCTCTACGAAGGGAACCACCCCATCGGCATCCAGGGTATCGCACGCGATATTAGCGAGCGCAAAAATCTGGAAGAACAATTGCGCCATGCCCAAAAGATGGAAGCGATCGGGCGTTTGGCCGGGGCCGTCGCGCATGATTTCAATAATTTACTGACGGCCATTTTGGGGTACAGCCAATTATTGCTGCTCAGGCTCGGGCCGGATAGCCCGTGGCGCCGCGAAGTCAACGAGATCGACAAGGCGGGGCGCAGTGCGGCCAAGCTCACCAGCCAACTATTGGCCTTCAGCCGCAAACAGGAATTCCAGCCGCAAATCCTGAACATCAACCAGGTGATTCTCGGCATCGAGCAAATGTTGCGCCGCTTGATTGGCGAAGATATTGAGTTGCAGGCCCACCTCAACCCTCAGGATTTCAACATCCGGGCCGATCCAAGCCGGCTTGAGCAAGTGATTATGAATCTGGTCGTCAATAGCCGCGACGCCATGCCGCATGGTGGCAGGTTGCAGATCAAAACCACGCTCATGCGCATCGATCAGGCCGCGGCTGACCGGCATTTGGATGCTCGCCCTGGTTGGTATGTATGTTTATCGATCAGCGACTCGGGGATTGGCATCGATCAGGCCACCCAGTCGCGCATCTTCGAGCCCTTTTTCACCACCAAGGGGGCCGGGCAAGGCACGGGGTTGGGGTTGTCGATTGTGTATGGGATTGTGAAACAGAGCGAGGGGTTTATTGAAGTAGAAAGCGAACTCGGCCAGGGCACGAGCTTTCACATCTTTCTCCCGCGGGTCAACGATCCATTACAGGTCGCCGAGGACGCCGAAGAATACAAGCCATTGGATGGGCACGAAACCATCCTGGTGGTCGAAGATGACACGACCGTTCGCTCGCTGGCCTGTCAGATCCTCGAAATGAATGGCTACACCGTGTTGGAAGCGAGTGATGCCAAAGAGGCCCTTGAGCTCATCAATCACCATCGGGGGCTGGTCGCCGCGGTGCTGACCGATGTCATCATGCCGCAGATCAGCGGGCCAGAGCTCGTGCGCCAATTACGCCATACCCGGCCCTATCTCCGCTTTTTGTACATGTCTGGCTATACGGACAACCAGGTTTTGTGGACGGACGATCATCATCGCCCGCCCCCGCTGATTACCAAGCCATTCACGCCAGAAACGTTGCTCAGTGCCTTACGCACGGTGCTCGATGAGCCCAATCAGGCCCAGCCGCCAGCCGTCAACCAGACTATCATCTCGGCAGACTAATAGAGAAACCAGATAAATATCGCATAAATCGTAGGTGCGGTTTCTAACCGCACAAGGTAGGCTAGGGCCAGAACATGCGGTTAAAAACCGCACCTACTTGCTCGCTATTTGTGCGATCTCTATTTAATTTCTCTATAAGGATAGGCGCAGGATGATTGCGGCTAGCGTTTTGAGCCATTGCTCGGGGCCGATTCAGGTGGCTCGCTGGTCGTGATGCCACTGGTGCGGCGGGCATTGGCATTTTGAGTGGCGTAGAGTTCTGCATTGCGGCGGTGTCGTTGCCACTCTTCTTCCATATGCTTTACTTGTTCATCCCGATTGCGGATGGCGCCCTGCATCCCATCCAGCCAGGCCTGGGCAGTCCCCAGGAAATAATTGCCATAACTTTCCTGCAGCTTCCACAACTGCTGCAACAGACTTTCGTGCACTTTGATGTCGTGGTGGAGCGGCGGGAAGCGTTCCACAATCTCGCGGTTGAACTTATCCTGCTCCGACCACACATGTTCCTGACGTAACTCAGCCTTGCGCCGCTTCTTTTCATAATCTTCGCGGAACTCATCCATCTCGCGGCGGGCCCGCTCTTCGGCAAGCCGTTGCAACTCCTGCACTTGCGCCTGTTCGCGCAGGATCATATCTTTGAATTCCTGCATCTCTTGCACAGCACGGCGGCTGATATCCATCTGCTGGGCAAAACTCTGCACCCGCTCATAAGCCTGGCTGACGATCGTCTTCTGCTCCTCGATCGTCTCTTTCCAGCGCGTGAGCACCTGTTCACGGTCGACCACGGTCGAGCGGATCTTCTCCATGAATTGGACCTGCTGGTCGCGCAGGTTATCAAACATCTGGGGATATTTCTCGACCTCGTTGGTTACTTTGCGGATGCTCTCTTCCAACAAGGGCAGCCGCCCAGCGGTGGCCTCAGAACGCTTGAAGAGTTCAACGGTCTCCTGTTGCAATTGGGCAATGCGCTTGGTATCACTGGTGCGCTGCTCCGCCAGAAAAGGGATCTGGCGGGTGCGCTCTTCGATCTCTTTGGCCAACCCGCCGATCTGATTACGCACACCCATGATCAGCTCCGACAGGCGTTCATCCTCGATCGAGCGAATTTCAATGGCTTCTTCCAGGCGCGAAATACGCGGCAACTCGCGCCGCACTTCGCTAATCTCGCGGCTCAACATTTCCCGGTCACCGAGACGAGCGCGCTCTAATTCACGCTGCGCCTGGACACGGCCTTCATCGCCCCGCTCCACCAGGCCAGCGAGCTCGGTCTTCGCGTTCTGGATCGACTGCTCGATCTGTGTAAAGCGCCCCAAATGGGCCTGAGTAGCAGCGAGCCGACCCTCCAGCTCTTGAATCCGCCGCGCTTGCTCGATCACATCCGCGGATTGGGCTTCGATACGCTGTTGCAACCGGGCGATCTCGGCGCGATCCCGACGATGTTCTTCATCCAACCAATTTACCATCTGCGCTAATTGTGCCAGATCCATAGAGCCTCACCTTTTTAGATAAAATATCCTAAGCTGCGTCTATTATAACATGTTCGCGAACACACTCAAACCCCTCGACGGAAATGAGAGACGGGAGAGGGTGAACGATCGACGGGTCGGGTTTGACCGTTTACGCGAGCAGCGGTAAAATGGGAGGACATATTTTGCGACTGAACCGACACTATCTGGCCAGATCTGCCGTCGTAGCGCGGCTTTAGCCAGGCGATTGCTCAGTCCCGTGCCAACGATTGCCACGAAGTTTCGTCTCCTATACGGAGCCTCTGCAATGGTGCAAAGCGCGCGCATCGGGTTCGCGCAGCCATCACCAGGAAACCATTATGCACATCGGAGTGGACGCTCGGCTGATGCATCATCAGCCAGCCGGCATTAGCCGGTATACTTGGCATCTATTGCACGCGTTGGCACGGCTAAATCAGCATGATCAATTTACGGTTTTCCAACACCGCCGTCACCGCACGCCGCTGATCAGCCAGGCGAATTTTCAGCGCGGTACCCTCTATTCTCCGGTGCATCATCCGCTGGAACAATGGCTGCTACCGCTGGAATTGTTGCGCTTCCCGCTTGATCTGTTACATAGCACAGATTTTATTCCGCCGCTCCGTTCACCTGTGCCCGCGGTCATCACTGTTCATGATTTGGCCTTTCTGCATTGGCCTCATTTTTTGACCAAAGATAGTGCGGCCTATTACGGGCAGATTGATCGCGCTGTGCGCCATGCCCGCCATATCATTGTGCCGAGTGAAAATACCAAGCAGGATCTGATCGGTCAACTCGGTGTGTTGGACCAGGCCGTCAGTGTGATTCCCGAAGCGGCTGACCCGACCTTTCAGCCCCTGCCCGTGGAGAGCACCCGGGCGCAAGTCATGCGCCAGTTTGGCATTCCGGCTTCGTACATGCTCTTTGTCAGCACGATTGAGCCGCGCAAAAATGTCAGTGGTCTATTGACGGCCTTTCACCATCTGCGCCAGCGCTATAATATTACCGACACAGGATTGGTACTAGCGGGCAGTCAAGGTTGGCTATACGAAGAGACCTTAGAGACTGTTCGCCGTCTCAATTTAGAACGCCATACCTTTTTCCTGGGGCGTGTGGGAGACGAGGATCTGCACAAGTTGTATGTGGCTGCGCGCTGTCATGTACACCCAGCCCACTACGAGGGGTTTGGTCTGCCTCCCCTCGAAGCCATGGCCTGCGGCACGCCCACGGTGGTCAGCAACACCAGCAGCCTGCCCGAGGTGGTCGCCGATGCCGCGCTCCTGGTTGATCCCAATGACTCAGAAGAGATTGCAGTTGCGTTGCAGCGGCTGCTCACCGACGACGATCTTCACGCGGAGTTGCGCGAAAAAGGGCTGCGGCGGGCAAAGTGCTTTAGCTGGGAATCTACGGCGAGCAGCACGCTTGAAGTCTATCGCAAGGCGACCCAATCATCGGCGCAGCTCGCCCCGACGATTGTAGCTGCCCCGTCCAAACCGAGCACGCGGGTCTAGCCAGCCGCGGCACCAGGGCAGAGCCGCCGACCACTTTTGCCTATAGCCATTGTCGCCTATTGCATGAACATTTTGTTGCTCACTCCGCAATTGCCCTATCCCCCCCACCAGGGCACCACCATCCGCAATTTTTATCTTTTACGCTATCTCGCTCAACACCATCAGGTTGATCTGCTCACCTTTCTCGCGCCCGGCGAACAGCTCCAGCCAGACAATCCGCTATATGGGCTCTGTCGACGGATCTGCGCCCTGCCCCAGCCACAGCGCTCCAGCGGACAGCGATTATACACCACCTTCCGCTCGCCCTTGCCCGATATGGGACTGCGCCTGGAAAGTGCGGCAATGCACCAGCAGGTGGCCGCATGGCGCAACGATACTGCGTATGATATCGTGCAGATTGAAGGGATTGAGATGGCCCAATATGGGCTGCAAGCAGCGCGGCACAAACACGAGCGGATCATTTTTGATGACCACAATTGCGAATATTTGCTGCAACAACGCAATGCAATGACCGATCTGCGCCAGCCCCGCCGCTGGCCCGCCGCGCTCTATAGTTTGATCCAGTGGCAAAAATTACGCCGGTACGAGCGGCAGATCTGCCAGGCAGCCGATGCCGTACTGGCCGTCAGCCCTCAGGATCGCGCGGCGTTGCTTGCGCTTGATCCCCAACTAGCGGTGACTGTGCTCGCCAATGGCATTGACCTGGCTGCTTACCCCACGCAGCCCGCGGTGCAGACCTCGGCGCGGCCGATCTTGCTCTTTACCGGGAAAATGGATTACCGACCGAATGTCGATGCCATGCTCTGGTTTGGCCAGCAGGTCTTGCCATTGATCCAAAAGCGCCGCCCCGACGTGCAGCTGCAAATTGTCGGCTCCAATCCGCACCCACGCCTGGCGAGCTTGCGCCATAATTCGGCTATCACCATTACAGGCAGCGTGCCGGAGACCGCCCCTTATTTCGCAGCAGCCACCATCTGCGTGATCCCAATGCGGGTGGGCGGTGGCACTCGGCTCAAAGTCCTGGAGGCGATGGCCCATCACAAGCCGATCATCAGCACTCGCTTGGGAGTTGAGGGTATTCCTGCCACGGATGGCGAAGAGTGGCTGCTGGCCGATAGCCCGGCTGAGTTTGCCGCGGCCACGCTGCGCCTGATCGATTCAGCGCACACCGAGGATGGCCTCGCCACCCAACTGGGTCTGCGGGCGCGCCAATTCGTTGAAACGCACTACGACTGGCAACAAATTTTGCCGATTCTCAGTCAGGTGTATGAGAATGTAAAGTAGAAAGAGATGCTGATTTTCGCTTGAACCGCAACCGCTAACTCACAAGAGAACAAGACTGCATTTACCCACCAGGTTTTTCCATCGACTTAGACTATTGATCGCTATCATAACTTTATAACCTTAAAGGGGGTTGCAGATGACAATGCAAAATACTGTGCGCGTCGGGTTTATTGGAGCGGGATGGACCGAGCGTGTGCAGATCCCCATGTTTCGTTTGGGGGGCTTAAAAGCGCAGGCCATTTGTGCGACACGCCTGGAAAATGCCCAACGCGTTGCGCAGAAATTAAACATTCCCGACGTTTACGATAGCTGGCAGGCGTTGATCAACGCCGATAATGTGGATCTGGTCAGCATCGCCACGCCGCCCCATCTGCATCGCGAAATTGCCGAGGCAGCACTGCGCGCGGGCAAACATGTGATCTGCGAGAAGCCAACAGCGCTCAACACAGCCGAGGCCGAAGCCATGCTGGCGGCAGCCCAGGCGGCCCCCAATCAGCTCGCCATCATCGACCACGAGATGCGCTTCCATCCCCAGCGCATCTATCTTCGCCAATTGATCCGCAGTGGGTATGTCGGGGCCGTCGTGCTCATGCAAATTGTTGCCCACAACGGCGGTCGCTTGGATCCGAACACGCCGTGGGGGTGGGGTCATGACGCCGAACGGGGCGGGGGATTGCTGGGGGCAATGGGCAGCCACATGTTGGATCTCGCCCGCTGGTTCAACGGCAAGATCGACAGCCTGACGGCCACCTTGCAGACCGGCCACTACTATCGCAATGATCCGCTGACTGGCAGTCGCCGCATGGTCAGTGCCGACGATCATGCGCATCTGGCTCTGCGCTTCGCCAATGGCGTGCATGGCACCATCACAGTGAGCGGGCTGATCCCTGGGCCGAGTCATAGCGAGATCGTGATCATCGGCACCACGGGCGCGCTGCGTTTGGATAGTCACGAGCAATTGTGGGGATTGCAGGGAGAGGATTTTGTGCAGGGGAATTGGCAGCCGCTGGCCACCGGTTTTCCGCCCGAGTTGCCCGATGGGGTGCCAACGACGCAACCTTTTGCGGTGGGCAGCTATTTTCTGGCACGGGTTTTGGCCGAAAACTTACCCGCCGGGCAAACCGTGCTCACCGATGCGGCCAGTTTCTACGATGGGTTGTCGGTTCAACGAGCATTGGATGCAGCCCGCCAAAGCCATTTGGAGCAGAGCTGGGTCCAGCTTTAGACGAGTGACAGAGAACGGTTGACGACAGACGGGGGCAGATCCGCTGTCGTCAACCCTCAGCATACCCTTATCGCCCCCAACTGAGGCGCTGCTCCAGCCAATCTTGTGCGCCAGTGCCATACCCGCCCGGCAGATCAAACAATTTGCGCTGCTCGCTGCCATCGACTCGCATGGTATAGATCGCCCAGTCGCCGGCGCGGTCGCTGATAAAGGCAATATGGTTTCCATCGGGCGAGGCAGTCCCCAGGCCATCAGTGCCCGGGTCGTCGGTCAACTGGGTTGTATCCCCTGTGTTGGTGTTGACCAGATAGATATTCCAATCGTCGCCCCGTTCGGACATCAACAAGACTTGATTCCCCAAATTGTCGGTCGGAATATCGCCCGGCCAGGTAGTCAGATTCTGCGGACGGTTCCCCCACACATCAACCACAAAGATGCCGCACGTGCTGGCATTCTCCCAGACATTGCAGCCGTTGTAGACCACTCGTCCATCGAGCAGGAAGATTGGATAACGCCCGAACAGTTCCCAGGCATCATACATCAGCGGGCTCACCTTCTGGCCGTAATTGTCATCGCGCTGGAGATAGAGCCGATAGCGCCCATCGCCGACCAGGGACGAGGCAAAGATGATGCTTTTGTTATTGGGTGCCCAGTGGGGATGGCTATCTTCGTCAAATGCGCTGGCAATCCCCAGTAATTCGCCGCTATGGCGCATCAACACCAAGGCATCGACGCCGCCGCCTTCGCTATTGAGGACAAGATCGCTCTGATTGTTAAAGTCGGGCTGCCGCTTGGCGGCCAGAATCGGCCAACTGACCCCGGTAGCCAGATTGTAGATGGCGGTATCTAATTGCCCTGTCCGCAGATTGCGCACGGTGTAGGCAATCCGGCCTGTGGGCAGATCGTTAGCCAGCGCGGCGTTGCCGGTCGCGGCGGCCAGGGTCACGGTTGCGGTTGGCCCCAGGGGTAGCAAACTTTCGGTCGGCTCGGCAGCGGGTAGCGTTGCCGCAACCGTGGGCAGCGGGGTGGCGGTTTGCGTCGGCGGGCGAGTGGTAATCGCGACCGCGACATTGGTAGGCAGAACGCGCACAGTGGGCGGCGGATTGCTGGGCCGAGTAGCCAGCGGCGTGGTCATCGACACTGGGGTGATTGCGGTCGGCGTGATTGGGGATGGGGCAGCCACCGTTGCGGCCGCGATCTCCACAGGGAGCGTTTCCGCAATAGCCGTTTCAGCGGGCGTTGTGGGCGTCGCAGCTGCTTGTTGGGGGGTTGCACTCGCGGCCGGCGTTTGGATCAACGGATCCAGCACCACAATTTGCGGCACCTCTGGCGTTTCCTCACTTGTCATGCGCTCGAAGAAACCGGGCACCACCTGCACAGCGATGATCAGCAGGATCAGCAAAAGCGTCACCATGGCCATACCGGCAATCATCACCGCACGCCGCGGCACGGTCATCATACCCGCGGGCAGCTTGGGCTTGAGGGCCGGGAGATGGGGGATCACAGGTGGGGCGGCAACCGGGGCGAGCGCCTCCCCGACTACTGGTTCCGCGCTTTGTGACTCTGCCACTGGCATCCGCGGAGTAATCGGCTGGCCATGGGCCAATGATTGGGCAAACGCGCTGGCGGTCAGATACCGTGCGCTGGGGCGCTTGGCCAATACCTGGCTCAGGGCTTGGGCCACTGCTGGATCTACCTGCGGTTGTAACCGCTCCAGGAGGGGGGGCGGCTCCTCGATGATCCTGCGCAGCAGCACCAGGGGGTTTTCGGCTTCGAACGGGACATGACCGCTGAGCATCAAATACGCGACCGCGCCCAGGCTATAGACATCGGCCCGCTGATCCAGCGCGCCATCGCCGCGCGCCTGTTCCGGGGCCATAAATGATGGCGTCCCAACGGGATAATTGGGGGGTAAGGTGCCACCGGCCATCAGCGGCGCCGTAAAATCCGCAATCTGAACACGCCCATGGTCGGCAAAAAAGAGGTTGCTCGGTTTCAGGTTCCGGTGCAGGCAACCAAGCTGATGGGCATAATCCAGCCCCGCGGCCACTTGTTCGATCACCGCGACGGTTTCGTCGAGCGTGAAGGGGCCGCCACGCGCCTGCACCATATCGGCCAGGGTTCCCCCGAGGAGCAACTCCTGGGCGATAAAGGCCACGCCATCGCTCTGGCCCGCATCAAAGACCTGGACAATATTGGGGTGGCGGAGGCGCATCCCTTCGCGGCCTTCGGCAATAAAATGGCGCACAAAAGAGAAATAGTGCGCAAAGTAGGGGTGCAATACTTTGAGGGCTACTTCGCGATCATAGAGCGTATCGACCGCCCGGTAGACCACGGCGACCGTGCCACGCCCGATTTCTTCCCCGACCTCATAGACGCCGATCCGCTCGGGGATTGTGTCTTTGACAACTGTTGGCTGCATGATCACTTCTTCATCGATGAAAAATCGTCAAGGGAAAGTTGTTAGTCGATCAAACGTCATGCGTCAAACGTCATTCACGATTTGTCACTGATCACTGAGCCGTTGTCAATCACCCAGTGATTGAACATAGGCATAGAGCGCGCCCATTCCGCTGCGGCTGACAGCCGAGGTACCAAAGATATGGGAATTGCCCAGGCCACCGCCGGTGCGCAAAATATCGGCAAAGTCACTTTCGGACAGCGTTGTTCCGGCAATGGCACCAGCCTGGCCAGCCACACCTTCACCGGCAGCCCCGTGACAACTGGCACACTTGTTGCGTTCGTAGATACCAGCGCCGCGCTCGAGCAGGGCTTCGTCAAGCCCCGGGCTCGGGGCCACCGCGTCGGTCACGGCCTCTGTGGCGGTAATGGTGGTTGTCGTCTCAGACTCGGCTTCACTACCCTCTTCGTTGTCCGCCACAGGTGTGGCAGCGGGTGCTGCTCGGGTGGGATTCTGTTGGGCAACTGCAGTGAAACGGGCTGAGGGCATCGTGGGTACGACAGCAGCCCCCGAATCCCCCCCCGAGGCTGAATCACCGCCACCACAGGCAGCCAATAGCAACACACACGCAGCACAGAGCAGTGGTAGCCAAATCCCCAATCTCGATCTTTGAGACCTCATAAGCTTTACCCTTTACCTTATTCGAGCATTGGTTTGAATGATCAGAATGAGTACGTTCCACAAACTGCTGCGCGGAACATCCTCGTCCAGCGAAGCAGATAATACGATGCGACAACAAATAATTCCACAGGCCAATAGATTTACTCGATCAATTTGGGGTCGAGCGCATCCCGCAAGCCATCCCCCACAAAGGAGAAACCGAGCATCGAAAGAGCAATCGCCAGGGTTGGAAAGAAGGCCATATGCCAAGATGTGGCGGCATAATCGCCAGCCACCCCTACCATCTTGCCCCAGCTTGGGATCGGATCATTGATGCCGATTCCGAGGAAGCTCAACCCAGCCTCACCAAAGATTGCAGAGGGGATGCCAAAACTGACAGCAACCAGCAACGGTGAAAGTGAATTGGGAATCAAATGGCGGAAGATGATCCCAGACTGCGATACACCGAGCGAGCGAGCAGCCTCGACATATTCTTTTTCGCGCAGGGACAAAATCTGGGCGCGCGTCAACCGGGCAATCCCAATCCAGCTAGTAATGCTGAGGGCAAAGATCACCTTCCACATCCCGCCACCAAACAGGGTAATGATCAAAATCGAGAAGAGCAGACCGGGGAAAGCGGTCATGATCTCGATCAGGCGGGTGATGACAAAATCGATTTTTCCCCCAAAGTACCCAGCAATCCCCCCAAGTGGGACACCCACCAGCAGGGCGATTAGTTGGATAGTGATGCCCACGGTCATCGAGGTGCGGGCACCATAAATGAGCCGGCTCAAATAATCGCGGCCAATCTCATCCGTACCCAGGAGATGGTCGCTATTTTGGAGGGGTAATTGCCGGGGACGAACTGTGAAATTCGCCTGATCGTAAGGGAAGGGGGCGATCAGATCCGCGAAGATAGCCAAAAAGAAGAAAAGGACAACGATGACCAGGCCAGCGATGGCTAATCGATTGCGAAAAAAGCGCCGGAGCGCATCTTGCCAAAGTGTGCGATAGCGACGCGACGAGGTCGACAACTGGTTGGTTGGTTGGAGTGCGACCACTAGGTCGCTGGATTTTGCTTCAGCCACTAGTTGGTTCCCTTCGCATGCAACCGCACTCGGGGGTCGATCCAGGTATACAGCAGATCGGTGAGCAGATAGGTGGTTCCCCACAGGACGGCAATCAGCAGCACCGTTGCCATGACCATCGGATAATCCCGGTTAAAGGTACTGGTGACAAAATATTTGCCCAGCCCAGGAATCCGGAAAATTGATTCAATAAAGATACTGCCGGTCATCACGTCGGGGATAATTGGCCCCATCACGGTGACCATCGGCACCAGCGCGTTGCGCAGTACATGCCGCGTCATAATGGCCGGGCCAGCAAGCCCTTTGGCCCGTGCGGTCCGCACGTAATCGGAGTGGATCACATCAACGATACTGGCGCGAGTATAGCGGGCAATCGTAGCGGTTGGGCCAAGTGAATAGGCGATGACGGGCATAATCCAATCGCTGCAGAAGGCTCGACCAACCAGACAGGTTGAATCACTCCAGCCGCCCATGGGCAGCCATTTTAGAAAAACCGCAAAGAAGAGAATGGCAAAAGAGCCTATCACAAAACTGGGTAGGGTAATGCCCAACATAGCCACAAAAGTGACCGCGTTGTCGATCCACGAGTTTTGATAACGAGCGGCAACAATGCCCAAGAGCAGACCCATGCTAAATGAGACGAGAATGGTCAACAGGCCTACCTGGGCGGTCACACGCCAGGTGCTCGCGATCAATGCTGCCACCGTGGTTGTCGGCTGCTGATAGGGAATACCAAAATCAAACTGAATGGCATTGCCCATGTAATTCAAATATTGCCGCCAGACGGGTTGGTCTAACCCATACTTACGTAGAATGTTGGCTTTAGCAGCCGGTGGCAAGGGCTGTTTGTCCTCATCAAATGGCCCGCCAGGGACGGAGAGCATCAATGAGAAGGTGATTATCGAGACCACCACCACGACAAAAACCAACGAGACCACGCGACCCAAAATATAACGGGTCATCTATTTCTTATCTCCTCGACAAACTAAATCCTTACATAAAAAAGCGCCGCTTCGAGTCTTCTCGTTAGGCTTGTATCAGTCTGGACAAGACTACTACTTATCTCAAAAATCTCTGTACCACACTGGTTGGGCCACCTTTGTTCACAGGAGCCACAACCGATTTTTGAGACGACTTCTAGTAACAAACGGTGGATGTCTGACAGAGGTGCCAAACATCCACCGTTTCTACCGATGCACCTTACTTACTCAGCAGTCGAGAGATAGAGATCGCCCCAGACCCAGTCATTGCCCCAGTGCCAGGCAGCAATCCCATTTGAATCTGGTTCTCGCAGGCCTTCACCTTGGACAAACGGTTGGTAGAGCGTCCCTTGCCAGCGGTGATCGATGAAGATACCGCCAACATCCTCCACCAGAATGCGCTCAGCATCCCGGAAGAGTTGTTCGCGCTGTTCCGGATCACCGACGAGCGGGATCGCTTCGGCGATCAAGCTGTCGAACTCAGCACTGCGCCAGGAGTGGCGACCGGTGGAGACCCAAATGCCCAACAGGTTGGACGGATCGAGATAATCCATGCCGTAGGAGACAGCCCCGAAGGTCAATTGGGTGGGCTCAGCATTCAGCGCATCCATGTAGACCTTGCCATCCTTGTTGGAAACTTCAATGTCCACATCCAGGCAGCTTGAGATCGAAGCAGCGACAGCCTGGAAGACGGCCTGCATGGCCGCGCTCTCACCGCGCAGCCAGAGTTCCTGTGCGGGGAAACCTTCGCCGCCGGGGTAACCGGCATCTGCCAGGTGTTGTTGGGCCGCATCACAATCGAAGGCTTGATATTCGTGCAGCACGCCTTCAGTGTCCGACGCCGGGAAACCGGGCATCAACATTGAATACGCGGGCAACCCCTTGATATCCCCCATCACGTTGGTGACGATCGCTTCCCGATCGACCGCTTTGGCAAAAGCCGTGCGTACATTCAGATCATCGAAAGGCGGGTTGTAGGTATCAAAGAGCAGGTAATCGGTGCGGAAGTCACCAAAGTGGCGCAGATAGTTGGCGCTCAGCACTTCGTCAGCCAATACGAGATCAAAATCGGCTGGTGTTAAGGCTTCATAGCCCACATCATAAATTTCGCCGTTCTGGAAAGCCCCAAAGAAGGTGCTTGGATCCATAAAGACCCCTTCCATCCCCTTCAAGCGCGGCGGGTTGGGGCCTTTATAATCGGGGTTGGCTTCGAGCACGACACGCCGCCCCGGCTCCAACGAAACCAGTTTGAAGCGACCCATGGTGACCGAGGTCTCGGGATCGTTATTGTAGTAGGGGCCATATTCTTCCAACGCCTTGGCCTGAAGCGTCCAGCCAAATTTCATCATACCGGGCAGCGGCGGGAACGGATTGTAGGTGGTAATCTGCAGGGTCAGATCATCTACGGCCACAACACCCAACTCTTCGGTGGGCAATTCGCCAGCGATAACTTCATCCCAATTTTGGATCACACCCGCATAGAACCAGGCAAAGTCCCAGGCGTGTTCTGGGTCGGCTGTATAGCGGAAGGTTGCCACCCAATCATGCGCGGTTACCGGTGTCCCATCCGACCAGATCATATCTGGGCGAATGTTGAAGGTCCAGGTGAGACCATCTTCCGAGGCTTCCCAGCTTTCGGCGGCCATGGGGATCACATTGAAGTCCCGATCCAAATCAACCAGCGACAGCGTAAACTGGTCACTGCCACAATAGCGAGTATAAACCGAGACCGTGAAGTCAAAAGTGGTCATATTCCCGGTAATGTTGCAGGCGAACTGATAGATTTGCTCATCGTATGGCCGTGCATCTTCGGGGAGCTGCGCACCAAAGAGCGTGGTGCGTTCGTCACCGGCGGCTGGCGCTGCCTCTTCTGCGGCAGGTTCCTCTGCGGCTTCTTCCGTGGGTTCCTCAGCTACCTCTTCAGCGGCTTCTTCCGCGGGCTCCTCAGCGGCTTCTTCTGCAGCTGGGGCTTCGGTGGGCGCGGCTTCTTCGGCTGGGGCTGCGGCCTCGGCTGGGGCCGGTGCAGCAGTCGGTTCGGCAGCACCACCACAGGCACTCAGGACAAGACTACCGATCAAGAACAATGCAAACCAAACACGTTGACGCTTCACGCGTGCAATGAGTTTTTGCATAAGCAAGGATTCTCCTAGTGGGTTTCTCTTAGTAAGCAGATAAATTTAAAAATTCCAGGCAGTACGAGTAACTCTTCCTCAACGTCGGCACCTCTCCTTTCTTTGCTCCGGGAAACTTACGCAACCCTTCACGAATATTTGCTCACCATGAATAACGTCTCTCCTGAACGTCATTCGGCGTTGCGTAAGTCTTGATGAATTAAGTGTGGCCTTTGTGGATCAGGAAGCAACGTCGAGAGCAGATAATCCACAAACAGGACTTCGATACTGTCTATGATTGCAGACAGACCGAATGAATGTGTATGCGCAAACAGCCGCACCTCATTGGTTTGTCGTGATGGAGAACTAAGCCAGTGGTCGTTTCAGGATAATTCGGATCTGTCTTGATAAGGGCTGTCCTAAGCTGAGCCTGTCGTTGCCAGACAACCATGCAAGAATCGGAATTGACTCTTGTGGGTTCCCAAGGCCAAACGTGTGCTTTGGCATCCAGGAAGGTGGCGCAGACGAGAAGTATCGCAAAAATCGGTTGTGGTTCCTGAGCGTATCCACAGCCTTACTCGTGTAGCACAGCGATTTTTGAGATAAGTTACTAGAATGTCTATTTTAATAGAGATTAGTGGACTACGCAAACAGCCTCTTTCGTCGTTCACAGGTGAGCTCGAAGCTAGCCTGGAGAGCCCGCCCATTTTTGGCCGCTGATTCCAGGAGCGCCAGAAATGTATCGGCGCATATACCGAGGACCTTACATACAGGGCTGGGAAAGCCTGCTATTATCACCAGTGATCAGATAGCAATATCAATCCATGGAGTTCTGACATTGGGAGAGTGGCATGGCAGCAGCAGCAAACGCGCAGATACCAGGCATCCACCACATTACCGCCATCTGCAGCGATCCGCAGCGCAACCTCAACTTCTACACGAAATTACTCGGTCTGCGGCTGGTCAAGAGGACAGTAAACTTCGACGACCCCAGCACTTATCATCTCTACTATGGGGACGGACTTGGCTCGCCGGGCACGATCATGACCTTTTTTGCCTGGATCCTGCCTCCCTTGATGACTGGCCAGGCGCGTCAAGGCACCAGCCAGATCGCGGAGACTTCTTTCCGCATTCCAGAGACGTCTGTGGATTTCTGGGTCGAGCGCCTGGCCGCCGCTGGTGTGGACTTCGATGGGCCAGAGGAGCGCTTTGGTGAGCCAGTGATCTCCTTGTTCGATCCCGACCGCTTGCCGCTGGAGTTAGTTGCCCGCCCCGGTGGGGTGCTGCGCGCGCCCTGGCAGGAAGGACCGGTGCCAGTGGAACACGCCATCCGCGGCTTTGCCGGCGCAACGCTCTGCCTGAGCGGCTATGAGCGCACGGCTCAATTACTCACGCAGACAATGGGCTTCCAGGAGGTCGGGCGGGAAGGTTCCCGCTTTCGTTTCCAGGTGGGTAAAGACAACGACGCGGCAATGATCGATCTACACTGCCAGCCCGAAAGCGAACCAGGCCGAATGGGCATCGGCGCGGTGCATCACATTGCCTGGCGCGCCTCTTCAGCCGAGGAGCAGCAGGAGTGGAGGCGCGTGCTTACGGCAGCATGGCTGGATGTGACGCCAGTGCTCGACCGCAACTACTTCGAGTCGATCTATTACCGAGAGCCGGGCGGTGTGCTCTTCGAGATCGCCACTGACCCACCAGGCTTCACCGTGGACGAGTTACCCGAGGAGTTGGGCACCCATCTGAAGCTGCCAAGTTCGCTGGAACAGCGGCGGCCATGGCTGGAGGCGCAGCTCCCGCAGTTGCGGCTACCAAAGCCGCGTCGCTAGAGATCAAGTCAATCCGACTGTTAAACCAGAAAGGAGCAGATGAACATGACAAACAAAACACAATCCGCAGGCCAGATCGTACCAGGCAGATTTGCGAATAAGGTGGCGGTCGTAACCGGAGCCGCTTCTGGCATTGGGGCGGCAATCTCGCGGCGGTTGCTGGCCGAGGGGGCCTCGGTGGTGGCAGCCGATCTCAATGCAGAGCAGTTGAAGCAGATGGAAACCGAGTTTGCAGGCAAGCTGGCGGGTGTCGTGGCAGATGTCACACGCGAAGATGCTGTTGCTAATATGGTGGCGACCGCGGTCGAGCGCTTTGGGGGGTTGGATGTGGCCTTTAACGTCGCTGGCGCGGCCCGCGGTGGCCCCATCACCGACCTGACGGAAGCCGACTGGGATTGGACAGTGGACCTTGTCCTGAAGGGCGTCTTCCTCAGCACCAAACACGAAGCCCGACAGATGCGCGAGCGCGGCGTGCGAGGCGCCATCGTCAATATTTCTTCGCTCAATGCCCATGTGCCTATGTGGGGTGGCAGCCCTTATGCCGCAGCAAAAGCGGGCGTGGAAATGTTCACCAAGAACGCGGCCCTGGAACTTGGCGGCGAAGGGATTCGGGTCAACGCGATTCTGCCCGGCCTGGTCGCCACACCGCTGACCTCCTCCTTCACCGAGAACGAGCCGCTCAAACAGGACTTTCTCAATCGCATTCCCCTCGGTCGGCCAGCCTCGCCGGAGGATATCGCTGCGCCCGCGCTCTACCTGGCCAGTGATGATGCTGCCTACGTGACCGGCACCAGCCTGGTCGTTGATGGTGGATGGGAGATCACGAACTATCCAGACCTGAGCAAATATTCAGGATAGGCCCGCCAGAACAGGTGACGGCCCGAGACAAACGCCACCCAGTGTGGGCGAGCGATTCGCTGCCACCACGCTGGGTGGCGTCTGGTAGGATGGCGTAATTTTCAACAAAAAGGAACAAGCAATGAAAGCCGCTCGAATCAACCAGTGGGACCAGCCGCTACAACTTGAAGAGATTCCCCAGCCCACCCCGGGCCAGGATGAAGTCTTGGTTCGTGTCCACGCGTCGTCCGTGAACCCGATCGATGGCATCATTGCTGCTGGCCATATGCAGGCCATGTATCAGGTGCCAATGACGCTGGGCACCGATTTTGCCGGTGAGGTGGTGGCCGTCGGCAGCGCGATCAACCATGTCCAGCCCGGTGACGCGGTCTATGGCATGAGCCTGCAACGGGGGGCCTTTGCGGAGTACGCGGCTGTCAACGCGAGTGGCGTGGCGCGCAAGCCCCAATCATTGGATTATGTACAGGCGGCAGCTGTACCGCTGACCGCGTTGAGTGCCTGGCAAACTTTGTTTAATCTGGCGAGATTGCAACGGGGCGAGCGCGTTTTGATCCACGGGGCAGCCGGTGGCATTGGCGCTTTTGCCGTGCAAATGGCCAAAGAAGCCGGAGCCTATGTGATCGGCAGCGACATCGCCGAAAAGGGAAATTTCTTGCGCGAGCTCGGCACCGACCAGGTGATCGATGCTATGGGCGAACGATTTGAGGATGTCGTCGGGCATGTGGACGTTGTCCTCGATCTGGTTGGCCGCGATCTGGTGGAACGCTCTCTGGCCATCCTCCAGCCAGGAGGGCGCTACGTGACCACCATCGGTGATCCCCCTCAGGAAGAGGCCAAGGCCCGCGGGATCGAGGCCCACACAACCTTTACGCAACCCACCGTGGAAGAGTTGAACCAGATCGCCGAACTCCTGGATGCCGGGAAGCTCACCGTCTTTGTGAGCCGCACCTTTCCCCTGGCAGAGATCAACGAAGCCATGAAATTTAAGAACGAGGAAATCACACCCGGTAAAGTGGTCGTTACCGTTCAGTAAGGCCGCGTGTTTGTCCAGTGATCACCCGTTCACGAACAAACGCTGCTCAGGGCTACCTTTGTGCGCCCAACCACCAGTGCGCCAAAGTTGTAGCCCGTGAGCTGCTCCTGCCCTATTAGCGCTGGCTGATGCACTCCTCCAGCGCGGTCAACAGCCGATCAATGTGTTGTGGCGTGTTATAGGCTTGGATCGACAGACGGATCATTGTTTGGCCATTCCACTCCAGAACTGGCACGACGATCTGATGGTTGTCCCATAGCGCCTTGTACTCTTCCGCCTGGCCAGGCAAGGGCACCGAACGCAATTGCACCCACATCGAGTCGGGGCTGAGGGGCTCGCTGTCCGACAGCTCCAGGATACGGCTTTGCGCTTCCTGCGCCAGTTGGTGACAAGCCGCTTTCACCGCCGCCCAATCATTTTCTTGCTGGAAGGCAATGGCCGCGGGCACACTCAAATAGGCCGACGGATCATCCGTGCCAGTCCAGGTAAAATAATCGAGAAATTTAGATTGGGTGCTGTTGGCCCGATTCCAGCCGTGGCTGACCACCAATGGCTCCAGCAGATCCTGCCGGTCGGGGCGTGCATAGAGAAAACCAGCCCCGCGCGCGCTGCTCAACCATTTATGGCAATTCCCCACATAAAAATCGACTCCCCACTGCTCCAATTGTAGATCCACTTGGCCGGGCGCGTGCGCGCCATCGATCACCGTGAGAATGCCCTCAGCCTTGGCGCGCTGACAGACCAGATCGATCGGGAAGCAGAGCGCGGTGGGCGATGTGATATGGCTGATGGCGATCACTTTTGTGCGTTCGGTCACACCGGCCCAGAGCGCCTCGACAAAGGCTTCGGGCGAAGCCAGCGGCAGCGGGATCGGCTGATTGATGTAGGTGGCACCGGTCTTTTCACAATTAAAGCGCCAGGTGTTATTCACCGCCCCGTATTCGTGATTGGTCGCCAGCACTTCGTCGCCCGGCCCCAATTGGAGCGAGCGCACGACAATGTTGATCCCGAGTGTCGCATTGGGTACAAAGGCAAGATTATCGGCCTGTGTCCCAATATAGGCGGCCAATGCGGCGCGTGCTTCGGCCAGCAAATCGGGCAGACGTCGGCCAATAAACCCGACCGGGTTGGCCTCAATTTCCCGTTGCCAACGCTGGTATGCTTCAAACACTGGGCGGGGTGGTGCCCCAAAACTGCCATGATTCAGAAAGGTGATCGCAGGATCCAACAGATATTGCTCGGCCAGATGGGGCAGGGGCAAGGCAAGCGGCGCAGCAGACAAGGTAGACACGATGATACAACTCCTCTAGAGATGACGGTGGACGATGGACGGTGGACGGTTGATGACTGTCAGCAGATCAACTCGCAATAGCACAATCGCCTCAGGGAAACCCACAGCAGAAAAGCCAGCGCTCTGGGTCAGCTTTAGCCTTTATGGATTTCCGGGCAGTTTCTGTGCTTTCCTGAAACGCGACTCACTTGATGTACATGAAAAAACACCAGTCGGCAAATACTGGTGTCTAGACGCGGAAGCGCCTGGTGAGTGTAGCATAAAGTGTACGCCCAACCAAGCAAACCATCCGCCTGCCACGCGAATCCGCTGCCCAGATATCAGACCAGATATCAGAATTGATCAGCAAGTTGTCAGTTTGAAAAGTGGCTTACTCATGGTAAACTTGTGTCAGAAGCTATCCAACAGTTTCTATACGCTGCTGGTTGTGCGCTGGTTTTAGTGGTGAAACATACACGAGCCGCAACCGATTTTGTGATGACTTCTCATCGGGTTGAGCAGAATGGTCTGCCCAATCCTGCGCGCTTAGGTTACCAGGGATCGCCGAGTCTGGTAGCCCAATTGATAAAAATGTAGACAAAGGAGTCTTACATGCTTACGCTGACCGCGATCAAAGTGGATATCGGAAGTGTAGGAGACCGGCTGCGGCTTTCATCGCCCCAGTTGGCAATGCTGCGTCAGCAACTGGCGCAGGCGGTAGAGGAGCAAACCCTCACCGATTTTGACATCACACAAGCAGGGCGGGCGCTGTGCCTTTTGCTGGTTCATCCCCACGGCAATGGCAGCCCCATCACGCAGACATTTGCCCACCAACTTTCGGCCCTGAGTCTTGCCCGTCCCTGGGCCAGGCTGGACGTCGCCGAAATTGCTTTTGACCCCGCCACCAAAGCCCAAAGTGCTGAACCCTTCCTGTTGCTGACTGCGGAACAGTGGGGCCCCACTGCCTATAATTTGCCACTCTGGTCGGTCTTTAGCAGCCAGATGTTTGGCGGCGGTTTGCTCTTGCCCCAATTCAAACCCACATTCCGCTTGTTGATTGGCGATCATCTGGCAGCAGAGGGCGAGCCACCGCAGGAATTGACCTTGCCCGACCAGCAACAAGCGTTGATGGAATTGCTGCGCGATGACAATCACTTCCATATCCGGGCGATCTATTCGGGGCGCTATCCTTACCAACAAATTGTCGCTGTGGCCGATACGCAGAGCACAGCGAGTGGCAGTCCCTTGGCATTGGTCCGCACGGCGGGTTGTTTCCCCTCGCCCAGTAACTTCATCCGCCTCTTCTTGAATGCACAATTGCCCCAGCAGGCGGCTGCTTCCGCGTGGACGGTGTCGTCCACGCCGAGCAATGGCCAGCTACAACCTACCGTGGCCTGTGTTGCTTATACGGTCAATCGCCATGGCAAATTAGCAACTCGGGTGGATCTCTTCAGCCAGCACGATTGGGAACCAACTTCGTATACCGTCTCAAGTGCGCATAGCTCTCTAGCGAACGCGACCATGCGCCCGGTGCGCGAACTGGCCGACCAGGTCAAATATGCCGGAGCACCTGCCCGGGTCAGTCAGTTTACCATCCCCGAGCCTGCCCCGACCGATGAAGAATTTTCGTTTGAGCAACTCTTCTACTCGTAACTGATCAGGTCGATCAAAGAAGCAGGCAAACAAGCCATCTCCGCTCGTTTGCCTGTTTTTGTTTCTATGGCCATAGCCGGGTGGAATCTGCGGTTGCCCCAGGATTTTGTGCTTTAGTCAGCACTTAGCCCGGGTGGCGGAAACAATCAACAAGATGATCATTCACCAGACCCACAGCCTGCATGTAGGCATAGCAGATGGTCGGGCCCACAAAGGTGAAGCCGCGCCGTTTGAGATCCTTGCTGAGCTTTTGTGACAGGGGCGTGTATGCCGGGACATCGCGCCATGTTTGCCAGCGATTGATAAGCGGCGCGCCATCGACAAAGCGCCACAGGTAGGCGTCAAAGGTGCCAAATTCCGCTTGGGTATGCAAAAAGCGCTGCGCGTTGCGGATAAACGCTACGATCTTCAGCCGGTTGCGCACAATCGTAGCATCTTGCAGCAGCTCCGCCACCTTGGCCTGACCATAGCCAGCCACAAGTTCCGGATCAAACTGGTCGAACGCGGCCCGGTACGCGGCCCGTTTGCGCAGAATGGTGATCCAACTCAGCCCTGCTTGGGCACCCTCCAGACAGAGCATCTCGAACAGGTGGCGATCATCGTGGGCCGGCACGCCCCACTCCTCGTCGTGATATTGCTGGTAGAGCGGATCGCTCCCGCTCCAACTACAGCGCACCAGGTCCATGCTTCCTCCCTTGCCCATGAACGTGTAGCAGACTTAAGCGGTTGTCCAATTCCTCGAAAGATGCAATTTTAGCACAAACGCGGTAAGATCAACCGATTGCCCACGAAATTGGGCATCGAGTCTGAACCATACCATCGATTGGCCATGCGCATGAAAATCTCCTGGCGAGTGGGTCTGCTAGCATTGCTTTTGCTGGCCTTTTTTTTGCGAGTTTACCGTCTGACCGAAATTCCCCCGGGGCTCTATTACGACGAGGCCGCGCACGGGTTGGATGCGCTTGGGGTCTGGGAGGGGCGCCTCTTTGTTTTTTTCCCCACCGCCAATGGGCATGAACCACTCTTTACTTATCTGGTGGCCGCGTTTGTGCGCGTATTGGAACACAGCCTCTGGGCGGTGCGCCTGCCCGCGGCGATGCTCGGCGTCCTGGCCGTAGCCGCCACCTTTGCGCTCGGTCGTCGCCTGCTCGGGCCGTGGCCCGCGCTCTTTGCCGCGGGGGTGATCGCTGTCACGTTCTGGACATTGAGCCTCAGCCGCATCGGCTATCGCGCCAACGCGCTGCCCGTCCTCTTACCACTCTGGCTGCTCAGCTTCTGGCACTGCCGCGACCGCCGCGACCTGGCCCCCTATCTGCTGGCTGGCGGGTTACTCGCCTTGACCCAATACACCTATACCGCGGCGCGCTTTATCCCATTTCTGGCGCTCGTCCTGGCGTGGGATTGGCGCCAGCACCTCGATCGGCGCGGCCTGCTGGGGGGCGGATTCGTTGCCGCGATCCTCGTGCTGCCGCTGGGGCTCGCCATTCTCAGCGACCCGGATGCAGGCACAGAACGGATTCGGGATGCCTGGCTCTTTGGGCGGTCTGAGCCGTGGCGTTTACTTTGGCAGCAAATTCTCGATCATGTAGCGATGTTTGGCGTGCGCGGCGACCCACTTTGGATCCACAACTGGCCGCTGCGGTCGCCGGTTGCCTGGCCGCTTGCGCTTCTTTTTTGGGGGATGGTTGTGTTCGGCTGGCGGCAACCAGCAACCCGAACCTTGCTGTGGACAGGGCTGATTCTGATCTGGCCGGGCGTTCTGGCCGTTTCCAACAACCCAGCCTCGCCCGATCATCTCCGCGTGATCGAGCTGGCCGCGCCGACGTTTCTGCTGGCCGGTGGCGCGTTAGGCTGGCTCAGCCAACGCAGCGGAAAACCCTGGCTGATCGGTGGCCTGGCGCTTGTGCTGTGGCTCTATGACGGCGGCCAATCCTGGCTCGATTATCAACGCTGGGGCCAGGCCCGCGAAACGTACGAACAATTCGACGCCGACATGACCCGCATCGCGCGCAAGGTCGTCGAAGACCCCGAGACGATGTTCATCCTGCCCCTTTCCGCGGATTGGCGCGAATTTGAGCCGGGCCACCACTGGACAATCGATTATCTTGCCCATGGCAGCAACAACTATTATGCCGCAACCGTGCCCTTCGATCCGCCGGCCCTGGACTATGAGCAGGTTGCGCTGGTCAAATGGCTGGCCGGGATGCACCTCAGCGCCGACCCACAACGTGCCATCGAAGGCGAGCTAAATCTATTTGGCTACGCGAAGGTGGATGAGGAGACGGAAAACACCTTTCAGCTTGAACACTATCAATTGCGCGGGGAGCCGGTACATCCCTATCGCTTTGCCACCTTGCATCATTATGCGGGCGGGTTGACCATTCAAGAGGTCAATCTCTTTGTGCGCGCGCCAAGCGAGCCCGCGACTTCACAACCGCCGCCAATCCTGGCTGAAGTACAGTGGGCCAGCGAGCAACCGTACGCAGATTCGCTTTCGGTCTCGTTGCGCCTGCTCGATGCCACGGGCAACTCGGTGGGTCAGGTTGACAGCGAGTTATGGAGTGATCTGGGTGAGCTTGCTCCCAAGTGGCGCACACCGGAAGCCAGCCGTCTTTTTTTGGAGCTGGAAACCCCGCCACTGGACAATGGACCATACACCGTGCTGTTGTTGCCCTATGAAACCACAAGTCTCGCACCGCTAGCTCCCCTGGCCGAGACGAAGGAGTATCAAATTGGGCAATTTGAGCCATCTATTGAGCTGTCCAACCCTTAAAGGAACCGAGGAGCAATGATGTCGTACAAAGCGATCCTGATTGGTACCGGTGGCCAAGGCCGTGCCTGGTGCGCCCGCTTCTTACCGCCGAACATCGCCGATGGCTTGGTAGAGGTCGTCGCGGCGATGGATGTCAACCCAGCCGCGCTGCTCAATGCCCAGGAGCATCTTGGCTTGCCGCCCGAGAAATGTTACACCGATATGGCGCAGGCTTTTGCCGAAAACCCGGCAGACTTTGCCATCATCGTCACGCCCCCGGCCTATCACGAAGCGGTGGTGGATCTCGCCCTGACGCACGATCTACATATTTTGTCGGAGAAGCCGATCGCCGATACACTGGCAGGTTCGGTGCGCATCGCCGAAAAGGTCAAACGTGCGGGCAAAAAGATGGGCGTCACCATGAGCCATCGCTTTGATCAAGACAAGACAACCCTGCGCCAGGCCTTGCGCTCGGGTCAACATGGCGCGCTGGATTATCTGATCTGCCGGTTCACGTGCAACATGCGCAATTTTGGCGATTGGGGCGCGGCCTTTCGCCACACCATGCCCGACGCGCTGATGATCGAAGGCGCGGTGCATCATTTGGATATTCTGGCCGACCTGGCTGACGCGCCGTGCGACACGCTCTACGCGCAAAGTTGGAACCCACGCTGGGGCCAGTACGGCGGTGATTCGCAAGGGCTGGTCACCATGCACTTTGAGAATGGGGTGCGGGCCTTTTATGAGGGAGCCAAAACCAACGCGGTGGGGCTCAACGGCTGGACACAAGAATATGTGCGCGCCGAATGTGAAGGGGCCACCTTGATCCTCGATCACCGCCATGTCGAGCAATTTCCCTACAGCGGTGGGCGGATCTACAAACAGGAAGGCGAGGGCGAGACGGTCGCGCTGATCGAGCAGACGAAGTGGGCCAACACCTGGCTGGTCGAGCTGTTTGTGCACTGGCTGGCAGGTGGCCCCGCGATGGAGACCAACATTGAGGCCAATCTGCAATCGGTAGCGCTGATCTTTGCGGCCATCGAGAGCAGCCGCAGTGGTCAGCCGGTTAAGGTGCAGGACTTATTGAACCGGACGAGGGCCGAGCAAAACGCACTGCTGGGCTAAGTAGCATCTATCTTCGTAAAGTTTCCTCTTCACGCTGGCAGTCAGGCTCCTGGCAGAAGCCTGACTGCCGGCCCAAGATCAGTCGTTATTCTGGAATTGAGCGTCTACCACAGCCAGCGTGGTGACATTGATGATATCGAGCACATCCGCGCCGGTCTGCAAGACGTGCACCGGTTTGCCCATCCCAACCAGAATGGGGCCAATGGCCTCAGCCCCCCCCAACCGATTCAGCAATTTGTAGGCTGTATTCGCCGAAGCCAGATCGGGGAAGACCAGCACATTGGCGTCGCTCACCTGGCTGAAGGGATAGTGGCGCTTCATCAACTCGGGCACCACCGCGAGATCGGCCTGCATTTCGCCATCGATCTGCAGATCCGGGCGCTGCGTCTTGACCAGTTCGGTGGCTTTGCGCACCTTGCTCGATTGTTCGTGCGGCGTACTACCAAAATTGGAAAAACTCAGCATGGCGATGCGCGGTGTGACATCAAACTGTTCGGCCAGCTCCGCGGCGTTCAGCGCGATCGCGGCCAATTGCTCGGCATTGGGCTCGATGATCACGGTGGCGTCGGTGAAGAAATAGAGTTTGTTCTGCACCACCATCAGATAGACGCCGGAGACATAGCCATTGGCTTGTGCACCGACCGCTTGCAATGCCGGACGCAACACCTCGGGATAGTTGTAGGTCAGGCCGGAGATGAAGGCATCGGCCTCGCCATGCTCAACCATCATCGGCCCAAAATAGTTGGCCTGGCGCATGATTTCATTTGCCAACGTCTGCGTGATCCCTTTACGCTGGCGGCGAGCATAAAAGGTCTCGGCGTAGACGGCACGCTGATCACTCGCATTTGGGTCAACCACAGTGGGGGTGTAGGGGAGACCCAACAAGCGACATTGTTCGGTAATCTGTTCAGGGCGGCCCAGCAAAATCGGATGCGCAATGCCCTGGGTTTCGGCAGCATAGGCCGCGCGCACAATTTTGGGGTGTTCGCCTTCGGCAAAGACAACCCGCTTGGGGTTCTGGCGCGCTTTGCTCTCCATGGTGCGCATCACCTGGACGCTCTTGCCGAGGCGAGCAGCCAGCTCATCCTCATATTCGACCAGGTCGATCGTCCGCCGGGCAACACCGCTCTCCATAGCCGCTTTGGCCACAGCAGGGGCAACCCACATCAGCACCCGTGGATCGAGCGGTTTTGGGATCACATATTCCGCGCTGAAGTGCAAAATATCTAAGCCATAGGCGCGCAGCACGCTGTCGGGCACATCTTCTTTGGCGAGTGCAGCCAGCGCCCGGGCAGCCGCGATCTTCATCTCCATGTTGATGCGCCGTGCTTGCACGTCGAGCGCGCCCCGGAAGATGAAAGGGAAGCCCAGCACATTGTTGACCTGATTGGGGTAATCGCTGCGGCCCGTGCCAAAAATAATGTCGGGGCGGGCAGCTTTGGCCTCCTCGTAGGTGATTTCGGGGTCCGGATTTGCCATCGCGAAGATGATCGGCTGGTCACCCATGCTTTGCACCATGGCCCGCGTCACACAATCCGCACTCGAGAGCCCAATAAAGACATCGGCCCCATTCAGCGCATCTCCCAGGGTGCGCTCATCGGTCTCGTTGGCCCAGGGCAATTTGTATTCGTTCATGCCTTCAAGGCGACCTTCGTAGATCACCCCGCGCGTATCACACATCACAATCTTTTCTTTGTCGGCACCGAGCGCCACATAAAATTCAGCGCAGGCAATCCCCGCAGCCCCGGCCCCGTTGATCACAATCTTCACATCTTGAATCTGCTTGCCAATCAATTCGAGGGCGTTGATCAGACCGGCCCCAGAGATGATGGCGGTCCCATGTTGGTCATCGTGAAAGACGGGAATGTCGCAGGTACGTTGCAGCTCCTGTTCGATGTAAAAACATTCGGGGGCTTTGATGTCTTCCAAATTGACGCCGCCAAAGGTGGGCGCGATCATCTGGACGAACCGCACCAACTCTTTCTCATCTTTGGTATCCACTTCGATGTCAAAGACATCCACATCGGCGAAGCGTTTGAAGAGGACAGCCTTGCCTTCCATCACCGGTTTGGAGGCCAACGCGCCGCGGTTCCCCAACCCCAGGATCGCGGTCCCATTGCTGATCACCGCGACCAGGTTGCCTTTTGACGTGTATTCATAAGCCAACGCCGGTTCCTTGGCGATTTCTAACACGGGATGGGCCACACCGGGCGAATAAGCCAGGGAGAGATCAGCCTGCGTCTCCATGGGCTTGGTGGCAACAATCTTCAATTTACCCGGACGATCATTTTTGTGATAGTCCAATGCTGCCTGTTTATGGTCTACCGTCATTGAATGCCTCCTGTTGTTGCGCGAGGAAAAAAAGCGATTGAAATGGCATCATCACCCACCAGCTTGCATCATAAAACACAAGCCAGTAGTGGGGAGATGGGTAGATAAGCTGGGGAAGGTTCGTAGCCAGGAGATCAGAAAACAGGTATCCGCTACCTGTTTCCTGATCTCCCCGTCTGCCGTTGGCAACGGCTTAATTCCAGTGAACTGTTGAACAATCGATTGAATGACCCTAATTTGGCGGTAGATTCTGCCAACGCCCATCGGTCAGCACCGCAAAATGCAGCGGCGTCCAGCCGGGTTCACGGGCTGTGTTATAGAGGGTGTCTCGACAGAATTCCACCGTACTGCTCGCCAACAGAAAGCCGCGCTCAAAGGGTTGGATCAGCGCACAGAAGCCTTGCTCGGTGTTGGTAGCCCAACCAAGGCGGGTGAACAATTCGTCGCGGGTGGCCCAGGCAAAGCCAAAGCCGCGGATCGGCGCTTGCAGCCCGGCGGGTGGCTCACCCCGCGAGGGGATATCCTGACCATCCCAGCCCTGTTGCACCGGGAGCCAGGCTCCATCGCTGAAGAACGCATAGGCTTGATCGGTGTCGCTGCGCCAGAACATGGCCCCGCGTTCAAACGGTTCCCAGGCCGACCATTGGATCGCGGCCCCAGCGGTTGCACACCCCAACAAGGCCTGATCATACCCATTCGCAAATTCGCCATCAACTGGCACGCTACAAGCCGCGGTTGGTGAGGGCGAAGGGGTCGGCGTGATGGTCAGCGTGGGTGTCGCCACACTGGTCGGGGTGATCGATTCGGGGGTGAGCGTCTCCACAGGGATCAGCGGCGCTTCATTCGCCACTGTTGCCGCGGGTGTGGGCAAGGTCACGGGCGTGTCGCCGCCAAAGCGGCTGCTCATGGTGCCGACGGCCAACCCGATGGAAAACGCGACCAAGGTCGCCGATACCAGCAGAATGATCCAGGTGCCAGTGCCTAGCCCAGAGCGTCTGGGCGCAGGGGATTCTGGCAGAATTTCAAAGTCATCTCGTTCAGTCATAGTGAATTAGCCAGCGCAAAATTTCCATAATTGGCAGAATCTTGGTAAAGTATAACGTTGTTGTTCCGACCCTGTCGGGAAACAGAGTCCCTGGTAAGCAACAACGGTGTAATTCAGGGGAAGAGTGACAGAATCTGCTCAAACAGGGTTTCGGAACGTTCGAGCAAGAAAACGATCAACAGGACAAGGCCCACCAACAACAGGGGCCAAATGGCCCGGCTGAGGATCGAGACCATGCTACCCATGCGCAGGAGCGGCCGGTAACGCAGGCGGGGCGACCCAGGGACAACGATCAATAGCCTGGCATGTCCTTGTTCAACACTGGGTTGCAGCTCGATCTGGCACCCCACCCAATCGGCGCAGAAGGTACTCTGGGTCACACGGATCAAAGCCTGGCGTTGTTCGGGGGTGAGGGCCAGGCGCTTGAACGAGCCATCTGCCAGATGTAAGATCGGGGCCAGCTCTTCCAGCCCTTGAAAAGAGACAGCCGTGATCATGGCTTGCACTGGAACACCCTGCAAGTCGGCACTTTGTAAACGATAGTGCTGATCAACAATCTGTGAACGGGACATACGTATACAAGTGAACGTTGAGCCATCAGCAGAGTCCAGCGGCTACCCATTGCGGGATGAACGTTGCTAAGCATACCGAAGGAGCGCCCAGAACGCAAGGTAAACCGCAGTTGATTTCACACTATGCAGGTGCAACAGGCGGGTGGACTTGCGCTCAAATCGGCTGAATTTGCAAAAATGTCAACCAGCCTCTTGCTGGTTACACAAAATAGCATTGTCGTGTTACAATAAGCACAAATTTTCGAGATTCATTTGGAGGAAAATCAATGAAGTATACTGGTCCCAAGGTGAGATTATCTCGCAAACTGGGTATTCCTTTGACAGCCAAAGCTGCCCGAGTGATGGACAAGAAGTCCAACCCGCCTGGTGAACATGGGCAAGCCAAAACCATGCGGCGCAAAGTTTCAGACTACGCCAAGCAGTTGTTGGAAAAGCAACGCTTGCGCTCGCAATACAACATCCATGAGCGCCAAATGCGCAACTATGTGGATCGTGCTGTGCGCAAAAAAGGGGTGACGGGTAATACCCTGTTGCAGATCCTGGAGACGCGCCTCGACGCGTTTGTGTTGCGCGCGGGTCTGGCCCCGACGATCTATGCTGCCCGCCAGTTGGTCAGCCATGGGCACGTGCTGGTCAATGGCCGCCGCGTCGATCTGCCTGCCTACGAGTTGCGCCCGAGTGATTCTGTGACCCTGAAGACACGCAGCCAGCAACTGCCGTTGGTCATTGAGGCGGTCTCCAATGCGAACCCGCCGACCTATGTCACTTTGGACAAGAACAACTTGTCTGCGCAGTTGACCCGCTTACCCGAACGTGACGAGATCCCGGTGATCTGCGAATTGCCACTCGTGATTGAATTCTATTCGCGCTAATCGGTTACCGGAGCGTGTAATCAAAAAGTGCAGCCCTGGGGCTGCACTTTTTTTATTCTCTGTGATTGGTGGCTCAGCGGCCAGCAATGCCCGACATCTGGATGCCTTCCAGATAATAGCGTTGGGCGCTGAAGAATAGGATGATCAGCGGCAGCACCATCATGGTGGAGGCGGCCATCAGCCAGTGCCATTGGGTTGCGTACAGGCCCTTGAAGCCCTGCAAACCAATCGCCATTGTCCAGTTATCGGTACTATGCAGGTAGATCAACGGCATGACAAACTCGTTCCAGTGATTGATGATGCTAAAGATGATCACCGTGATCAGCGCCGGTTTTGCCAGCGGCAGAATGATCTGCCAGTAGATGCGATAGTTGTTGGCACCATCAATACGCGCGGCTTCATCCAGTTCCAAGGGAAGGGTCAGGAAAAATTGGCGCAACAAAAAGATATTGAACGCGCCACCGCCGAACCAGAATGGCACGATCAATGGGTAGAGCGTATCGATCCATTTGAGCCAACGAAAAAGAATGAAGGTCGGGATCATCGTGACGATGCTGGGCAGCATCAAGGTAGAAATGACAACACCGAACCAGAAACCACGCAGCGGAAACCGTAAGCGGGCAAAGGCAAAGGCCGCCATTGAAGCCGTCAGGACGGTGCCTACAGTTGCCAACACGGTGACAAGCATCGTATTGTAGAAATAGCGCCCAAAGGGCTGGGCAGACAGGGCCTCGGGGAAATTTTGCCAGCGAATCGGGTCGGGGATCCACTGGGGCGGCAGGGTGAAAATATCGCTCTGCTCTTTGAACGACGTTGAGAGCAGCCATAACATGGGGGCGAGCAGCAGAAGGCCAAAAAAGCTGAGAAGCAGATGCCAAGCCAGGTCAATTAACCAGGATGAGCCACGCCGGGTAGAGCGGGGTTTTGAAGAGGCTATCGGGGTGGCTTGGTCGAGCGAACTCTGTACCGTCATATTGTTCTATCCAAAAAGCAATCAACTTCAATCGAATCGCAAGCTTCACCGGCAGCAGGAGCAGCCATAACTTCTGCCTCAGTTACGTACCGAGCCTTCATAAAAGACCCAACGCTCTGACAGCCAAAATTGGACAAAGGTGAAAACCAGAATAATCACAAACAAAACCCAGGCCAGGGCCGAAGCATAGCCCATCTGGAAATTTTCAAAGGCCATGCGATAGAGGTAGAGCACATAAAAGAGTGTGGCATTTTCCGGCCCACCAGCGGTGATGATGTAGCTCTGGGTGAAGACCTGGAACGCACCGATGATCGCCAGGATCAAGTTGAAGAAGATCGCCGGGGATAGCATGGGCAAGGTGATGTGCCAGAACGACGCTCGTCCTCCTGCACCATCGATCGCCGCTGCTTCGTACAGCGAGGTCGGAATTCCCTTCAGGCCGGCCAGCAAGATCACCATCTGCCCGCCGATATTCCAGAAGCTCATGATGATGAAGGATGCTTTCGCCAACTTCGGGTCTTGCAACCAGTAGAGCGAAGGCAGTCCCAGCGCATTGAGCGCGGCATTGGCCAGGCCAAATTCAGGGTTGAAGATCCAGAGCCAGAGCAGCGAGCTGGCCACCAAAGGCGTAATGCTGGGGATAAAATAGATAGTTCGGTAGATGCGAATCCCCCGCAAGTTGAGATTCATCGCCATCGCCGCGAGGAGGGCCAATAAGAGGTGCAAGGGGACACCAATAAAGACATAGTAGGCCGTGTTGTAGAGTGACAAATAAAAGCGAGAATCCTGAAAAAGCCGTACATATTGCGTAGGCCCGATCCAGCTTGGCGGCGTCACAATCTCCCAGCGCATAAAACTAATCACAAACGAGGCCACCATCGGGCCCGCCACAAAGACAAAAAAGCCAATCAACCAGGGGAGGATGAAAAGGTAGCCATCGATCTGTTCACGCCAGAGAAGCGAGCGCTGTTGCCGCGCAGGTTGTGCAGTCGCCATATTGATTCCAAAAAAGGGTACTCAGAGCGGTTGGAACAATGCCCCAACCGCTCGGGCAAATTACGATGTCGGTTCGGAGGCGATCAGGTCGTTGACCAGATCCACAATGCCATCCAATGCAGTCTTCGGGTCGGCTGCGCTTATGCCATAGACGCCTTCCAGGGCAGTGGTGATCTCGCGGTGGACGCCGATCCAGTCACCGGCGACCGGTTCGGGGCGACCATAATTCAACCCATCCAGGAAGATGTGCTTCGAGGCCGGGGGCAACTCTGGGTCCAGGTGAGCCGGGCCTTCAGCCACCGCGCGGTGCGCAGGCACGCTCAGGCCGGTTTCAGCCAGGTGGGTGAAAGCCTGTTCGCTCTCCACCATGCGCAGCCATGACCACGCGGCCTCGACCTTTTCGGTACCACTGTAGATGCTATGGCCAGCCGAAGCGACGCGCGTTGTCAATGCCTCATCACTATTGTTGGGCATTGGCGCAATATCAAATTCGAACTCAGCAGGCAGAATCGAGGTAAAGACCGAGTGTTGAGGGAACATGGCAATTGTGCCGGTCAGGAAGACTTCGGCGTAAGGGCGGCCGGCCAATTCGGCGCCGGTCACGTGCAGACCTTCGCGGATCAGATCGGCGATCGATTGCACCGCGGCCACGCCAGCTTCATTGTTCATAATGAACTCGGTGCGGTCTTCGTTCAGCACATCGCCACCCTTTTGCCAGACCCGCACAAAGGTGTTGGCATTGGCGTTGAAGTTGGCCACACCGTAGATCTTGCCAGCACCTTCGCCACTGGTGGTGGCCCGGGCCAGCTCAACAAAGTCATCCCAGGTCCAGCCTTCCGCCGGTAAAGTCCCGCCAGCTTCCTCGATCAGCGTCTTATTGTAGATCATCACCGTGCTGGTGGATTCGCGCGGCATGGCGTAGAGATTGCCATTGACCGTGAAATCTGCAATCGAGGCCGGGAAGTAATCCTCGGGGCTCCAGCTGGTGTCGCTGGCGAAGAGATCGGCCAGGGCCAACGGTACATTGCGCTTGGCCAAACCCGGGTTGATGTAGGTATGCGTCCAGTAGACATCCGGCGATTCACCACCGGCGATCATCGTGAGCAGCTTCTGTTGGATTTCGATAGCGCCACCCGGGTGCCAGACAAACGAAATCTCGACCGACGGATCCACATCGGCGTACATCTCTTGGATCGGCAGATAACGCAATTCCGACGTGGCGTCACCCTGGGTGAGGAAGGAGATGGTGGTTACTTCGTCAGCAGGGGCGGCATCCCCACCACTTGCTGCGGTATCTCCCGGGGCCGCTGCAGGGACAGCACAAGCGGCAAGCGCAAGTGCCCCCACGCCAAATGCAGAACTGCGCAAAAATGCTCGACGGCTCAGCGGCAGCTGGGCCAAAGAATTGGATCGCATTTTTTTCTCCTCTTTCAATCGCAATGGTTAAGAATACTCAACGCGGTGGATGACCAGTGGAACTACACTGATAACTGTCTGGAATGAAATTGTTGTCCTGGCCGAAGGCACTTATCAATTAAAGCTTGTGAATTCAAGAAGGTGAAGGTATATCGCTGCCACAATGTGTGAAGCGCCTCTTGCCGTTACTCGCTGATGCTGTTTATCATCTAAGCAACGCTAGCCAGATCAGAGTTGAAGTTTCCGAGGCAGCCTACTGCGTCTATCGTGACAAAAGTCTATCACGCCCGACCAAACTCTGTCAATCGCTATCCTGCCTGGTCAGGGTTTCTCAAGAGCCCGGCCATTGGTGTTTCCGTTTTTGGCAAAAATGTGTAAACTGTTTTCAGGAAGTCCTGGTTTCTGTCCTAAGCCTGAAATTCTGCACCCTCCGTAGCGGGTCGGGGCAGATTCAGCCACCGCCATCATTTCAGGGTAGGCTTCTAAGGTCTGGAAGCCTTACGCTTTATTTTTGGGAGTATTTGCCTGTTTTTGGGAGTATTTGCCTGTTCGATTCAGAAAGTGAACAAGATATTACCATGAAACCTGAGTACCCAATCGTAGACACGGATATTCATCCAGGTGTTGTCAATCAACGGCTGTTGGACTTTTTGCCAGAACCCTGGCGGACACGCTTTGCGAGCGGCAATCGTGCTTCGGGGTCAATGGGCTACTGGAATCCCGGTGGTGTGAACCGGGGCGATGCCGTTTTGGAAGATGGCACCCGCATTGAGACGGTGCCCAGCGCCACGAGCAAGCATCTGCTCGACGAATATGGGATTGATTACGGCATCCTCAACCCGGGGAGCAGTATGCACTTTGGGCTCTCGCCCGAAGCCGATTATGCCTCAGCGATGATCTCGGCAATCAATGACATCATGGTCGAAGATTGGCTGGCGAGTGATCCTCGCTACCGCACGTCGATCGTCGTCTATCCCAACGAGCCAGAATTGGCTGTACGCGAGATCCACCGCCTGGGCAATCACCCCGGGGTGGTGCAAGTGCTGATGCCCAGTGCCTCGCGCATCCCATACGGTCAGCGCTTCTTCCACCCGATCTACGCCGCAGCCGCGGAGTACGATCTGCCGATTGCGATCCATCCCGGCACCGAAGGGGTGGGCATGTCGGGCGCGCCCATGGCCGTTGGCTACCCCAGCAGCTACCTGGAATGGCATACGGATCTGGTACAGAGCTACATCGGCCATGTGGTCAGCATGGTGGTTGAAGGGGTCTTCATCAAATTCCCCACGCTGAAATTTGTGCTGATCGAAGGTGGCGTCTCCTGGCTTCCGCCGATCATGTGGCGCTTTGACAAGAATTGGAAGGCCCTGCGCATGACCACGCCCTGGCTCAAGCGCCCGCCGAGTGAATATATCACCGAGCATGTCCTGGTCACCACCCAGCCGATCGAAGAGCCGGAGAATCTCGACCATCTGCACACCATGTTGAGCATGTTTGACGCCAAACGCATGTTGATGTTCTCGACCGATTATCCACACTGGGATGGAGACACGCCGGATTTTGCCGCCCGCTTGATCCCCGAGGCGATCCGCCCTGAGGTGATGGGGTACAATGCCTCGGCGCTCTACAAACTACCGATCCCCGAACCGGTGCTGGCATAGAGGCAAGCTATGGGACGCAAAAATCTGGGGTATCAGCGGTGGGCCGCGGCCAAGGTGGATGAGCTACCGCCCGACACGCACAAAATCGTTGAGATCGACGGTCGTTCGATTGGCTTGTTTAATGTGAAGGGCAATTATCGCGCGGTGCTCAATGTCTGCCCGCATGAATTGGCCCCGGTCTGTCGTGGGCAAGTGCGCGGTACCACGCTCGAGTCGCAACCGGGGGAATATATCTGGGGACGCGAAGGCGAAATTCTGGCCTGTCCGTGGCACCAGTGGGAGTTTGATTTGCTCACCGGGCTTTGTCTGGTTGACAAACGCCGTTTGTTGCTCTACCCGGTGGAAATCGAAGACGATACGATCTACGTATTGTTGCGCCCTGGGCGCCATGGCGGCCTGCAAGGGCGAACATAGGTGTATGATCAAGAAGCCGGGCTTCTGCGAGAAGCCTGGCTTCTAACGGTAATTCACCCCGCAATTGCGCTGCGTACCCGGCCCTGATTGGCGGCGAGTTGTGCGTTTGCCGTGGCCGCGTCCTGCCCGGTAAGGGCCATGACCACCGCGGTCTTGACTTGCCAATCCGCCTGGTCGAGCAGCGTTTGCGCCGTCTCCGCAGCCACACCCGTGCTCTCTACCACAATCCGCAGCGCGCGGGCGCGCAACTTCTGGTTGGTCGGTTGCACATCAACCATCAGATTGCCATACACTTTGCCCAATTTCACCATGACACTGGTGCTGATCATATTCAGCACCAGCTTTTGCGCGGTGCCTGCCCGCATCCGCGTGCTGCCCGTCAACACTTCGGGGCCAGTCACCAATTCAATGGTGAGTGGCGCGGCCGCGGCCATGGCCGAGTGGGGATTACACACAATCGCCACGGCAGGCGCGCCCAGTTCGGCGGCGTAGTGTAGCCCACCCACCACATAAGGCGTGCGCCCGCTCGCGGCCAGGCCGATCAGCATATCCTGCCCGCTAAAGTCGTGCGCGGCCAGATCAGAACGCCCCAGCGCCTCATCGTCCTCGGCCCCTTCAACCGACCGTACCAGGGCCCGTTCCCCACCGGCCAGGAGCGGGATCACCACGCCGGGGGGCAGGCTAAAGGTTGGCAAAAGTTCGACTGCATCCAGCACGGCCAGACGCCCACTCGTGCCTGCACCTTGATAAAAGAGACGCCCGCCAGCTTGCAGCGTCGCGGTGGCTTGCTCGACCGTGGCCGCGATCTGCGGTAAAGCTTCGGCGATCACCAGGGGGATAGTCGCATCCAGCCGGTTGATCAGCCGCAACAGTTCCAGCGTGGGCAGATTGTCGAGTTGTTCACTCAGCGGGTTGCGGGCTTCGGTGGGTGGCAATTGGCTCATCCCAGCTCACTTTCTGTACAATTTCGTGCTGCACAATATTGGCAAAAACCTTGTTGAGTGCATTGACTTCATCACAACTCAGATAACGCAGAAAATGCTCATCCAGCACACGCTGATAGACTGGCAGCGCGGCTTGCAGCCGCTCATTGCCGAGCGGGGTAAGCACGGCATAGAGGCCACGCCGATCTTTGGGGCAGGGCTGGCGCTCAATCAGGCCGCCCTCCACCATCCGATCCAACAGACGGGTCAATCCGCTCTGGCTCAGGTTGATGTCATCGGCCAGTTCTTGCAGGCGCAGCATCCCACCATCGGCTTTTGCCAGTCGCTCCAGCGTATTGTACCAGAGTAAAGGCAGATCCTGCTCGGCCAGTAATGTTTGCTCTAATAATTGAATTACTGCGGCATGTATTTGTAGATACGCGTGCCAAACGGCATGGCGTGCGGATTGCTCACTCACTTCATGAGCGATCATTTGAATTTCCTCCTTTTCCTGATTTGACAAACAAAATCCTTTACGCTAGAATACTTGCATAAGCAATTATTGCTAAGTCAATTATAAGCCATACAATGATTGCGTAAACAATTTTTGCATCAGCAACTATTGTTTTGATTTTAACGCCAAACAGTACAATTGTCAATACCGGTTCACCTATCCGAACCCGGTCATCAGAAAGGAAGTTCAGTTTATCATGGGATACCAAATCGATACTTCTCACTCGCACGTGCTCTTCTCGGTCCGCCATATGATGCTCTCCAAAACTCGGGGAGAGTTTGAAAAATTCTCGGGCACCATTGAATTGGACGAAGCGAATCCCGCGGCGACCAAGGTCGACATTCAGATCGAAGCAGCAAGCATCAACACGCGCGACGAGAAGCGCGATGAGCATCTGCGTTCAGCGGACTTCTTTGATGCAGAGAACCACCCCTACCTGACCTTCAAGAGCACCCAGGTTGAAGTCAAGGGGGATGACCGGGCCAAGCTGCATGGCGATCTGACCATCCGCGGCATCAGCCGACCGGTTGTGCTGGATGTGGAATTTAATGGCCGGGCCCAAAGCCCGTGGGGCACCGAAAACCTGGGCTTTGAAGCTCGCACCAAGATCAACCGCAAGGATTGGGGGCTGGAGTGGAATGTGGCCCTCGAAACCGGTGGGGTGCTGGTCAGCGAGGAAGTTGCCATCGACATCGAGTTAGAGCTGATCAAGCAGTAACAGACACCAGATTCGTTAGGTGAACTGGCCTGTATAAACCGTGATGCGTGACTGTTGAAGTTCACGCATCACGGTTTTTTTATGGTTTAAGCAGTCGGTTTCAACGTCATGTGATAGGCTGTGGCTTTGTGCACGGCCTCCTCACTCCACGGCGAGGCATGATAAACCCCTTCGCGCCAGAGCACGATCTGGTCATCAAAATGAGGGCTGAGCGGATGGCCGGACTGGCCAACCGTGGTGACAGTCTGGGCTCGATCCCACGTGCCAACTTCGTAGATCTGCCGGTAGCTGGCTGTTACCCGCACCAGGCCCAGCGGCAGTTGCACGGCGTGGCGCACAGCATTCGGGGCTGTGGGATCGCCACCGATCGGAAATGGCCCACGATTGTACAGATTGCGCAGTAGACGCACGCTGCCCAATGGGTGCGACAGGCGCAGCTGGTGGAGACGCCCCCAGCTCCATTGGCGCGAGACATCGCCCGTATGTTCACGCAGCAGCCGCATGGCCCGAGTGAGCGCGGCCTGCAATAGCTCATCGCGCGTGCGTTGCGTGCCAGTGGCCACATCCATATACCAGATCGAATGTTCGTGCTGGTCGAGCAATTCGAGCAAGCGAGCGCTCGCCTGCAAATAGAATCCATTGATCGGGAAGAGCGGGTCGGTGCCAATGCCATAATAGCCAGTTTTGGCTGAGCCAAGTTTGTCGCCAAAGATCATTTCCAGCAGTGTGGTCAGGTAATAATGGAAAATTGTCGGCGCTTCGCTCTCGGCATCCATGCGGAAATTCCACTTACGCAACGCCTGCAGAGCCACCTTTTCCCACGGATCCTCACTGTTGATCAGAATCAGCCACGGCGTGAGTTGGCGAGCAAAGGTGCTGTAGGTATCGAGTTGCATCTCCTCCATATCGCGGATGGTATGGCGATCTTTCTCCAGCAGCCGCTCTTCGATCCGCCAGGCGCGCCAACCCGGATCAAATTCCGCGCCGAGGAAATAGGGGTAATCATCCCCAACCAATTTGTTATTGGCGACCACAATCCGTCCCGACGGTGGGTTGTAGAGGCGCGGTAACTCTTCCGGGGGCACAAAGCCTTGCCACTCGTATTGATCCGTCCAACCGGGCGCGGGGAGGAGACCAAGATTTTGCGCGCGGTTGGGGACCTTCCCCGCTAACAGATAGCCAATATTGCCGCGCGCATCGGCGAAGGTGAAGTTCTGCACCGAGCCGGACCAGCCGCTGAGAGCCGCGCAGAAGCTCTCCCAATCGCGCGCCGTGTTGAGGCGCAAGAGCGAGCGCACCACTTGCCCCGGTTCGCGGCCTGCCCAGCGTAGCGCAATGGAAAGTTGCTCGGCTTCGCCCGGCTGAAAGCCAAGATCGGGCCGCGTCACCAATCTATCGAGCACTGGGCCATGGCGCGTCACGATCACCCGCTCCGTGTGCGGCGCGCGGCGGCGAATTTGGATCGTCTCTTCGATCACCTCGGCCTGTTCCCACTCACCATTGTACTCAAAGCGGGTAGGGTCTTCGGGATGGGGCCGCTCCAGGTACAGATCCTGCACATCGACCATGGAGGCAGTCACCCCCCAGGCAATGTCGTCATTATGCCCGATGATCACCCCGGGTTCCCCTGGGAGCGAAACACCGCTGGCGTTAAAATCTGGACAAGTCAGATGATTTTCGTACCAAATGCCGGGCAGCGAAATGGCAAGATGGGGGTCATTGCAGAGCAGCGGTCGGCGGTTGAGACTGGCCTGGGGAGCCAGGACCCAGCTGTTGCTGCCCTGGCCACCGCTTTGCGGGCCCAGCCATTCGCGCACCGTTTCATATTGATTCAGCAGCAGGCCAGCCGTATGCAACAAGCGGGTGAGCGTTTCGCTGCCGACACCTTCCAACACAATCGGCGCTCTGGCGGGATAGTCCGGCTCCAGTGTGGCCGCGCTGGCAGGATCCAGCCGGTGCAGCAGTTGCAGGCGGATCAATTCGCTCTCCCAGTTCAGCCCCAATGACCAACTCACCACCTTGGCATAGGCCAGAGAATCCAGCACGCTCCAGGGTTCCGGCTGAAAACGCAGGATGTTAAATTCGGCAGCCAACCGACCGGGCCGACTGCGGATGTAGCCATTCACCCCTTCGGCGTACCATTCCAGACATTGCCGCGATTCCGCGTCCAGCTGGGCGAGTTCGGCTTGGGCCGCGCGCCAAAACCCGATCGTGCGGCTGAATCGATCGGCGTCGAGCGCGGCTTCGCCAAAAATTTCGGCCAAGGTGCCCCGAGCAATGCGCCGATTTTGCTCCATCTGCCAGAGCCGTTCCTGGGCGTGGACAAAGCCCTGCGCCCGGAAGAGGTCGGCGCGATTCTGCGCGCTGATGTGCGGGATCGCATGTTTGTCGCGGCGAATCTCCACCGGCGCGCTGAGCCCGGCCACCTGCACGTCGCGATCCAGATTGGGTGTACAACGCTGGATCAGCCACCAATAGAAGTACAACAAAAAGCCGCCCACAATCAACAGGCCCAGCACAAGCAGGACGAGCAGCGTGATCAAAATTCCTGTCCACATAAGTCAACCCAACAAATTTCCCAGAAAGGAGTTGCGTACCCTGCGGCACCGCTATGGCCCGTAAGGTGTACGGAATTAATGTTCAGCCAAGGCAATAGCGCTGCAGATAAGCCAACACGTGCGGCTCTTCGGCGCTGATATTCTCAGCCAGCCGCGCGGCCAACACTGGCAACATCCACTGCTGTAACGCGGCCGGCGCGTATGGGCGCAACTGGCCATAGCGCCGCAGATAGATCCGCTCAAGCCAGCGGAAAAGCCCTTTCGCCAGCCCGCGCTGCGCTGGTTTCAGATGATTGGGGGCAAAATGTAAGATCATCCAGGTGCGCGCCACATCTGCCAGTGGATGCCCACTCGTGGCGTCGACCCAATCGATCAGCACCGGGCCGTTTGCGGTCATCAACAGATTATCGGGGTGAAAGTCACCGTGGCAAAGGATCTCCCCGCGCGGTAAGCTGGCCAGCTGGTCGAGCGCTCGTTGGCGCCAAGCCGCAGGCAAGGGGGCTGCCTGCTGAATTTTGCCTGCCAATCGCTCGTGTTGGGCGGGCAGATCACGAACAGTGTGGCGGTGAATGGCGGCATGTTGCTCGGCCAGTTGCAACATCACCCAGCGGCAGCGCCACGGTTTTTCCATCAGCGTGCGCAACAACGAAACCCCGATCACGCGTTCGTAGATAATGCCGCGCCGCCCTTCGATCTCGACGAGCTCCCCAACCACGGGCACAGGAAGGCCGGTCGCATGGACCAGGCGCGCGTTTGTGGCTTCGTATTGCACAGCGCGCGGGTGATCCGCGCCGGGCAGAAAGAGCTTCACCACTTGCCCCGCACCCCAGGCATGGATGGTTCCAGTGCGGCCCGCGGCCAGGGGTTGCCCCAACTCGGCCAGCGTGGCTGGCAATGCGCTCGACAAAGTTCCCTCCCTATGAGCTGCGATTGGGTTAGTTATAACATATTCAAGGAGGGGAGACGAAAAGCAATGCAAAAGAATTGGCTTTTCCCCAGCATAATTGCACGCTTCTGGTTTGCCAGCTACAATAGCGTGGCGTGCATACCCAAGAAGTCGGCTTCCGTAGAAGCCTGACTTCTGTCAAGCGTATCCTGGATTCTGAACAGCGAGCAACCTTATGCCCACCATCCTTTATCCCGAGCTTGTGATTGGCATTACCGTCCGCAGCGGCGACCCGGAATGGGTGCAGAAAAGCACAAAAAACTATCTCAATATCCTGGCTGACTATGGCGTCACCAGTGTGATCCTGGCCCCGGACATCCCGGCCAGCTTGCCGGATGGCACCCGCTTCACGCCGGACGCGCTGGGGCGCTTGCCCGCAACGGTGCTGGAGCGCCTAGATGGGCTGGTGCTCTCGGGTGGCGGGGATGTTGACCCGCGCTATTTTAACGAGCCGCTGGCCGGGGCCGAAGTCGCGTCGATCGACCACCCGCGCGACGAATTGGAGCTCCATCTGGGGCGTGCGGCGTTGGAAGCCGATTTGCCGATCTTTGGCATCTGCCGCGGCTGCCAGGTTTTGAATGTAGCAGCTGGGGGCAAGATGGTGCAACATTTTGACGATCACCGTTCGGCGCCCGAAGGCACTCGGTTTCACGATGTCACTTTTGTGGCGGACAGCGAATTGGCGCAGATCGTCGGCCAGCCCCAGTTGCGAGTCAACACCTTTCACCATCAAGGCATGGATCAGAAAACGTTGGCGCCGATCATGCGGGCCACAGCCTTTGCCACACCGGACGAGTGGCTGGTTGAAGCCTATGAAAGCCCGCACCACCACTGGGTGATCGGTGTGCAATGGCATCCCGAGCGCATCTTTGAGCTGGACGATGGGCATCGACGCATCTGGGAGAGTTTTTTGAGCGCTGCCGCGGAACGACATCAGCAGGTTCAGCCCAAAATTTCATGAAAACCGACCTCTTTGATTACGAATTACCCCCTGAGGCCATCGCGCAACAGCCGGTCGAGCCGCGCGATCAAAGCCGCCTGCTCGTGCTGCATCGCGCCAGCGGGGCGCTCGAACATCGGCGCTTTGCCGAAATCGGCGAGTATTTGCGCAGCGGCGATCTGCTCGTCGCCAATAACAGCCGCGTGATCCCAGCCAGGCTAATGGGCCGCAAACGCACCGGGGGCAGTGTCGAGATTTTTCTCTTGCGGCAAGTGGATGAGCGCGGCCAAACCTGGGAATGTCTGGTGCGGGGCAAGGGATTGATCGCGGGGACGGTTGTGGAGCTGGGCAGTTGGGGGGGTGAGGAGACCCACCCAATTTCCGCTGAGATCATCGCGGTGCATGAGAGTGGCACGCGCACGGTGCAGTTTTCCCGCCCGATTCAGCCCTATCTCAACGAACTGGGGGAGATTCCGCTGCCGCCCTACATTACCGAATACAGCGGCGACCGCGAACGCTACCAAACCATCTACAGTCAACCGGAAGGGAGCAGCGCGGCCCCGACTGCTGGCCTGCATTTTACGCCCGATCTGTTGCTCCGTCTGCGCGAACAGGGGATTGGCTTTGCCACAGTCACGCTCCATGTGGGGCTCGACACCTTCAAACCGGTGACAACGGCAGAGATCGAGCAGCACCGGATTCACAGCGAATGGGCCGAGGTGAGCAGCGAAACCGCGCGGCGTATCAATGAAACCACATTGGCCGGTGGCCGGGTGATCGCTGTGGGGACGACCACGGCCCGCACGCTGGAATGGGCCGCTACTGCCGCGCAAGGGATCGACCCGGATGACCAGGTGAGTTGTCCGTGGCAGCGGGTTGCCGCGTTCACGGGCGATGTCTCACTGTTTATCCGGCCCGGCTATCGCTTCCGCGGCATTGATGCGCTGATCACCAATTTTCATTTGCCGCGCTCCTCTTTGCTGATGATGGTCAGCGCGTTTATTGGCCAGGCGCAGATAGACGAGCCAGACCAGGGCCGCCAGCGCTTGCTGAGCACCTACGCCACAGCCATCCAACAGGGGTATCGCTTCTACAGCTTTGGCGATGCAATGCTGATTGATTGATTATGTCTACGCGAAGCAAGCATCAGCTGTCGATGATCACCTTGACCACTGCGTCTTCATAGGCCGCGTTCATGGCATAGGCCGCGGGCGTCTGCTCCAGCGGAAAACGGTGGCTGATCACCCCATTGAGATCCACCAGACCATTGGCGGCCAGGCGAATTGCACGCGGGTAGGTATGTTTCATGCGCCGCACCGCACGGATCGTCAGCCCTTTGCGGCGGATGGTGGAATGTTTGAGCGTGAATTCGTCCGAGCCGGGGATGCCCACCAAGGCCAAACGCCCGCCGAGCCGCACCATCTCCGCGGCCCATTGCACCGAATGATCGGCCCACGCGGCCTCGATGGCCACATCCACCCCGCGGCCCTGCGTCTCCATCAACACCGCGCGCACCGGATCGACCTGCGTAAAGTTGATCGGGATAGCCCCGTAGTGTTCGGCCATGCGTAAGCGCCAGTCAAATTGGTCGATCACAAAAATGGGGTGCGCGCCGGACAATTTGGCCAGTTGCAGACAATAGAGGCCGATGCAGCCCGCGCCCAGAATCACCACGCTGTTGGCTACCTGCAATTTGGCCAGATCAATCGCGTGGATGGCGATGCCGAGTGGTTCGAGCAAGGCAGCACCCGCGTCGTCGATAGTGTCGGGGATGGGGAAACAGGTGTGCGCGGGCATCAACATCCATTCGCACAGGCTGCCGTCGTCCGGGAATGAGCCGCAAAAGTGCAGGCGGCGGCACAAGTTCGGGTGCCCGTGCTCGCACAGTTCGCAGCGTCCGCAAGGTTGCGCCGGGTCCACTGCCACGCGCGTCCCAGGGACAAGCGGCTCAAAATTGCCATCCAGCGCATCGGCCCCGACTGCATCCACAAGCGCGCCAAATTCATGGCCGAGGATCAACGGCTGCTGGATCGTGGTGTCGCCAATCCGCCCATCGAGATAGCTATGCAGATCGCTGCCGCACAGGCCGACCGCGGTGACGCGCAAACGAGCCTGCCCGGGGCCGGGTGCGCCAGGCGGCGGGATCGATTCTACGCGCAAGTCGCGCGGGCCGTGCAAGCGCACAGCCTTCATCAAACTGGTTGTCATACGTTTTACTCACTCATCGTATGCAACACAAAAAGCCACAAAGATTCGGGAGAAGTGGCAGTTTTCTCTGGGCCTCGGCGTCTTCGGGCAAGAAAAAGAACATCACCCAGAAACACGGAGGAACCACTGATCAATTCTGTTTACTGGGTTCTGTGGCTGCTTTGTGCGCTTTGTGTCCGCCTGCAACTTGGCTACGTACCATCAATTGGCTCAGAGCGTGCCGGTCGGCTCATGCAATTGGGCGCGCACCCGATCAGGGCGGATGCGGATCACCGTTGACCAGCGCTGGGCATGTTCGTCCGCTGTCACGCCGATCATCGCCATTCCGTTGCGATATTTTGCCACGTACGCGGCCCGTTCAGCCGTGGACACCGGCTGCGGATCGATGATCGCTTCGCCAGTAAAGACCGCGAACAGCTCCCCGGTGGCGTCGGTGTTGAAGTTGAGCGCCACGCGCGGGTTGCGGCGAATATTGCGTACCTTGAGCGCATCCGGCTCGGAGAAGAGCAAGAAGTGATCACCCCACCACAAAAACCAGATCGGTGTGGGCAGCGGCGTGCCATCGCCGCGCACGGTGGTCAACCAGGCCATCTTTTCCGCCGCTAGCCACTCGGCCAGCGCGGGCTCGATCAGTACTTGCTCTGCTGGCTGGCTCATGCCGCTTGCTCCAGGTAGCCGATCACCACTGGATTTTCCGTTGGGCCAAAGCCCACATTGAGCTTGAGTTGGTAATGAAGTTGGTTATCGGCAAAGCGGTAATACTCAGTAGCGATGAAGGGGGTCTGGTAAAAACAAAGTTGTAGCGCAAAGGTATCAGCCGCGCTCCACGCCCCGCTGAAGGCCACGGGTCGTTCCCCAAAGCGGCTAAAGCTGGCTGCTCCTTTTTGCCAACTGCCAGGTGTCACGCTGAAGTGCTCTTCCCGGCCGTTGATGCGACGCGCAAGCGTTGCCCGCGGGCCTTCAACGGTGAGGGTCACCGACTCGATGCCCTGCTCGTTTTGAGCAAAGCGATAGGTTTGGCCTGTGACTTGAACTGCCAGCGGGGAACTTGCTTCGCCGCTTTGTGGGGCAAGCGCCAGCCCAGCCAATGTGCGCTGCAAAGCCGCCTGGGCCGCTGGCTCCGCGGGGAGGGGTGCTGGGCCCAGGGCGGGCAGCAGATGTTGCCAGGCCAGATCCAGCACGGCTTGCATGTTGCCCAATCCGCTGGTGATTGCGATGACAGTCTGTTGTTCGGGCAAGACCACACAGAATTGACCGAACGCGCCATCCCCGCGATAAGCACCATGCTGGGAACGCCAAAATTGGTAGCCATAGCCCTGGCGCCAATCGATATTTTGGGTGTGGCCGGTATCGTTATCGACCTGTTTGGCTGTGGCCCGTGCCACCCACTCGGCGGGCACCAATTGGTGTCCTTGCCAGACTCCCTCTTGCAGATAAAGCTGCCCAAAGCGCGCAATATCTTCGGTGCGGATGCTCAAGCCCCACCCACCGACGTTGATCCCGCGGGGGCAACTTTCCCAGGTCGGGTTTTCGATGCCCAAAGGCTGAAACAGGCGCGGCTGCAGATAATCCAACAAGGTGAGGCCGGTCACTGTCTGCAGGATCGCCGAGAGCATGTAGGTGGCCCCGCTGTTGTAGACAAAATGGGTGCCGGGTTGGTGTGTCACCGGCTGCGCCAAAAACGCAGCGACCCAGTTGCCATCCGCTCGTTCCTGCAGGGATCGCGTCGTATCTTCGCCATGGCCGCTGGCCATCGCCAGCAGATCATGCACAGTCATGGCGGCCAGATGGTCGTTCACCTCGGCGGGGCGCTCGTTCGGGAAAAAGCTTACAACGCGATCCTCCAGGGACAGACGACCCTCGCTGATGGCCAGGCCAATCGCGGTCGAGGCAAAGCTTTTGCTCAGCGAAAAGAGCACATGCGGTTCGTTGGCGGCATAGGGTGACCACCAGCCTTCGGCAACAACATGACCGTGCCGCACGATCATCAGGCTATGCAGAGAATCGATCTGTGTGTCGGCAGCGGTCACAAAGGCCGCAATCGCAGCCGACGCAATCCCCTGTTCTTCGGGTGTGCTACGGGGCAAAACAGTAGTTGAATTGTTCATAGTGAGTGTTTCGTGATGGTTGATGCGTGTTCAATGACGGGCGAGGCGTGACCTGTGCTCCGCTGCTCACTCGTCAAGGGTCAATGGCTGTGTGGATGGTGACCGTGCTCATGGCTGTGGTGATGATCGCCGTGACTATGCGATGTTGCATAGTGCTGAGCGAGCAGAGTAGCGCCAAAATCGTCTTCGGGGTCGCGCCAAACCGAATGGATATGGTTGCCATTGTTTTGCGTGTTGTCGTACTCGACCAGGAACCGCGGCGCTTGCAGCCGATAATAGTGGGGCTGGCGGCGTTCGATCCCCCCGGCCCAGGCAAAATGGAGATGGTCAATGCCGCGATCATGCAGCTTCTTCAACTCGATCTCGGCCAGTTCTTCGGGCATCCGGTTTACATAATCCCCAACCAGCGCCAACAAGATTTCGCGCTGCCCGGCGTTCATGGTGCTGGCAGCCACACCTTTGGGGGCCGAAGTGTAACGCATGGCTTCCAGATCGGCCAGGGTGACGCCATGTTCTTTGCAAAAGCGCTCCATCGAAGCGAATTGCGCGGCCACGGTGGGCGGATCTTCGATCCCAGGGGTGGGCCAGGGCAAGGCACCATCTACCACCTTGGGCCGGTTGAGCATGGCAATATCGGGCGGGGCAACCGCTGTAAGCAGGGCCTGGGCCTGTTGCTCTTCCGACAGATTGTGCATCAACTCGCGGGCGTAATCTTCAATCCCAGCCAGGGGCCGCAGCGAATTCTGGCCGATCAGGGGCGATTCTGCGGGATTTGCGCCGAAGAAAGTCGGCGTCGGCGCGATGATCTGCCCATCCGCAATCGTGAAATTGAGCGAGATGTGATGGCCCTCAAAGCGCCACCCCCAGGGCTGCTTTTCATGGGGCGTGCCAAAAATGGTGACGTAATAGAGGAGCACATCGCGCCACCAGAGTTGGGTTGTCCAGCCTTCCAGCCCATCGAGCGTGGTCTCCAGCCCCATGATCGTCGAAGCAGTGACCCAGCCGGGGCGGCTCAAGCCGGTCATGATCAAGCGTTGGGCCGCGCGCTGCTGCGCACGATCCATCTCATTAAAGGGCAGGCCCCGACGGGGGGTGGGGGTGTAGAACCAACGACTCCGCTCGCCTTCATCGGCAAAATCGAGTTGGGCCTTGGCTTGTTGATCTAGGGCGAGGCTAGCCAGAAAGGTATTGGCTGCTTCGCCCATCCGCTGAACCAGTTCGCGCGCCGCAGCACCTAAAGGGCGGTCGGTATTCATACCACGAGTTCCTTTCGAGCGAGCACAAATGGATGGGCACGAGGAGGGTGTGCATCCATAACTGTAGCACGGCGGGGGGAAAATCACAAGTCACTAGCGGCAAACGTCAGGCGTCAAATGTCTGGCGGATATGAGTAAATTACGGACTAACTCAAACCAATGATAGAGTGTACGGACATCCGGTTGACCATTCGAATTTCAGTAAAACGCAGAAAGTAAAGACGAGGTTGTTTATGAAATTACAAGGGAAAACGGCGATTGTGACCGGCGGCGGCACCGGCATTGGGCAAGCCATTGCCAGGCAATTTGCCGCGGAAGGGGCGAATGTGGTGATCACTGGTCGCCGCCGCGAGAAGCTCGAAGAGACCATCGCCCAGGCCAACCTGCAGTCGGTTCAGCCATTTGCCGCCGATGTGGCCGACCGCGCCCAAGTGGCCGCGCTGGTCGAGTGGACAACAGAACGCTTTGGGCAGATCGATATTCTGGTCAACAACGCGGGGGTGAATGTGGTCAAGCGCCAGGTGCATGAACTGACCCCAGAGGCGTGGGATTACATCATGGAGGTCGGCGCGACCGGCGTCTTTAATACGGTCCATGCTGTGCTGCCGCAAATGCGAGCTCGCCAGGATGGTCTCCTGATTCTGATCTCGTCGTTGTCGGGGGTGCGCCCTTCGCCGCTGGGCGGTGCTGCATATAGCGCGGCCAAACATGCGGCCAACGCTTTTCTGTCGGTGCTTGCCTACGAAGAGAAGGATAATGGCATTCGCGCCACGGTGATCGCCCCCGGTGAGGTCAACACGCCGCTGCTGGACGACCGCCCGGTCAAGGTGAGCGACGAGCACAAGGCCCGCATTCTGCAGCCGGAAGATGTGGCCGCGGCCGCGCTGTTTGTCGCCAGCCTGCCCCAGCGTGCTCACATCCCCGAGTTGTTGATCAAACCCTTGACGCAAGCATTTCTTTGATCGAAGCTGCTCGGGCAGAAGCCAGACTTCTGGCAGAAATCTGGCTTCTCTGACCATGCGCTCAGGGGGTGGCGGTCGGCGCAATCCAGCCGCGGGAGATGGCATCCTCCAATAGCATCTGCATAAAATCCCACAGCTCGGTCGAGCCATCGCCGATTGGGCCAAGCCGCCGCAACACCCGTTCCAGGTTGGCCTGATATTCCGTCCAGGTGCCGCCGCCCCCGTAATAGTTCTGCAAGGCGGGCATCAGCCGATCCAGCGCATTGGCGAAGCGGGACTCGGCACTCTGGCGGGCCTCAAACTCGGCCCAAAGTTGGCGAAGTTCGGCGGCCTGCTCCGCGGGCAGCAGGTTGAAGAGGCGCTCAGCAGCTGCCAATTCCGCGGCCTGTTGCAAAGCCGGGTCCACGAGCAAAAATGCTGGCGTATCCCCAGCATCGATCTCGACAATATCATGCACCAGCAGCATTTTGATCACCCGGTTCACGTCAATCGGCTCATTGGCGTACTCGGCAAACACAAAGGCCAGCAAGGCGACGTGCCAGCTATGTTCTGCCGAATTTTCGGGGCGCTCCAGCCCAAGCGGGCGGGAGGCACGCAGAATGCCCTTGAGCCGTTCCAACTCAAGGATAAAGGTGATCTGCTGCTGCAATCTTGTCTGGGATTGACTCATAGCAACCACGCGGCAATCATCCGCCCTCCATAGACAGCAGCCAGCCCCAAAGCCACGCTGGCCAGCAGATAAATGGCAGCCCGGAATCCAGCGCCTTGCTGCATCAACTGGATTGTCTCATGGCCAAAGGCAGAGAATGTGGTAAAGCCGCCCAAAAATCCGGTGACCAACACCAGCCGCACTTCAGCATCCAAACTTTTGTGCAACACGGGCAGGCCCATCAAAAAGCCGATCAGCAGGCAACCGACCAGATTCACCGTCAGCGTGCCATAGGGGAACGTGTTGGTGCGGCTCACTCCTTGGACAAAGGTGCCAAAGAGATAGCGACTGATCGCGCCAGCAAACCCGCCACAACCGACCAATAACCAGTGTGCATTCATCATCACTCGCGTGCTTTGACAAAGAGCGGACTGGAGCCAATTTGAATGCCATCGACCGCGAGTTCAATGGCATATTCGCCCGCCAGCTTGAATTCGAGATTTTGGGCATTGATGATCAAATTGACCGCGCCGCCCGACTCATTGGTAAAGCGGATAGTGAGTTTGGCGTCGATATTGAGCAGCGGCTGCCCATCGGCATCGATCACCATCATGCGGACCGTGTGTTCGCCGGCTTCGATGCGCGCCGCGCGCAAGCGGGCCACAATGGCACAATGCGGATACTTGATCGGCAATTCGTTGACGAGGATCGTGTCAGCCGCGCCGAGAATATTCAAGCGCCCGCCATACTCCGCCGCGGCATCGCAAAAGGTCAGAATTTCGAGTTGCATCAACAGCTCCCGGAAAAAAGAGGCGTTCAACCACCGAGCGGAAACCGACAGATCTGGCGCGCAGGTGGGTGTTCGATCAGATCCAGCGCGACCAGATAGCCCGCCTGAAACACCTGGCTCTGCAGACAGAGCTGCACCGCGGTCAGCACTTGCTCGCCCGCCAAATCATGCGCCAGCGTGCAATGCGGAATCCACTTGCCGGGTTGATAGTAGAGATGCGAGACGTGCCCACTAGCCGCTGCCGCAACGCTGTACTCACGGTGCAGCCCCAACAATGCCTCAGTCACGACCGGCGCCAGATAGACCACGCCCTGCGTGGTTGGGAAGAGACCAATCGCGTCGAGCTTGATCGGCATGGGCGGCGTGCGCGCGGCCAGGGCCTCTACCACCGCGGCAAGGCGGGCCTCGTCCACGTGCTCATACCCGGCCAGGCTGATATGCGGCTGAAAGCCCTGGCCGATCAAGTCAAGGCCGCCACAGGCCTCGTGGATCTGCGCGGTCAGCTCGGCAATCCGAACCGTGGTTTCAGGGTCAAAGTAGAGTGCAACTGCATAACCCATCGGTCATCCCTCAAGCTCGGCTACGTGAAACCGATTAAAGCTTTCTTATCCACAAATTACGCAGATTTGCGCAGATTCCATAGGAGAAAAGTCAGAAATCTGTGTAATCTTTAGAATCTGCGGTTTCTAATAGAGAAATTAAATAGAGATCGCACAAATAGCGAGCAAGTAGGTGCGGTTTTTAACCGCATATTCTGGCCCTAGCCTACCTGTGCGGTTTCTAACCGCACCTACGATTTATGCGATATTTATCTGGTTTCTCTATAAGCAGTTTCTTGGTTTTACTTACCCATTACCAACTGCGAGATCACTCCACCAATTCGGCCAGGCGCTCGGTGAGTTGCACACGCGTGGCCTGCAATTCGCCCTGTTTGCTGCGCTCCCGGTCGATCACCGCGGGCGGCGCTTTGGCCACAAAATTCTCATTGCCCAGCAGGCCGTCGATCCGCTGCAACTGTTTGTCGATGTTGTCGATCTCTTTTTGCAGACGGTTTCGCTCCGCGGCCAGGTCGATCAACCCGGCCAGGGGCAGATAGGTGGTTGCACCGCCAGCAGCCAGCGTGACCGCCTTGGCTGGCGCGGGCAACTCGGCTTCGATCTGGAGCGCGGTCGCGTCCAGCCCGGCCAAACGGGCCAGGAGCGCCAGATTCTGTTGCAACCATGGCGTGAACTCTCCGGCGCTGATCTGCGCGGCGATGCGGCGCCCCGGCGGCACATCATACTCGCTGCGCGCATTGCGGATCGCCCGCACGATCTCCTGGATGCGGGCAAATTGGTCATCAACGCTGGCATCATGCCACCCATTGATCTGCGGCCAGCGGGTCGCGATCAATGCGCGCGGGCCGTGCTCGCTATCACCACCGAGTTCGGGCAAATTTTGCCAGATCGTCTCGGTGACAAAGGGCATATAGGGGTGCAACAAACGCAAACTCTGCTCCAACACAAAAGCGAGCGTTTGGCGCGTCGCCTGCGCTTCCGCGGGCGCGCCATCATTCAGACGCACTTTGGCCGCCTCGATGTACCAATCGCAATAATCGCCCCAGAGAAACTCATACAATTGACGACCGGCTTCGCCCAACTGCCACTCGCCGACCAAGCGCGAAACATCGGCCTGTAACGTCTCCAACCGGCTCAGGATCCAACGGTCGGCCAGGCCCAGCTGATCGCCCGCGGGCAGGGCATAACGCCGGTCGTAATCGGTGCTATCCTCGGCCAGGGGCAGATTATGCCCCTCCAGGTTGAGGATCACAAAGCGGGCTGCGTTCCACAATTTGTTGGCGAAATTGCGGTTGGACTCGACCCGGGTCAGGCTCAACTTCATGTCGTTGCCCGGGGTGCCGCCGGTGAGCAGGCTAAAGCGCAGCGCATCCGAGCCATATTCGCTGATCAATTCCAGCGGGTCGAACGCGTTGCCCAAACTTTTGCTCATCTTGCGGCCTTGTTCATCGCGCACCAGGCCATGCAGATAGACATACTTGAAAGGCACCTGATCGGTGAACTTCAACCCCATCACGATCATGCGGGCCACCCAGAAAAAGATAATGTCGTAGCCGGTTTCCAGGACCGTGGTTGGATAATAATTGGCCAAATCTGCGGTCTGGTTGGGCCAGCCGAGTGTGCTAAAGGGCCATAACCCGCTGCTGAACCAGGTGTCGAGCACATCGGGATCTTGCTCCAGCGTCACCTCGTGACCGTAATGAGCAATGGCCTGTTGACGGGCTTCGGCCTCGTTGCGGGCAGCGAATGGCTGCTTGTCCGGCCCATACCAGACGGGAATACGATGGCCCCACCAAAGTTGGCGGCTGATGCACCAATCGCGAATGTTCTCCATCCAATGGAAATAGACCTTCTCGAAGCGCTCGGGAATGATCTGAATGTCGCCGTTACGCACCGCGGCAATGGCTGGCTCGGCGAGGGGAGCCATCTTCACCCACCATTGTTCGCTGAGCAGCGGCTCCACCACCGTACTGCAGCGCTGGCAATGGCCCACCTGATGGGTGCGCTCCTCGGCGCGCACAGTCAACCCGGCAGCGGCCATATCGGCCCACAGCTTCTTGCGGGCCGCGAAGCGATCCAGCCCGGCGTAATCACCGGCATTCTGGTTGAGCGTGGCATCCAGATTCATGATGTTGATCATGGGCAGCTCGTGGCGCAGGCCGATCTCATAATCGTTGGGATCGTGGCCGGGCGTCACCTTGAGCGCGCCGGTGCCAAATTCCATATCCACATACGCATCGGCGATGATCGGAATCTCGCGGCCAAGCATGGGCACGAGCGCGGTTTTGCCGATCAGCGCCTGGTAGCGTGGGTCATCCGGATGCACGGCCACCGCGGTATCGCCGAGAATGGTTTCGGGCCGCGTCGTGCTCACCTCCAGAAAGCCCCCTTCTTTGAGCGGGTACCGGAAGGTATAGAGTGTACCGACGACTTCTTCGTAGTCCACCTCAAGGTCGCTGATCGCGCTTTCGCAGCGCGGGCACCAATTCACCAGGCGCAAACCTTTGTAGATCAACCCTTCGTTGTAGAGCTGGATAAAGGCTTCGAGCACCGCGGCGCTGAGCCCTTCGTCGAGCGTGAAGCGTTCGCGCGCCCAATCACAGGAGATGCCCATGCGGTATTGCTGGCCGGTGATGCGCGTGTGATATTCGGCTTTCCAGCCCCACACTTCTTCGACAAAGCGTTCTCGCCCCAGTTGCTGGCGGGTGATGCCCTGGTTGGCCAGTTGGCGCTCCACCACATTTTGCGTGGCAATCCCCGCGTGGTCGGTGCCCGGCACCCAAAGCGTGGGCCGCCCCGTCATCCGGTGATAGCGGGTCAGCATATCCTCGATCGCGTTGGTGATGGCATGCCCCAAATGCAGCGCACCGGTCACATTCGGCGGCGGCATCGAGATCACAAATGGCTCGGCTGTTGGGTCAGCCAGACCGAGCGCGAGTTGTTGTTCGGGCGTAAAAAATCCATTTTCCAACCACCAAGTGTAGAGCTCCTCTTCCACTTGGCGGTGGTCATACGTTTTGGCCATTTGGCTTTTGGTCATGGCTCCACTCTCCGGGTTTAGGATACGGAATGCAGATAACGGGATTCAGGAGGTCAGCAACCGCGGCTGGATCCTGAAAAATAAAAAACCGTCCATCCTGCAAGGACGGAGCGGTTCCGTGGTACCACCTTGTTTACAAACAAAAGCTCTGTGCAAAGCACAACTGCTTTTGTTTATCACTCTGACGCTGTAACGGGCGTGCCCGGAGGAAACTAGCTAATGGTTAATGCTCAATGGTAAATTTTCAACGGTTAATGAAGCGACTGGCGTGGTTTTCATTAATCATTGAGCATTTACCGTTAAGCATGACCCATTTCTCATTTCCCCAACTTCCCGGCGACTTCCCCGTGGTGCGCATGAATGAAGCTTGCAGCCGATGGCCTCATCTCTCTGGCAGCGTGCCGGCGGGTACTCCTCCGGTGCATCGTCGTTGTTTATTGGGTCGATCGATTGTCATCGAACCTGCGATGCAGCGCATTGGTACTGCAGCAATGTTCAGATCGAATGCAGAAGTATAATACGCGGGCGAGCGGCTGTCAAATCGCCATTTCCGGGCTGGGTGGCTGGCGTCGCCGCCGGGCTCGCCAAAGCTCGTGCAGGAGCAGCAGACAGGCCCCCGCGGTCACAAAGAGATCCGCCACGTTAAAGATGCCAGTGCGCAGCGAGCCAATCCCCACGTTGATAAAATCGACCACGTAGCCATCGTTGGCCCAGCGGTCGATCACGTTGCTGATGCCGCCCGCAAAGTAGAAAGCCAGTGCCCAAACGCCCGCGGCGGGCAATTGCCTGGCAAACAAGGCATAGCCCAACAAGCCAAACAAGATCACCAGGCTGCCCACCCCAAAGAGCGCGTGGCGCCAAACTTCGGGGAGGGTCGAGCCCAGCCCCAGGAATGCACCGGGGTTATAGGCCAATCGCAGCCGGACTGTATCGCCCAGGAATGACCAACTTTCGGCGGTGGGCAAATAGGTTTGTGCTACCGATTTGGTGGTCTGGTCGCACCCGGCGCAACAGATCAGGACGGTGGTGATCAACAATAATCGTTTGGCCAGGCTCATACGCTACCAGATTCCTCTGCACGGAGAACAGCAAACAGCGTTTTTAGTGGTTCCTCTGCGTGCTCTGTGGACTGCTTTTGTTGGCTGCGTACCATGAGATTGTAAAATGAGATTGTAAATTTAGTGGGCCCAACGAAGGATCTACCTTCTATGAACGATTAAATTTATAGACCCATCAATGTATCCAGTATCAGCGGTGACTTTACCACCTCTCTGCTCATTTCGCCAAATCTTTACACTACGACTTACGCAGCACCTGAAGAACGCCAGAAGAGACATCCTCAGCGAGCAAGTGTTTAGAAGTCATCTCAAAAATCGGTTGTAGCTCCTATGAACAAAGGTAGCCCAACCAGTGTGATACAGAGATTTTTGAGACAAGTATTAGTTAAGGCTTGCGTAAGTCCTAACAACAAAAGGAATCCCCATGATCCGACAAGCAAGCAGGTTGTTCCTGCGCGATAGTTGGCTCTTGCTCACCCTATTCTTGGTATTGGTGTTCTATATCCTAACTACCCCTAGCGCCCAGGCCGCGCCGTTGGGGCAGTTTGTGTGCGGCACGAACATGATCGTCTCTGACGAAGCCGAGCTGAACGACGCCATCGCCTGTTACAACGCGGCAACCACGCCCGGCGAATATGTCATCACCCTGACGGCGAACATCCCACTCACCGCCTCGACCACGCAGATCAACAACACCACGCTGGGTGTCAGCCTGCGCATTGAGGGAGCCACCCACAGCGTGGATGGGCAGGAAATCAGCTACGTGCGTCCCTTTGAGATTGCGGTCAACACCCTTGTCACCATGCAGGCGATCACCATCACCCGTGGCAATGGCGGCGGTGGCGGCGGCGGCATCGCCAACCAGGGCACGCTGACCGTCACTCACAGCATCATCAGCCACAACACCGCAGAAGGCGGCGTCGGCGGCGGCGGCAGCGGCGGCGGCATCTACAACGGTGGCACGCTGTCCGTCATCCACAGCACCATCAGCCACAACACCGCAGAAGGCAGCCGCCTCGACAACTTCGGCGGCAGCGGCGGCGGCATCTACAACTTTGGCACGCTGATTGTCAGCAACAGCACCATCAGCCATAACACCGCAAAAAGCAGCATCTTCGGCGACGGTACGGGCGGCGGCATCCTCAACAGTAACAATGGCACACTGACTGTCAGCAACAGCACCGTCAGCCACAACACCGCAGAAGACGGTAGCGGCAGCAGCCTCGGCGGCGGCATCTTCAACTTTGGCACGCTGACTGTGAGCAACAGCACCTTCAGTCACAATAGTGCCGGCTCCGGTGCGGGTATCTACACAAGTAGTGATGCCGCCACGCTGACCCTGGCGAATACGATCATCGCCAACAGCCTCGGCGGTGGTGGGGATTGTTTCCAATCCCCAGCCTTTGGCGGCGTAGTGAATGACCTGGGCCACAATTTGATTGAGGATGGGGCCAACACTTGCGGCTTGACCGCCGCTCCCAACAACAACCTCATCGGGGTTGACCCGCAACTCGGCCCGTTGCAAGACAACGGCGGCCCCACCGAGACGATTGCCCTGCTGAGCACCAGCCCGGCCATCGACGCCGGCAACAACGCCAATACGCTCGATGCCCAAGGCCAGCCGCTCACCACCGACCAGCGCGGCAGCGGCTTTGCTCGCATCATCGACGCCAACGGCGACACGGTTGCCACGGTCGACATCGGGGCGTTTGAGGTGCAGACGACCTGCTCGCCCTTCCCGCGCACGGTGAGCAACGATGCCGAACTCAACGACGCCATCGCCTGCTACAACGCGGCGACCACGCCCGGCGAATATCTGATCACCCTGGCGGATGACATATTGCTCACGGCCTCGACTACAACCATCAACAACGCCACACTTGGCGTCAGCCTGCGCATTGATGGTGCCACGTTCAGCGTGGATGGGCAGGAAATCAGCAACGTGCGCCCCTTTGAGATTGCGACCAACACCCTTGTCACCATGCAGGCCATCACTATCACCCGCGGCAATAGCCTCAGCATCGGCGGCGGCATCTTCAACGGTGGCGTGCTGACTGTCACTCACAGCACCCTCAGCCACAACACCGCAGAAAACATCGGCGGCCTCGGCAGCCTCGGCGGCGGCATCTACAACTTTGGCACGCTGACCGTCATCCACAGCACCATCAGCCATAACACCGCAGAAATCAGCACCTTCGGCGGCGACGGCGGCGGCGGCGGCATCGTCAACCTTGGCACGCTGACCGTCACTCACAGCACCATCAGCCATAACACCGCAGAAGGCCTCGGCCTCGGCGGCGGCGGCATCCTCAACGGTGGCACACTGACCGTCAGCAACAGCACCATCAGCCACAACACCGCAGAAGGCGGCGGCCTCGGCGGCGGCATCCACAACAATGGCCCGCTAGCTGTGACCAACAGCACCTTCAGTCACAATAGTGCCAGCACCGGTGCGGGTATCTACACAAGTAGTGATGCCGCCACGCTGACCCTGGCGAATACGATCATCGCCAACAGCCTCGGCGGTGGTGGGGATTGTTTCCAATCCCCAGCCTTTGGCGGCGTAGTGAATGACCTGGGCCACAATTTGATTGAGGATGGGGCCAACACTTGCGGCTTGACCGCCGCTCCCAACAACAACCTCATCGGGGTTGACCCGCAACTCGGCCCGTTGCAAGACAATGGTGGCTCCACCGAGACCCATGCCTTGCCACCGACCAGCCCGGCCATCAACAAGGGCAGCAACGCGGCGGCGCTGGATGCGCAAGGCCAGCCGCTCACCACCGACCAGCGCGGCGCGGGCTTCCCGCGCATCCTACACAGCACCGTGGACATCGGTGCCTTTGAGGCGTCCACGCTTTGCCCGACTTTCCCGGCGCTGGTGGCCGATCAAGCCGAGTTGGATGTGGCGATCCTCTGTTACAACGCGGCAACTACGCCCGGCGAATATATCATCACCCTGGCGGATGACATATTGCTCACGGCCTCGACCACGCAGATCAACAACACCACGCTTGGCGTCAGCCTGCGCATCGACGGGGCCACTCACAGCGTGGATGGGCAGGAAATCAGCGACGTGCGCCCCTTTGAGATTACGGCCAACACTCTTGTCACCATGCAGGCGATCACCATCACCCGCGGCAATAGCGGCAGCGGCGGCGGCATCTTCAACCAGGGCACGCTGACCGTCACTCACAGCACCATCAGCCACAACACCACAGAAAACTCCGGCGGCGGCCGCGGCGGCGGCATCTTCAACGAAGGCGCGCTGACCGTTATCCACAGCACCATTAACCATAACACCGCAGAAGACGGCGCCCTCGGCGGCGGTGCGGGCGGCGGCATTCTCAACTGGGGCGTGCTGACCGTCACTCACAGCACCATCAGCCACAACACCGCAGCATACGGCATGGGCGGCGGCAGCGGCGGCGGCATCATGAACGGTGGCACACTGACCGTCAGCAACAGCACCCTCAGCCACAACACCGCAGAAAACAGCGGCGGCGGCATCGTCAACGAAGGCGCGCTGACCGTCATCAACAGCACCGTCAGCCATAACACCGCAGAAGGCAGTGGCGGCGGCATCTATAACAGTGGCACGCTGACTGTGACCAACAGCACCTTGAGTCACAATACTGCCAGCACCGGTGCGGGTATCTACACAAGGAGTAATGCCGCCACGCTGATCCTGGCGAATACGATCATCGCCAACAGCCTCGGCGGTGGCGGGGATTGTTTCCAACCCTCAGCCTTTGGCGGCGTAGTGAATGACCTGGGCCACAATTTGATTGAAGATGGGGCCAACACCTGCGGATTGACTGCCGCTCCCAACAACAACATCATCGGCGAAGATCCGAATCTCGGCCCGCTGCAAGACAATGGTGGCGCGACCTTCACCCATGCCCTGCTGCCCGGCAGCCCGGCGATCGACAAAGGCAGCAATGCGATCTGCGCCGACTCGGCTACGGTCAACAATCTGGATCAGCGGGAGATTATCCGCCCACAAGGCGCACGCTGCGACATCGGCGCTTACGAAGCCGACACGGGTGCCATCACCTTTGTCAAGAGCGTGGTGGGTGGGGTAGCCACCGCCACTGATTGGACATTCACTGTGAGCGGTGGCCCCACTGGGATTGCACACAACCAGACGGTGACGTTCACCGTCGATGGCTATGTGGTCAGCGAGAGTGGCCCGGCAGAGTACACAGTGACCGCGGCGAGTGGCGCTTGTGCATTGGTCAATGGCAGCATCGAATTGACGGTGAGTGGGCATGGCGGCACTTGCACCCTCACCAACACGCGCAAAGCCGGGCAGATCACCTTCATCAAAGATGCGGATGGTGGTGCGGCGGATGACAATGACTGGCAGTTCACCCTGGTGAGTGGCCCAGCCGGGGCACCGTTGCACAGCAAGATCGCCAATCAACAGGCGCTGATGCTGGACACGGGGACCTACGTGGTGACCGAGAGCGGCCCAGCGGACTATCACCTCAAGAGTGCGGAGGGAGTCTGCGCCGTGGTGAATGGGCAGATCCAATTGACGGTGAGCGAGGCAGGCGGCATCTGCGAAGTGGACAACGACCGCGACACCGGCAAGATCAGCTTCCGCAAACAGGTGGCGAGTGGCCCTGCTTTGCCCAGCGAGTGGACCTTCAGCCTGAGCAATGGCCCGGCTGGCGCGGGCTTGCCGAGTGGCATTGCCCACAACACCATTCGCGAACTGGACACCGGCAGCTACCTGGTGACTGAAGCTGGCCCGGTCGATTATGCGCTGGTCGATGCGCGTGGCGCTTGTGCTTTGGTGGATGGCCAAGTCCGCTTGACCGTGACCAAGAGTGGCGGCATCTGCACCTTGATCAACGAGCAGGCGACGGTGCGAGTCAACGAATTCTATGGCGCTTCTTCGGTGCAGGAAGGGGCGAGCAGCGGCAAGGGCAGCCAAGCTTGCACCTGGCTCAGCCTCAGCCATGCTCCGAGCGGCCCAGTCACGGTCAGCCTGGCGACACGCGATGGCGAGATTACGATCGACAAGAGCAGCATCACACTGGATGCGAGCAACTGGCATCGTTTCGACTTGACTTTGCCCGACAACATCTTCTGCGTGACCGCGGTCGATGATGCTGTGGATGATGGCGGTACACAACAGTGTAAGCCGGGTTTGAGCAATCGTTTCGGCGGCAACCTGGTGCCCGACCGCGCTTGTGGCGATGGCCTGAGTTTTGTGGATGTGGCGGTCACGGCTTCGGCTGATCCCCGCATCGGCAGCTTCTCGACCTTTGTGGGCAACACACCACAGGATGTGGATGGCAACCCGGCCAGCATTGATGTGCTGGTGCAGGACAACGACACGGCTGGCGTGAAGATCACCCCCAATCACCTGAGTGTGGTCGAAGGTGGCAGCACTTCGTACACGGTGGTACTCACCAGCCAACCGACTGCACCCGTCACAGTCAGCAATGGCGAGCGCGCGTTGGTCTTTGACCCGACCAACTGGAACGTGCCCCAGACGATTCAGATCACCATCCCCGACAATGACTTGGTGGATGGCTCACGGCAACAGACCATTCTCCACACCGTCGGCAGCAGCGATGAGAAATACAATGGTCTCGCCACCACCTCAGTAACCTTGCTGATTCTCGACAACGACAGCGCTGGGGTACAACTTGATCTGATCGATGGTCAGAATGGTCAACTCATCGTGCTCGAAGGCGGACAGACGGCCAGCTACACCCTGCAGCTCACCGCGCAACCCACGGCGGAGATCGTCGTCACGGTCGTCGTGGATGGCACCCAGTTAAGCGCCTCGCAGACCAGTGTGACCTTCACGCCCACCAACTGGGATCAGCCGCAGACCATCGTTGTCACTGCCGTCGATGACCAAGTGGCCGAGGAGAGTTTGCTTTCGCTGATTCAACACACCGTCAGCAGCAGCGATCCCACCTACGACTGGCAACTGGCTCCGACGGTTGAAGTCCTGGTGCTCGACAACGATGAAGCTGGCATCAACGCCTCGCCAACATCTCATACTGTGGCGGTCGGTGCGGGCGGTAGCTACACCGTCGTCTTGACCAGTCAACCGACGGTACCGGTGCAGCTTCATCTCGTTGCGCCTGCTGGGGTGACTCTCCTGGGCAGTTGTGCCAGTGAGCCTGCCGTGGCTGTGTGCCTGATCTTCACCCCGGAAAACTGGAGCCAACCCCAGACGGTCAGCTTCCTCGGTCAGCAAGCGGGCAACAGCGAAATCGAGCACACCATCGTCACCAGTGACCCTCATTACCTGAGCCTCAGCGACCCGGTTGTCGTGGTCACTGTCAGCGGCGACGAAGCTCCAAGCAACGGAAATGGCAACACACCCACCGACAGTGATGGCGATGGCATCCCCGATTCGGTCGAATGTCCTGGGAGCATCGACTGCCCCGACACAGATGGCAATGGCGTTCCCGACTATCTCGACCCGAATACTCCTGGCGGCAACAACAATGGCGGTGAGAATAACGGTGGTGAGAATAACGGTGGCAACAACGTAGATGCTGGGCAGACCCTCTTCCTGCCGATGATTAGCAGGTAAGGATTGGGGCAAGTATTTGAAGATCAAAAGGGTTCGCAACTACTGTGCTTGCGAACCCTTTTGATCTTGTTCAGCGTCAATACAAGATCGTCTCAAAGCTGCTTGAAATCCTCGCGCTTATCCCATAAATTCTGGTCACTCACCCGAGCCACCTTACGCAGTAAACACATTCGCTGCGGTGGAGACAAAAATCCTCATTTCTTACCCAGTTCCCCGCTCCCAGGGGCAGGGGGAATACCCTATTGCGCAACGTGAGTTACGTCCCATGTCACAAAATGCAGTATGATTTCGTCTTACTTCCAGAGCGGGATGACCCCGAGCGTTTGAAAGGTGGTACTGTGCAGACCGATCCATTTGAAGAATACCGTTCGTTATTGTTCGCCATTGCGTACCGCATGGTGGGCAGTGCGATGGAGGCGGAAGACATCGTGCAGGAGGCTTATTTGCGCTATCGCGCCACGCCGCCGGAATCGATCCGCACGCTCAAGAGTTTCCTGACGACCATTGTGCATCATCTGTGCCTGGATCATCTCAAATCTGCGCAGGTGCGGCGAGAGTGCTACGTTGGGCCCTGGCTGCCGGAGCCCATTCTCACGGGTGATGGTGCGCCTCCTCATTCGCCGCTGCGCCAGATTACCGATCGAGAGTCGATTTCAATGGCGTTTCTGGTGCTGCTCGAAAGCCTGTCGCCCCTGGAACGGGCGGTCTTTCTGCTGCGCGAAGTATTTGAATATGAATATGCCGAAATCGCTCAGATTACCGACCACAACGAAGCAGCCTGTCGCCAACTATTCAGCCGGGCGAAAAAGCACATTCGGGATCATCGCCCCCGCTTTTCTGCCTCGCCCAAAGCCCATGCGGACATGCTCAAGCGTTTTATGGAAGCCTGGATTGCCAGAGATATCGATGGCCTCATGAGCCTGCTGGCCGAAGATATCACCGTCTGGGCGGACAGCGGCGGCAAGGTTACCGGAGCAGCACGGCATCCGATCCAGGGACGCCACAAAGTAGCCCGAGCCGCTATCGGGCTGCTGGCAAGTGCGCCGCCGGGCACGACGTTCGAAATGACCGAGGTAAATGGCCTGCCCGCGCTGTTGATCCGGTTCCAGAGGCAAATCGCTGGTGTTGTCATGCTGGAAGTGGAAGGGGAGCTCATCAGCGCGGTGCGCAACATCGCCAACCCCGACAAACTGGCCCACCTGAAGCTGCCGCCCACGACCGGCCAGTTGTGGCGGATCAATGCCTGACAGCATGTCGTGCTGATCCGCGTATGGGCGTTCCAGCGTGCGGGCCATGATCTGCTCGCTCCGCAACGAAAATAGTCACGCGCTCACCGGGTTGACGATCAAACCTAGGGAGACAAATCAACAGCATGAACTAGAAAGGTAGGTTTAAGCATGAATACGGCAATCTTCGTCATCCAGATTTTCCTGATTGTTGGCTTTGCCGTGGGTGGACTGGCCCAACTTACTGTGCCCTATTCCAACTATGCGAAGTTCCCCTTCCAAGCCTGGGCGAATGATTTTCAGCCCTGGCACATTAAGCTGATTGGCCTCCTGAAGGTGGTGGCGGCGACGGGCATCGTGGCCGCGCTGTTCCTCCCGGCGCTGAGATTGATCGCGCCGCTGGCGGCAATCGGCCTGGCCCTGGTCATGGCTGGGGCCATGGCGACCCATCTCCGCCGCGAGGAATACCCCCACATGCTCGGCAACCTGGTCTATCTGGGCATGGCCCTGTTCCTGGCTTATGGCAAATTGGCCGAGCTTGCTGTATAGTCAGCTCACGGCAACCCGGGCACAGATCGCTGCCGTCTCTATCATTGCAAGCACGCCAGGATTGTGGTCTGCTACGGCTTAAAAGTGATTATGCGGGGGCGGGTGCGCGCAACGAGCGCAGCCAATAGTAGCAAGCCATAACGGTCTCGTAAAGGGAAATAGGAAACGCAAAGACAAGGATCGCACGCACAAAGATCAGACCAATCAACCCGAAGGCTGGTTCGGGCTGCGTAAGCAAGGTCGGTATATCTCGCAATGTTTGCAACATGCTACCAGCGTTTCAATCCACGCTCCCCGCATGAGGAGCGACGTCATCGTGCGCATTGAACGCCATGGCCAGCGCCGTTTCAATCCACGCTCCCCGCATGAGGAGCGACTCCAGACGCTGGAGCGGATGATCACGCGGGCGCTGTTTCAATCCACGCTCCCCGCATGAGGAGCGACGTGCGGAGCATCGGTTGCGGGCAGATGATAGCTAGTTTCAATCCACGCTCCCCGCATGAGGAGCGACAGGGAGTCTTGGTTCCGATGACCGCTCATTGGAATGTTTCAATCCACGCTCCCCGCATGAGGAGCGACTCATCGACGATTTGGCGATTAGATCGCACATAGCGTTTCAATCCACGCTCCCCGCATGAGGAGCGACGGGCGCAACCGATCCATTCCAGCACCGACTAGGGGTTTCAATCCACGCTCCCCGCATGAGGAGCGACGATTCTCGTTGGTGCAGTCGGATGGCTCGTCCGGGTTTCAATCCACGCTCCCCGCATGAGGAGCGACCGACTATATCCGAGCGTACACTCCAGTCACATTTGGCGTTTCAATCCACGCTCCCCGCATGAGGAGCGACGCAGCTTCTGGAAATGCACGAATGACAGCAGATTGTTTCAATCCACGCTCCCCGCATGAGGAGCGACACTAGTCATGAAATATCTGCGAATCAGCCTAAAAGTTTCAATCCACGCTCCCCGCATGAGGAGCGACCCTGGACGGGCGGCCTTATGTCACGGTTGATCCGTTTCAATCCACGCTCCCCGCATGAGGAGCGACATAATAACCAATCGATAAGTTACTTTGATTCTAGCCACATATCAGTTTGAGAAAGGGTAGGAAAAGGACGAAGATTGTTT
>CAZIRP010000023.1:33071-71023 GCA_964541665.1 uncultured Caldilineaceae bacterium | reverse complement strand
GGGGCGGGTGAACCAGCGCATTCCTACCTCGGAATAGAACAAAAAAGTGAAGCAAATCCTACGAAAAGCCTACGGAAGGCATACGGAGAGAACGTTGTGCTATTGTAACGTCGTGGGGAGATAAAATGTTTCGCTGGTCGCTAGCATGGTACAATCAGCGGACAAGCTGGTTTTATCCGCACATTTGTGCTATCATTTGATACGCTTATCGCAGGGAGCAGTGATGATGTACTCACAAAATGGCCATCGCCCCTATCATCCGAATGGCAAACCATCCGGCCCGGCTGCGCCCCAGGCCACCAGTGTTCGCGACGCCAAAAATGTACTGGGTGGCCCCCTGGCCGATTGCAGCCATGATCCGCTGACAGGATTTTACCGCACAGGCTGTTGCAATACCGGCCCCGAAGATGTGGGCCTGCACGTGGTGTGTGTCCAGGTTACCGCCGAATTTCTGGCCTTTAGCCAGACGCGGGGCAACGACTTGAGCACACCCATGCCCGCGTATGGCTTTCCGGGCCTTCAGCCGGGAGATCGCTGGTGCCTCTGCGCGGATCGGTGGCAGGAAGCCCTGGACGCCGGGGTCGCGCCCCCGGTCTATCTGGCAGCAACCGATAGCGCGGCTCTGCAAGTGGTGAAATTAGCAGATTTGAAACAGTATGCGTTGGATGGGGCTGAATGATAATTCGGTGAGGAATTGAAGAGGCGACGGCCGGATTCGAACCGGCGATCGGGGTTTTGCAGACCCCTGCCTTACCACTTGGCCACGTCGCCATTCAATGCGCGGCTATGCACAGGTAGGCCAATCTTAGCAGCGGATGCCGGGCTTGTCAAACTACAGGGTGAGCGGGGCACGCTTTGGCCGGCAACTGTGTTTCGGTATCCTCCGTCCTGCGGATGGGAGAGTTTAGCAAAATTTGGGTTTTTTCAGGTTCAGACGAGCAACTTTATGAGCGGGCGTAAAGAAGAAGACGAGATTCTCTACTGTGAACGATGCGGCATCTCCTTTTTGTGGTCGCTCGAAGAACAACATCAGATGGCCGAGAACGGACCGCGCCCCGCGGTGCCCACGCACTGCCCGGCCTGTCGCTATCTCTTGCCGAGTGCAGGCTCTGAGCGCGGGCTGGTGAAATTTTACAATGGCCGCAAACAGTTTGGCTTTCTCATCCGCCGGGCTGCCCCGGACTTGTATCTGCACGGATCGGCGATCAAAGGCCGCGCCCGGCTGCAGGAGGGGGATCTGGTGGAGTTTCGCGTCGCGGATAGCCCACGCGGGCCGCTGGCTGCAGAGGTGCGCCTGGTGGAGCGCTGCCAACCATGACGACGCCAATGCGGCAGCAATATCTCAACCTCAAAGCTGCCTATCCCGATTGTGTTTTGTTCTTCCGGCTGGGTGATTTTTACGAGACCTTTGACGACGATGCCAAAATTGTGGCGCGCGTCTGCGAAGTGCTGCTGACCAGCAAACCCATCGGCGACAACATACGCGTGCCGCTGGCCGGTGTGCCCTATCATGCTGTGGATACGTACTTGGCGCGCCTGGTCGAAGCAGGTTACAAAGTCGCGGTCGCGGATCAGATGACTGAGCCGGGCCGCGGGTTGATCGAGCGCGAGGTGACGCGGGTCGTCACCAAGGGCACTATCGTGGAATTGGGCATGTTGGAGGCCAAGCGCAACAATTACCTGATGGCCGTGACCTTTGCCCCGCGAGGCGCGATTGGCATTGCCTATTGCGACATCACCACCGGCGAATTTGCGGCCACGCAGATCGAAGCCACCAACCACGAGGATGGTGACGAACTGGAGCGGCGGCTCGGCGAAGAGTTGAGCCGTCTGCAACCCAGCGAACTTTTGCACATCGATTGGTCGCCGCAAGAATCTAATCTGCACGGGTTGATCAACAGCTTGAGTCCGTTGCTTTCGACGGTGCCCAGTTGGCAGGTCGAGCTGGATACGGCCAGCGATGCGCTCAAACGCCATTTTCGGGTGAGCAGTCTGGATGGCTTTGGCCTGTTGGGCAAACCACAAGCGGTGCGCGCGGCCGCGGCCATCCTGGCCTACTTGACTGCCATGCAGCCCGGCGCACTCACCCAGTTGACCCGGTTGTACCGCTACGATACGCATGACTTCATGACGCTCGATGAATCGACGCGGCGCAACCTGGAGCTGACCGAGACGATCCGCAGCAAGGAAGTCAAAGGCAGCCTGCTGGATGTGCTCGACAGCACGCTCACGCCGATGGGGGGGCGCTTGCTGCGACGCTGGCTCAACCAGCCGCTGCTCGATGTGCCAAGCATCAACCGGCGCCTGGACGCGGTGCAATGGCTGGTGGAAGATACCAGCACCCGCCTCGAATTGCGCGAAGGGCTGCGCGGCATCGGCGACCTCGAACGCTGGACCAATCGGGTGTTACAGGGGATCGCCATCCCGCGCGATCTGGTGGGGCTGCGCGAAGTGTTGAGCCGGGTCCCGCTGATCAAGGCGCACCTGGCCGCGGGGGCGGATCATCCCATTGCCGAGTGGTTGCCCGATCTGCCACTGTGTGAGCCGATCCTGGCCCTGCTGATGAGCACGCTGGCCGAGGAGCCGCCCGCGACGCTCGCCACGCCGGGCATCATCTGCGCCGGGTGTAACGCCGAGCTGGATGAGCTGCTCAGCAAAAGCCGCCACGCCAAAGATTGGATCGCGGAGCTCGAAAGCAGCGAGCGCGAGCGGCTCGACATCAAAAGCCTGAAAGTCGGGTACAACAAAGTCTTTGGCTATTATATCGAGATCACCAATCCGCACAGCCACAAAGTGCCGGACGAATATATCCGCAAACAGACATTGACCAATGCCGAGCGCTACATCACGCCGGAGCTGAAGGAATACGAAACGTTGGTCTTGAATGCCGACGAACGGCGTTTGGAGATCGAACAGGCGATCTTTGCCGATCTCTGCCGCGAGATCGCGGGCGCGGCCGCTTCCCTCCTGGTGTTGGCCCAGGCCCTGGCCGAATTGGATCTCTACTGCGCTCTGGCCGAGGTCGCGTTGGCCAATCGCTACACCCGGCCCAGCGTCGACGACAGCCCATCGATCACCATTACTGGCGGGCGCCATCCGGTGGTCGAATTGACCCTCACGGACGAACCGTTTGTGCCCAACGACACCCTGCTGACACCCGATGCCGCGGTCCACGTGTTGACCGGGCCGAACATGGCGGGGAAGAGCACGTTTCTGCGCCAGGTGGCCTTGATCACCCTGATGGCGCAGATCGGCAGCTTTGTTCCGGCGGATGCGGCGCAGATCGGCGTGGTGGACCGCATCTTCACGCGCATCGGGGCCAGCGACGAGATTCATCGTGGGCAATCCACTTTCATGGTGGAGATGGTCGAGACGGCCAACATTCTCAACCATGCCACGGGGCGCAGCCTGCTTGTCCTGGATGAAATTGGCCGCGGCACCAGCACCTACGATGGTCTGGCCATTGCCTGGGCGGTGATCGAATATATTCACAATCATCCTGATTTGCGGGCGCGCACACTCTTTGCCACGCACTATCACGAATTGACCGACCTGGCCGAGCGCCTGCCCCATGTCATCAATTACAATGTGGCGGTGGATGATAGCGGCCACAACGGTGATGGTGTCGATGTGGTTTTCCTGCGGCGGATCCTCGCGGGCAAGGCCGACCGTTCGTATGGGGTGCATGTGGCGCGCATGGCCGGTTTGCCATTGGCCGTTGTGCAGCGCGCCGAAGAGATCCTGCATGATCTCGAACGGAGTGGCGCGGCTGGGCCGCGTCGTCTGCTCGAAGCCGAAACCAAACGGGGCAAACCCGCGGCCCGCCAGGTTTCACTCTTCGCGGAAGTGCATCCAGCGGTGCAAGCGTTGCGTCAACTGGATGTCAATCAATTGACGCCGCTCGAAGCACTCAACCGATTGTATGAATTGCAGCGGCTCGCGCAATAACTGATGCTCTTCGGGGTGAAAACAAATTTATACCCTTATGGAAACCGAAAATCACTTTACCCTGCCCACGATTCCCCCGCTCGATGAGGCTGCTACCGCAGCCGCGCACCAACGCCAGACACAATTGACCAAACCGGGCGGCGCGCTTGGCAAATTGGAAGCGCTCTCGATCCGCCTGGCGGGAATGACGGGCCAGGTGGATTGGCGTCCGGAGCGGCGGAGTGTGGTCGTCTGTGCCGCGGATCATGGCGTGGTGGCGCAGGGCGTCAGCGCCTATCCCCAGGCTGTAACCGGGCAGATGGTGCTCAATTTCCTGGCGGGCGGGGCCGCGGTCAATGTGTTGGCTCGCCAGATGAATGCTCGCGTCACCGTGGTGGATGCGGGCGTGATCGGCTCATTTGCCGCGCATCCCGACCTGGTTGCGGATAAAATTGCGCCAGGGACGGCAGATTTTACCCAAGGCCCGGCCATGACGCGGCACCAGGCCGAGCAGGCGCTGGCCCTCGGGGCCCGCGTCTTTGCCCGCGAAGCCAATCGCGGCGTGGATCTGCTGGCGGTGGGCGAGATGGGCATCGGCAACACCACGAGCGCCAGCGCGGTGATCGCGGCGATCACGGGCCATTCGCCCGCTGCGGTCACTGGCCGTGGCACCGGCGTGGATGACGCCCAATTGCTGCACAAGATCAGCGTGGTGGAACGCGCGTTGACCTATCACGCACCGGCGACGGAAGAAACATTGTGCAAGGTTGGCGGCTTTGAACTGGGCGCGATGGCCGGGTTGATGCTGGCCGCTGCCAGCCAGCGCGTGCCCGTTGTGATCGACGGGTTGATCAGCACCGCGGCGGCTTTGCTCGCGGCGCAACTCAACCCCGCGGTGACGAGCTACCTGATCGCCGGTCATCGCAGTGCCGAACCGGGGCATCAATTGGCGCTGGAATGGCTCGGTTTGGACCCATTGCTCACGCTCGATTTGCGTTTGGGTGAAGGGACCGGCGCGTTGCTCGCCTTCCCCCTGATCGAAGCGGCCATGCGCACGTTGCAAGAGATGGCAACCTTTACCCAGGCCGGAGTCAGCGGGCGCGATGCTGGCTGATCTGCGCGCGGCGTTCGCTTTTTTGACGATTTTGCCGCTCCCCTACCCCGAAGACCGTGAACCCGGCGCGGCCTTTGCCTATTTCCCGCTGGTGGGCTTGTTGATCGGTGGAATGCTCTGGGGGCTGGCCTGGGTGCCCTGGCCGTCGCCTGAGGTACGTGCCTTTGGGCTGCTGCTCGCCTGGGTGGTGATCACCGGCGGGCTGCATTTGGATGGTTTTGGCGATAGCTGCGATGGTCTGCTGGCAACAACGTCGCCAGTCCGCCGCCTGGAGATCCTGAAAGACACGCACACGGGGAGTTGGGCCGTTGTCGGGCTGATCCTGCTATTGCTCGGCAAGTGGAGCGCATTGCGCGAGGTATCCGCGCCGCTGCTGCTGGCCCCGCCGATCCTGGCCCGCTGGGCAATGGTGGTCGCGGCACTCTGGTATCCCCATGCCCGCTCCAGCGGATTGGGCACCTATTTTCGCCAGGGATTGGGGCGGCGGCAAGGGTGGCTGGCTTCGCTCTTCACCCTGATCTGCCTGGGCGCGCTGGCCTGGCTGGTGGATTGGCGCATAGTGGGGCTGGTGCTGATCCCCTTGTTCTGTGTGACGGGGTTTGCCCGCTGGGCGGCAGGGCGCTTGGGCGGTGGCCTGACCGGGGATGTCTATGGCGCGATCTGCGAAATCACCGAATTGGGCTGCCTGCTTGTGATGGTTTTTCTGTGATGGTCTGCTGGACAGGTAGACAGACTACTCGCCTGTCTACCCATTTTGCTATTGACACTACTCTTCCCGCTTTGGCGCGTAGATCAGCGCCACGACGCCATTACTGAACGAGCGTGTTTCCACCAGATCGAGCCTGGCCGTGGTGCCCGGCTCGAAGAGGCGTTGGCCCTCGCCCAGCACCACCGGGTAGACTAGCAGCCGCAACCGATCCACCAGGTTGTGCTGGAAGAGCGTTTGCACCAACTTGCCGCTGCCGTGGACGACAATGTCTGGGCCAGCCTGCTGCTTGAGCCTGGTGATCGCTGCGACCGCGTCGCCCTTGAGCAGGGCCGAGTTGTTCCAGTCTACGGTGTCCAGGGTCGTGGAGACCACATACTTGCGCGTCCCGTTGAAGTAAGCGCCGCCATCCGCATCCCCACGCTGCGGCCAGGCAGCGGCGAATCCCTGGTAGGTCACGCGGCCCAGGAGGAGGTCTTCGTTGGCGGAGGTCTCTTCGCCCTTAAAGGTGGCAATCTCGTCGTTCCAGTAGGAGAAAGTCCAGCCGGGGTTTTCGATCACGCCATCCAGGGAGATGAATTCGGTCACAGTGAGCGTTCGCATGGTTGGTTCCTTTGGGCTTAAAACGTATGCCCACCTCATTTGAGGCGCTGTACGTACCGATTGGTTTCAATACTTGTAGCTTACCGCAACCAGCGTGGTTTGTCTTGAACAAAAACGACAGAGGATAGTCTCTTTGCAGGGACTAACCTCTGTCGCAAGGGACTGATCAGAGTTTCGCCAGCAGCGCCTCAAGACGATCCAACGAGACCGCGGCCCCCTCTTCCATGCCGTAGCTGAGCATGCCATCGCGGTCGGCAACCGATTGAAAGACGGAAAGATCGGTCATCAGGGTTTTGCCATCCTGCTCTTCAAAAGTGATCGTTTCGAGCAGCACATGGCCGGGCATTCCCTCAAATTCGAAGGTGTAGACGAGCCGCTCCGGAGGGGTGATCTCGTGATAGACGCCATTGAAAGGATATTCGTTACCCTCACTATCGCGCTGGATGAAGCGCCAGATGCCCCCCTTGCGCACATCCGCCTGGTCGATGATCACGGTTGAGCCTTCCGGCCCGCCCCACCAGTGCGTAAGCATCTCGGGGTCGGTGTGGGCCTTGAAGAGCAACTCGCGTGGCGCATCAAAGCTGCGGGTCATCAGCACGGCATGGCTTTGGGGTTCGGCAACGATGGTTAATTTAGACATGATGATTTTCCTTTTCTCCAGCCTCAAGCAAGCTCAAAGCTTATGTTGAAATTTGTAAACAAGGACCAAACCGATAACTTTATTGCTGGGCCAAATAATCTTCCAGGCGATCCCAGGTTTCGATGATGCCTTCAGTCACGCCCATCGCCAAGACCGCTTCCAGATCGGCGACTGTGGCGAATTGTGTTGTACTGGTGAGCGTTGTCTTCCCGGCCTGTTCCGCCAAATTCACGGTGACCACCATTTCCGGCATGCCAGGAACGGGATTGCCTTCGGCGTCGGTGAAAGTATCCCGATAGACAATGCGTTCGGGCGTGACAATTTCCTCATAGATGGCCTTCCCCCAGGACTCTTCGCCGTCTGGCCCGCGCATACAGTAGTGCCAGGCACCACCGGGGCGGAAATCCACGGTACAGACGGGCAGCGTCCAGCCCTTCGGCCCAAACCATTGCTTCAAATGATCTGGGTCGCTCCACATCTGGAAGACCAATGCACGCGGAGCGTTAAACACTCGTTCCAAGGTCAATTCGCGGGTAGCGGGGTTGCTGCTGACGTGGGTGCTAGCTAGCTTGTTTGTCATGAGATTGTTCCCGTAATTTCCTGTAATGTTGTCCGAACACGGTTAAGCTTGTTACTCATTGGTGGCTTGGGATTGACGCTGGATCTCTTGCAGATATGCATCCAGCCGGTCGAACTTCTCTTCCCAATGGCGGCGGTACTGGTCGATCCAACCCAATGCCTGGCGCAAGGGCTCGGCTTGCAAGCGGCAAGGTCGGTATTGCGCCTCCCGTCCCCGTTCGATCAAACCGGCCTTTTCGAGCACCTTCAAATGTTTGGTGATCGCTGGCATAGTCATGGCAAAGGGTTCGGCTAGTTCAGTGACGGTCGCTTCTCCCTGCGACAACCGAGCTAGAATGGCCCGTCGGGTTGGGTCGGCTAGTGCGGCAAAAACGGTGCTAAGTTCGTCCTGTTCCATATTTATTTTACCTTTTAGTTAATTAACTAATTGGTATAATAAACCCTATAAAGCGATTTGTCAATAGGCAATTGCACATTTTTTTAAAATTGGTGGGCTTTTGTGTAGGAAACGGGGCATAACCAATGATGGTCACTAGAAGCTACCTCAAAAATCGGTTGTGGCTCCTGTGAACAAAGGTGGCCCAACCAGTGTGGTACAGAGATTTTTGAGATAAGTACTAATGATACACTGTCGATCATCATTGATTATCGCTGAGACGTTCAAGGAAAGCCAAAGTGGAACAGCGCTGGAACTTCACCACATCGGAGATTGAGATGCTTACGCGGCCCATGCCTCTGGGCGATTGCGCACGGCGTTGAAAACGACCGCTGATACGCGTACTTGCTCGTCCCCTTCATAAGCGGATCGTAGTTCGTCAAAACAGGCGTCGGGGTCGCGAGTGAGCGCGGCCAGGCGATCAAAGCGGGCAATTTGTTCGGTGTTGAGTTCTTCGCCGATCCCAGGCATGGCCCCCCAAACATCCCAGGGCAACATCTCCAGGTTGTTGAGCGCGGCAAGATCGCGCAGGATGTTGCCCGCGATAAACCAGTAGCCACCCTCGTTCAGAAAGCTGAAGCCAAACCGGGTTGGATCAGCCTCCCCAGCGCGCGAATGGGCCCAGGCGTCGCCCGCGATCACAAAGCGGTCATGCGGCACGTCGAGCCGATCAAAATCGATCTGCATTCGTGCGGCCTGGAAGTCGTCGATCTGCGCATCAGCCCGCACCCAACGTGCTTGATCCTCCTGCCAATATTCCACCAGCCAATGATCTTCGCCAAAATTGGGCGTAAAATACATGCCAAACCCGCAGCGCGCCCGTGCGGGGATGCCTTTGGCGCGCAGGATGGCGACGGTGAGCACGGAAAAATTGCGGCAAGTCCCAACAACACGTTCTTCGAGCGAACGAGCCAGGGTGAGTGGCCGACCATCCAAACAGGTGAGCATCTGCACGGTCGAGCGTAGATGGCTCTGGCTGCGGCGCTCATCCGAGAGGGTGATGCCATAGGCAGGTGCCCAGTGTTCATGCAGGACGAGCCCCTGCACCGCCTTGACAATACCGGCGATCTCATTGGGCAAGGCGGCGATCAATGGTGCGAAAGAGGTAGCCTCGGTCATCGGGGCCGGTTGGCGATAAAAATCGAGCACTTGGTGGCTGGTCATTCGATCCTCACTTTGCACAGTTGCGAAAGGGCGTCTGCATCCGCAGGCCGCTGGATAATTCTGCCGGACGTTGATCAATTACACGCGCACGGCCCTCGAAAAGCGTTGCGCCGAACGCGCGCGTGCCTTGGTGGCCTCTTCCTCGCGATCTTTGGCTGGCGCGTTGGTCTCCAGTGAGCTCAGCAACTTGCGGGTCACAGCGGTGATCTCGTCTACGGCGCTCAGGAAAGCTGTCTCGTTGGCTTTGGAGGGCTGCGTAAACCCGCTCACTTTGCGCACAAATTGCAAAGCCGCTGCGCGCACTTCATCCTCGGTAGCTGGGGGCTCAAAGTTAAAGAGTGGTTTGATATTGCGACACATAGGATCTCCTTTGGGCGCGGTCAACAGCTGTCACTGGCACCACGACGACTTCCAATGTCCAATTCATCATGCTTCATCCTTCTCTAAGCGTGTGGCCTAGGCCTCGCCCGCAACCGCAATGGGCAATGGGGTTTCATCATCTGGCGGCCGTTGCAGATAGTGCCCCGATAAGAGTCTGTAGGCTCGGGATTGCATCGCCAGCAAGGTGACGAGCAGGCCGATCATGCCCGCAACAATAAAGAGCAAGGCCATGCCGCGATCTGGGCCAGTGCCAAACCAATCGCCGATCAGCCCGACACCCGCGCCGGTGGTCATAAAGGGAATGAAGATCAACTGCGCGATTGGGCCGATCAAAAACGCGGTGATCGGTGAGGCCGCCTGTTCCACGCTCTGCGCAAAGCCAAAGACGCGCCCCTGGCGTTCGGGCGGGATCACCTTCTGCAGGATGGTCTGCTCGGCAGCTTCGGCCACCGGCCCTAAGCATAACCAGATAAACATACCAGTGACCAGCAGCACAACCGAGGCCTGAATGGTAAAGAAGATGCAGATCGTCCACATGGTCACGTTGGCGAGCATCAACGTGCGCAACGGGTTTTTGCCCAGCCCCCGTTTGGTGACGATCAGCCCGCCGATAATAAAGCCTGTGCTCAAAAAGCCCCACAATGTCCCCCAAACCTGCACCGACACCAATTCCAGGCCGTACGCGTCCATGAGGGCCATAAAGACGCCGCCCAGAAAGTTGTTGAAGGTCTGGAAAAAGATCAAGCCAAAGAGGCCGGGCACCGCCTGAATGACGCGGATCGACCCGCGGATGTCGAGGCGTTGCGTGTGCTCCTCAAATTGTTCCACGGGTTTGTGGGGAATTGGCAGCGTCCACAAGTGAGCAATCACCAGCGCGTTGAGGATGATCGCACCGAGCATCATGCCGGAGATGCCCAGAAAGCCGATCGCCAACCCACTGAGGATCGATGCGACCAAAAAGCCCACGCCATTGGCCGTGCCGACCAACCCATTGGCTTTGTCCCGCGCTGCTTCGTCGATCAAAACTGTCACCAGGGTCGAGAGTGCAATCCCGCGCAGGTTGCCAATAATGGCACCAACCAGGGTGAGGACGATAAAGATCCACAACAGCGGACTGTTGGCGGTGGCAAACTGGGTTGGGTCGCCCGAAAAATAGGTGATCAGCGCCAGGGTAAAGAGGATCAAGGTCGTGCTGCTGGAGATCAGCATCGACCATTTCTTGGGGTAGCGATCGACCAGCGAGCCGAGCCAGAAGCCAGAGAAGGCAATGGTCACGGTGAAGATCCCCGCCATAACCGAAGTGGCGATCACCGATCTGGTCTCCAGATAGACCCAAAAGGTCACTGCAAACCAGACCAGGGTGTTGACAATTGAGGCGACAACCGAATTGACTAAGACGGCGTAAAAAAGTTTTGGCATGGAACTATTCCTAAAGGCACAAAAAGTGCTTGGGAACCACCGCTATTGTTTGTAAATTGCACTATATTTTTGTATGACATGAAACGGGAAGCGTGACGTTTGACGTATCCCGTTTCACGTCGTACGCATCATCCATCGATCAATGGTATGCTCACTCGGCACCCAAAAATGGGAGGACAGTAGCGACCAGCGCTGGCGAGTAAAAAATGTCATAGTGGGTCGTGTTGGGGAGGATGGCCAGCTGCGCATTCGAGACCCCGGACCGATCCCAGCTGCCATCGCGTAAGCCACCCCCGAGCAGCGCAAAAAATTCGGCGGCATGGCTGGGTGGGAAGCCATCGGCATCCCCAGCAACGATCATGGTGGGCATCTTCAACGCGGCCACTTCGGCGGACCAGTCGTAATCGCGGCGCATCATTTCGCCCATTTTTTCGCAGAGCTTGGGGAAATCTTCGGGCCGCGGCGCAACACTCACATAGCCCTCATACATCGGTGTTTGCTTCATAAATTCAGCGGAGGCAGCACTCATCTGCGTCATGCCCACCACCATGTCGGGATACCAGCCGCTGCGTTTGCACGGTGCCGAGATAACTATCAACTTGCGGACAAGCTCGGGGTGCTGAATGGCCGCGCGCAATGCGGCGGCTCCCCCCATCGAGTAGCCCATGATGTCGGCCTGCGCAAAGCCCAAATGGTTGATCAAAGCGGCCACATCGTCGCCCATTGCCTCACTGCTCAGCGGGCGATCACTATCGGCGGTGCGGCCATGGCCTTGCAGATCGACCGCGATCACCTGGCGGTTGGCGGCCAGCTCGGGCAGAATCGCCTCGAACATATCCGTGAGCCCAAAACCACCATGCAACAAAACCAGCGGCTCGCCTTCGCCATAAATCTCATAATAGAGATTGAGGCCATTGATCGGCGCATAGTTGCTTGTCTTCGCCATGTCTGTTCTTCCTTTCCGGTTATTTTATACCGTACGAATGGGGGCCAGGTGCGCCAAAATTGGCTGGACTTTCCAGCGTGTGTAGGCTACGACGGCGCACAGCACAAAGAGAATCGCCGTGATGAGTGCGGATTCACCCTCCCCGCGCATGAGGTGCAGGGCTGTCGCGCTGCCCACGACCACCATCAGGCAGAGTGCGGTCAGCGAGATCACCCAGGGCCAGATGCGAGTAAGGCCGGGCACAATCAGGCCGATGGCGGCCAGCAGCTCAGCAACCCCCAGAAAGACCCGGAAGTTCACACCCATTTGCTCATTCATCAACGCCACCAGATCCGCGGGCGGCGAGACCAGCATCCAGCCATGCGCGGAAAAGGTCAGCGCGAGTACCAGTTGTAAGATCCAGAGTATAATGTTCATGCGATCCTTTCTTGCGTGCTTATTTCAGCGCGAAGTCATGGGGGGCGATCAAGTTGCGGGGAATTTGTGCCCAGAGAATCTGAGGCAGAGCATGGAACGCCTACTCGGTTTGTGCTTCGTCCGCAAAGGCCAGGCCGCGCTCGTGCAACGCCTGGCGCAAGATGCCCAGGGCCTTGGGGCCCATGCCATGCAACTGTAACAAGTCGTGCTTGCTGCATGTGGCGAGCTGCCCAAGCTGCGTGTATCCGGCAGCGATCAGGGCATTGCGGGCCGGGGAGCCAATCTTAGCGGGGAAATCGGTGCTCGGTTCTGGCGCTTTCATTCGTTTGCGTCCCTGTGGCGGAGTATCGTATCCTGGCGAGAAAGTTTTGCCGATATAGCACAAACGTTCTGGTAAAGTATAGCATATTACTTCAAAAAGTCAAGTGCGAAAATTATGTTTTTGAATTGTATGCTACTGGACTTGAAGTATGTGCATATTGTTGGATATACTTTTCTCTATGAAAACACGCAGTTATCATCAGCTTTGTGGACTGGCCTTCGCGCTCGATGTGGTCGGTGAACGGTGGACGCTGCTCGTGATCCGCGAGTTGATCGCTGGCCCGCGCCGGTTTACCGATCTCATGGATGGGCTTCCAGGAATCAGTACGAATCTTTTGAGCGAACGGCTCAAAAGTTTAGATCATGCCGGGCTTTTGCGGCGGCGGGTCTTGCCGCCCCCCGCGGCCTCGATGGTCTACGAGTTGACCTCGCTGGGGCGTGCACTCGAACCAACCTTGCTCGAATTGGGCAAATGGGGAAGCCAATTGATCCCCTCTCATCCAGAAGGAGCCACAATTTTGCATTTAGGTTCCTACGCGTTGACCCCCAAGACCTTTTTTCGCCCCCAACTGGCCGCGGGTGTTGATGATACGTACGCGTTGCATGTGGGTGGCGAGACCCAGCAGGTGCGCATTGCCCACGGCACGCTGACCATCCAACAGGGAGAGCCAGCCCAGGCCGATGTGGCCCTCTACACCGAACCAGCTATCTATCTGGGGCTGCTCCAGGGGCAATTAACGCCCGAAGCGGCAATGGCGGCGGGGCTGGCCCGCATCGAAGGGGATTTGGCCGCCTTGCAGCGCTTCCTGACGATCTGTCGCATCGAACCGCCGACCGATGCCGAGAATCTATAATATTTCACGTCAAACGTCATGCGTCATACGTGGTTCATGGTCGACGCATGACGTTTTACACATCACGTTTTACACATCAGCAAGGGTAACTCCATTGCCCACAACCATTATTTTTATCCACGGTGCCGGGGGCGGGGCTTGGGAATACGACCTTTGGCAGCCACACTTTGGCGCGGCCGGCCACCGGGTGATCGCCCAGGATCTGGTGCCGACAACTGCTGGATTAGCAGCCACCACCTTTGCAGATTATCTGGCGCAGGTGCGCAGTTGGGCTCCGCCCCAAGCACGGCTGATGCTGGTCGGGGCGAGCATGGGGGGAATCCTGGCGCTGAAAGCTGCGGAAACGCTCAAGCCCGCGGCCCTGGTGCTGATCAACAGCGTGCCTCCGGCGGGCATCGACGCAGCACGCCCCAGCAAAAGTTATCCGCCGATCATCGAGTGGAGCAAGGGTTCGCTGGCCAGTACCCGCGAGGCCCTCTTTGACAGTGACGAAACCATCATCCAGTGGGCCTGGCCACGCTGGCGCGATGAATCCGGCGCGGTGCTGACCCAGATCGCGGGCGGTATTCCTGTGCAAGCCCCCACTTGCCCCACGTTGGTTGTGCTCAGCGAGAACGATACCGACATCCCCTATCAGACGGGGTTGGCGCTGGCGCAATGGGCCCGGGCCGACGTGCTGCTCTATCGGGGCATGAGTCATGTTGGGCCGCTGCTCAGCCGCCGCGCCGCGGAGGTCGCCCGCACAGTCCTCGCCTGGTGTGCGGGCAAATAAACCTCCCTCAGCGCTCAATTTCTTTGAGCCCTAAAGCCTTACCAAATCAGGCGACCTCGGCAATTACGGCTTCTCCCATTCGCTGTAAGTGGCTACCCAGCCCACTCAGATTGCCACAGGCTTCACACACAGCGACACTGCGTTGATCATACTGGATTCCCGCTCCGGGAACACTCCTCTCTCGATTACTTAGTCAAAGCATCCATGGATGTTGGACAATCTGCATCCAATAAATATTTTCTCCGAGATTTCCCCTCGTGATGATTTCTTAACAATTGAGTGACGATGTCTGCCGATCTCCTTGACGACTGGTTGACGCACGTGGGTTATTTTGTTGACTTGACACCGATTGGGGTTATGCCCTCAGTGGCTCTGCGTTATTAATGATCAAGGAGCAGCGAGCCTTATGACAAGTCAACTAGATTTTCCAGTTACGCACGAAACCGGCCCAGCAATAGACTTGCTCCATCTGTTGCGAGGCCCATGGATTGCTCAGTCGATCCATATCGCTGCCAAGCTTGGGTTGGCCGATCTGGTCAAGGAGGGTTCCCGATCAGTCGAGGTGTTGGCCCAGACAACGGGAACTCATGCACCAGCGCTGTATCGGCTGCTTCGCCTGTTAGCCAGCGTCGGTATCTTTACAGAAGATGAGGAAAAGTGCTTTGGTCTGACCCCACTTGCCGAGCAATTGCTTTCCGATGTACCTGGGTCGCTGCGCATACTGGCAATCATCTATGGCGAGGCGCTATTCTGGCAGCCGTGGGGCAACATCATGCATAGTATCCAGACTGGCGAGACCGCGTTTGAGCATGTATTTGGCAAACCGATCTATGCTTATCTGGCTGAGACACCCGCATTGGCCGCGCTCTTTGACCAGGCCATGAGTGGTTTAGTGATGCAGGTCGCGCAATCAGTTGCCACGACGTATGACTTTTCGTCGATAGCACACGTCATTGATGTTGGTGGTGGCAAAGGGGGGCTCCTTACAGTGGTGCTGCAGCGCTGGCCGCATCTGACGGGAACCTTGATGGATCTGCCCCAGGTGGTTGCCCATGCCCGGTCATGGATTGAGGCAACCAGTCTGGCTGCGCGCTGCGAACTGGTGGATGGAGACTTTTTTCAGGCGATTCCTGCTGGTGGCGACGCCTATTTGTTATCCACGATCCTCTGTAATTGGGATGATGAACACGCCATCCGCATTCTGAAGAATTGCCGACAGGCGATGGGGCCAGACAGTAAATTATTGGTGGTGGAAATTCTGATTCCACCGCTGAATCATCCGTCAGCAGGGAAGCTCCTCGACCTGCAGATGATGCTGATTACCGGGGGGCGCGACCGTACCGCAGCAGAATACCGTAAGCTCTTGGCTAGCGCCGGTTTTACCCTGACGCAGATTATCCCTACCTCGTCGGAACGCAGCATTATTGAGGCTAGGCCTAGCCAATAAACTTATCACAACAAGCCAGTTCTTGCATCGATTTTTTGATCGGGCTCGTTGTCTGCTACTCATTCAGCAATTCGAGGACAGCAGCAATTAGCCCTTGAGCCTCACTCTGTGTTTGCGCTACTGCGATCTCTTCCTTGGGCAGTTCTGCCGAGAGAACAGCCAACAACTCGGTCGCTCGCGCTTGTGTCTGAGGCCAGGCGTTGGGATGACGGAGCACTTGATAAAGCAGTGCTGCTGCCTGAGCCAACTGATTTTCCGCCATCAATACCTGTGCCACCCCGGTAAGTGCCACAGGTACACGGTCATGATGGAGGGTATCCGCTGTCAGCCTAGACACCAATGTGGCCATAAAATATCGTTTGGCCAATGGGCGATCTCCCTCTAAAAGAGCAACGTTGCCTAGGTTGTTGAGTGCGTAGTCAGCACCCCAGCGCAATCCTAACTCCTCAAACATAGCCAGACTTTGGAGAGAGTGTTGTTTGGCTTCCTCGTAGTTGCCTTGGCGCCAGGCCGACTCACCTAACAGCCAAAGAGAAAAAGCAACCCCACGCCTGTCTTTCACACTTTGTCGAGCCGCTAACGCGGCTTGGGCCAACTGTTTGGCTTCATCATATTCACCTGAGTCGAGATGCGCTTCCCCCAACACATTCAGAAGCTGGCCTAATTGCCTTAGATCGCCCACCGCTTGCGCCAGATTGATAGCGCGCCGGAAATACTGCTTTTTCTGAGTATACACACTGGCGGAAAAGCCCTGGCTCTCCAAAAGCGCAATCATACCTTTGCGGTCGCCTGTTCGTTCGTAGATGGCTTGAATCTCAGGTACCAATTGTTCGGCAAGCTCATATTGTTGCTCAAATATCGCAAGCTCCCGGAGGCCAAGGAGTACCGCCGCGCTTGCCGTCTGTGCATTCAGACGTCGTAAGATCGATAGACTTGTTGTCAGAAGACGCCGGATCTCGGTGCGCGAGTCCTGTTCATTCATTTCATAGAATAGTCGCAGTTGGAAAAGGCCCTGTTTTGCCAATACCTTAGCATAGATCATGCCTTGTTGACCGATTGGCTCGTCCATCGCTAGAGCTTCAGCCGCTTGCTGGAACACTGTGACCCCTTCCCCGAACGAACATTTGATAATATAGAACAGTTCGAGACTCTCCATGGCACGGTCGATCCCGTCCAGGTTGTGATATGTCACAGCCCACTTCCAGGCGGCGCGAATATTTTCTAACTCGCCCTCGAGCTCACCCAGTGCCGCTAGTTGGCCACGCCCTTTCAGGGATTCTTCCCGGGAAAGAAGAAACGTACTGTAATAAATGCAATGGCGAGCCCGAACCTGTTCATAGTCTGCCTGGCTTGCCTTTAGCCTCTCCACAGCAAACTGGCGCAGCAACTCATGCATCTGATAGCGCTCGCCCAACGCTACCTGGATCAGCGACTTCTCGGCCAAAGCAACCAGCAGGGAAAAGCTCGCACCGGCCACTTGTTCGGCAGCGATGCGGTCGAAACCACCGCGGAAGACCGCTAAACGCTGAAGCACCTGCTGCTCCTGGCCAGAGAGCAAATTCCAGGAATGTTCAAAGAGTGCGCGGATACTGCGATGGCGTTCGGGTACATTCCGCAGCGTGGTAGCCAGAAAATCCAGGTTGCGCTCGATCTCAGTGGCAATCTGGCTACAGGAGAAATGTTTGAGCCAGGTGGCTGCCAGTTCAAGACCTAAGGGCATCCCCTCGACCAATTGACAGATATGCACCACAGCCGCGGCTTCAGCAGTTAAGTCAAAGTCTGGTTTCATGCGGCGCGCACACTGGGCAAAAAACTGCACAGCCGTGTAGCTTTCCAATGGTGCGGTCTCGGTATCAGCCCCTGGATAGCTCATGCCAGCGAGTGGGTGCAACCACTCTTCACGCAGATTGAGTGGTTCACGCGAAGTCGCCAACACTTTGAGCTGCGACGAAGCACCGAGCAAATCCGAAACCAACTCAATGCCTTCTAGCAAATGTTCGCAATTATCGAGCACAATTAACACAGCGCGTTGTCGTAAATAGTCCTGCAATTGCGTCTTGGGTTCAGAACTGCCATAAAACGTGAAATCGAGCGCTGTGGCGATGGTCGAAACCAGCAGATCCGGCGCAGCCACGCCAGCCAACGCAACGCAGAAAACCCCATCGGTGAAGTGCAGTTTGTCCGCATCCGTGTAAGCTTGCGCCGACTGAATCGCCAGGCGCGTCTTGCCCATGCCGCCCGGCCCAACAATCGTCAGCAGCCGACAAGTTGGAGCGGCGATGCGCGCAGCAATCTGCGCCAAATCGGTTTGCCGACCGACAAAAGCTGTCGGTTGCGGTGGCAGATTGTGCCGTACCATCGGTGGTTCGGCTTGCCGGCCAATCGGCTCCTCCCCCAATTGTTGGAGAGCTGGGAGAGAACCAGGTTGTGACCCGCGCAGCTTGCCTGCTTTGATCTGCTCATACAACGCCGCTGTCTCCGCGTCCGGCTCGACGCCGAGTTCATCCGCCAAAAGACGGCGGCACGTTTCATACTGGGCCAGTGCCGCACTGCGCTCGCCACTCAGAGTCAATGCGGTCATCAACTGGCGATGGGCTTCCTCGCGCCAGGATTCGAGAGTCAATTGACGCTGCGCATAGCTACGGGCTTGGAAGAAATCACCCTGCTGCAGCGCTTGGTTGGTCAGCCTGAAACAGAGATCGATCATCAAATTGTGAAAGTGTGCTCGTTGCTGGCGTAGCCACTCCTCGAACGGTTCGCTCTCGCAGGATAAGCCAGCCAGCAATTCACCCTGGTACAGCGCCACAGCAGCCGCCAATCGCCCAGCCTGAATGTGGGTCTGAAAGTTCACAACATCAAACGCATAATCAGCATCGGGGTTGAATTGAACAGTCTGCCGCGTGACCAGCAGGAAGGGCGTGGACGAATCCTCGCGTTCGCTGAGCAGCTTGCGCAGTTCGTACAGGGTTTGGCGTAGATTGGCACGTGCCGAGAATCCGTTGTCGAGCGGCCAGAGCAGGGTGGCCAGGCTCTCGCGTGAATGGGGGCGCGTTTCCAGTGCCAGATAGGCAAGCAGACATTGCGTTTTTAGGCGCGTAAAAGCCATCACTTGCTCGCTATCGAGCGTGGCTTGGAAGGTTCCAAAAGCGGAGAGGGCCAGGTGGGGCATCGCTGGGCCTTATATGAAACTTAAATTTGTCGGGTGCTCTACTCATTATACATCAAAACGCCCAAGAATCATTCTAATCATCATGCCGATGATCACCTGACGATCTCATGATGCTGCACACAGTAAAGTAGGCCCAGATCCACTGCAGGCCTTCAACGACCCACGCGTCACATATCAAACAGTGGAAGAGCTACAGGGGGAGATAAGGGATTGACAATAGCCTGACAATCTGTTGACGCTACAAGCCTCTCTGGTTGACGTTTAGGTGATGTTCAGACTGTATGCTAATAGAGAAATTAAATAGAGATCGCACAAATAGCGAGCAAGTAGGTGCGGTTTTTAAGCGCATATTCTGGCCCTAGCCTACCTGTGCGGTTTCTAACCGCACCTACGATTTATGCGACATTTATCTGGTTTCTCTATAAGAACAGAACGCAAGCACAAATCAACCAACAAATTGCAAGTCATACACCAAGGGGATTGACAATGCTTCCTCATTTTGCTCAGATGGAAGCGCTTACTCCCCTTCATCTTGATGAACTTGCCAAAAAGCGTGCGTAATGGTGTTTGGCCACGGCCATGATGAATGCCCGACAGCGAAACCAAGCACGAGCAAACCAACCGACTGGCTGCCCTACACATCAACAATCCTCAGATAGATCACCATCTGGGGTCTTCGGCTGTTGTTCCTCCTTATGAGCAAACAAAATTCGAGCCTTGAATGGCACACAATAGAGCAGGATGCAGACTGGGAAGCCTTGTTTGCGGCACATCCAACGCCGCTAGAAACGATGTCTGGCCATTCAGTCACCAAACAGATGCTTGGGGGTGCAGCGGTTATGCTCCTGGTGTTGGTGGGCATCAGCCAGTGGTGGCACACGGCACAGAGAGAATCAACGGCAGTAATGGCAGAAGCTTCGCCCGAAAGCGAGATAGCAGATACCGACCCATCGGCTACTCGCCCTATCAGCAATTCGGCAACGGCAGCGTGGGGGCTCCCACATGGGCAGACGGTGGATGGATTGCGGGCCAGCATCCAAATCGCTGAGCCAGGTACTCAGCTAGACATCGATACCGATGCCGTCGAGATTCATGACGATCGAGCGTTTGCCAGAGTGATTGTCAGCGCCGATAACAGCGAGTCCGCCTACCGCCAAACACGTTTCTACCGCCACACGGCCTCAGGCTGGCTGCGCACCTTGCCCGAGGCCAGCCTCTGGGGGCCAGAACGCAGCCTAGAGACCCCCAATTTTGTCTATCATTTTCGCCAGAATGACACCGCAGCCGTGATTGCAGTTGCAGCGCAGATCGATGCCTTGTACGCGGCGATGCAGCGTGACTTCGGCGTGCCACTCGCAGCTACACCCCAAAAGCTCATCATTGAGGTGAGTGTGTCCCAGAATCCTGGTCTTGCATCCTTTCATCTGGCCGAAAATGGACGCTTGAGCATAGCTTCACCCGCGGTCTACCAAGCCCCCATTGCGCTGACCGATGCCGATCTGTTGGCCCAATCGATTGTCTTGTCTTTGCTGGATCGGCTCATTCGCCAGGCAAGCGAGTACTACGCACTTGGCTCGACCTGGCAGCCGCTGTTGCAAGGCATACAACTCTGGCAACTCTGGCACCTGGATCTGCCCTTGTCGGTCTGGCGTGAGGACGTGGTGCGCTGGATTTACATCGAACGGCCTGCTACCGCTCTTGGACAACCAATTCCATTGCCAACCCGCTATCCAGAACTCTGCGTTGCTCATCAGATCTGGATGTCATCGCCATTGGAGATCGCTATTCCGCTCGTGTGTGCGCAGCATGAATGGGAATACGCCTACTTCCCGCTATGGCGTGGCCATACCCCACCGACACGCTTGGCGCAGCTAGCCGCGCTAGCACCTCCGAAGGAGATATCAAGTCTATCGGGCAGATGGGATCGAGCCACCTATCCTGGTCAGGTCGTTGTCTTGGCAGTGCTCATTGAATACTCGGTAGCCACCTATGGCCGTGAACAACTGCCCACGCTGCTAGCCAGCCTAAGCCAATACAACACCTGGGAGACGCTGATTCCGGCAGTCTATGGGGTGTCGGCCAACGAATTTGAAGCCGACTGGCCGACATACATAGCGACACACTACAAGAATCTTCAGGACTCTTACAAATAAACCCACCAGAAAGTAAATTTTCTGGGCTCACCGCATTCGAGGAAGGGAACAACATCAGCGCAAGCAATGCGGCGCATCAAATCATTGTGGCCATCCAAAACAGACGATTGGATGGGTAGGGTAGGCTGTATTAGAATGTCTACTGTGATACACCATTAGACATCGAGCTTCCCAATCGCTTCAATTCCCTCAAGCTGTGGGCGATTGAGCGATGAGCGATTTTCTACCCAAAGGAACCCAAAGATGCGCACACCTCCTCTGCAGAGCGATGACGGTTTTTCCTATCGCGACCTCAACAAAAACGGGCGGCTGGATCCCTACGAGGATCCGCGGCGCCCAATCGAAGAACGGATTGCCGATCTGCTGGCCCAGTTGACCCTGGCTGAGAAGGCCGGTTTGATGTTCCAGACGTTCGCCGCGTTTGTCTTTGATGATGGCTCCTCGCTGCTGCAAGGTGATGTGGGCGATTCACCGACCGGTAAATGGGTGACCGAGCAGTTGATCAATCATTTCAACTTCCCGGCCATTCTGGAGCCAGCTGTCGCGGCTGAGTGGCATAACCGAATACAGGCCCTGGCGGAAGGCACGCGGCTCGGCATTCCGATCACCTTTGCGACCGATCCCCGTCACGCCTTTTCCAACAATCCGGCAACCAGTGTGCGCGTGGGCAAATTCTCGCAATGGCCCGAGCCGATTGGCCTGGCCGCGATTGGGGATCCGGACGTTGTCGAAGAATTTGCCGACATCGCCCGCCAGGAATATCTCGCCATCGGCATTCGTGTGGCCATCCACCCCATGGCCGACCTGGCAACCGAGCCGCGCTGGGCGCGCATCAACGGTACTTTCGGGGAGGATGCCGAACTGGCCGCGCGCTTGACCGCGGCCTACATTCGCGGCTTTCAGGGCGAGCAGCTTGGCCCGCACAGTGTCGCCTGCATGACCAAACATTTCCCCGGTGGTGGCCCACAGAAGGATGGCGAAGATCCTCACTTCCCCTATGGCCGCGAACAAGTCTATCCCGGTGGCAACTTTGACTATCATCTCATCCCCTTTGAGGCCGCGTTTGCCGCGGGTACTGCGCAGATCATGCCCTATTATGGCATGCCGATGGGAATTGGCTACGAGGAAGTGGGGTTTGGCTTTAACCGGGCGATCATCACCGACTTGCTGCGGGGCAACTATGGCTTTGAGGGCATTGTCTGCACCGATTATGGCATGGTACACGATAAGCTGGTTCGCGGCAGCAAAGTTGTGGCAACGGCCTGGGGCGTGGAGCATCTGAGCGAACTGGAACGCGTCCAAAAGATCATCGAGGCGGGCTGCGATATTCTGGGGGGCGAAACTTGCCCCGAGCTGATCATCGAATTGGTCGAGCGGGGCGTGGTGAGCGAAGCGCGCATCGACGAATCAGTGCGCCGCATCCTGCGCGAGAAATTTCGGCTCGGCCTCTTTGACAACCCGTATGTCGATCCAGCAGCCGCGCAGGCACTGGTTGGCAACGAGCAATTTCGGGCCGCGGGCGCGCAGGCGCAACGCAAAGCCATTGTCCTGCTCAAGAATGGGCAAGCCGACGCCGCGCCAATGCTGCCCCTGTCTGGACGCCCCAGGCTCTATGTGGAAAAACTCGCGGCCGAGGTGGCCAACCGGTATGGCGAGGTCGTCGCTGATCTGGATGCTGCCGATTTGGCGATCCTTCGCCTGGAGACGCCCTATCAGCCGCGCGAGGGCAATTTCCTTGAGCGCATGTTTCACGCTGGTGACTTGGATTTTAAGGACGAGGAGAAGGAACGCATCCTGACGCTGCTCCGCCAAAAGCCCACGATCGTCGTCATCCATCTGGATCGCCCGGCGGTGATCCCGGAGATTGCTGCCGCGTCGGCTGCGGTGTTGGGCGAGTTTGGGGCCAGCGATGAGGCCGTGCTCGACGTGATCTTTGGTCAGTTTGCGCCGGTGGGCAAACTGCCGTTTGAGTTGCCCTCCTCAATGGCGGCTGTGCGTGCGCAATATCCCGACCTGCCCCACGACTCGGCGGATCCGCTCTTTGCCTTCGGCGCGGGGCTCGGGTATGGGGCTACGCTCTAATTTTTTTGGTGACTTCTTATGTAAATAAGGAGAGGGTTACCAGCCGTTTGCCAGGCGCAACCGATGCCTGGCCCATTGTGATCCGCTCGCCTTACAGATCTAGCGTGATGCGCAGAGCGCGGTCAACCAGGTGCATGGTTTCACCCGACAACGTGCCGCGTTGACGCAGCAGCCGCGACTTTGAAATGGCGCGCACCTGCCCACCAAGTAGAACCGATTCAGCGGTCAAACCGCCTTCACCGTTGGCAATGGTGACATTGTTGGGATAGGTGCGCTGCACATTGGCGGCTTTGGTCAGGGGCACGACGACCACCACTGAACTATGTTGGTTGATGGCATCGCGACTGACGATCACAACTGGCCGTATCCCCGCTTGCTCCGAGCCTTCGGTGGGATTCAAACGGGCATCAAACACGTCGCCCCGTTTCATCCCGCTTCTCCGTCCACCCACGTTTCCCAATCACTCTCGGCAAACTCGTCCGCCAATTGCTGATTCAGAGCCTGATAGGGCTTATCTTCTGCCATGAGCGCAAACTGACGGTCGATTTCCTGGCGTTCCAGTTCCAGCAAAAATCGTTCGAGTGCGGTCACAATCAGCGCATTGCGGTTGGGGATCGTACCACTGTCGATGAAATGTTGGGATCGTTTGACAAGCGCAACCGGAAGCGTAAGCGTTGTGCGAATGGTTTCAAATTCCGCAAGCATCTTTTCCTCCATCAATAAATGCATCATTCACACCATTATTTTATACGCGGACAGGACAAATGTAAAGCGAACTGATGGGCTAAGAGCCTGTCCGTAAACTGATGGCGGCTCCCAAAACTGGGCTTACCAGCCTGGAATGGCGCAGGATCCATACGCTATGCTAATGATGCCCATGCTGTCCCAGCTCTAGCTGACCAGAGACTTGTTCCCCCGGCGCGACAACGACAAACTGGCCCATCATGCCTTGGTCTTCGTGCCAGAGCAGATGGCAGTGATACATGTAGGGCATCCTGGCATCCGCGTACTCGCTGAACCGCAGGATGGTGCGGTAGCGCACGCGTGGGCGCAGATAGATGGTATCTTTCCAGCCGGCTAGCTCGGGTGGTGGCGGATTGCCATCAATCGTCAGAATTTGAAATTGCACGTCGTGAATGTGAAAGTTATGCGGGTAGAGATTCTGGTTAAACACTTCCCAGATTTCCGTCGTGTCCACCGTCACAACCTCGTCGATGCGCCGCATGTCCATCCGCTGATTGTTGATATTGCGCTCATCGAGGCGAAACTCGCGCGTGCGCACGCTATCGCGCTCGTGCAGGCGCTCGAATGGTGCCAGCGTGGTCGGCAGGGCTGGTGATGGGCGCACCTGGGCCGCGGCGCGCACCTGTAAAATGTCGAACGAGTCCCCGCTGCCATAGGCCCCGGCCAGGGCAATGATGGTACCCAGATCGGGCGGATACGAACGCAGCGTGATCGTTTCGCTTGGTCGCAACTCGACCACGATCTCGGCGCGCTCCCCCGGCGAAAGCTGGATGCGCTCCGTCTGGTAAGGGGCTTCGAGCAGACCACCATCCGTGGCGATCAGGTAAAAGTCACGCTGATCATCAAAGCCAAAATTATAGATGCGTGCGGTCGAACCGTTGAGCAAACGCAAGCGGACTTTTTCGGTGCTGGCTTCAAAATAGGGCGCATAGGTGCCGTTGACCAGGATCGTGTCGCCGAGAAAGCCGGTTTCGTCCCGGTCAGAGAGTCGGAATTGCCCGCGCCGAAACGCCTTGTCCTGCACAATCAGCGGAATATCATCCACACCGTAATCCGCGGGCAATGCCAACCCGTCGCTGATTTCGTCATCCACAATAAACAAGCCAGCCAATCCCTGATAGACATGCCGTTCCGTATCCCCGTGCGGGTGGGGATGATACCAGAGCGTGGCCGCGGGTTGGTTGATCCGCCAGTGAGGCTGCCAGCTTGCCCCCGCTCGCACCGGCTGATGCGGCCCGCCATCCATGGCCGCGGGCAGGTGCATCCCATGCCAGTGGACGCTGGTCGTTTCGCCCAGTTCGTTGCGCACCTGGACGCTGACTTCTTCGCCACGCCGCGCCCGCAGTGTCGGCCCCAAGAATGCACTATTAAAGCCCCAGGTTTCGGTCAGCTCACCGGGCAAAATGGCGCTTTCGCCGCGTTGGGCCACGAGCTCAAAATGGCGCTGATTGCCGTGGATGGTTGCTGGGGCCAGCGGCGGGATCGCCAGCGGGTTGAGAAATTCCAGCGAGCCAACGCTGTTAAAAACCGGCCCCCGATCATCCTCCGCGCCGCAGCTAGCCAACGCCAGCGTGATGCCAGCCGCGGCCGCGCCCAACAGAAAGCTGCGCCGGGTGATTGGTTTTTGTAAAATGGTCATTTGGTTTTCCTTTTCGTTAGGAGTTACGCAGTTGGGTCGAAGTGCGTACCTTCCAAATCAATCATCGCCCGGTGACGCAGAGCCCCAGAGATGGCAAATAGCTGTTCCCTCTGCGCCTCAGCGCCTCTGGGCGAGAAAAATAATCGGAGTTACGCAGTTGGGCCGAAGTGCGTACCTTCTATTCGTAATAAAAGAGATTGGATTGGGGTGAACCAATCCCCTCAAATCTCTACAAATTTCCACCAGCCTCTCCACTCCCCATCAACTTTTGTAGCACCAGCGCGACGATACCAATCAGCGCGCCCCAGATCGCGTTGGTGATCAGCACGGCCACCATGGCAAAGGGATTGGTCGCCGGGCCGCTCAACTCGCCCGTCAAAATCGGCGAGAGGATGGCGCTGATCACAATGGCGAAGAAGCCATAGACCACCCCGGCGCAGACCAGCGTGAGCAGCGGCTGGCGTACCCGACCCAGCACCACAATCGCCAGCCAGGCCAGCGAGATCAACACACTTACCAGCAGGGGGCCAGTCGGCTGCCCCAATCCATCCATCAAGCCAATGATGTTGAGAAATGGGCGTACCAGGGCCAGCGCGCCCAGGCCGATGATCAGCGGCCATTGCAATTGTTCGAATTTGTGCATGATTTGCTCCTTTCAAGTTATCGAGTGTGAACCGTGATGCGTAAATGTCGCTTGCTAATTCACGTCTCACCCATCACTGCCCATACTTTACCGGCATTCCCATGTTCACACATCGGCCCTGAGGCGACAGCGCGTGTCGTCAATTGTTGACAATGGCCTACAGCCCCAAGCGACCCCATGCTTCTGGCGAGTGTGGACGATGGCCGAACGGTGATATAATCGAGCTACCATCGACCCGATTATCTCTATTGAACTGAGCGTGCACATGTTTACCCACGACTTTCCCTTTGACCCAACCTACGGCTATGATCTCGCCGCGCTGATGCGTGTGGCCCTGCCCGACCCGACCTACGAGCCCGCCGACCTGGTGCCCTTCTGGCAGGCGACCTATGCGGAAGCCATGCAAGTTGCGCCGGAGATCACCCTGCGGCCCATCTCCTCGCCCGATCCAGGCCAGCAACTCCTGGAAATTGAGTTCAATGCGTGGGAGGGCGCGCAGCGTGTGCGGCGGATTGGTGGCTGGCTGGTTCAACCGGTGGATGCGGAGCCGCAGCTCGGTATCGTGATGGGGCACGGTTACAGCGGCCGCGAGTCACCGTTGCCCCTGCCAAACTTTGGCCTGCCTGCAATGGTGATCATGCCCTGTCTGCGCGGCTTCAATCGCTCCGCCGCGCCCGATCTGCCCAATCTGGCCGCGCAGCATGTCGTGCATGGCATTGCCGAGCGCGACAGCTATCTGCACCGTGGCTGTGTCGCCGATGTGTGGGCCGCGGCCACGGCGTTGCTCACCCTGGCCCCCCAATTGACGGGGCGTCTGCGCTATTGGGGCGGCAGCTTTGGCGGCGGTATTGGGGCCATGGCCGTGCCGTGGGATGCTCGCTTCAGCCGTGCCTTTTTGGATATTCCCAGCTTTGGCCACCACCCTATTCGTTTGCAGTTGCCCTGCACGGGCAGCGGCGAGGCCGTGCGCCAATATCATGCGCAGCACCCCGGGGTGATCGATGTGCTGCGTTACTACGATGCCGCGCTCTGTGCACGCTACATCACCGTGCCGACGCTGGTCGCCGCGGCCAAGTTTGACCCCGCGGTGCCGCCACCCGGCCAATTTGCCGTCTATCATGCGCTGCGCTGCGAGCGGGAACTGTTCGTGCGCGAATATGCCCACTTTGAGCTGGACGTGCCGCTCGCGACCAATGATCCCTGGCCGGTTGCTGCACGCTGGATCACCGCGGATCTCGAGCGGTGAATGATCAGCGACTAAGCACCCAATCCCCAACCGGGCCACCCGCCTGGGTGCTTGATCTGCTGCTGGGCGTGGCTGTCTCGCTGGTCATTGCCTTGGTGATCAGTGCTGAATATGGCGGTGCCCAGGGGCCGGACGCGGTCGCCTATCTCTTTGCCGTGGGGTTCGGGGCGACCATGTTGGCGCGGCGGCGCTACCCCGTGGCTGTGTTGATCGCCACGATGTTTCTGCTTTTCGGCTATTACATCCTGGACTATCCCGCGATTGGCCTGGCCGTGCCCGTGGCTGCTGCGCTCTATTCCGCCGCTGAGCAGGGGCGGCTCCTGACGGCCATCATCGTCAGTGTGATCCTGGTGCTCGTTTCTACTTATTTTCGGCTGGACGAAGGCGAATCGCTGGCCTATTTGCTGATCTACGAATTGGTCTCGACCGTGATGTTGATGGCCGCGGCGATCGCGCTGGGCGATAGTACACGTTCGCGCCGCTCCCTGCGCGCCGAACAGGAACAGATAGCCCGGCTGATCGAGCAGGAACACGCTTTGCGCGCGGAGCAGCGAGTGCAGGCCGAACGGGTGCGCATGGCGCGGGATCTGCACGACACGGTCGGCCACAGTATCTCGGTGATCTCGCTACATGCGGATGTAGCGCGTGAGGCGATTGGGGAGAATGACGACGAGGCGCGCCAGGCGCTGACGCAGATCCGCGCCACAACTTCTGAAACGATGCGCGAATTGCGGGCCACGGTCAAGTTGTTGCGCAACTCGGCCACAGAAGAAGCCGACCGCTCAATCACCTCGCTGGCGAATCTGAATACCCTGGTGGCCCATGCACGCTCCAGCGGGTTGCAGGTGCGTGTGCAACTTGTTGGCGACCTGACCCGCTTGTCCGCCACGGTGGATAGCGCGGCCTATCGCATTGTGCAGGAGGCGTTGACAAATATTCTGCGCCATGCGCAAGCGACCCAGGTTGAATTACGCATAGACCTGGAGGGGAACGGATTGCATTTGCAGATCCGCGACAATGGCCGCGCCACGCCGGCGACGATCACGCCGGGGAGTGGCATTACGGGGATGGAGGAGCGCGCCCGGCTGCTGGGCGGCACCCTCACCGCGCAAACGCAGCCAACTGGCGGCTTTGCCGTGACTGCATCCATTCCGCTGGAGGAGGTTTGACCATGATCCGTGTGGTGTTGGTGGATGATCAACCGCTGGTGCGCGCTGGACTGCGCACGTTGCTCGAACGTGACCCAGCGATCGAAGTGATTGGTGAAGCGGCAGATGGGGAGAGCGGGGTGCGGCTGGTGCAACAGACCCGGCCCGACGTGGTGCTGATGGACATCCGTATGCCGAGGGTGGATGGCCTGGCCGCGACGCGCCAGATTGTGCGGGATGCGCACCTGAATGGGACGCGGGTCGTGGTCTTAACGACATTTGATGAGGATGAGCAGATCCACGAGGCGATCCGCTCGGGCGCGGCGGGCTACCTGCTCAAAGATAGCACGCCCGAAGAGCTGCGCCGCGCGGTGCAGCTTGTTGCTGGGGGGGAGGCGCTGCTGTCCCCGTCGATCACGCGGCGGGTGATGCAGCAATTAGCCACTGGCGCTGGGGTTACCAATCCGCAGCTTGTGGCCGAGCTCACCGAGCGCGAACAAGAGTTTCTGCGCCACATTGGTCTGGGCGAATCCAACGAAGAGATCGCCGAGCAGTTGGTGATCAGCCCAGCCACAGCCCGGACGTATGTCAGTCGGCTGCTCTCTAAGCTCCATGCCCGCGACCGCTCGCAACTGGTGATCCTGGCCTACGAGAGTGGCCTGGTCACGCCGGGGCAGGGCTAGCCGCGGCGTTGACACGCACCATTCATGGGCCTTGCGCGTGAAAATCCACGGGCAATGGTTGATGCTTTTTGTCAGCGGCTGGGGCATGCTCAGCTATGAATGGGCATTGGTGCGCGGCTTGTCAACCCGATCTTCCAGACCAGCCACGCCTTCGGTGGTGGCGCAGTGATTGCAACAATAGATCGATCCATTGGCTTCAAGACCATGCCCGATGATGCGCACGCCACAATGGTTGCAGGTGGGGGCCAGGAAATGAATGGCGCATTCAAAGCTGTCAAATTCATAACGTTCACCGGTATAGACGGTGACGGTAAATGCTTTGTCGTAGGTGTTGCCGCAGGTTGCACAGGTTGCCATGGTTGAGTCTCCTTCCAGGGATGGTGCTTAGGGGAGCAAACGCCCCGGCGCACGAAAATATTGGCCGACAAGGGCGTCGCCAGTCCAATAGGCCAGGGCGAGCAGGGTGCCTGTCGGGTTGAACCCGGGGTTTTGTGGATAGAGCGCCGCGCCGGTGACAAAGACGTTGGGCGTATCCCACACCTGGCCATATTTATTGGTGACGGAATTACCTGAATCATCCCCCATGATCGCCCCGCCGGTGCAGTGGGTGCTCTGATAGGTGTAGATGTTGTAGGGCTCCAGCTCGGGGGTGTCGATAATATTCGCGGATGCCATTGTGGTCATGATCTCGCGGCAGCGCTCTGCCAAAAAGCGATAGAGGTTGCGGTCATTCTCGTGAAAGTCATAGGTGACGCGCAGCAGTGGCAAGCCATAGGCATCCGTATAGGTGGGGTCGAGATCCAGAAATTGATCGTCGTAGGGCAAGCTTTCGCCCTGAATGCCGATGCTGACGTAGCTGTCCCAGTTGCGGCGCAGATTTTCTTTCCACGCCTGCCCCCATTCTGTTCCCGTGCCCACGAGGCTGCCAAATTGCCCGGCCAGCCCGGGGTATTTGCGGGCATTCTCTTCCTCTGCTGAATCTGGCGGTACCGTGTTGGCGGTCGCGGGCAAGCTGAGTGCCGAGGGCAATGGCTGGCGTTCTCCCCCGCCACAACTGACCGACGCGCCGCCGATAAAGTCCAGGTCACTGTGGTCGAAGTTGTCGCCGTTGTAGTCGTGCAACACCGCTTGCAGACAACTGTTGCCCATGTATTGATTAAACCGTTCGCCCGCAAAGAGGCCGGTCACCGGGCTCAGGTTGAGTTGATAGGTGTAATTTGTGCCCACTAACCCACGATCATTGCCGATGCCGTTGGGGTGGCGTTCGCTGCGGCTGAGCAAAAGCAAGCGGACATTCGTCAAGGTGTACCCCGCCAGAATCACGACTTCCGCGGGTTGCTGATGCTCCTCCCCCGTGCGCCGATCAATGTAGGTGACGCCGGTTGCCCGGCCATGGCTCCCCAGATCGACCCGCACCACTTTGCTATTCGCGCGGATCGTGTAGTGGCCCGTGTGCAGCGCCAGCGGCAAATGGACATTGACCGCGCTGGCTTTGGCGTCCACTTCGCAACCGTAGCGGGTGCAAAAGCCACAATAGAGACACCCGCTGCGGGGTTTGGGGGCCAAACCCTGGTAGCCCTGCGAGAGGATGGCAGCAGGCTGCGGAAACGGATGCAAGCCCAACGCAGTCGCGGCCTCGCTGAAACGATCCGCGGCCAGGCTGCTCACCAGCGGCGGCAGGGGATAGGGACGACTGCGCGGCCCTTCAAACGGATTGCCCCCGGCTACCAGTTCGCCATTCAAATTGCCCGCCCGGCCCGAGATGCCAATATCGTCTTCCATCTGCATGTAATAGGGCTCAAGCTCGGCATAACTCAGCGGCCAATCCTGGATGCGGTTGCCCGCGGGCAATTTTTCCTCGCCATAGCGCTCGATGTGATGGGTGCGGTAGTTAAAATCCGTGGGGAAGAAGCGCCAGGTCTGCGCGGCCCAGTGAATGCCCGCGCCGCCCAATCCCTGGCCGGGGTGAAACGAGCCATAGTGGCGCATGGGTAGCGAAGGGAGCCGCGGATTGGGGCGCCACGTCCAGGTTTCATTGGCGAGATCAACCATCAACGCGGTGCGCAGCATGTGGCGCAAACTATCGTGGTTGTGGGCAAAATCAGGATTGGCCCAGCGGTCTGGCCCCTGCTCGATCGAGACAACGTTGTAGCCCGCTGTCGTCAATTTCCAGGCCAGGATGCCGGCTGTCCAGCCTGCGCCCACCACGACTACATCTGCCTTTTTTTGTACGGCCATCGTCAGTTTCCTGGTTATGAAAGCACTCAGCAAAATCCCAAAGAATTCGTGTTACCTGCGCAAGCTGCGGAACAGTTTTATCAGGGTGATCCGTGCTGGTGAGCCCCGTTCGAGCCGCTGACCGGCAGAATCGCGTTGCCCCCTGCGGGCAGCCCGGCATGAAAATGGGGCATATCCGCCAGACTCCAGATGGGCCGAGCAAGCCCGCTGCCCGGTTCGCGCACTTCATCGGCCGAGTACCCGCGCTGCGCGCCGGGGTAGCCGAGCAGCTTCCAGCCGACCAGATTGCGGTTGCCGCCATACGCGGGATCGCTAAACATCCCTTCGCCGGTGTAGCGCCGCACGACCTGAAAGAATGCCTTTGGGGACAGGGGTTCAAATCCCGTGGCGCTGTCATCGACCATGGCGGTGATAAGCTCGTCTTGCTGGGCTGCGGTCAGGGCAATAAAGTCACGCTCAAATTGGCTGCGCGCATAGCGATCTGTAGCCGCCAGGCCCATACGAAAGGCTTCGCGCGGGGTGAAGATCGCCTGATAGCCATAGCGTTCGATCTCTGCTTCGGGCACCCAGACGATCTGAAAATCACCAGCGGCATTGGTCGGCGGCTCGTCGCCCGCATAGGTCTGCGCAAAGGGCGGGCGCTGATAAGTCGGCTCGGCCAAACCATCGGGATGGGCCAGGAGGTAATCGATGTAATAGACCACGCCCGCCTCGCGCGCGCCGGGGTCTTCTGGGGTGCCGGGCAGGATGCGGGCGGTGAGGGCCTCGACAGTCTGGGCTTCGTGCAGGTTGAAGAAGCGGAGTTCGCCGAGGGCTGGGGGCTCGGCTGGTGGGTAGGGGGCAACCGGCGCCAGCTCGCCCTGAGATTGCGGGGCCATGGGGGTTGTGGATTGCATACCGCAGCCATTTAAGGAGCTGGCGCTGGCTGCCGAGACCGCGGCCAGACTGGCCGCACGCAAAAAGCTGCGCCGTGTGAAGGCTGCCGGTTTGGTCGGTTCAGAATCTGTTGCCACTGTTAGCTCCTTGGGCGCGGGCCGCACCGTCTACTATTACGGTATTGAATTTGCTTCTGCATTGAGCGATAAAGTCTCGATCAGGCCGTTGACCAACTGGCCCTGCTCCAGCGTGTTGAGCCGTGCTTCAGGGTGGAGAATGCCGTAATGGGGAATCGGCATGTGGCCACCGGTGACCATCTCGACCAGGCGCTCGGTGTCGGCATCGCTCCAGGTTTCTCTGTCCCATTCGGAAAAATTGAGCGCGGCCCGACCATGAGTCACATCCTGATAGAGCAACATCGACATTGGTGCAATGTGGCTATACCACGGCCAAATGGTCTCGTTGCTATGACAATCAAAACAGGCCCGGGCAACCAGCGCACGGGTTTCGGCATTGTTCCAGGCCGGCTCCTGGCGCACGGGTGGATTGGTGTGGTCACGGCCATAGGGCACCATCTGCAAAAGGAGCAGGCCGCTCACCAGCCCGATCACGCCCCAGAACAGAATTTTGCGGTTCAGGCGGCGCGCTCGCCGCTCGCTATGGGGAGATTCAGGCTTAGTCATCTCGTAACGTGTATAAATAGGCGCTGATATCGCGTGCATCTTCCAACGTGACGCCGAGGTCGGGCATGGCGCTCCCCGGTTCGACACTTTGGGGATGGCGAATCCAATGGATAAGATTTTCCGGCGTATTGGGCAAACTTCCGGCGACATAATGGCGCGCCGACCAGTTTTCCAGCGGCGGGCCAATCCATGCTTTGACCCCGCGCGTGCCGGGGATCACATGACAGGCCGGGCAGCCATACTGTTCGATCATCTGCAAGCCGCGCTGCGGATCGCCCTCGACAACCGGTCGTGTCGAGAGAGCCCCAATATTCGCCCCACAAGCGGTCAGTGTGAGGAGCAGTACCACGCATAAGCAAGTTCGCATAGGTTATATCGTCACAGGTAAAGCAGCACGCAGAGCAAGGGTGTCTCTCTGTTTCCCCTGGCTACGACCGATCAAATCCAGCGACAGGGCATCAGCACCAACGCGGGCGCGCCTGTCATCAGGATGGTCAACGTGAACAGACCATTCAACCAGACGCCAACCAGCGACATCAAGGGCGCATAGGTGCCGCTGGTGCCCCCTTCGCGCTCCTTGCGCAGCCGCCATTCCCGATATTCCAGCACGCCCGCGCCAGCATTGATCGCCGCGGCCACTAGGGTGATCCCCAGCACGGTGATGGATAGCCCACTCAGCCCCCAGAGCTGGAATTGCAGCCAGCCCACGCGGCAGGCAATCTCCACCAGCAGATAGACCACGATAAAATGAAGCGCATAGACAATGGGGCCGGTCAATAGCCCGATCCACAATGAGCGACGACTCTCTTGCAATTCACTCGACTCAACGGCTGGCATGGGAAGATCCTTGTATGGGAATAATTTGTAGATTGCCGTCAGCCGTCAAACGTGATGCGTGAACCATTTTGGCGTTTGACGGCTGATGCATGAGTCTGAACCCTTAATGCACATGGCCGCCACCCTGGATCGGGGTGAGCTCGACATAAGGGCCGCCATAGAGCGTCAGCAAGATGATCACCCAGAAGACCAGCACAGCCGTCCAGAAGATCGCGCCGATCTGCACGGCGACATGTTCGCGCACGGTGTAGCGCCCAATCCAGGCCCAACTGAGCGTGAAGAGCAGTTGGCCTAGCCCGCCCAACAGGATCAAAAACAGAAACCCGCCCAGCGTGTAAAAGAGCGACCCATAGGCATGGCTGCTGTGGTCAAACGGCAACTGGCTAAAATCATAGACAAGAGCACCCGCGCCAGCGACGCCGAGCAGAAAGGCGACTGTCAGGCCGAGCCGCATCCTGAGCAACTTGTTGGCGCGGATCGACCGTAACGCCCAATGGACGGCCAGCACACTCAGCGCCAGCGCCGCAGTCCCAATCAGTGGCCAGCGCGGGTCGGGCAAAGGCACGCCGGGGGGTGGCCAGACCGGGTTGAAGAGCCGAATGTAGATGTAGCAGAAGAGCAGACAGCTCAGGGCAATGGCGATCAGCACAATCATCAGCCAGGCGCCCATCCGATCCACCGTGGGGCTGCCGTTGGGATAGACGGCAATCTTGTGTTCGCGTTCAAAGGCCAATTCTGCATCAGTGGTGGGGTGATACTGGGGCCAGTGCCAGCCGATCAGCCCGATCACCGCCAGGAGCGCCCCGCTCAGCACGATCATGCGCAGCGAGAAGATTTCGGCGGCGAAGATCAGGATCACGCCGACGGATGTGATGAACGGGAAGATCGACGGGCCGGAGACGCGGAAGACCTCGGTCGGGTGCGCATCCAGCATGGTGGTCGCCAGGGCCGCGCGCCACTTTAAGGGATAACCGGCCAGGCCATCCATCAACTTCTGCACGGGGCTGTCATCTTCATGGGGATGCTGTTCTTCCCACAAAACATGTCGGCTATGGACAACCGGCAGCGTGGCGAAGCCATAACTGGGCGGCGGCGAAGTGGTGGCCCATTCGAGCGAATCGGCTTGCCAGGGATTATTCCCGGCTGGGTCGCCGCGTCGCCAACTGTAGATCACATTGATCACGAAGACGATCACCCCGGCGGCAAACAGAAAGGCCCCCACGGTGGCGATCAGGTTGTAGATCTCCCAGCCGATCCCCTGAGCGTAGGTGTAGACCCGGCGGGGCATGCCCAGGATCCCGACGATGTGCATGGGGAAGAAGGCGACATTGATGCCGATCACCATCAGCCAGAAGTTCCATTGGCCCAAACGCTCGTTGAGCAATTTGCCGGTGAATTTGGGGAGCCAATAGTAAAAACCGGCGAAAATAGGAAAGGTGACCCCGCCGATCAGCACATAATGAAAGTGGGCGACGATGAAATAGGAATCGGTCACTTGCCAATCAAAGGGGGCCAGCCCGACCATCACGCCGGTGATGCCGCCAAAGACAAAGACAAACAGGAAGCCCGCGATAAAGAGAAAAGGCGTCTTCCAGACCGGATGCCCATCCAGAATTGTCAGCATCCACGAGAAGACCTGCACGCCCGTGGGAATGGCGATCATGATGCTGGCCGCGGAGAAGAAGCTCATGGCCAGTTGGGGCAGCCCCGCGGTGAACATGTGATGCGCCCAGAGCGCAAAGCTGATCGCGGAGGTGGCGATGATCGCGGTGACGATAAAGCTGTAGCCCAGCAAGCGGCGGCGGGCAAAGACCGGCACGATCATCGAGACAATGCCAGTCGCTGGAATGAACTGGATATAGACTTCGGGATGGCCGAAGATCCAGAAGAGATGTTGCCAGAGTAATGGCGTGCCACCCGCTTCGTGGTTGAAAAATTGGGTGCCAAATTTGCGGTCAAATTCGAGCATGGCACTGGTGACCAACAGGGTGGTAAAGGCAAACAGGATGGCCACCGCGGTGACCAGAAACGCCCACGCCAATAGCGGCATTCGGCCCAGCGTCATGCCGGGCGCGCGCATCACCAGGATCGCGATGATGATCTCCACACCCGCGGCAATGGCTCCGATCTCGGCGACGCCCAGCCCCAGCAACCAGAAATCGAGCGCCAGCCCCGCGGAATATTCAATGCCGCTGAGGGGTGGGTACGCATACCAACTGGCATTGGGCACGGCGTTGAAAAGATAACTGGTGTAAAAGAGCAGGCCACCGAGCACAAATGTAAAGTAGCTAAAGACCCCAAGCCGGGGAAAGGGCATTTCGCGGTTGCCCAGAATCAGCGGCAGCAAGAGAATGGCAAAGCCTTCGAGCAGCGGCACAAAGACCAGATACATCATGGTTGAGCCGTGCATGGTGAAGAGCTCGTTGTAGCGATCCGGCCCGATCAGCGTGTTTTCGGCTTGCACCAATTGCAGGCGCATCAACAAGGCCAGTAGCCCGCCAATCAGGAAAAAGCTGAAGGCGGTGATGATGATCCGCCCGCCGATGGCATCATTTTGCAGGGCGCGGAACCAGCCGATAAACCCCGGCGGGTCGGCCCAGAGTTCATCCAGACGGGCAATGTTGGTCGCGGACGCGCGTTCTGAGCGCTGGGCGATTGGCTCGACCGGCGGTGCGCCAGCAGGGATAGGATGACCACTTGCGGCAGATTCCATCACGATTCACTCATCCTGGTTTACGCCTCATTCCAATGTCTGCAAATAAGCCAGCATTGCCTGCAACTCATCGCCTGGGATGTCGCTGGCGGGCATCAAATTGCCCGGTTTGATCGAATGGGGGTTGAGGATCCAGCCAGCCAGGTTGCCCAGATTGTTCTCGACCGCGCCGGCCCCGAGCGTGCGGCGACTGGCAATGTGCGTCAGGTCTGGCCCGACGCGCGCGTTGGCATTGGTCCCGGCAATGCGATGACAGTAGACACAGGACGAACTCAGAAAGACCTGTTGGCCATATTGGGTGAGGGCTGCTGTGGGTACAGGCGCGGGTTGCTGTTGCTGGTCGAGCCAGGCGGCAAATTCCTCGGCGGGTTCGGCCACAACAATGAGCGCCATCTTGCCGTGTTGTGTCCCACAGAATTCGGCACACATGCCCCGATATTCACCGGCTTGATCGGCCTGCAGCCAGAACGCATTTGTCTGGCCGGGAACCATGTCCATTTTGCCGTGCAGTTCGGGCACCCAGAAGTTGTGGATCACATCTTCGGAGGCCAGGTGCAAGCGCACCGGCTGGCCCACGGGGAGGTGGATCTCGTTTGCGGTGATCACCTGCGCGTCGGGATAGGTCACCTCCCACCACCACTGGCGACCGGTGACGTGGATCTGGATCTCGTCTGCTTCAGCGGGCATGGCGAGCAAGTCCATCAGGCGGATGCTCAGCGCAAAGATGACGATCAGCACCACGCCCGGGCCGATGATGCCTGCCCAAATCAGGAAACGGGTGCGCTCGCCAGCTCCGGCAGCCATTGGGTCGGCAGCGGCGGTGGGGGTGCGGCGGCGGAAGAGCGCAAAGAAGAGAAAGACCATCACCGCAACATAGATCACCGTGCCCAAGCCCATAATGAACCATGAAAAGTCGGCCAGGCGGCCTGCGACGGGCCCGCCCGGATCCAGCATGGAGGGCGCATTGGCACACCCAGCCAGAAACAGCCCACCACCGCCAACAACGAGCCAACGGCAGCTCATCGCTGGCCGGGAGGTGCGTATGGCAGCGCTCGGTTGATGGCTCGCTCGGCTAATCAAGAATTGCTCCTCGTTTTGGCGGTAGGCCAACCTTATGGCGGCTGAGGTTTGGGTAGATTACGGATAAAGCATAGAGGAAGGGGAGCGTTGGGTAAGTAGATCGAGGTATAGGTGAGCGTACAAGGCAGGGTACACCCCCCGTCCCTCCCATCAGCTGCAAATGGCCCACGGCACGGTTTGACCAACCCTGGGTAGATGCTGTACAATACCGCTGATCGGGGAGTAGCGCAGGTGGTAGCGCGTCTCGTTTGGGACGAGGAGGTCGCAGGTTCAAATCCTGTCTCCCCGACTT
>CAZIRP010000023.1:0-32971 GCA_964541665.1 uncultured Caldilineaceae bacterium | reverse complement strand
TGCGGGTATAGCTTAAAGGCAAAGCCCCTGCCTTCCAAGCAGGTGATGTGGGTTCGATTCCCACTACCCGCTCACTGGAGCACGCTGCTGGTTGACTCGCCATCGCTCCGCACCTCCTGTAGTGGGCTCATTGTGGCCTCTCCCGCTTGATGACTTCCCTCATAGTTGCGGATCGGTAGCTCAATGGCAGAGCAGGGGGCTCATAACCCCTTGGTTACAGGTTCGAATCCTGTCCGATCCACTCCGCTTTCTTCCGGTTTATCCCTTTTCAGCGCAGAGACGTAATTCCCCTCACTTCAGCTCGATTCCTGTTTTTTTGAAGGATTCGGCCTCAAATTACGATAAACTCTATAGAATCCTATAAAACCAAATTAATTGTAAGGATGCCGCCATTAGAAACTGTTGCTGGCGGCCCTTCTGCTGGCTTATTGCTTGTATGTTCGTATTCTGGATCCTTCGATCAGCCCACTACCCCGGTTCCCACGGCAACCAACCCTGTGACAGCTGCCCAGTCCGCAGCCGGCACGGGCTGTTGTGCTACGCACGCGCATCAGGGGCAGGGGCGGGGTCTATGTTTAAGGTGATTGGTGGGGCCCAAGCAGGCGACGAGCAGATCGTCAGTTCTCGGCAAACCGATTGTACGGTTCCTGTCTGGCTTTCCCTTCGATCTTCTTGGGTTTACTATACACCAGTACTTGCATTCAATATGGCTCCGCTGATTGGAGCAATCTATCTCGCTCGGGAAAGGTTTGCCTTGCCTCCGACATCTCTCAAGCAGGAAAAGGACAACCATGGAACAAGGCCAGTTAAGCTGGATTACTAATTTTATCTGGAATATTGCCGACGATGTACTGCGCGACCTCTACGTGCGCGGTAAATATCGGGATGTCATTTTGCCAATGATCGTATTGCGCCGTCTGGATGCTGTTTTGGAGCCCACGAAGCAAGCGGTGTTGGAGACCAAAGCGCTGCTGGATGAATCTGGCATTGTTAACCAGGACGCTGCTCTGCGCCAGGCGGCAGGTCAGGCCTTCTATAACACCTCTAAGTTCACGTTGCGCGACTTGCGTGGCCGTGCGAACCAGCAACAATTGCGGGATGATTTTATTGCCTACCTCGATGGCTATTCGCCCAATGTGCAGGAAATTCTCGATAACTTTGAATTTCGCAACCAGATCCCGCGCCTTTCGAGAGCCGACGCGCTGGGCACGCTGATCGAAAAATTCCTCGATCCAGCCATCAATCTCAGCCCTTATCCCATTCCCAATAGCGACGGCACAATCAGACAGCCAGCGCTCGACAACCACGCAATGGGCACGATCTTTGAGGAATTGGTGCGCCGCTTTAACGAAGAGAATAATGAGGAAGCTGGCGAGCACTGGACTCCACGGGATGCCGTGCGCCTGATGGCAAAACTCATTTTCCTGCCAATTGCCGACCAAATCGAGTCGGGCAGCTATTTGCTGTACGACGGGGCCTGCGGCACTGGCGGCATGGTAACTGTCGCTGAAGAAACGCTGCTGCAGTTGGCGCAGGAACATAGCAAAGAAGTCGTGACCCATCTCTATGGTCAGGAGATCAATGCCGAGACCTATGCCATCTGCAAAGCTGACTTGTTGCTCAAAGGCGAAGGTGAAGCCGCGGATAACATTGTTGGTGGGCCAGAGCATTCTACGCTTGCCAACGACGCGTTTCCTGGGTATGAGTTTGATTTCATGCTCTCTAACCCGCCTTACGGCAAAAGCTGGAAGACCGATTTGGAGCGCATGGGCGGCAAGGAAAGCATCAAGGATCCCCGCTTTGTCGTCAGCCATGCGGATGATCCAGCGTTTTCGCTGCTAACCCGTTCGAGCGATGGCCAGTTGATGTTCCTGGCGAACCTGGTCAGCAAGATGAAGCGCAACACGCCATTGGGCAGCCGCATTGCCGAAGTCCACAATGGCTCATCCCTCTTTACGGGAGATGCCGGACAAGGCGAAAGCAACATTCGCCGTTGGATCATCGAGAACGACTGGCTGGAGGCGATTATTGCCTTGCCCCTCAACATGTTCTACAACACGGGCATTGCCACCTATATTTGGGTGCTCACGAACCGCAAGCCTGCCCATCGCCGCGGCCATGTGCAACTGATCGACGCGACCCAGTGGTACAAGCCACTGCGTAAGAATCTTGGGAAGAAGAATTGTGAGCTTTCAGAAGAGGATATTACCCGCATCTGTGAGGCCTTCCTGAACTTTACCGAGGGTGCGCAGTCCAGGATTTTCCCCAACGCGGCATTCGGCTATTGGAAAGTGACGGTGGAGCGACCGCTGCGCCTGCGTGTGACATTGTCTGAGGCGGCACTGCGCCGTTTCCGCGCTGCCTGTGACGAAGCAGGCGAGGGAAAATTAGCCGATGCGCTGGCCGCGGTGGCGGCCCAGATTGGCGTTGGCCCGCATCTCAACTATAACACCTTCTTCGCCGCGGTCGAGGACGCAATGCGCAGACAAGGCGCAAAGTTTGGCGCTAAGCAGGCCCGGCTCTTGCAAAGCGCACTGGCCGAACGGGATGCCAACGCCGAGCCCATTGTCAAGCGCACGCATAAGGCTGGGAAAGTTGCGGCGAACCCGCTCCATGGGCTGTTCCCCTGCGCAGGCAACCAGTACCAGATCGTGGAATATGAACCCGATGCGGAATTGCGGGACAGCGAACAGATTCCGCTGTTGGAAGCAGGCGGGATAGCAGGCTTCTTTACGCGTGAAGTGCTGCCGCACGTGCCCGACGCCTGGATCAACGCCGACGCCACCAAAATCGGCTATGAGGTCAATTTTAATCGCTATTTCTACAAGCCCCAGCCATTGCGCTCGCTTGCGGAGATCCGCGCCGACATCCTGGCGCTGGAACAAGAGACGGATGGATTGTTGCATCAGATCTTGGCCGGAACGGAGGCTGTTTAGGGATGCCAACGCAACGCTACAGCGTTTCACAACCGCCTGTGGAAACGCTCTTTACCTGGATCAAATCGGGCGAGATTGCCATTCCCGAAATTCAGCGACCCTTTGTCTGGCAAGCAGTGCAGGTGCGCAATCTGCTGGACTCGCTCTATCGGGGCTACCCCATCGGCTACCTGATCGCCTGGCGCAACCCCAATGTAAAGCTCAAGGATGGCACAACCTCTGCCGGAAAGCGGATCTTAATCGATGGGCAGCAGCGCGTCACCGCGCTCATGGCCTCGCTCCTGGGCCAGGAGGTGGTCAATAAAAACTATCAACACACGCGCATTCGTATTGCCTTTCACCCGGTGAATCAGCAATTTGAAGTCAGCAACCCCGCCATCGCCAAAGATGGGGCATGGGTGCCGGATATTGCCGATATCTTTAACCACAACACCAGCATCTATCAACTGGTTACAGACTATTGCGCGCGCAATCCAGATACGACGCCGGACCAAATCCACCGCAGTATCGAATTGCTGCGCGGCATCACCAGCAACCAAATCGGCCTGATCGAGCTGGACTCCGAGCTGGACATCGAGACAGTCACCGAGATTTTTATCCGGGTCAACTCTGCCGGGGTTGCGCTCAGCCAGGCCGATTTTGCCATGTCCAAAATTGCCGTCAACGAAAGCTATGGCGGCAATATGCTGCGCAAGGCAATCGACTATTTCTGCCACCTGGCCGCTGCCCCGGATGCCATTCATACGCTCAAGCGCGACAAGAATTTTATGAACAGCGAGTTTTATGCGCAGATGGCATGGCTGCAAAACGAAAATAGCGATACCTACGACCCGAACTATACCGATATGTTACGCGTGGCCTTCACCTCCGAGTTCCGCCGCGGTCGGCTCGAAGATCTGGTTGCCTTGCTCTCTGGCCGCAATTTTGAAACTCGCCAGTATGAAGAAACCATTATTGAAGATTCGTTTACGCGCCTGAAACGGGGCATCAGCCGCTTTATCAACGAGACCCACTTCAAGCGCTTTGTGATGATCGTGCGTTCGGCCGGCTTTGTCGACCAAAGCATGATCCGGTCGCAGAATGCCCTGAATTTTGCCTACATCCTCTATTTGTCGCTCCGGGAACAAGGGGTTGCCAATGCCGATATTGAACAGCATGTGCGCCGCTGGCTCGTGCTGTCGCTGCTGACTGGGCGTTATTCCAGCTCGCCGGAGAGCACCTTTGATTATGATATCCGCCAGATTCACCTGTATGGCATCGATGCCTATAGTGCGGGCGTGATCCGCGGTGAACTCTCGGATGCATTCTGGCAGACAGTATTGCCGCAGTCGCTGGATACCTCAGTTGCCTCCAGCCCCTATTTCCGTATCTACCAGGCGGCGCAGGTCAAGATGAATGACAAGGGCTTTCTCTCCCGTGATATTTCCGTGCGGGAGTTGATGGAAGTCAAATCCGATGTGCATCACATCTTCCCCCGCAACTATCTCAAGACAAAAGGGCTGTCGCGCGGGCAATACAACCAGATTGCGAATTACGTGGTCGCCCAGAGCGAGATCAACATTGCCATTGGCAGCAAGGCTCCCCGTGAGTATTTCACGCAGATGCTGGAACAATGCAGCGGCGGCCTCAAACGCTATGGCAATATCACCGACATTGACGAGTTGTGCGAGAACTACCGGATGAATTGCATCCCAGAGAGCGTAGACAGCATGACCGAAGCCGACTATCCGGCCTTCCTTGCCCTGCGCCGTGCCCTGATGGCCCAAAAGCTACGCGCCTATTTTGAGAGTTTGTGAGATGGAACGACTTTCTGCTTACCCTGCCTACAAGGATTCTGGTGTGCCGTGGCTGGGTCAGGTTCCCACACACTGGCAGATCATTCCTGGCCTAGCTGCCTATCGCCTAAATCAGCAAAAGAATACAGGGATGGTCGAGACAACAGTGCTGTCATTGAGTTACGGGCGTATTGTTGTCAAACCGTTGGAAAAGCTGCATGGGCTAGTGCCAGCATCATTTGAGACATATCAGATTGTTGATCCTGGAAATATCATTATTCGACCCACTGACCTTCAGAATGATCACACGAGCCTGCGTGTCGGGCAGGCTAAGGATCGAGGCATTATCACGTCCGCATATCTGTGCCTACGGCCCTCAGAGTTGCTTTGTGCAGATTACGCATACTACGTTCTTGACGCTTATGATCTTATGAAGGTGTTCTATGGCATGGGGAGCGGGCTACGCCAGAATCTTGATTTCTCTGACCTGCGGCGTATGCCTGTACTGCTTCCGCCAAAAGAAGAGCAAACTGCTATCGCCCGCTATCTCGACCACGCCGACCGCCAGATTCGCCGCTTCATCCGGGCCAAGCGGCGCACCATTGAACTGCTGAACGAGCAGAAGCAAGCCATCATCCACCAAGCCGTTACTCGGGGCCTCGACCCCAACGTGCCGCATGTTGATTCACAGCTATTCTGGCTGCTTACAATACCAAAGCACTGGGAGATAATGCCCGTAAAGCAGGTGTTTGAATGTCTAAATCATCGGCGTATACCTCTAAATGGTACTGAACGGGAAAGAATGACGAGCAGGGTATATGACTACTATGGGGCTTCTGGAGTCATCGACCAAGTTGAAGATTATATTTTTGATGATGAACTCCTTCTAATTGCGGAGGATGGCGCAAATCTGTTGTTACGAAACCTACCACTAGCAATTACGGCTCGCGGCAAGTTTTGGGTAAATAATCATGCACACATCCTAAAGCCGAGAAATGGAAATTTTGAGTTTTGGGCATATATGATGGAGCGAATTGACTATACGCCGTGGATTACGGGTGCAGCACAGCCAAAACTAACTCAAGAGAGGCTCTTTAACATTCGTATTCCCGTTCCAGCTCAAAGCGAACAGGACGCTATCGTTGATACAATTAAGCAACTTACTTCGCCACTTTCCATATCTATTGAAAGGACACGCCGCGAAATCGACCTGATTCGCGAATACCGTACACGCCTGATCGCCGATGTAGTAACGGGCAAAATCGACGTGCGTGCCGCTGCCCAACATCTACCCAGCCAAGTTGACGAAGCGGAACTTTGGGATGAAGATACAAGTGAAGACGAAGAGAATATAGAGGAGGTTGAGGAGGCATTCCCCGATGACGACAACTGACACCAGCGAAAAAGGGCTCGAAACCCTCATTATGCGAGCCATGACCGGCGCAAGCGGGCTGGCCCCGGGCAGTGGCAATGCAGCAGTGCAGGAAAGCGACGTTGGCTATGGTGGCACAGGCTGGCTTGTGGGCAATCCTCACGATTATGCGCGTGACTACGCCGTAGACCTGGCCCAATTGCGCCACTTTCTGGCGGCAACCCAGCCGCCATTGGTGGAAGCCCTGGATCTCGACCACGACAGCCCCACGCGGCGCAAATTCCTCGCTCGTTTGCAAGGGGAGATCACCAGGCAGGGGGTGATTGCCATGCTGCGCAAGGGCCTCAGGCATGGCCCGCACACCATTGATCTCTTCTATGGCACCCCTTCCCCCGGCAACCCCAAAGCCCGCGAACGCTATCAGGCCAATCGCTTCAGCGTCACTCGCCAGTTGCACTATAGCCGGGACGAAAGCAGGCGCGCCCTAGACCTGGGCCTCTTTATCAATGGGCTGCCCATTGCCACCTTTGAATTGAAGAACAGCCTCACCAAACAGACCGTCGATGATGCGGTGGAGCAATACAGGCGTGACCGCGATCCGCGCGAATTGCTCTTTCAGTTTGGCCGCTGCATGGTGCATTTTGCGGTGGATGATGCCGAAGTGCGCATGTGTGCCGAATTGCGGGGCAAGGCATCCTGGTTTCTGCCCTTTAACCGGGGCTGGAACGATGGCGCAGGCAATCCCCCGAACCCCAATGGCCTCAAGACCGCTTACTTGTGGGAAGAAATTCTCACCCCGGCCAGCCTGACAAACATCCTGGAAAACTATGCGCAGGTTGTTGAGAAAAAGGATGAGCGCACCGGCAAAAAGCGGCGGGAACAAATCTTTCCCCGCTACCATCAACTCGAAGTGGTGCGCCGCCTGCTGGCCCACGCGGCCAGCCACGGGCCAGGCCAGCGGTATCTGGTCCAACATTCCGCGGGCAGTGGCAAAAGCAACTCCATTGCCTGGCTGGCGCATCAACTGGTTGGTCTGCGCAAGGATGAGACGCCAATCTTCGATTCCATTATTGTCGTGACCGATCGCCGTGTCCTCGACGAGCAATTGAAGAATACGATCCGCAACTTTACGCAAGTTACGGCCACCTTTGCCCATGCCGAACGGTCCGGTGACTTACGGAAATTCATTACCAGTGGCAAAAAGATCATCGTCACCACGGTGCAGAAATTCCCCTTTGTCCTCGATGAAATCGGCAGCGAGCATCGCGGGCGGCGGTTTGCCATCATCATTGACGAAGCCCATTCCAGCCAGGGTGGGCGCACAGCAATGGCAATGAACCGAGCCTTGAGCGAAGCGGGCGCAACAGCCGACGAGGAAGAGAGCTACGAAGATCAAATCAACCGCCTGATGGAGTCACACAAGCTGCTTGCCAATGCCAGCTATTTTGCCTTCACGGCCACGCCCAAAAACAAAACCCTGGAAATTTTTGGGGAGGCCTTTGCGCTGGGTGGGCAGACCAAATATCGCCCCTTCCATAGCTATACCATGAAACAGGCGATCCAGGAGGGCTTTATCCTGGATGTGCTCAAGAGCTATACGCCTGTCAACAGCTATTACAAGTTGGTGAAAACCGTTGCCGGCGACCCAGAATTCGATACCAAACGGGCGCGCAAGAAACTGCGCCTCTATGTTGAATCCAACGACCACGCCATTCGCCTCAAAGCCGAGATCATGGTCGATCATTTCCACGAACAGATCATCGGCCTCAATAAGCTTGGCGGCAAGGCCCGGGCGATGGTTGTCACCAGCAGCATCAGGCGTGCCATCCAGTATTACCATGCCATCCGCGCCTACTTGCAGGAACGCAAAAGCCCCTATCAGGCGCTCGTCGCTTTCTCTGGCGAACACGAGGATGGGGGGGCAAAAGTCACGGAAGCATCGCTCAATGGCTTCCCCAGCAGCCAGATTGCCGACCGTGTCCGCGAAGATCCCTATCGCTTTCTGATCTGTGCCGACAAGTTTCAGACAGGGTATGACGAGCCATTGCTGCACACCATGTATGTCGACAAACCCTTGGGTGGCATCAAGGCGGTGCAAACACTCTCTCGGCTCAACCGCGCCCACCCGCAAAAGACCGATACCTTTGTGCTGGACTTCATGAACGATGCCGACACGATTCACGCGGCCTTTGCGCCCTACTATCGCACCACGCTCCTCAGTGAAGAGACCGACCCCAACAAACTGCACGATCTCAAGGCCACGTTGGATGGGTACGAAGTCTACACGCCCGAGCAGGTCGATCTGCTGGTCGAGCGCTTCCTGGGCGGCGCGGATCGGGGGCACCTTGATCCGTTGCTGGATCTGTGTGTCGAGGTCTATCGTGAACAGTTAGACGAAGCCGGTCAGGTTGCGTTCAAAGGCAATGCCAAGGCCTTTATCCGTACCTATAGCTTCCTCGCCGCGATTCTGCCTTACACCAATGCAGACTGGGAGAAACTCTCCATCTTCCTCAATTTCCTGGTGCCTAAGTTGCCCGCTCCTGTGGAAGAAGACCTTTCTCGGGGCATTCTCGAAACCATCGACATGGACAGTTATCGGGTGGAAAAACAGGCCGCCATGCGGATCACCCTGCCCGATGAGGATGCCGAGATCGAGCCCGTGCCCGCCAGTGGGGGCGGACACATAGCTGAACCTGAACTGGACCGGCTCAGCAATATCCTCAGGCAATTTAACGACCTCTATGGCAACGTTGCCTGGGCTGATGAGGATCGGGTGCGCCGTCTGATTACGCAGGAAATTCCCGAAAAGGTCGCTGCGGACGCGGCCTTCCAAAATGCCCGGCTGAATTCGGATCGCCAAAATGCCCGGGTGGAGCATGACCGAGCATTGGTTAGGGTGATGTTGGGCCTGCTCAAAGATGATACCGAACTCTTCAAACAATTCAGCGACAACGCCTCTTTCCGCCGTTGGCTGAATGATACTGTCTTTGCCCTCACCTACGAGAGCGACCCAGCAACCCAATCCCCCGGGTGGAACTGACCCCCCGTGTCAGCGCACGGCCATCAGTACACGATTGCCAAAGCGCTGCCAGATGGTATCGACCTCGACAAAGCCGGCTTCGCGCAGCGCGGCGACATGCACGTCGTAAATTGGGTTGACCCAGTTGTCGGGTGAACGCCAGGCAAAACGCTCATCGCGTTGGGCAACAAGGCCGCGGACTGCCGGATCCTGGCGAGCAGCATTCCACCATTCTTCCCACCCTTCTGCCTGGGGCGCATCCCCCGGTTTGCGCCTGCGCAGCGCCTCTGCCACGGTGCGAAACGCGGCCAGGTGGGGGCCAAATTTCAAGTTGTCCCCATTGAGGAACAGACCTCCGGGCCGCACCAATTGGCCTAGCTGATAATAGACCCGGGTGAGCTCTGGGGAAGGTAACCAGTGGAGCGCGGTGGTCGTCAAAACAGCATCGAATTGCGTTTCCCCGAGCGTTTCCACCCATTCACTCTGGCGCAAGTCTGCCTCGACCCAGCGCAGACGCCCATCGAATGTGCCCAGGGCACCCTGCCCAATGGCCAGGAGAAAAGGATCCAGATCGACGGCCACGCTGCGCGCCTGAGGAAACCGCTGCAAGAGACGGTGGCTGATTGACCCGGGCCCACAGCAGAGATCCAGGACGGTAAAATCGGCGGGCAGCAGCACCTCCAACACATCCAGCATCGCCGTAAAACGTGCCTCGCGCTCGACAATCAAGCCTGATTGCTGGGCTTCCCAACGGCGTAGCCACTCCTGCCACGCCACGGTTGTGAGGCCAGCCGTATTGCCTTCACTCATGAATAAGACCTTTCCAGCGTGCCATTGAGCGCGCGTTGCGGTGTGATGGTGAGCCGATTGCCCATAATCGGTGTTACCTGGGCCTCCACGTTGTAGACTTCGCTAATCATGGTTGAGGTTAAAATTGCCTCGCCATCGCCGCTGCCATAAATCCGCCCCTCTTTGATGACGATAAAATGATCGGCAAATTGGGCGGCGAGATTCAGGTCGTGCAGGGCGATAAAAGTAACCATTTGGCGGTCGGTTGTGATCTGCTGGACCAACTCCAGCACTTTTAGCTGATGGTGCAGATCCAATGCGCTTGTTGGCTCGTCCAACAGCAGGATATCCGGTTGGCGCACCAGGGCTTGGGCCAGCGACACCATTTGCTTCTGGCCGCCGCTCAACTCATTCAGATAGCGCAAGGACAAATGGCTAATGCCCAGGGTTTCCAGGCCATTGGCCACCGCCAGCAGATCTTCGTTTGAGGCGCGCCAGGAGGCATGTTGTTTCCGCGCCAGCAACACGGCCTCAAAGACCGTTAGCACAGCATTCACCGCGGTCTCCTGGGGCAGATAGCAGATGTGCTGGGCGAGCTTTTCGCGCGTGTATGTACTCAATGGGCGCTCATTCAGCAGGAGCCGACCCGTCGGCCGCAACAACCCCGCCATGCACTTGAAGAGGGTGGATTTGCCCGCGGCGTTGGGGCCAATCAGCGCGGTGATCTTGCCCGCGCCCGCTGCTGTCAGCGTAACATTGTGCAGGATCGGGCGGTTTCCATAGTGAAAGGAAAGGCCCTCGATTGTGAGCTTCATTGCCATGATTGTCGCTTTCGGGTCAGGATCAGGCTCAGAAAGAAGGGAATGCCGACCAAAGAGGTGATGATGCCAACCGGAATGATAGCCCCGGGCACGATAGATTTGCTGACAATCGAGGCTACGGAGAGCAGGAGCGCCCCTGTGATGGCGGACATGGGCAAGAAGAAGCGTTGATCTTCGCCCACCAACATGCGCGCAACATGGGGGCCAACCAGGCCGACAAAGCCAATGGTGCCCACAAAAGCGACCACCACAGAAGCCAGTGCCGAGACCGCAATCAGGGAGCTCAAGCGCACCTGCTCGACATTGATGCCCATGCTGCGTGCCTTCTCATCCCCCAGCCGTAAAGCCGTCAGCGCCCAGACCTGGCGCAGGAAAAAGGGCAGAACCGCGACGAGAACCAGGGCGATAATGCCGATCTTCGGCCAACTGGCCTTGAGCAGACTACCGAGTGTCCAAAAGACAACCTGTTGCAGCGCCTGTTCGGTGGCAATGTACTGGATGAGCGAAAGGAGCGAACTGAAGGAAAAGACAAGGGCAATGCCGAGCAAAACCATGGTCTCGGTGCTGGCCCCGCGCATCTTGCTCAGCGCGTAGATCAGGAAAGAGGCGAGGATTGCAAAGACAAATGCATTGGCCGAGACAAAAAAGATCCCGCCGGCCCAGGGGAAAAAGCTGTAACCCACCACCAGGGCAATGGATGCACCAAAGCTTGCTGCCGCGGAAATTCCCAGGGTAAAGGGGCTGGCCAGGGGATTGTTGAGAATGGTCTGCATTTCGGCGCCAGACACGGAGAGCGAAGCCCCGGCCAGCAGCGCCATGATCGCCACTGGGAGGCGAATATCCCAAATAATTGCCCGCATGGCAATCGGCACAGCATCCGCATTGAAGATCGTGTTGAGGATTTCAGGAATGGAATAGCGCGCCGGGCCCAGCCCGACATCAAGTAAAAAGCTCGCTACCAGGAGCAGAGCAAACGCACTCACCAGCAATGTTTTGCGTTGCGCCAGCCTGTGATAGACCTTGACGCCTTCGCTGGCATTGATGATATGAATGGGGATCTCAAGCTTGTTTTCTAAGCTGTTGTGGATGGACATGGGCTTTTGTAAGAACCTTTGAGCAACCTTGTCACAATAAACGTACATTGCACGGCAAGTTACCGTGCAATGTACGTTTATGGCATCGAATTAAACCGTCATTGGCACGAGGCTGTACCCTGGCAGAAGCCAGCGTAGTTTACTCGGCGGCTTCCAACGTCCCCCAGTAGCCGGGTACGTAGTCAATGGGCAAGAACCGCTCGTGGAATTCGCGGAAGGTGGCCTCGGGGTCCAGGTCGGCAAAGAGCTCGGGATGCGCCCACTGGGCAATCAATTCAAATGCCACAAAATAATAGGGTGAATTATAGAATTGATGCCAAAGGCCATGGAAGCGCTGATTTTGCACTGATTGCAGCGTTTCGTACCCAGGTCGGCTGGCAAGATTGCGGAGCTGCTCCTGAATCAACGCCGGGTCGCCCCCCGCCCCAAAGTAAACAGCCGTATTTTCCGGGTTGCTCAACGTCCAGTTGGCGCCGGTCAGAATATAGATATCGGGGTCTTCGACAATCACCTGTTCGGGATTTAGTGTGCCGGTGGGCGTGCCAAGGATCTCGGTGCCAATGTTGATGGCCCCAACCAGCTCGGCGACGCGGCCCAGGCTTTCGCTGCCCCAGGTTGCGCAGCAATTGCTCAGCCCTGCGGCCCGCTCAAAGAAGACCGTCGGTTTGTCTTCTTCGGCAATGTCAGCTGTACGTTCGAGCACTGCATTGACCCGCTCTTCGTAAAAGGCAACCACTTCTGCTGCCTCTTCCTGGCGATCCAACACCTCACCCAACAAAATTGTGCTGGGGATAGTGTTCTCCAGCGGATGATCGCGGTAGTCCACAAAAATGACTGGAATGCCGACCGCATCCAACTGGTCTATTAGGCCCGTCTCCTGGGCAGCCGTCAAATTCTGCAAGGCCAGCACCAATAGATCCGGCTCCAGGGTAATCGCCAACTCTACGTTGAATTCCCCGCCGCTGACCGAGCCCAGGCTTGGGATCTCTTCCATCTGCGGGAACTTTTCCAGATAGAGATTGTAGGTGTTGAGATCGTTGGGTTTGAAATCATCATTCCAGCCGACGATACGAGCAAAAGGATTCTCCCGTTCGAGGGTGGCAATGACATAGATCTGGCGCGCCTCGCCCAGCAGGATGTTCTCGACCGGCTGCGGAATTGTGACAACCCGGCCCGCGATGTCGGTTACTTCAATCGAGCCCTCGGCACTCGCCGCTTCGGTCTCTGCGGCCGCTTCGGTTTCGGTAACGGCTTCGGTCTCAGTAACAGCTTCGGTTTCAGCAACAGCTTCTGCTTCAGCAACAACCTCTGGGGTTGGTTCTGCCGCGGGCGGTGCGGCCGCTGGTGCTGTGGGTGCTGCACAGGCGGTTATCAGGAGCAACATCAGCCCCATGCTGATGGATAAGCCTCGATACACTTGCTTCATGGTCCTCTTTTCCCTGTAGGTGTGGAGTAAATAGAAGGGGGATGATTGGTGGTATGCAGGAAATATCTACATGATGGCTCCACCTGCAAATGGCGTGGTAGTCTGCATGTGCTGAGAAGGAATAGCTGCACATTTTCCCTCCCCATGATCCGCCGCGGCTTCGTGATCCCTACCAATATATCAGCTTGACAGGGGGGATTCAAGGGAGAAAAACGATAAAATTCGGAGATTTTTAAACGGGAAGATTGAACGAATTCATTAAAAATGTTTAATGGCTGACTTAATCCGCTTTAAGATTGCCCAGATTTTCCGTAAATTAGCGCCGCCAGCGCGTGATCTGCAGTATGCTATTTTTGACATCAGAACATTTGTTCTGTATAGTTCCCGCATCCAGGCTCGTGAATACTTTGAGCGAGAGGCGAGCCGGCGAGAGCAGCCTGGTGATTGCGACTGCATTGTACCCTGCAGTTTGGCAACCCTGGGCTGCTCTTTTTATTGATAACTGATTTCATGGATCGTGCAATGGCTGTCAGTCGATTGGTGTTGGATGCCCAGGCGGATAAGGTCGAGATGATCTTGGCGCGCCACAAGGTCGCGGCCCGCGTGAGCGGAGCGACGGTCACCCCGCGCTTTGTGCAATACGAATTGACGACCGGGCTTGGCACTAAGATCAACAAAATTGCGGCGCTGTCCGAAGAGTTTGCGCTTTCGCTTGGCTGCCCCAGCGTGCGCGTCTACCGCCAACAAGGGAAAATGTTGGTCGAGGTGCCGCGGCGCAATCCTACCGGTGTGACGTTGTTGCCACTCTGCGCAACGTTGGAAGATGTGCCCGCGGCCACCGCGCTGCTGGGGATGGATGAAAGCGGCCTGCCGCTGTTGTTGCGCCTGACGTCCCCCGATGTGGTGCATATTTTGCTGGCTGGGGCAACCGGTAGTGGTAAAACTGCCCTGGCCCGCACCCTGTTGGCATCACTGGCCCTGCTGAATGATCCTGCAACCGTACGGTTTATCCTGATCGACCCGAAGCAACGCGGCTTTGCCGCGCTGGAGGCGCTGCCTCATGTTCAGGGAAATCGCACGCATGGCAGCGACGAGGCGGTGGATCTGCTGCGCCGTCTGGTGAGCGAGATGGAACGTCGCGACCGGGCTCGCATCAGCAGCCCCACGCTGGTGATCGCGATCGACGAACTGGCCGATCTGTTGCAGACCGGCGGTAAATCTGCTGAGGCGCTGTTAACCCGGTTGGCTCAGCGGGGGCGAGAGGCTGGGCTGCATTTGCTCGTCTGCACCCAAAAGCCCACCGCGGCGTTGATCGGTGGGGCGATGAAAGCCAATTTCCCGGTGCGGTTGGTCGGCGCGGTGGCCGGGCGAGATGAGGCGCGCTACGCCACAGGCATCAAGGACAGTGGGGCGGAAAAATTGGCGGGTAAAGGCGATTTCCTGCTGATCGCCCGGGGAGACCCCATTCGGTTTCAGGCAGCGTGGCTGGCCCCCCAAGAGATCCCGCAGGTGATCGAGCAGGTCACGACAAAATTTGGCCGTCAGAGCACTTCTGCAGCGGAACAATGAACATCTGCGATTTCCAAGCCTTTTGGGGCCGTACCCAACCCTGAGTAAACTCCAGAAACTGCCTGAGGATCCACAGATCGCTGGCTAGTGTCAATGGAGAGTGGATAGTTAGAAGCCCTCTCAAAAATCGGTTGTGGCTCCTGTGAACAAAGGTGGCCCCACCAGTGTGGTACAGAGATTTTTGAGAGAAGTACCGGTGAAACAGCTTACTTGAACCACGAAGCGCACAGAGATCACCAAGAAAAACTTCGTGTCCTTCGTGGTAAAAAATGTAGTCAATCATCAACCATCTTTACACCCTTGTGCAGGAGGCAAAAATCACCATGAAACGATTGATCGGGTTGATGGCATTGCTCTTTGGCGGGATAGTCGCCTGGCGTATTTTGGACAATCTCAGCAGCGATGCGATTGGCATGGGCATCGGCGTGATCTTCGGGGTGATGGCTGGCATCCCCATGGTGCTGCTGTTGCTGGCGGCTGATCGGCGGCGCAACGAACGCCGCGAACCCCGTTCCGCCGAGTTCGGTATGAGCCATCCGCACTATGCACCGCAGCCCCCAGTCATCATCATGACCGCGCCCACGCACGGCCAACCAGGGAATTGGCCGCCTGCCCACCCCGCCCTGGAGGCTCCAGCCGCTAGCGAGTGGGAGAACACCCCCCCGGCTCGTCGCTATCGTATTGTCGGTGAGCAGGAGGAATGGACGAATGAATAGCTCATCTGGGGCAATGTTGTTCCTCGACGTTGCCCCGGCCCGTCTGAGCATCGGCGCTGCTGTGAGGAATCATCGCCCCGCGGTTCACTCCGCCAGCACTACCTGGTAGACTTCTCCACCGTTGAGATTGGTCACATACAGCTCGCCTGTCTCATCTTCGCCAAACGAACTGAGAATCTGCTCGCTGTCGAGCGCTTCAACGATGATGCGTTCGCCCTGAGCATCCAGCCAGGTGGCCCAGATCATCCCGCTGCAATAGTCGCCATACAGATACACCCCTTGCAGCGCTGGGAATTGACCGCCGCGATAGACATAGCCGCCGGTGATTGAGCAATGCCCGAGATGCTCATATTCGGCAACGGGCAAAGTCAAGCCGCCCAGCGCACAGTCGGTGGTGTCGCGGCAATGGTAACCTTCAGTCATGGGCCAGCCAAAGTTTAAGCCACCTGGGTCGCCCCGGAAGATCCAGTTCACCTCTTCGTATTGATTTTGGCCGACATCGGCAAGCCACAGATCGCCCGTCTGGCGGTCAAAACTATAGCGCCAGGGGTTGCGCAGGCCCACGGCCCACACTTCGGGGCGCATTGTCTGCCCGTTCCAGGGAGCACTCACCCAGGGATTGTCCGGCGGGATCGTGTATGGCTGCGCGGGGTCGCTGGTGACATCCAGCCGCAGCATTTTGCCGAGTAAGGTGGCGGGGTTTTGCGCGTTGTCGTAGGTGTCGTTGGCTCCGCCCCCATCACCCAGGCCGACCCACAGATAACCATCTGGCCCGAAGGCCAACATGCCGCCATTGTGGTTGCGCGCCGGTTGATCGACGGCCAACACGGTGAATTCGCTGGCCGGGTCGGCGCGATTGGGGCTCGCACTATCTACCTGAAAGCGGGCAATGTGGGTGGTATCGTCGCGGTCGGTGTAGTTGACGAAAAAATACCCGCGCGTCGCATAATCGGGCGGGAAGGCCAGACCCAGGAGCCCCTGCTCATAGCCGCTGCTATTCACCCGGTCGCGGATGTCGAGAAAAGGCACGGGCGCTTGCTGGCCATCGACAAACACTTGGATCGTGCCGACTTTTTCAACCACGAAGATACGGTTGCTGCCATCGCCCGCATGGGTCAGAAAGAGCGGGCGATCCAACCCGGCGAGAAAGGGGCGCAGACTCAGCTGATTGCCTTGCGGGTCAAAATTGATCGCCGAATGCGGGGTAACGGTCGGTAGCAGAACCAGCGCCGCCTGGGTTGCGGTTGGCGTGGCCCCAGGTGTGATCGCTGCCGGGAGTGTGGTCGCGTCCGCCGTGCTGGTAAAGGTCGGGATCGGCGTGGCTGCGATGGGTGTTGGGAGTTGCAAGGCAGGCATCCCAGCGCAGGCCAGCAAGACGCAGGCCCCGACCAGCAGCGCCAACCAGTGCATTATTCGTCGTTGAGGAAGATAGCTCGCTTTCATGGTTGCATGGTACGGCCTGTCCCCCCAATCTCCTGTGGGCCTTGCTACATTTGGCGGGTTTGTGGGGACGCTTTTTTGCAAGCATGGCCGGGTCCCGTGTCGAGCGCGTCAGACCTCAGCCCCAATCCGCTCGTAGATGATCGGGAGTGGCTCCACTGGCTCATTGCTGAACTCGTACGCGGCCAGGAGACGTTCTTGCACCGCATGGGCCGCCGCCTCATCGGCCGCGTGGATCTCGCACAATGGTTGCCCGGGCGTGACCTGATCTCCCACCTTGGCGTGGACCATCAAGCCGACGCGATGGTCGATGGGCTCGCCCTTTTTCTGGCGTCCACCGCCCAACGCAACGCCGACCAACCCAACTTCACGCGCCAGGAGACGGCGCACATACCCGGCTTGCGGGGCCAGCAAAGGCACAATCACCGGGGCTTGGGGCAGGCGTTCTGGCTGGTCGATCTGTGTGGTATCCCCACCCTGGGCCGCGACAAATTGTCTGAACCTGGCAAAGGCCGCGCCACTGCGAATGGCCTCTTCGCAAAGCGCTTGTGCTTCCGCATCTGTTTTGGCCCGGCCACCGAGCAACAACATCTCGCCCGCGACCGCGTTCACCAGGGTTTGGAAATCTGCCGGGGCCTGGCCGTGCAGGGCCGCCAGCGCTTCCCGGACCTCCAGCGCATGACCCACCGCCGCGCCCAGGGGTTGATCCATCTGCGTGATCAAGGCCACGACCTGGCGTTCGGCCAACTGCCCAATGGCCACCATCAGCCGGGCCAGGGCCTGCGCCTCGGGCAAACTTTCCATAAACGCCCCGTGCCCACACTTCACATCCAGCACAATCGCATCCGCGCCCGCGGCCAACTTTTTGCTCATGATGCTGCTGGCGATCAGGGGCAGGCTGGGCACGCTGCCGCTGACATCGCGCAGTGCATAGAGCGTCTTGTCCGCGGGGGCCAGGTTGCTGGTCTGCCCCGCGATCACCAGGCCGATCTCGCTGAGTTGGCGGCGAAAGGCATGCTCGCTGAGCTCGGGATTCCAACCGGCGATGCTTTCGAGTTTGTCGATGGTGCCGCCGGTGAAGCTCAGCCCGCGACCACTCATCTTGCCGACGGGCAGGCCACAGGCTGCCACAATTGCGCCCACGGCCAGCGTGGTTTTATCGCCCACACCGCCGCTCGAATGTTTATCCACGATGATCGTGCCCGCGGGCAGGGCATCATGGAGATCGAGCTGGTCGCCGCTGGCCGCCATGGCTTGGGTAAGCGCTGTGGTTTCGGCGTCGGTCATGCCGCGGAAAAAGATCGCCATTGCCCAGGCCGTCACCTGGTAATCGGGGATGGTGCCGCGTACAAACCCTTGCACAAAAAAGCCGATCTCCTCGGCGGACAAGGCAGCCCCGTCCCGCTTCTTGACGATAATATCGACTGCATTCATGTGGATCTCCTTCCTTGGTTCCTGACCGCTCTGTCTGCACTTTACTCGATCTTCGCAGCAAGGACAAGCTGCTATGGGAGGAGTGAAACGTGAGGAGTGATGGTTCGTTCACCATTCATTATTCACCGTTTCTGATTGATTGTGCGTGAAACGTCAAACGTGATGCGTCATTCATCACTGCTCACTCCTCACTCGTCCCCTCCACCGTCCTTTTGACGTCACCCGAGTGGTTTGTTAGAATCAACCCACGATGTTTCAGGAAAGGAACAATCATGAGCGAACCGATCTCCATTGTTGGTGGTGGCCTGGCTGGCTGTGAGGCTGCCTGGCAACTGGCCAGCCGTGGCTTGCCTGTGCGATTATACGAGATGCGCCCGGTGCGGCCTACGGAGGCCCATGTCACCGACCGTCTGGCCGAATTGGTCTGCAGCAACTCGATGGGCAGCACCTTGCCCGACCGCGCGCTGGGCATCTTAAAAAATGAACTTTTGGGCATGGGCAGTCTGATCATGCGCATTGCCTTTCGCCACGCCTTGCCCGCGGGCAGTGCCCTGGCGGTCAGCCGCGAAGATTTTGCCGAAGAAGTGACCGCGACGATTGGCAATCATCCGGGGATCGAGGTGGTGCGCCGCGAGGTCGAGCAGATCCCCAGCGGGCCGACGATCCTGGCGACGGGGCCGCTGACCAGCCCGGCGCTGACCGAGCAGATTCAAACACTCACGGGGCAGCAATACCTCTACTTTTACGATGCAATGGCGCCGATTGTGACGGCCGAGAGCATCGACATGAGCATCGCGTTTCGCCAAAGCCGGTATGATCGCGAAAGTGGGCTGGGGCAGGATGAGGGCGATTATATCAATTGCCCGATGAACAAAGAAGAGTATCACACCTTTTGGGAAGCGGTTTTGGCCGCGCCCAAAACCCAGTTGCGCGATTTTGAACGTGAATTAGAACGCTATTTTGAAGGGTGTATGCCGATCGAGGTGCTGGCTGGCCGGGGGGAAAAGGCGCTGGCTTTTGGCCCGTTGCGCCCGGTTGGCCTGACCGACCCACGAACGGGGCGGCGACCTTACGCGGTTGTGCAGTTGCGGCAAGACAATGTTGCGGGCACGCTTTACAACATGGTCGGCTTTCAGACAAACATCAAATGGGGCGCACAAGAGGCGGTGCTCCGCTTGATCCCTGGTTTGCAAGAGGCCGAGTTTGTGCGCTTGGGGCAGATGCACCGCAACACCTTTGTCAATAGCCCGACCTTGCTCTGGCCGACATTGCAAGCGCGGACGCGTGAGAATCTCTTTTTTGCGGGGCAAATCACCGGGACCGAAGGGTATGTGGGTAGCACCATGGGCGGGTTGATCGCGGGGATCAACCTGGCGCGCTGGCTGGCTGATGAGCCGCTGCTCGCCCTGCCCCCCACCAGCATGATCGGCGCCCTGTTGCATTACATTACCCACGCCGAGCCCAAACATTTTCAGCCGATGAAGGCGAATATGGGGCTGTTGCCCGAGCTTGCCAATCCGCCGCGGGCAAAGGCAGAAAAGAACGCCCAACTCGCCGAACGCGCCCAGCATGATCTGGCCGCGTATTTGGCGGAGATGGCCTTCCAGCCGCTTTCCCTGGAAGATCCTCTCTCTGTACCGTAACCCTGAGTAAACCACAGAAACTGCCTGGAAACCGCAGATTCTACAGATTACACAGATTTCTGGGTTTTCTGCTGTAGAATCTGCGCAAATCTGCGTAATCTGTGGATGGGCTTTTGAAAGAGTTTTGGGTTCTACCTGGTGGAACTAAAAAGAGGAGCGGACATGCTGAGTGTTCGCCCCTCTTTTTTGATTGGTGATAGACGTTCGGGCTATGCTTAGCGCGGGGTCACAAAGAGTAATTCGGCATTGCTCTCGACCAGCTTCTGTTCGAGCGTTTCAAAATCGCCAAAATAGGCGCGCTCGTAGGTTTCGCCCTCAAATTCGCCGGTGAAGAGCCAGCGTTTGTTGTAGGTGAGGTAGACCAACATGCCGGTGCGCACATCGTGGCAGGTATTGCCCTCGTAGACCGAAGTCCAACCCGCTCCTTCTTCGATCTCGACCTCATGGGGGCCGGAGCAATAGACGGCCACCGCATTGTCATTTACCAGGCGATAGACCCCATTGGCTTCGCCGGGTTCACGACCGAGCCAATAGCTGTAGAGAAAGTTGTCTTCGTATTCGCCGGTGCGTTCGCGGCCAGTGAATTGATTGACCTCAAAGACCCACGAATCGCTCTCAAAACAGGCGTCGTCCCAGGCAACCTGGTGCTCAACCGGCAGGAGTTGTTGCTCGGTGGCACGGTTGACGCTTGCCTGAACCGTAGCACCACACTGCTTGACTTCGCAGCGTTCTGAACTGCACGCCCATTCAACATCCCATTCAGCGGTCAAATCGCCCTGGAAGATGGGGCGTGAGATCGAAATGCCCTCGGCTTCTCCCGCGGGCCGCACGACCGAATCGGCCACCCAGCCCGTGGCATCCTCATCATCCGCCGCGACGAAGGGCAGGCCATCCGCCCCGATGGTGATACAGCAGATCTGCCACCAACTATTGTCTTCGCTGGTGGCGATCACCTCGTAGGCTTCGCCGTTGTTACCCTTACCGATGATCGGGAAGGTGGTGTCGGGGCCGCTGCGGATGTTGGCGCGTGCGCCGCCGGTATCGACGATGACCGTTAATTCTGGCTCGACCGTTGGCGTGGGAATGGGCAGCACATAGCGATCCAGCTCGGCAATTGCGCCCCCAAATGCTTCCACTTGGGGCACGGTGCTGCTGGCTGGTGCCGGGGTGAAGGCACAGGCTGTCAGAAACAGGAGCCCAACGCTGAGCGATAGCAGGGAGATTGAGCGAGCTGCGGAAATGTTATTCGAAATGCTGGGAATAAAGCGGGTAGAAAAAAGTGCGCACATCGTGTCGACACATCGATCTATCATGGCATTTCACATCCAACAAAGTGGGTTTGAACGAGATGGCGATTCGCCTAGGGTTGGGAACGACGCAAAACCGAGCGGCCAAAGCCAGGCACAACGCTTGACCGCTTATGGCTACGCATCGAACGAGCAATTGAATTGTTTCAAGTATAGCATGGGTCCGCCAGGGCGACAAGCCACATAAACTTTTCCTGTTCAATTCCGGCTGGCCGTGGCCGATGGCACCATCACTGGTGGCATGAGCCGCAGATGCTCCGCGGGGAGCACTGTGGGGGTCGGCTCCTCTGCGGGCTCATCCTCATCGTTGTCATCGTCGTCGTCGTCATCGTCCCCGTCGTCATCATCCCCTGGCTCGGTGGGGGATGGTTCACTGGTGGGTGTCTCCTCGGGCGTGGGCGTGACCGGCGGTTCCGGGGTTTCAGAAACGACCGTCTCGGTTGCCCTGGGGGTGACAGTCTCTTCCGGCGTGGCCGTCTCCGGTGTCGCGCTGGGTTCGCCCGTCTCTGTCTCCACCGGTGTGCTGGTCACGCTGACCACAGGGGTTGCCGGTGTGGGCGTTTGTGGATCCACCGTAGGGGTACCGGTCACTGCGGTCGGCGTCACAGAGGCCTCTTCCGTTGTGGTCGGCGTTACCTCGATCGGCGTGCCAGTAGGCGTGGCCGTCTCACGAATTGGCGTCCAGGTCGCGGTCGGGATGGGCGTCGCGGTTGGCAGCGGCGTTTGGGTTTGGGTTGGCGTATCCGTAGCCCGTGGCCGATCTTCGTCGCGATCGTCATCCTCATGCACCGGTTGCTGGGTCGGCGTGGTCGTCGGGGGTGTAGTCGGCGTTGCCACCGGCGATGGAGTCGATGTTGCCGTGGGTGGAAGCGCTTCGATCAGCAAGGTGGTTGGGGTGACCGTTGGCAATTGCACCAACTCGGCTGGCTCATCAGCGGGGGGCTGCGGGGTGGCCGTGGGCACGGTCGGCGAAGCCGTCGCGGTCGGCGATGCCGTCGGGGTGATCAACAACGGCAGCACAGTCGGCTCCACTGGGCCGCTGGCGGCTGCCTCGACGGTCGCCAGCACTCGCCCCAAAGTCACTACGGTGGTGGTGGTGTGATCCGTGTTGACTGCTGTGCTTTGTAGGTTGCCCATCCAGTGATCAAAAAAGGTGACGCGCTCGTTGGCACTCAGCCCATTGCTGGCCTCCAGCGCGGCCTGCACCTCTTGATCGATCACCGCCAGGAGCGCAGCATCATCCTGGCCTTGGCGCGCAAGCTGATCCAATTCTGCCAATCGTCGTTCAATCTGGCGGATGCGCCAGCGCTCTTCTTGCCCAGCAGCGGTGAACAGATAGCCCTGGAACTGTTCGACAGTCAATTTAATGGGATACAGCATCATGCCCGGAGCACTGCTGTTGACGGTACGCCCCAGCGTGAACGTTGTGAGCACAAGCAGGAACGCGGCCATCCAGTTGCTCCAGCGAAAGAGCGTTGGCGGCTGAGCCGGTGCGCGCGGGGGCACCAATTGACGGGCAGGCAGGGGGCTCGGGCTGAGATGGGGCGCGGGGGATTGGGGCAAAAAGGATGCATGCAACCGTTCGTGATAGCGCGCCTGCGCGGCCACCGCTGCCCGGCCCCGCGCAAAACCGGTAGCCGAGAGGGTCGGTTTGGGGGCTTGTTGCAGCTGCTCCATCAGGCGCAGGAGTGATTCTAAATTGGCCGCGTCGTGTGGATGGCGCGCCAAACATTCCTCTACAGACGCGCCAGCTTCAATATCGGCGATACAACGGGCAAGAACTTCATCGAAGGGCATGCACCCTCACCTTACCGTTCAGGGTCTGGCCTGAAAGCTGCGCCCAGCGCAAATGGGTTCAAGCCAGACGCTATGTTCCTATGTGGCCTGTTCGTCTAACAAATAGCGGCGTAAACTCTCTAACGAACGATGCTGCAACGCTTTGATCGCCCCTTCGCTCTTCTGCATAATTTGGGCGGTCTCTGCAATGCTCATGCCTTCAAGAAAACGCAGTTGAATGACCATGCGTTGTTGTTCATTCAACAATTGCACCTTTTCCATCACCTGCTCAAATTCGACCCGCTGCTCGACCACTTCGCTCATCGACTGGCTATGGGGCAGCACTTCGGCGTATCGGATCGAGACTTGCTGATGATTCTTCTGGCGGCGCAACACGTCGATCATCTTGTTGTACGTGAGCCGATAGAGCCAGGCGGTAAAGATGGCCGCGTTGTCTTTGGGGGCAAGCTGATATTGGCCAAGTTTTTCGATCAACCGGAGAAAGACTTGGGCCGTAATTTCTTCAGCCGCGTGCGCATCTCCCAAGCGCGCAATCAGAAAGCGATAGACGCGATCGGCATAGAGCACATATAAACCATCAAACGCTTGTGGGTCGGCAACCTGTTGCGCACGTTGGATCAACGCCACGAGCATTGCTTCGTCAATTCGATCATCGCGCTGGACGTTATCCATGCGTGGAATCTCGTACAAGTCTATACGGTGGCGCCAATCCAAAAGATACGTTGATATACGACAAAAGGATTACTTGATCAATCAATGTATTGCCGGAATGAAGTGGCCAGGCCACACACATACTGCCGATTGGCTGGTTGGGCGGATTCGATAGCGGGGTTTGGGATTGAACGATCCGCGGGTAACTCAATTTCATCTGCTGAGTTGTGACCAGGTTGCCATGAGTTGAACGGGTTGTCTGCCCGCCCGCCAGTTAGCTGGAACGGAGGCGCTCGCGGAGGGATTGCCAGCGCGTTGGCTTTAATTCCTCGCTGCCTACCACCTGCTCGGGAGCAAGGGCAAAATAAACATTCAGAAAGTCCCCTTCGTAGCGCGCATCATCGATCTCCAGCCGCGCCAGCCCAGTGGGCAGGGCAATATTGCGCTTCCAGTTGCCAATCCGCACGATCAATTCGTCTAACACACTGCGGTGGAGTTGAACCTCGTCGCGCTCTACCAGCGGCAGGGGCAGCTGCAACACATAGTGATCACCCTGACGGCGGATGCTTTGCGGCGCGCCAATATAATAGGTGGCGGTGGGGTCACCTTCGCCGCCGCGCACAGGCTCCGCACCAAAGAGCGCGTTGGCCATTTGCTGCAACATCTCCAGCCCGGTGACTTCCTGGGCAAAGAATGGCACGCGGAAGATGGGTAACGGGTGAAAACTTTCGGTCACCAGTTGCAGATTGGCAGCCTGGGCCTGTTCCCATTGGGCAAAGTAACTTTCGCTTTGCTGGGGTGGAAAGACCCGGTTGCAAACGATTGTATCAACGGCATAGCCATACAGCGTCAGATAGGTGTAAGCGCGCTGTGCTTCCTTCACCACCATCTTTTCCGGGTTGAGCACCAGGCGCATACTGCTGATGGTGGGGTCGCTCAATAGCTCGTTGACGCGCCCCATATACCCCACCAACTCTTCGATGCTATCAAACAGATCCGCATCGGGAATGGGCATATCGCTCAGGCGCCGCACAACCGGGCGGGCAAGTTCGATTGTCTTGCGCTGAAAGGGGAAGATCTTCTCGATGTACCAGCGCGCCATCTCGGGGAAGCTGAGGAGCTGCAAGGTGGCACCAGTCGGGGCACAGTCGATGACAATCACATCATATTGGTTGCTATCGGCCAGCGCGGTGATCTGCATCAGGCTGGCGAGTTCTTCCATGCCGGGGAGAATAGCGGTCTCTTCCGCCACCAGCGCGTCCATGCCCTGCCAGGCGAACAGCGTATAGAGATAGCTCTGCACCTTCCCCCAATAGCGATCCATCTGGATGAGCAGATCGATCTCCTGGCCCCACAAATTGGGTGCAAGTTCGGTCAACTCACCGCCAATTTTGCGGTCAAAACTGTCGCCCAAACTGTGGGCTGGGTCCGTACTCACAACAACGGTGCGATAGCCGAGTTCGGCGCAACGGAGGGCAGTTGCTGCACTAGTACTCGTTTTGCCCACACCCCCTTTGCCGGTGTAAAGTAAGATACGCATGAGATCCTCAAGGAACGGACCGAGTCACCGGAGTCGGTCATACGATTCGTGAAGCGGGGAACAAGGCCGCCACCTATGCGCAGTATAGCATATCCTGGCCTGAAAGTTTACCGGCTGACACAGTGGGAGTATTTTGGTTTATGGCCAACCTGGCAATGGTGCTCAAAACAGAAGCAACACGCCTGGGGTTTGATCAGTGCCGGATCACGCCGCTGCGGCCAGTGCCCCAGGCAGACTTTGTCGAGCAGTGGCTGGCCCGGGGCCGGGCTGGGGAGATGAAATATCTCGAACGGCATGGGGAGAAACGCCGGGATCCCAGCTTGTTGGTCGAGCCCGGCAGCCCGCCATTGCGTTCGCTGATCGCGCTGGCGGTCAACTATCACCAGGTTGATCTGCCGCCCGCGCTGCGCGACGACCCCAGCCGCGGGGTCATCGCCTCCTACGCCTGGGGAGATGATTATCACGAGATCATTCGCCCCCTGCTCTACGAGTTGGATGCCTTTCTGCGTCACCACACCGGACGCGCCACGCGTGGCAAATGTCTGGTCGATACTGGCCCGGTGCTCGAACGAGCCTGGGCTGAGCGCGCGGGCCTGGGCTTTACAGGCAAAAATTGTTGCACCATTCACCCCACCGCGGGGAGTTGGCTCTTTTTAGCCACGATCCTGGTGCCGGAAGTGCTGCCCTACGACGCCGCCCCAATCCCCCTGCGCCCAGTGCCCCTGCGCCCAGTGGATGTGCCGCTGTCTGCCCTGCTGGAAGGCTTGCCCCCGGCTGAGGATTATGGCTCCTGGCAATTGCCCGCGGCAGATGCGGCAGAGCCCTCAAAAGTGGGGACTTGCGGGCGCTGCACCCGCTGCCTGACTGCCTGCCCGACGGACGCCTTTGTCGGCCCCTATCATCTCGACCCGCAGCGTTGCATCTCCTACTGGACCATCGAAGCCAAAGGCGCGATCCCGCGGGCCTTGCGGCGCAACTTTGCCAATCGCATCTTCGGCTGTGACATCTGCCAGGAAGTGTGTCCGTGGAATGGACGCTTGCCTGAACGCACGCCGTTGCAAGCGCAGCTTGTCGCGCAGGCTGACCGAGTGGCCCCGCCTTTATTGGCTGGCTTTGCTGCTGAAAATCCCTACTGGCTCGATGATACGGTTTTTCGCACTCACTTTGTCCGCTCGCCGATCTTGCGGGCAGGGCGGAGGGGAATGTTGCGCAATGTCTGTGTGGCGCTGGGCAACTGGGCGGATCCGCAGGTGGTGGATCCGGTGGCGCGCGCCTTGCAGGATCCGGAAGCGGTGGTGCGGGCGCACGCTGCCTGGGCCCTGGGTGAAATCGTGCGGCGGCATGAACTGGAGACTGCTCGCACTTTGTTATATGCACAATTGGCCGCAGAGGCAGTGGAAGCAGTGCGCGAAGAGCTCGCCGCAGCCTTGCAGGGGAACCCAGAAACTTTGGCCGCGTAAGGGCGTATTGGTAGTTGATGAGACGATCAACGAGAGCGATAGACGAGGGCACGGCCCTTCGGGGTTATCCGTTCGTCTCTGGATACAGCCCCCCTGGTCACGGACAGACTTGGCGCAGCTTTCGCGCTATGCTAGAATCGCATGGGTAGGATCGAGACGGCGCGCAAGCCGCCAACGCACAGGAGACAAAGTATGATCGACTACGGCAAAGCACTTTCCTTTTTTACCGAAGATGAACACTGGTTGGAAAAGTTGGGCATCGGCGTTGGGGTTGTGTTGGCGAGTTTTCTCGCGGCCTTATTGGTGGTTCTGATTCCCAGTTTTATTCTGTACGCAATTTTTCCGTGGACAGTGGCGGGCAACCTGGCGGGCTATGCCGTCTATTTTCTGGTTGCGTTGATCCCGCTGGGGTATGGTCTGCGCTTGCTCCGTAACGTGCAGGCGGGAGTTGAAAAACCGCTCCCCGAATGGAACGATTGGGGCAACGATCTGGTGCGTGGCTTCAAGTTGAGCGTGGTCTCGATCGTCTGGATGTTGCCGCTGCTGATCTTCGCCATTCCCTCCTGGGTTGGCGGTGAACTGACCAATAACTTTGATGATGCCGCTTCATTCTTCGGGGTGATGCTGCTGCTCTGTGGCTCTTGTCTCTCCTTCCTCTACGGCCTCTTTATTGCTGTGATGTCACCTGGGTACACCATCGCCTTCTTGCGCGACGAAGAGATCTCCAGCGGCCTGCGCTTCCGTGAGGTCATCGCCTGGACGCGGGCGCATCCCGGCCCGGTCGTGACTGTGGCCGCGCTGGGGATCCTGGTGGCTATCCTTGCCAGTCTGCTCGGGGTGCTGGTTGGGGCAATCCTGATCTGTATCGGCCTGCTGGTGACGTTGCCATTGTCGATCCTAATCCCGATGTTCTTCCATCATCACCTGTATGGCCAGCTTGCCCGCCAATTCCCGCTGGACCCAATCATCCCAGTCGGTGGTGATCCGACACCGATGGCGAGCGAGGCGCAACCACTCACCCCGCGCCCCTCGGATGAGGAATTTCTGCCGCCCGCGGTAGCCGATGACGAAACCCCGACGACGCCTGCCGCGCCGTCCGATGCCCCATAATATAACCATAAGGTGAGATAGAACAGATCTTACGACGCAAAAGAGCCAGGCCTTTACGAGAAGCCTGGCTCTTTTAGTGCATGCCACCACTGGGGTTGGGTTAGTAGATCCCTAACTCTTCCTTCGCCTCATCCGACATCCGGTCGGGCGTCCAGAAGGGGGTCCAGGTCAGGTGCACGTTGACCTCATTCAGCTCGGGGAAGGCTTCGTGGGCTTCGCGCTGCACATCGCTGATGATCTGCGGGCCAGCCGGGCACCCCGGGCTGGTGAGCGACATGGTAATCTCCGCGGTCTTCTCTTCGGTAATATCCACCCCGTAGATCAGCCCCAAATCAACCACATTCATCATCAATTCTGGGTCGCGCACGTTGGCACGCAGGACCTCGAATACATCTTCGCTGGTTGGCAAACTCATGGTTTTCTCCTGATCCAGAAACGAACGAAACAAAGGTTGTCGCAGGGGGCGAGCAACAGCTATGGTGTGTACTGTACACCCTGCAACATTGCTGAGTATGTGCTGTTTCTCTGGTTTGTCGATTAGAACGGTGATTCGAGCAAAACTGTATTACCGTCAACCTTCACTTCGTATGAATTGGTGGCTTCAAAGGCCGGCAAACTCAGCGCCGCGCCGGTGCGAATATCAAACCGGGCACCGTGACGCGGGCAAATTACCTCATGACCGTTGACAATCTCGCCTTCAACGAGGGGACCACCATCATGCGTACACACATCTTCGATCGCGTAGAGCGTGCCCTCCAGGTTGAACAGGGCAACGCGCACGCCTTCGACTTCGACCAATTTGCTCGCCCCAATCGGGATCTCATCAAGCAGGGCGACTTCGACAAATTCACTCATCAATCTCACTCCGGCCACGTTTCTAAGCCATATAACCCGGCCTTGAGCACTTTGAGCGACAGCAACGCACATTTCAGGCGTACTGGGCCAATTTCAATGCCCAACAGGTCGAGAATATAGCTTTTGTCTAATAATTTTACTTCCTCGGTTGACTTGCCGATGATCTCTTCGAGCAACATGCTGGCCGTTGCCTGGCTGATTGCGCAGCCGCGGCCATCGAAGGCGGCATCGACAATGCGGTCATCCTCTACGCGCAATTGAATGGTCAATTCATCGCCACAAAAAGGATTGTGATCGTGGTATTGATGGTTCGGGTTCGCCAGCTGGCCTTTATAGCGCGGATGTTTGTAGTGGTCGAGAATGGCTTCGCGGTAGAGGGCTTCCATAGGTTCACCTGATTTGTAAATTCCACTGGTCGAGTATTAGCGGGCAAAAAGTTCGCTGGCCTGGGCCAACCCAGCCACCAGGCGATCGATCTCATCGGGCGTGTTGTAGAGATAAAAGCTCGCCCGCGCGCTGGCCACAACCCCGTACCGATCATGCACTGGCTGGGCGCAATGATGACCGGCGCGGATCGCAATACCGGCCCGGTCGAGCACCGCGGACAGATCATGCGGGTGAACGTCGCCCAGGGCAAAGGCAATCAGCCCGGCGCGTGCTTCGGGCCCAGGCCCCAGAATGCGCAGTCCTTCGACCTCGCTCAGGCGTTCGTACGCATAGCGGGTCAGCACTTGTTCATGGGCCTGGATCTGCGCCATGCCAATCGCGGCCAGATAATCGACTGCCGCGCCCAGGCCGATCACTTCCGCGATCGAGGGGGTGCCCGCTTCAAACTTGTGTGGTACGCTGCTCCAGGTGCTGCCACTCAGCTTGACCTCGCGGATCATATCCCCGCCGCCGAGGAAGGGGGGCATCGCCTCAAGCAGGGCTCGTTTGCCGTAGAGTACACCGGCCCCGGTTGGCCCGCACATTTTATGGCTGCTGAAGACCAGAAAATCGACATCCAAAGCCTGGACATCCACGGGCATATGGGGCACACTTTGCGCGCCATCGATCAGGACGCGCGCGCCAACCGCGTGGGCCGCCTGGGTCAATTGCGCCACGGGGTTGACCGTGCCCAAAGCATTGCTGACATGCACAAAGCTGACAAGTTTGGTTCGCTCGGTTAGCAACTCGTCGAGCTGAGCCAGATCCAGTTGACCATCATCGGTGAGGGGAATAAAACGCAGGCTGAAGCCGAGTTGAGCCTGGAGCAATTGCCAGGGCACAATATTGCTGTGATGTTCCATCTCGGTGATCAATACTTCATCACCTGGCCCCAGATTGGCCCGCCCCCAACTTTGCGCCACCAGGTTGATGCCCTCGGTGGTGCCGCGCGTAAAGACAATCTCGCGTTCACTGGCGGCGTTGATCAAGTGAGCGACTTTGGCGCGTGTCCCTTCGTAGAGCGCGGTCGCTTCCTCGCTGAGTGTATGCACCCCGCGATGGACATTGGCATTGTGCTGGCGATAATAATCGTCAAGCACCCGGAGGACGGATTCGGGCTTTTGGCTCGTTGCCGCACTATCCAGATAGGTCAACGGCATATCGCCGATCATCCGGCGGAGGATGGGAAAATCTTGGCGAAGCTGCTCCAGGTGTTGCATAGACCTCCGAAGAGAATAAGAACCGGGTGACGGCGATTTGCCCCCACCCGAATTGCATCATCCACCAATTTTGCGTTCGATCACCCGTTCGAGTTTGGCAACCACGCTCTCAACCGGCACGCGGTCGAGCACTGCCTGGAAGAACCCCTGGACGATCATGCGCTCGGCTTGGGGGCGGCTGAGCCCACGTGCCATCAAATAGAAGACATATTCATCTTCGACCTGCGCCGCGGTGGCCGCGTGTGTGCATCGGACATCGTCGGCTTCGATCTCGAGGCCGGGGATGCTGTCGGCCCGCGCCGTGCTGTCGAGGATCAAGTTGCCGTTGCGCTGGTAGGCATCGGTCTTTTGGGCGCCGGGCAATACTTTGATCACGCCCATGTAGACGCTGCGCGCCCGGTCTTTCAGCGCCCCGTTGAAGAGCAGATCGCTGCGGCAGTTTGACACACGATGTAACTGTAAGGTTTGGTGATCGATATGTTGACGCCCCGTGGGGAAGTAAATCCCCAGCAATTCAGCGTCACCGCCCTGGCCGTTCATGTCCAGGTCGAGGAATGCCTTGGTCAGGCGGCTGCCCCAGCTCACCTGGATCCAACGGAGGTCGGTGTCACGACCAACAGCCGCGCGCCCGGTGAGGAAATTCCAGGTGGTGTGGTGGAAATCCTGCAGGTTCAGATAGCGAACCACACTATTATCCCCGGCGATGATCTCGACTACGGAAGATTGCACACTGTTTTGGCCACCGAGCAAATCATCGACCACGGTCACTTCCGCGCCTGTCTCCACGACGATCAGCGTGTGGTGATAGCCACCAACGCCCTCGCCCTGCTGCAAAATTACCTGTAGCGGCAACTCCACCTTGACATTGGCGGGCACATAGACAAATGCACCGGTATCCCACAAGGCTGCGTGAAGCGCGGTGAATTTATTCTGGTCGGGCTTCACGATCTCGGTCATGAAATAGCGCTGGAATAGCTCGGGCTGCGCATGGACCGCGCTGGCCAGGTCGGTGAAGATCACCCCTTTGCTGACCAGGTCTTCCTGGGTGGCCCGGTGACGCACCGCACCATCTGTGAAAACAAGGCTGGCCGCGCTGGCCATTTCGTCCAGTTCAAATTGTAAAACCTTATCTAAAGGCGCGTTCGCGGTAGCCGCTTGCGGGTTGGCCACCGGCTGAAATTTGTCCAGATCAAAGCCAGTGAGCCGTGTGCGCCGCCACGCTTCATCGGTGGGTTTGGGCCAGGGCAGCGCTTCAAAAAGCGCCCAGGCCGCCAAGCGTTTATCCAGTAACCAATCGGGTTCATTTTTGGCCGCGGAGATCGCCCGGACCGTTGCTTCGCTAAAGCCTGTGGTCAACTCGGCGAGCTTTTCGGGCTCATAGACTAAAACCGTCATTCATATACTCCGTTTCATAAAACTTACGCCAGCCTTGACGGATCACGGATTCGGCAGAAAGCTCTCTCCTGGTATGGATCAAGCACTGCGCAAGTTATATCAAAAAGGCGACGAACAAGGGACGCTTGCCGATCATCCATCACCCCAGGGAGGCGCTACCCGGAAAGGCTGCGCCGCGCTTTGTTTGTCGAGCACATTGAGCAGCGCACCCATTTTCAGGATAGAGCTCAGGCTATCGGTAATTGGTGGGCAAGCTTCCGGAACGTGGCCGCTGTAGACTCAGATAAGCCCCTGCTTTCTGGCCACTTCCGGAAGCGTTCACTGATTACGGATAGGGTTTGTGCCTTCTTACCCGATGCTGCCTTCCATCTGCAGTTGGATCAGCCGGTTCATCTCGACGGCGTATTCCATGGGCAATTCTTTGACTAACGGTTCGATAAAGCCACCGACAATCATCGCGGCTGCTTCATCTTCGCCGATGCCGCGGCTCTGCAGATAGAAGAGCTGCTCCTCGCCAATTTTGCTGACCGAGGCTTCGTGGCCCACCGAGACATTATCTTCTTCGATCTCGATGTAGGGATAGGTGTCGGAGCGACTGGCTTCATCGAGCAGGAGCGCGTCGCACACGACGTTGCTCTTGCTGTGATGGGCACCCTTGGCCACCCGCAACAGCCCCCGATAGCTGGCCCGCCCGCCATTTTTGCTGATCGACTTCGAGACGATCTTCGAGCTGGTATAGGGCGCACCATGCACCACCTTGCCCCCGGCATCCTGGTGTTGACCATTGCCCGCAAAGGCGATCGACAGAATTTCACCGTGTGCCTTGGGCCCCAGCATATAGACTGCGGGGTATTTCATGGTGACTTTGCTGCCCAAGTTGCCGTCGATCCATTCCATGGTCGCGCCTTCGTAGGCCACCGACCGTTTGGTCACCAGGTTGTAGACATCGGTGCTCCAGTTTTGGATGGTGGTATAGCGGCAGCGAGCGCCCTTCTTGATGATGATCTCAACCACCGCGCTGTGCAGGCTGTTGCTCGAATAGACGGGCGCGGTGCAGCCTTCGACATAGTGCATGCTCGCGCCTTCTTCCACGATGATCAGCGTACGCTCGAACTGGCCCATGTTCTCGGCGTTGATACGGAAGTAGGCTTGCAGCGGAATGTCCACATGCACACC
>CAZIRP010000022.1:20734-71184 GCA_964541665.1 uncultured Caldilineaceae bacterium | reverse complement strand
CCGCACCTACTTGCTCGCTATTTGTGCGATCTCTATTTAATTTCTCTATTAGCAGAGTTCTACGGCGACAGCTGTGCCACCGCCCGTGCCATGACAGAGTGAGGCAAGGCCACGAGCCTGGCCCTGGCGTTGTAGCGCGTGCAGCAGCGTCACGATGATGCGGGCCCCGGAGGCACCGATCGGGTGGCCCAGCGCAATTGCGCCACCGTGGACGTTGAGCTTTTCGTCAGGAATGCCAAATTCCCGCCGGAGCAGGATGTCGTTGAGGGCAAAAGCTTCGTTGTTCTCGAAGAGATCAAACTGCTCCACCGTGGTGTCGAGCTTTTTCATCAATTTGTCGATGGCGGGCAACGGCCCTTCGACAAAGCGCCACGGCTCCACTGCTGCCCATGAACCACCCAACAACCGAGCAAGCGGTCGCAGCCCATGCGCTTTGACGGCCGCTTCGCTTGCCAACACCAACGCCGCGGCCCCATCCGAGAGCTGGCTGGAATTGCCCGCGGTGAGCAACCCCTCGCGGCTAAAGGCTGGGCGCAATGCCCCGAGTGATTCTAACGTGGTTTCGGGCCGGATGCCCTCGTCCGCGGCAAAGGTGATCGTCTTGCGGCGCTCCTGAATTGTCAGCGGCGCGATCTCTGCCGCATACGCCCCAGTGGCGGTAGCCTCTGCTGCCCGTTGATGCGAACGTTGCGCGACCTCATCCAATTCGCTGCGGCTGACGCCATGGGCTGCCACTAACCGTTCGGTCTCCTCGCCCATCAACTCCCCGCTCATGGGGTCGGTCAGCCCATCGTGCATGAGGATGTCGATCAACTTTTCCTGGTTGTCGCCAACGAGCAATTTGTATCCCCAGCGCGCTTTGTGCGTCTGCAAAAAGCCCGCCTGCGACATGGACTCGACCCCGCCAGTCAGGACAATTTCTGCCTCGCCCGCGCGGATCGCCATCGCGCCATTCATCACGCTCATCATGCCCGACGAGCAGAGCATATCCAGCGCATAGCCATCTACTTCCTGGGGAATGCCCGCCTTGAGCGCGGCATGACGGGGCAAGAGTTGCCCATGCCCATGTTTGAGGATATTGCCAAACACGAAGAGATCAAGCGCCTCGCCCGCGACGTTGGCGCGTTGCAACGCCGCCTGCATCACATGGGCGGCGAGATCCACCGGGGAAGTCTCTTTGAGCGCGCCGCCAAACTTACCGATTGGGGTGCGCACTGCCGAGAGAATATAGACGTCGCTCATGCCATCTCCATCCGAGCTAAAGGGCCAAGGTGGCAGAGGCTACGCGGGTTGACCAAGCCCATTGGCGGCAGCAAAATTGGCGTCGCGATACTTTTTGCCCTCTTCGATCAGCATGACTGGAATGCCATTGCGGATCGGATATTTGTAGCCATTGCGGGGATTGAGCAAAAATTTGCCATCATCGACCAACTGCAACGCCCCTTTGTCTTCGGGACAGACAAGAATCTTGAGCAACTCCGGGCTGATTTCGCCGCCGAGCGGTGTATCATCCAGCGATTTGATCGGGGTCTTGGGCAGAACGCCACTGCGCTCCGCGTCACCATTGCCACCAGCCGGGGCCAAAAACTTCTTTGCCACATAGACCACACCAGCAAGGATTGCAGCCCAAACCAGCAACTTGAAGAAAGTTTTCATCTTAAAATCCCTATCCTTTGCTTGCCATGCAAACAACCATTGATTGCCATTACACTACCGAATGGCCTACTATTTGTCAATTCCAGCGATTTATCAACTGGTGTTACGCGGGTCATCAGGCGCTGGATCGGGTGATTGGCGCTCCCGAGAGCACCGAAATGAAGGCGCGCGCAACTTTTGCCTGCTTCTTGTGTTTTGTTGTGTAGCAATTGAATTGATAAATTTCGGCTAGCAAACCAGTTAATTCAGCCGCCGCACTTGCTCCGGTTGTTGTGGGCTGCGTTTGCCAGATGGTACAAATAGGAACATCGCACGCTCATGACTAGTTACCCGCAATCATCCACGGCTTCCACCAATGGACATGGCCCGCAGCGCGTGGTCGTCACCGGCGTAGGGGCCGTGACGCCGCTTGGCCTCAGCGTAAATGAGACCTGGGATGGTTTACTCTCAGGCCGCTCTGGGGTCGATTTTATCGACCGGTTTGACACCAGCCAGTTGCGCACTCGGTTTGCTGGCCAGGTGAAAAATTTCGACCCCCAAAATTATATGGATCGTAAAGAGGCGCGCCGCCTCGATCTCTATATTCAGTATGCCCTGGCTGCCACCAAAGAGGCCATTGAAGATTCGAAGTTGGATTTCAGCCAGGAAGCGCCCAACCGCATCGGCTGCATTATCGGCAGTGGCATCGGCGGGATTTTGTCCACCCTGGAAAATCAGGCTGTGGCCAACGAAAAAGGCCTGACCCGCATCAGCCCGTTTATGGTGCCCAATCTGCTGGTCGATAGCGCGGCGGGCAAAGTTGCCATCGAATACAATCTGCACGGCGTGAACCATGCTGTGGTGAGTGCTTGCGCCAGCGGCACCTCGGCCACGGGCGAGGCCTTCGAAGTCCTGCGCCGCGGCGATGCCGACGTAATGATCGCGGGGGGGGCCGAAGCCGCCCTTGCCCCGTTGATCATATCCGGGTTTGATGTGATGGGCGCGCTCAGCCAGCATAACGAAGACCCCGCCGGTGCCTGCCGCCCATTTGATGCCAATCGCGATGGCTTCGTGGTCAGCGAAGGCAGCGCGATCCTGGTGCTGGAGACTGAAGAACACGCCCGCGCTCGTGGCGCGCACATCTACGCCGAAGTGATCGGCTACGGCAGCAGCGCGGATGCCTATCACATGGCAGCCCCGCATCAACAGGGCCGCGGTGCCGTCGACGCCATGCAGATGGCCCTGCGCAAGGCCAGTGAGTATGGGGTGGATGCCAAGTCCATCGACTATATCAACGCGCATGGCACGGCTACCCGCCTGAATGATGCAGGCGAAACATTGGCAATTAAGCAAGTGTTGGGTGAACATGCCTACAGTGTGAAGATCAGCAGCACCAAAAGCATGTTGGGCCATCTCTTGGGCGGCGCTGGTGCGATCGAGGCGATCATCTGCGCCAAAACGATCACCGAGAAGGTGATCCCCCCGACCATCAATTTACATGAACAAGATGCCAGCTGCGATCTGAATTACACGCCTTTGGTCGCCCAACCGGCAGATGTGAAAGTGACGTTGAGCAATAGTTTTGGTTTCGGTGGACACAATGCGTGCCTGATGATGCGGCGCTATGTCGGCTAGAAATCACCTGGTTCATCATGGCGCGTGGCGCTGCACAACGGATGAGTACTTACGTGAACCCCGATTGAACCTTCAGGGGCAACTGATGATGCCTCCGCTGATGGATCATGCGGCAAGTGGCCTGGTCATATCACCGGAGGCTGCGTAAGTCATGGGGATGATGGACGAACGGAGAGAGGCGGATGGCGAACGAACAGACAGCACAAGACAATCATGAACAGCATAATGGCACCAATGGTGCGGTCAAATTGCAGCCACCTGCTGAATCGATTCCGCAGGCGGCCCCTGCAGTAGAAAGCCCGAGCGAAGGCCGACGGTACGCACAGATCATCGGCTGGGGCTATCATGTGCCTGAGAAGCAGATCACCAACCAGGATCTGGAGCAGATCGTCGATACGACCGACGAGTGGATCCGCACCCGCACGGGCATTGAAACGCGCCATGTCGCGGCCAACCCCAAAGAGACCTCGGCAACGTTGGGCATTGCGGCCGCGCGCAAAGCGTTGGCTGTGGCGGATGTGCCACCCAACAAGATCGACCTGATCATCTGTGCATCAAGCTCGCCGGAACATATTTTTCCAGCGACGGCCTGCATTATTCAGGACGCGCTCGGCGCGGCCAACGCTGGCGCGTATGATCTGAGCGCGGCTTGCTCGGGCTTTGTCTATGCGCTGAGCCAGGCGCGGGGCGCGATCCTGGCCGGTGATGCCGAATATGTGTTGGTGGTTGGGGCCGAAACTTTGAGCCGCATGGTGGATTGGACGGACCGCAACACTTGTGTCCTCTTTGGGGATGGGGCGGGGGCCGTTTTGGTGGCGGCCAGCGACGTGCCCGGCGGCATCATGGCGGTGGATCTGGGCAGCGATGGCTCAGGCGCAAACACGTTGACCTTGTTGGCTGGGGGCAGCGCCATGCCAGCCAGTTTGGAGACGGTCAGCACGGGCAGCCATTATATCAAGATGGATGGCAAGGCGGTCTTTCGGTTCGCCACCAAGGTGATGGCCGAAGCCACAAAACGTGTGCTTAGCCGTGCGGGCCTATCGACCGACGATGTGGATCTGATCATCCCGCACCAGGCGAATATTCGCATCATTCAAAATAGCGTGCTGCACCAACTCAAAATCCCCGAAGAGAAGGTGATGGTGAATGTGCAGCAGTATGGCAACACCAGCACAGCCAGCATCCCGATTGCGCTGTGTGAAGCCATTGAAGCCAAGCGCATCAAGCCCGGGGATAATTTGGTGTTTGTCGGGTTTGGCGCGGGGTTAACGTGGGCGGCGTGCGCCATCCAATGGAGTGTGCCCACCGAGAAGCGTTTGCCCAACTGGTGGAAGAATTATCGCCGTCAGGCCACCTATCAGGCCGCGGCGGCGCGCAGCATGTGGCGCAAAGCTGTACGTTGGGTCTATGATGTCTTGCCTGCCGACCCCGAGGCGGTGCATGTGAAAGAGGGCGGCATCCCAGCGCCGAACGAAGTCAAGAGCGGCGTCTCGGAACATTGACGCTAGCTTGAGCACAATAATCTCCCTAAATCTCCACAAATCTCTTCAATCTCTGGAATAAAGAGATTTATGGGGATTTGAAGAGGTTTGGGGAGATTTTTATTTTTTACCCTTGAAATCTGGCTGCCACCTCGGGTTGGAGCAGATACCACAGCAGAATCGCCCCGGTGATTGTCCCCACAGGCATGAAGAGCAAGCCGATCACAGCCAGCACAATCGCGCCGATGCGGCCCCAGCTTTGGACTTGCCACAAGCCATAGCCGACAGCTAAGTTGAGCAGGCCAAGCAGCAAGAGCACCGCGCCAATAAAGCCCACGGCGATCAGGCCGAAGATGGCGTCTGGCTCTTCGGCCAGTGTGACGACACCCAAGATCAACGTTGGGATCGCCATGATCAGCGAGCCGACCAGAAAGAGACCCGCGACAAAGAAGTAATAGAGCGCGGCCAGGGTAATGCCATCACTGCGCTGTGACCAGGCCTGCACTTGCTCGTTCGGTTGAACCGGTTGAAGTGTCATGGATGTATTTGCTCCCCTTTTCCTCCTCAGCCCGAACTTCGGTTTGCCCGGCTGAGTGAAGCTGGAATTTGATCCTTCTCTTGTTACTCGGCTGGCCACTCGCGGAAGATCACCGCGACGGTCGTCTTGTCCAGCATCGCGAATTCGCGGGCTCCCCACGGCCTGAGGGTAACGGTATTTGCATTGGGGTGCAAGAAATGGGGCGCACGCGCGACCATCTCCTGGTATATCGCGTCGATATTCTCGGTTTCGATGCCCAATTCTGGCCGATCCTTGGCCGCGTACTCGGGACTTTGGACGATGTAGGCCTTGGCCCCATCCCGCGCCACAACAGCCAACTCCGCATCCTGGTAAAGGAGCTTGAAGCCCAGCCCGTCCACGAAAAACGCCAGTCCATCCTGGAGGTGATCATAAAATATTTTAGGAATGAGATTTTTGAACATTTGAATCCCCATGTAGTTAATCGTCTCACCTGGCTCTACGAGAAGCGGGGCCGAAAGTTGCGGAAATGGCGATTGCTACACCTACAGGAGCGCCATTCGCTATTTTGCTGGTTTCATGATACAACAACGTCAGCGAGTCGCACAGCTTTGCGTCCCATCGACGCGGCGCATCTATCTCTCAAGCAGCCTACAACTTTATCGGATCTACACGATTCGGGTTTGTTCGTAAATTCTGCGCCACTCTATGCTGGTAAGCCCAGTTTCGGCAGCCGCACAGTTTATGGATAAGTCTTGGGCAGGTCTGGATCACAGTCGGTGATGCGTGTCACCATCGAATCGTTGTTTCCGCCCGCCTCGCGTAAGTCCTCATCAATGAAATGAGACGACCGTGGTTGCTAAGGGTTACGCACCCGCGTCTTTTTGCTCTGAATGAGCAGGTTTAGAGACCATAATGATACAGAACAGGAGCCTACGATGACGGAAATCGTCTATATCAACGGACGTGAGGTGCTGGATAGTCGCGGCAACCCCACCGTGGAAGTTGAAGTGGTTTTGGATAGCGGCGGGTTTGGCCGCGCCATGGTTCCCAGTGGTGCCAGCACCGGTGCCCACGAAGCGGTCGAGTTGCGCGATGGCGACAAAAGCCGCTACGGCGGCAAAGGCGTGCTGCAGGCGGTGGAGAGTGTCAACGACACCCTGGCCGACGAGCTGATCGGCTATGACGCGCTCGATCAGGTGGCGCTCGACCTGACTATGCTCGAATTGGATGGCACGCCCAACAAAGCTCGGCTCGGCGCGAATGCCATTCTCGGCGTCAGTTTGGCGGTGGCCCGCGCCGCGGCGGATGCGCTGGAATTGCCCCTCTATCGTTACCTGGGTGGGGTCAGCGCTCGCACCTTGCCCGTACCAATGATGAATATTCTCAACGGGGGCAAACATGCCGAGGGCAGCACCGACTTCCAGGAATTTATGGTCATGCCGGTCGGCGCGGAGAGTTTTCGGGAAGCGGTGCGCTGGGGAGCGGAGATCTATCAGAGTCTGAAGACGGTCTTGCACGATGGCGGGTTTAGCACCAACGTAGGCGACGAAGGTGGGTTTGCGCCCAGCCTGGGCGGCAACGTGCGCGCCATCGAGGTGATCCTCCAGGCCATCGAAAAGGCAGGCTACCGACCGGGCGAAGATGTCTTTATTGCGCTCGACCCGGCCAGCACCGAATTGTACGATCCGGCGACCAACACCTATACGCTGGGCATCGAAGGCAAAACCCTCAGCAGCGATGAACTGGTCGATCTGTGGACCGACTGGGCCAATCGCTTCCCGATCATCAGCATCGAAGATGGCATGGCCGAAGATGACTGGGCGGGCTGGAAACGGCTGCACGAGAAGATCGGCCACAAAGTGCAGCTTGTCGGTGATGACCTGCTGGTGACGAATGTCGAGCGCATCGAACGGGCGATCCGCGAGCAGGCCTGCAACGCGCTGCTCTGCAAAGTCAACCAGATCGGCACGTTGACCGAGAGCATTGCCGCCATTGAGATGAGCCATCGCGCGGGCTGGGCCGCGGTGGTCAGCCACCGCTCCGGCGAGACGGAAGATGCCACCATTGCCGACCTGGTTGTTGCCTTCAACACCGGGCAGATCAAGACCGGCGCGCCTGCCCGCAGTGATCGCGTGGCCAAATACAATCAACTATTGCGCATCGAAGACGAACTGGACGCTATTGCTGTCTACGCGGGGCGCTCGGCCTTTCCTCACTTGCGCTAATTGATTGCTGCGTCGAACGTCAAACGTCGTGCGTCACCGAGTTTATGACGTTTGACGCTTGACGTTTTTTATAACTCCACCCTCAACTCCGCTAACGTCTCCACCAAAATCGTCGGCGGTGCAGTGATGGTCATCAGAACTTCGTGCAGGGCCGGGTCGTGGACGATCTTGCCCACGGCCACGCTCTGCATCCCTGCCCGCCGCGCCGCGGTGATACCGGCCAGGCTATCTTCGATCACCAGGCATTGTTCGGGCGCTGTCCCCAGCGAGGCCGCGGCCAGCAAGAAGATCGCGGGGTCGGGTTTGCCTTTGGGCAAGCATGCGCCCGAAACAATACTCTGAAAATAATCACTCACACCGAGGGCATGGATCATCGCCACGATGTTGATCATCGGGCCGGAAGAGGCAATCGCCTGGCGCAGCCCGGCTTGTTGGAAGCGCGCCAGCCAATCCGCCACGCCGGGGAGCAGGGCCGACGGCTGCTCGGCCAGATAGCGGCGAAAATTGGCCTCTTTCTTTTCGCCAATCTCGTGGATACGTTCGCTGGTCGCTGCTTCACCGAGGATGCCGGGCAAGATTTCGGCATTGGTGCGGCCAAATCCGGCCATAAATTGTTCATACGTATGCTCGATGCCATAGTCGGCCAGCGTGGCCCGCCAAGCCGCATAGTGGCCCAATTCGGTGTCGGCCAGGGTTCCATCGAGATCCCAAAGAATCGCGTGAATAGTCATCAGAATATCCGCTGAATTCATACTTTTTGTATGGCACAAAATCAATGCCAGATGCGTTCTTGTGTCAACATCTGCAACAATATCATGCCAAAACCGTGCCCGCAAGAAGAAAGTTCAAAGTTTGATGAAACCTGCAATGCGTTATAGTTTATTATTCGGCATGACCATCGTTGGCCTGATGCTTGTTGGGCTGCTATTGCGACAGCCTGTAGCCACGGCAAATCTTGCCGATGAGCTTGAAAGCCGCGCGGTGACCGCTGCTATTGAAGAAGCAGCCATTCGGGCGACGCTGATACGTTATTATGGGTTGTTGCGCGAAACGCCGGTTCAAACCTTGGATGTTCAACAATTTGCCGAGGTGTTGGCAGACACGGCTGATCTCCCGCTCAAGGTAGAAGCCGAGCGCCATATCGCAGCGATTCTCGGTGCGGAGCGAGCCAAAGATGCTGGTTATTTAACCGCCATGCAAGCCAAATGGACGCACATGCAGCAAGGTGACCGCTTGGCGCGGGCAGCGATTGAGCAGGCAAAGGCCGAAAATCGAGAAGTAAGCCCCGAAGAATGGCAGGCATTGGCCGCACAGAACCATGGCATGTTGCCACCGACATTTTCAGAGCCTGATCCCAGTTACAAAGTTGCGTTGACCTACGAATCGGTAGAAATTGAAGCGGATCGAGCCATTGTGCGTTTGGATGACGGCATCGCCTATCAAGAATCCATTCTGCGTAAGATTGATGGACGTTGGTACATTGTCAACATAACACCGCTCAACGTGCATTTTTAGTGAGCGTTAATAGAAGCCAGGCTTTTTCAAAAAGCCTGGCTTCTCGAAATGAGCACAGCAATGTTTTCTCGCAATTTATGCTTGATTGTGCTGGTCTCGCTGAGCGTGTATACGGGCTTAACATTCTTTGGGACTGGCACGATTGGCGCGGTCGATTCGCTGGATCGTGCCGAGGCTGAGCAGGTGAAAGCCGCTATTCAGCGCGGCAAAGCGGCACTAGCACTCGCCTATCACACGGGTGATGTTCAGCGGCTTGAGGACGCTTTCGTGGATCACCCAGATTACTTGCGCGAATTGCAACCTGAAAAAGTGGCAGAATTGGGTGCATTCATTGCACGTGTGCTGGGGCCGGAGGCAAGCCAGAATTTTGGCTACTTAACCGCTATGCAGAACAAGATTACCTTTCGACTGCAAGGGGAAGCGTTCGTCCAAGCTGCGATTGAGCAAGCAGAAGCCGAGGGGTGGGAATTTACAAGTGCGGATCTTCAAGCATTGTCTGTCGAAAATCCAGACAAATACATTGTGTGGCCGCAAGCGCGGACGGATTTGGTTGCGTCCGAGCCGGTCGCGCTGCAATACAAATCGATCGAGATCAACGGCGACAAAGCCCGTGCGGTTTATGACGATGGCGTGCGCGACAAAATCGCCATTCTGGTGTTGATTGATGGACAGTGGTTTGTGGCGGGGATTTTTTGAGTCAAACCAAGAAACTGTGTAGAAACCGCAGATTCTAAAGATTACACAGATTTCTGGTTTTTCCTCTGTAGCATCTGTGGAATCTGCGTAATCTGTGGTTATTCAGCTTTTCTTCGCCACTTCGCCCCACGTCGCAAATTGCTCGGCGATGGTCGTCGCTGCCTCGTGAATAAACTCGCTCACCCGCTCGTAGGTGATGTAGCGCGGCTGTATTTCCGCTGTGTGTTCGCGTTCGGCAAACCAGGCAAAGGTGCGCTGCTGCCAGCCCGCCACTTCCGCTGCCGTCAGCAAATCCGCCACGGGTTGCGCGGTGGCCGTGGCCAGGCGCTCCCAGATCTCGGTGCGCCAAGGCATTTGGCGATAGAGCATTAGATCGATCTGATCGACCTCGTGGTAATAGAGCTTGACCCCGTCCGCATTGCTCAACTCGGGCGGACGCACCGCGCGGAAATGGGGCATGATCGTCTGCACCCAGCGCCGATCCGCCAGCAGGTGCGCGGCATAGCCTTGCAGGAAGGGATCCGCTTGTTGCCAGGCGGGGACGAAAAATTGATCCAACGCCGCGGCATAGTCAGTATCCGGCGTCTCGCTGTGATTGGTGGTCAGCAGATGGGTGCGATTTTTGTCGCTGCGCATGGTGTTCGGGCGCATGTGGATGGCGTCGGGGGCGAGGCTGCCTAACAAGAAGGCCGCTTCGCCCGCCAGCGGATAGTGTGTGGCCAGGTCAACGGCAATCGCCAAATGAACAAGTGGTAGCGGCATCGAGCACGACTCCGGCCAGCGCGGTCAAGCGGCGGAGCGTAAATTCTGGCCCCACGGCACCGGTTGGCCCTGACTATTGTACAGATGAGGTAATTCGCCGTTGGTAAAGACTTCTTTGGTGACCACACAACGCACCACATCGGCCCGGCCTGGGATCTCGTACATGACTTCGAGCAGCGCCTCTTCGACAATGCTGCGCAGGCCGCGCGCACCGGCTTTGCGTAAAAAGGCTTCGGTGGCGACCGCTTCCAGCGCGTCGGGCTCAAATTCGAGCGTGACATTGTCCAGCGCCAGCAGATGTTGGAACTGGCGAATGATGCTGTTCCTGGGCTCGACCAGGATCCGCACCAGCGTGCGCCGATCCAGTGCTTGCAGGCTGGCAAAGACCGGCAACCGCCCGACAAATTCGGGGATCAGGCCATAGGCCAGCAGATCATCGGGCTGCACCTGTTCGAGCAGCAGACTTTCGTCGCCGCTCTCTTTTTCCAGGCGGCGGATGCGCAACTCGCGCTGGCGCTCGGTCAGGTCGTCGGGCAGGGGCTGGGTTTCGACAGGTGCGTCGGCCTGGCGCGCTGGCACCTCGGCATTCTCGTCATTGGGCGAGAGGAAGCCCAGCGCGGCGCGGCGTTGCACCCGGCGGCGCACAACATCCGCCAGATTGGCAAAAGCCCCCCCACAAATAAAGAGCACATTACGTGTATCGAGCTGAATAAATTCTTGCTGCGGATGTTTGCGGCCTGGCGCGGCCGGCACATTCGCCACCGTGCCTTCGATGATCTTGAGTAGGGCTTGTTGCACCCCTTCGCCGCTGACATCGCGGGTGATGCTGGGGTTGTCGCCTCCTTTGCGGGCAATTTTGTCGATCTCGTCGATGTAGACAATGCCATACGCGGCCCGGGCCGGGTCCCCATTGGCGGCCTGCAGCAGACCGAGCAAAATCGACTCGACATCTTCGCCCACATAGCCAGCTTCGGTCAGCGCGGTGGCATCGCCAATCGTAAAGGGCACATCGAGCAATTTGGCCAGGGTTTGGGCGAGCAGGGTTTTGCCGCTACCGGTCGAGCCGATCAGCAGCACGTTGCTTTTGGCTAGTTCCACTTCGGCGGGCGGCGAGATGCGCTCGTTCGAGTTGCCACTGCCGACCCCAAAGACCCGTTTGTAATGATTGTAGACCGCGACCGAGAGCACCTTTTTGGCGCGTTCCTGGCCGATCACATATTGGTTAAGATGGTCGACAATGGCTTTGGGGCTGGGCACACTTTGCGGCAGATCCTTGGCCGCGACGGCTGGACTTGCGCCATTCAGCCCCTCTTCGACCAGGATTTCATTCGCCAAAGTGATGCACTCATCACAAATATAGACATTATCTGGCCCTTCGACCAAACGACGAACTTCTGTACGCGCTTTGCCACAAAACGAACAGCGCGGCTCACCGAGCGATAGATTCCGATCTGGCACAGGATTTTCCTTCAGCAAGAATGAGCATCGTCAACTGAGCATATTGCTCTGATCATCTCAATTCTCGAATGACGTGGGGATTGAATCAACCAAACGTACTGAGACCCTTCTCAGATAAAAATTACTCAACCAGCTTCGCAGAAACGCAGCCCTGCCGCAAAGCTGATTGAGTAAAATCTACAGAGAAGTTTTTAGGCAGTTTCCGCTGTATCCGCGGCGGCCTTGTCCTCGAGGATACCCCCTGTGGCCAAGGCAATTTCACCACTTTTGTTGATGACGATCACATCGCTGACATCCCCCAACACTTCGTCGACCAGGCCAAACTTCTGCGCCTCGATCGCATTCATCCAGCGGTCGCGCTCGAATTGTTCTTCGATCTCGCGCCAGTGATGGCCAGTATGTTTGCCCACCAGGTGGAAGAGCTGGGTTTGCACGCGCTCCAACTCGCGGAAGGCGATACGCACATCTTCCGTGTAGCCTTGCGCCCCACTGCTGGCCGGGTGCATGTGAATGGTGGCGTGAGGCAGCGCATAGCGGCGCCCCTTGGCCCCAGCCGCAAGCAGCACCGTGCCCATGCTGGCCGTGACACCCACAGCCCAGGTGCTGACCGGCGCGCTGATCAATTGCATGGTGTCATAGATCGCCAGGCCGGCATAGACATCCCCACCCGGGCTGTTGATGTAGATATTGATCGGCTGATTAGGATTTTCGCTATTCAGCCAAAAGAGCTGGGCAATGATGTTGTTGGCCACTTGCGCGTTGATCGGCGTACCTAAAAAGATAATGCGCTCGCGAAAGAGGGCGCTATAGGGATCCATTACCCGCTCATAGCGACCATTTGAATCAATAACTGCGGGTAAAACATTTGTCGGGTTGGACATAAATGATTCTCCATATTGTTCTTGGAATACCACTTGCTGATCTCATTGCGCTGTTGAAATGGCCGTCATTGCCCAATCGGTTGTGGCTCGAAAGCGGATAGCAGATTTTGCGATGACGCCAGTTGCCAGCCAGGCAGCAGAATGCTGCATTGCAATAAGATAGTCTGTCTGCACATTGCAGATGAAGCTCCCCAAAGCTTAATCATCCCCCAGGACAAACAATGTAAGCGGGCTCCAAATGTCTGTTTGCATTGTATTAGACTCTGGCAGACACAAGGCCAACCCAAGCGTGAGACAAAAGCGCCGTAATTAGCGCTTTGTCCCACCAGGTTTAAGCATTTTCGCTGGACGATGCTTCAGCAGCCGGTTCGTCTTCGCTGGACGGTGCGGCTTCTGCCTCGCCCTCGCTGGCGGGCTCATCCGCGGGGGGCAGCGGGACATCTTCCCCGCGCGCAACGGCCAGGAGCAGATCCAACGCCTTTTCGCGCAAGAGCTGGCTGTCCAGAATAGCCCGACCGCCGCCCGAGCGCAACATTTCGGCAATGCTCTGCGCGGCTTCGTCATCCATCTCTTCGTCGGTGCCCATCATGGTCTTGATGCGCTCTTCGATATCTTCGTCGCTCGTTTTCAGCTTCTCAAGGCGCAATACTTCGGAAAGCACCAGATTTTGTTCGGCCAGCCGTTTGGCTTCAGGGCGCAGCCGTTCGCGATATTCTTCCAATGTGCCGCCGCCGGTTTGGCGCAGATAGCTTTCCAGGCTTTCGATGCCGAGCTGTTGCAACTGGCGTTCGAACTCACCAATCATCGAATCCATTTGGTCTTCAACCACAACCGGCGGATAGGTGAGCGTGCTCTGCTCCACCAGGGCGTTGAGCACCTTTTCGGCATAGTTGGCGCGTTGCGTCTCGGTTTGCTGCTCTTCCAGCGTCGTGCGGATATTGTTCTTCAGATCCTCCAGCGTGGCGTAGTCGGGGCCGACCAACTGGGCAAACTCATCATTCAGCTCGGGCTTTTCGTACGCCTGTAACTGGTTGACCGTGACCGAAAAACGGGCGCTCTTGCCCGCATAAATGCTCTGGCTGTCGGCTGGCCAACTCAACTCGAACTCCTTCTGCGTATTGGGTTCCAGGCCTAACAAAGCTTCGTCGAAGCCCGGCGGCTCCATCGGGTTTTCCTGATCCGGCGTCACATCCCAATCAGTTTCATCGAGCACGACCGTCTCTTCAGCATCCGGGTTATCATTGATGATCACGCTGCGCACATTGATATTCATCAGGTCGCCATACTGGCTGGGGCGAGTCACCTCCTGCCAACCCGAGTGCTGATCCTGATAGGTCTCGAGGCGGGCGTCGATGTCCTCATCGCTGACGGCAACGGGCTCTTCCTCCACACGCAACGCGCGATAGTCGCCCAGATCAATTTCCGGCTCCAGGGGGATCAGCAATTTGTAGGCCAGCGGCTCAAATTCGACATCTTCCAGCGCCGCGGTGGCGTAAGGCTCCAGCTTCTCTTGCTCGATCGCTTCCTTGTAGAGCTCTTGGCCCAGCTCGTCCACGAATTCGTTATACAGGGTGGGCAAGCCGACCATCTGCACCACAATATGGTAGGGTGCCTTGCCTTTGCGGAAGCCTGGAATGCGGTAATCGCTGGCCGCTTTTCGGGCAGCTTTGCGTAATTCTTTTTCCACGCGCTCAGGATCGACCTCAATGCGGACGCCGAGTTGCCGTTCTTCGCGGGGCTCGGTGGTGATTTTCAACGCCATTTTTTCCTCATCAATCTTTTCTTTTGTCGTATGCTGCGATTGTTTTGAAACCGGGTGTCGCACTCGCTTATCCAAAGAAAAGTACGGCAGGTTTCAAACAGAATTTAGTAAAATCCAGGCCCAATTTTCAGCCGAATCTAGCGAGTTTATCACAATTCTGGTGACGAACAAAGCCGCTCGCCTGGGATTGTCAACTCTAGGCCCCTGGGCGAATGGAACTTCAGCGCAATTGGGGCTCATGGGTTCAGACGCGGCCAAAAGCCTTTTCCAATTCGCTGGCAGCCAATTGGATCAACGTTGGCCGGCCATGGGGGCAGGTGCGTGGCGACTGGCATTCTTCCAACTGGCGCACCAATTCCTGCATCTCCAGCCCGCTGAGCAATTGCCCCGCCTTGATCGCCGCCCGTTTGCAGATCAGCTTAACGAGCCGCGCCTCGCGTGCCTCGCCCACCAGATTGCGCTGATCGCCCAGGGTGCTCACCATCTCTTCCAGCGCCCGCAATGGGTCCTGGCCCGAGAGGATACTAGGCACCGCCCGCACCAAAAAGGTATCGCTGCCAAAGGGTTCAATCGCAAAGCCCACTTGTTGCAATTCGTCCAGATTCTGCGCCACCAGCCCGGCTAATGCCGTACCGACATGCAGGGTCAGCGGCTGGAGGAGCTGCTGCTGAGCGATCTCATCCCCCGCCCGCTCCTGCATAAACTTTTCGTACAGAATCCGTTCATGCGCGGCATGTTGGTCGATCAAATACATGCCTTCCGGCCCTTCGGCAATAATATAGAGCGCACCAACCTGCCCCACCACTCGCAACGGCGGCAACCCATGTTTGCGGCCAGCGATCAGCGGCGCCTGGATCGGGTCGGCGGGTGCTGGGGGGGCTGGCCGGGCTTCGACAGGGGTTGGCCGCGGCTCTGGCACGACAAAGTCCAACGCTTGTTGCCCGGTCAGTGCGGCCTGGGGCATCGGTGCTGGTTGCGGGGGCATGGTCGGCTGGCTGGGGAGTGGCTGCCAACTCCCGGGGGAATCGCTGGTCGGCATCTGGCTCACCGGTAGGTGCAATTCCGGCGGTGGCGCGTGGCTGGTGACCACATAACGCACCGCTTTTTGGACCGCCCGAAAGACCGCCCGCTCCTCTACAAAGCGCACCTGACTCTTCTGCGGATGCACATTGACATCCACTTCCGCTGGGTCGATCTTGATCAGGATGACGGCCAGGGGATAGCGGCCCACCGGCAGCAGCGTATGGTATGCCTGAATTACCGCATAGGTCAGGGTGCGATCCTCAATTTGCCGCTGATTGACAAAGATCTGAATCTCGCCGCGATTGGGCCGAGTCAACGAGGGCAAGCTGGCATACCCCTGGATGCGCACCGGCATGGCGCGTTGGCTGCTGGCCGCGTGGCTCGTCGCGCCATCGCCCATGAAATCCCACTCTTCGATCAGGGGCGAGTCCTCTGCCTCCTGCTCACGGGCGCGCGGCGTATCCCCAATCGGCACCATCTGGCGCGCCTGTTCGAGCCCGTAGATCTTGACGAGCACATCAAACAGATCGCCCGTGCCCGCGGATTGAAAGACGAGCCGCCCATCGACAGCCAGGCTGAAACGGCGGTCGGGGTGGGCCAGGGCAAACCGTTGGATCAGGTCGGCAATCCGGCCCGCTTCGGTCGTGGCTTTGCGCAGAAACTTTTGGCGCGCGGGTACATTGTAAAAGAGCTGCTCGACGGTGACAATGGTGCCAACCGGGGCACCCACCCGCTGCTGGCTGGTAATCTCCCCGCCTTCGACACGCAATTGGCTGGCAAATGGGTCGAGCTGATGGCGGGTGGTCAGGGTAACCTGGCTGACCGCGGCGATGCTGTACAGGGCTTCGCCCCGAAAACCAAAGGTCGCGATCTGCGTCAGATCTTCCACGGTGCTGAGTTTGCTGGTGGCATGACGCAAAAAGGCCAAGGGCGCATCCGCGGCTACAATGCCATGCCCATTGTCGGTCACCCGCAGCAACCGCTGGCCGCCCTCGCGCAATTCGACCCGAATTTCGGTTGCGCCGGCATCCAGACTGTTTTCGAGTAATTCTTTGACTACGTTGGCAGGGCGCTCGACGACCTCACCTGCTGCGATTTTAGCGGCTACATCCGCTGGTAATACCTGTATTGCCATGGTTGAGACGCTATCCATCAAGTCTGCGCCAATCCCTTGTGATCGGCCTGGTTCCGGGTCCCGCAACCATTTTATGGATAGGGTCTAAGTATACCATAATTAGGCAATTTGACCGTAACTTTTGTTGTTGCCCAGCCGTCTAAACTCACGTAGCTAGAACTTATCTCAGAATTCTGTGCCCCTGGTTGGGTGGACAAAGTCGCCCCGAGCCACAACCGATTCTGAGATAGCTTCTATTTGTGCGCAACTTGCTGAGCGTTTACGCCCTTCAGCTTTGCCTACCGAATGGGCGCCCATTCGAGCGAGCAATGAGGAGCAATTGGCTAGTTCGTGGCAATCCCCTAAGCGACCGAAGAGAGGTAATCTCCCGCGAACTGATGGATGTTTTCTTTGATGAGGAGAATCTAATGAATCCGCAACCCAATGACCACCAGTCCAGGTCGCGTCAGCCCTGGCTCGTGTTAAGTGTGCTTGCTTTTGTTTTGCTCTGTTCAGGCTTTGTCTTTTACGAGGCGAACGCGCAGGGTGAGACCGAAGTTGCTGGGGCAAATGGCACGATCCCGCCCGGGGGAACTGTCCCTCCGCCGCCAACCGATTTGGACAATGGCTTTGTGCGCGTTGTCCATGTGGCCCCATTTGCCGTTGATATCATCGATACAGCGCTTGTAGTCTGTGCCGACTTAAACACACCAGTCGCCGGGCTGCCCACTTTGTACTATTTGAGCAGCAGCGACTATATCCCCCTGCCCCCGCGCGAGTATGATTGGTTTGCCGGCCCACCCGGCTGCGGCAGCGAACTGGTCGATATCCCCGAGTTTCGGCTTTTTGGCGACGCGGCGTTAACGCTCTATATTTCCGGTGGCGCGAATGACCAACCCCTGACCACGGTGTTATCGGTAGATCGGGCTGGGATGAGCAATGTCTACTACCTGCCCTTCATCTTCCAGAGTGTGATCCCGCCCGAGCCGGATCCGCGTTCCTAGGTGCAGGAAAGTCTAACAAAAAAGGCCGGGTGACGCTCAACAGTCACTCGGCCTTTTTGTTGAATGCTGATAGTCTTCAGCCCCCACTGAGCGCGGGGATGAAGTGCAATTCGCTGGGTTCGGTCAGGCGCTCGCGCAGGCCACGGCGCGTGACTTCGCCATTGATCGCGACCGCAATGTGGGGGCGCAATTGGCCCTCAGCGCACAGGCGCGCTGCCATCCCGGGAAATGCCTGTTCCAGCTGATCCACGACTTCGCCCACGGTTTCGCCCTCGGCCACGACTGTTTCCTGGCCGTTGGTCAGGTCCCGGTGCAAAGCGGGGATCCAGACTTGATGTTGCATGGCTGTTAGGCGACGCTCTGCAACTCGGGGCTGTCCGCCGCATCGAGCACAGCGCGGATAATCTTGTCATAACCGGTGCAGCGGCAGAGGTTGCCTGCCAACCAGAGACGAACCTCTTGTTCAGTCGGGTCGGGGTTCTTGTCGAGCAGCGCCTTGGAAGACATCAAGAAACCCGGTGTGCAGATCCCACATTGCAGCGCGGCGTGCTCGAGGAATTTCTGTTGCAGCGGGTGCAATTTATCGGGGCTGGCCAGACCTTCGACCGTGGTGACGGTGGCCCCATTCGCTTCGACGGCCAAAACCAGACAGGAATTGACCAGGACGCCATTCAGGATCACATTACAAGCCCCACAGTTGCCATTGTTGCACCCTTCTTTGGTGCCGGTGAACAGCAACTCATCGCGCAGGACTTCCAGGAGACTTTGGCGCGGTTCACACAAAAAGTCAACGTCCTGACCATTAATCTTCGCTGAGACAACAGTTTTCGACATAACAAATCTCCATTTGGGCTGGCGCAAAATGCGTTCAGCTAGCCTTGGCTCGTTCGATAGCCTTTTCCAGCGCACGGCGTGTCAGTACACCGGCCATTTGTTTGCGATATTCTGCAGTACCACGCATATCGGTGATCGGCGTGGCCGCTTCCTGGGCGATCTGCGCCGCTTTGGCGATCGATTCGGCGTTCACCGGTTGACCGGCCAGCGCTTCGCCTGCGGCAGCCACGAAGAGCGGTTTGGGGGCAACGGCCCCGAGCGCAACCCGGGCCGAGACAAACTTGCTGCGGTTTTCATCCAACTGGACAGTGACCCCAGCCCCAACCACGGCAATATCCATCTCGTTGCGCGGGATAAAGCGCAGATAGGCCCCGGCAAAACCGGGCTGCGGCGCGGGCAACGAGAGTGAGATCAAAAATTCGCCTGGCCCCAGGGCTGTCCGGCCCGGTGCCACACAAAATTCCTCAACTGGAAGGCTCCGGCGTCCATTCGGCCCAGCGATATTGGCAATCGCCTTGTGCGCAATCAGCGACGGGATCGAATCTGCTGCGGGGGAGGCATTGCACAGGTTGCCACCAATGCTGGCTCGCCCTTGAATCTGCACACCACCAATCAGGCTGGCTGAGTCGATCAACCCAGGATAGGCTGCGGCAATCTCTTTGTTGTCGTAGATGCGATAGCACGGAACTGCGGCACCCAACGTCAACCCTTGCTTGGGGTCGTAGGTCAATTCGCTGGTTTCGGGCAGGCGCTTGACGTCGATCACAACTTCCGCCTGGCGTCGCCCTTCGCGTAGTGCAACCAAAAGATCGGTTCCACCACTCAGGACACGTGCCATGTCGCCCTTCTGTTGCAACAACGCAACAACATCATCAACGCTTTGGGGCGAGGCATACTCAATCGCTTGCAAGGGAGTACCTCCTTTGGGGACTATGGCCTCAATTGGTAAGGTTTTGGGTTTTGAATGCGGGCGATTGCGCTGAGCAGCGCCCGTGGCTCTAGCTTCCCATAGTGTACAGCAGATTGGCGGTTGTCGTCAAAGCAACTTTGGCAGAACAATAATTATGGATCAACAGAAGTCAGGCTTCTGTGCGAAACCTGACTTCTTCGGTAGGTTTGGTAAGTTCGGCAGGGGCCGGGTAGGGTCGGTCAGGGCGCGGTTTGGGCACGCACCTGGGGCACAATCTCTTCGGCAAACCGGCGGATCTGGTTTAGATCATCACCCATCAGCACAAAGCTGTCGAAGCCATATTCCACCACCAAACGGTTCAGATCCTCCACCCACTGTGCGGCTGGCCCTTGCAACAATTCGCCGCGCGGGCTGCCATCTGGCGTGATCTGCCCGGCAATGTTGAGGATGCGCCGGATCGTGCGAGGATCGCGCCCGGCCTGCGCGGCCCCCTCGTCGATGCGGCTTTGCAATTCCCTGGCCTTGCTCATGTCCAAATAGGGCAGGGAAGGCACCCAGCCATCGCCCAGCCGCCCGATCAGGTTCATCATCCGCGGGCCATAAGCCCCGACCCAAATGCCAATTGGGTGCGCCGGGGTCGGGCCGGGATGTAACCCTTTGACACTGTAATATTGGCCGTCAAAGGTGATCGAGCGCTGCCCGCTCCACATCAGCCGGATGATCTGGATGGCCTCTTCGAGCGCGGCCACAGATTCACCAGGCGTGCGGCGTGGCCCACCCATGGCCGCAATGGCATTCCAAAAGCCGCCCGCGCCAATGCCCAATTCAAAACGCCCGCCGCTCAGGAGATCGATGGTGGCCGCGCTTTTGGCCAGGACTGCCGGGGGCCGCAGTGGCAGGTTGCTGACATCGGGGAAAAAACGAATCCGCTGGGTCTGCGCGGCCAGCGTGGCGATCAAGGTCAACGTGTCGAGAAAGCGCGCCTGATAGGGATGATCCTGGATGCCGATCAGGTCCAAGCCCCAGCTTTCCATCTGCTGGGCAATTGGCCCCAATTCTGGGCCGAGCTGGGCGTCGGGGGTCAAAAAATAGCCAAATTGCAACGTGTTTTGCGAATCATTCATGGTGTTTGCTCCTGCCCGCTGTGGGCAACCCAACGCGCTCAAACGACGAAGACGGCATCATCCACCTGGGGGACCTGTGCAGCAGGCTCGGTTTATGCTGGCACGAGCGCGGCTGCGGATTGGGCACTTGCCGTGCGTTTGGCGATCTCCGCCCGCACCACCGGTGCCACTTTGGTGCCCAGCAACTCGATGGCCCGCATCATCTTGCTATGCTCGATGGTGCCGAGACCGAGTTGCAGCAGCAAGCGCTGATGGCCGAAGAGCTCATGTTGGAACAACGTCTTTTCGATGATCTCATCCGGGGTGCCGACAAAATCGGCCCCGCGCAAGCTGCGTCCTGCTTCCATCTGTTGGCGCGTGGCCGGTTGCCAGCCGCGCTCGCGCCCGATGCGGTTCATCAGCACCGTGGCCGACGGGTAATAGATGTCCGCGGCCGCGCGCGAATCATCGGCAATAAAGCCATGCGAGTTGATGCTCAGGGTGGCCTGGGCTGGGTCACGGCCTAGCTGCTGCCAGACTTCGCGATAGAGATTGGTAAAGGGCGCAAAGCGTTCGGGCATACCGCCGATGATCGCCAGCGCCATGGGCAGCCCGAGGCTTGCCGCCCGCACCACCGATTCCGGCGTGCCACCCACGGCCACCCAGATCGGCAATTCGGCCTGCACTGGCCGCGGATAGACGCCGAGATTGTCGAGCGCGGCGCGATGTTTCCCGGCCCACGAAATCTTCTCGGCGGCGCGCAACTGCATGAGCAGCTCCAGCTTCTCGGCGAACAGTTCGTTGTAATCATTCAGATCGTAGCCAAAGAGCGGGAACGATTCGATAAACGAACCACGGCCCGCCATGATCTCCGCGCGGCCATTCGAGATCAGATCCAGCGTGGCAAAGTCCTGAAAGACGCGCACCGGGTCGTCCGAGCTGAGCACGGTCACCGCGCTGGAGAGGCGGATCTGCCTGGTGCGGGCTGCTGCTGCGGCCAGTAAGGTGACCGGGGACGAGGCCAGAAATTCATGGCGATGGTGCTCGCCGATGGCGAAAACATCCAGCCCAACCTGGTCGGCCAACTCGATCGTCTCCAGCAGGTCGGCGATGCGCCGGGCCGGATCTTCCAGTTTGCTCGTGACCGGATCGGGCAAGTTCTCGACAAAAGAATAGACCCCCACCTCGAATGGATGCTGGGGCGTCGCTGCGGTTGTAGCAAGGTTTGTCGCTTGTATGTTCATCAGGTTATTCCTTGGTGATCGATACGTGATCAAGGTTTGTCACAAATTATACGAATATTTCCGACCATTCGAGAAGTCAGACTTCTGCGCGAAGCCTGACTTCTGCCGAAGGGTGTACCTTATTTGGCCGGTACGGGTTGGCGGGCCTGACTCAACAATGCCGCGCCCACACCAATCACGACTGCGACGAGACCAGCCACCAGGCTCACCGGCTGGGGCAAAGCAATACCCAGCAGGGCATCCAGCGAATAGCGCCCTGGCCCAGCGAGGGCGAAGAACAGGGCCACGGTCAGGTTGGTGAGGGGCAACTCGCTGCCGCCGTTGCTGGCCCAGAGGCCATTGCCCCAGTGCCCCACGATAATCGCCATGATCATCGCGGCGATGATGCCCATTTCACCCAGGGGGCTGAGCAAGCCGAGCGCCAGCGAGAGCCCGCCGCCGAACTCTGCCAGCCCGGCCATCCGGGCCCAAAAACCGGCTGGCCGCATTCCTGTTGAGGCTAGCCAGCCCTGCAGGCCAGTCAACCCGGGCCCGCCAAACCAGCCAAACAATTTCTGCGCCCCATGCCCGGCCACGAGCAAGCCCACGACCACCCGCAATAACAGCAACCCTAGTTCGAGAAACATGATAGTATCCTTCCTGTACAACTATTCATTGATCAATAGTACAAATGTGAACTAATTGTGCAAAAAAAATTACGCCACAGGGACATTCGCTAGCTGGGTCAGCAACCGATTGAGCAAGAGATGCTCTTCTGCTGCATAGCCCGCCAACAGTTGACGCTCGAATTCCTGGACTACCTGCAGACCCGCTTCATAGACCTGGTTGCCCTCAGCGGTCAGCTCGGCGTGGATGCTGCGTCGGTCTTCGGGGTCGGGCACTCGCCGCACCAATTTCTCGGCTTCGAGGCGGTCAATCAAGCGCGTGGCGTTGGACTTCACACAGGATAAACGCTCGGCTAGTTGCCCCAGCGGCAATCGCCCCTCGGCCTGGACCAAGGCTTTGAGCGCGCTCCACTGCACCGCCGAGAGCCCAACCGGTGCCAGGGCCGCATCCAATTGCAGCTCGACTGCTTTGCCGCTGTGCATCAACGCCTGGATGAGTTGGAACGGATCACAGCTCGTGATCGCCTGATTTTTGTTCATGGCGAAATAGTACACTGATGAACTAAATTTGTCAAGTATGAGTTTTGTTAGCGCGGGGGATGGAGAGTGGGAGACTGGGGACTGGAGAGTGGGAGACTGGGGACTGGAGATTGGGTTGTGTGACTTGGTTGATTTGGGCGGTGAAGTATTCTATACTGTGCGAGAGATGAATCGTGTTGGTTATTTGGGAGTTGGCAATGGACAAAACAGAATTATTGGATGCCTATTCATCGTTGCCGCCTGAGGCTCAACAGGTGGTGGCTAGCTTGATTGTTCTGTTGCGCAGACAGTCACAATCTGCTAAACGCAATCAGAAGCCAAAGGCAACACATATAGCCGATGAACAATTTGTCGGCCTCTGGAAAGACCGCGATGAATTGCAAGATAGCAATGCTTACCTGCGCGATTTACGCCGCAACGAGTGGATGTAAGTGTGATTTATGATTGTCGATACTGATATTCTAATCGATGTTGCGCGCGCAGTGCCAAAAGCTGTTAGTTTTCTAACGGATTTAGAGCAGATCAAGAAACCCACCATCAGCGTTGTTACCCAGATGGAGTTGATGGTCGGGGCAAGAAACAAAAACGAGCTGCGCGCGATTGAAAGATTTATGAATCGTTTCACCGTCATCAAAGTAAATGAAAATATTTCAGACATGACGGTTGAACTAGTTGTATAGTCTGGCCGAATATGGGGAGGCGCGTGTGCGCTATGAGGAAGCAATGTCTTTGTACCAACAGATTGGCTCAGTATTGGGGCAAATGATTTGCTTACGTGGCTTTGGCGACCTTGATCGCTAGGAACAGCAGTGGACAGAGGCCGCAACCAAATATCAACAAGCGCTGGCCTACTATCGCGCTACCGGAATGCAGCATAACGCCGCTTTTCTCCTACAGCAACTCGGCCACACCGCCAAAGGAGCGGGCGATCTGGCGGCGGCGCGCCAGTATTACAACGAGTCGCTGGAAATTTTCACCGCCATTGGTTCGCCGCTAGTCAAGCAAGTCGAGGAAAACTTGCAAACATTGGAATGATAGCGATTGGTGGAGTTTTACAGAGAGTTGAGGCGATTGAACGAACCCCGCCCCCAAATCTCCCAATCCAAAATCTCCCCAAATCCTCGAACCCCGAACTTTGGACTCAGGACTTCGCACTCAGGACTCAGGACTTTGGACTCAGGACTTTGGACTCAGGACTTTGGACTCAGGACTTTGGACTCAGGACTTTGGACTCAGGACTCAGGACTCCGGACTCAGGACTTTGGACTCAGGACTTTGGACTCAGGACTCCGGACTCAGGACTTTGGACTCAGTACCCCATCATAATAATACGCCGCCTCATCCACCGTGACCTGGCTTTTTTGGGTCAGGCGCACGGGATTGGGCACTTTTTGCACAATGCCCTTGTCGGCCAGCCACTCATAGATGTTGGAGAGCGGCCACGAACTTTGCACCTGCTTGTGGAAATAGTGATCCAACTCGCTGGTGCTGCGTACCCCGCCTTCGCTGCGCAGAAAATCCAGCACCGGCCCGAAGAGCTCAAAGGTCTTGCAATCCAAATATTCATTGATCAGATTGAGCGCCTGCTGGATCGTAGCCTCGCTCTTCACGCCATGCACCAGGTCGGTGTAGACTTTGCCAAAGAGCGTCGGGTTGAGCTTGAGCGCCTGCGGGATCACCTCGCGGCGGGGCACCTGGCTGTTGACCAGCACCTCGATCTCGGCCAGCGATTGGATCGTATACATGATCCACAAGAAGCTGTAGGTGACATCTTTGCGCACATAAAGCCATTTCTCGGCCTTGGCCAGTGAACCGAGCGCGCCGCTGCCCGCCTTCAGCAATTGCAACTGGCGATCGTGCGCGCCGACGGTTTGCGCATTTTGATAATAGGCGCGGATCGACTCGTCGTTGGTGTAGAGCAAGGTGCTGAGCGAGAGATAGGAGTTCCAGAACGACCCTTGCAGCGAGCCTTCGGTCAATTGGCGGAACTTGCTGCGCGGCAACACGCTGGCATGGATGTTGACCCCGTTTTCGACCAGACAATAGCTGTTCTGCGACTTCTCTTCGCGGCTGATCAGCACCAGATCAATATCCGACTTACGCCAGACTGTATCGTGCGAAAGGCTGCCGCCCAGGATCGCGGCCAGGATGTAGCGGTCTTGCTTGACCCGGGCGATAAACGCTTCGAGCGCCTCGTTGAAGAGCGCGACCGTGTCGGCAAATTGTTCGTTGCGCGATGGGCGTTGCTCGTGTAAGGTTTCGCGGACCATGGTCAACATCCTTTCCCGTAGGCGTTGGCGGGCACTAAACAGGCGCTTCTTGACGGTTGTCACCGGCACTTCGAGGAAGGCGGCGATCTCGTTTTGCGAATAATCACTGATGTAAAAGAGCGCGGTTACCATGCGTTCATGTTCGGGCAGCGTTTGGATGGCGGTCGCGACTTGCGCTTGTTGTTCGCGTTGTTCGTAGCTGCTGTGCGGGTCGCCCACCCCCTGCGGCGCGGCCACATCCACAATCGCGTCCAGCGAGACGGTTTCGAGCCGCTTGCCCCGGGTCAGGCGATTGCACTGCGTGAGCACAATGCGCTTGAACCACCCTGGAAAAGCCTCGGGCTGGCGCAGCTGATCCAAATGGCGCCAGGCGGTCAGAAAGGCCTCCTGCGCGGCATCCTCTGCCTGGTGAAAATCACCCAAGACCGCGTAGGCACACCCAAAGGCGAGATCCTGAAAGCGCTGCACGATCTCATCAAAGGCTCGACTCTTTTCGGCGTGGGCGCTCTGGGCGGCCGTGGCCCGACTAATCAGGAGACCAAGTTCGTGCAAAGGTCGCTGCTCCATGGGTGAATCGTTATCCTCTTCTGTCAACAAGAGCCAGGTCGAACCAGAAAGGATACCATACAAGCGCTGGATTGGGTAGAATAGAGGAAATCGGGACGATTGACGAGGGACGGTGGACGATGGTGAGGCATCCATCGACGTTGATTGATCATGCCTTACGCCTCACGTATCATGGTCCGCAGCCTGTAACCCAAGCCTGGCAACTTGCCCATTGACAGCGACCCATATCCGCCGTATGATGGATGGGAACTGAATGGGAAAAGTAAGCGTTATATAGTGGCAGTATATGTAAAACAGGTGTATGATCCTGCGAGCCCTGGTGGTTCGCCGCAGTGCCGTTCGGAGAAAATGGCTGGCCCCGTCGCGAGCGATTTTCAGGTGACTAAACGTTTAACAAATTGCTGTGGTGAATAAATTTTATCAAACCAACAAACAACATGCTGTTGTCAGCACAGCCGAAAACTGGTTGCGCCGTTTTGGGCGACTCTCCACCTGGGGCCGATTGGCGGTTGGCGATCAACTAACCGTCGAGCAATTGACCCTGCCCCTGCCCCACCTGCCGCCCGGGCTGGATGGATTGCGCGTTGCCCACTTGAGTGATTTCCACCTCTACCCCTATACGCAGATTTCATTCTTGCGCCAGGTCATTGCCGAAACCAACGCACTCAAGCCCGACCTGATCGTGCTGACCGGGGATTATGTCACGCTTGACGCGGAGGCGATCGAGGAATTGGCCCCTGCGCTGGCCGAATTGGATGCCAGGCACGGGGTCTTTGCTGTCCTGGGCAACCATGATCTCTGGACCAATCGCGAGGTGGTGATGGCCGGGTTTGCCGCGGCCCGCGTGCCCGTCCTGGTCAATCAGCGCGTGCCGATCAGCGCCGGTGGGCAAACGCTGCATCTGGTGGGGCTGGATGATGGCTGGTCCGGCCAGCCCGATCTGGCCGGCGCGCTGGATGGTGTCCCCTTTGATGAGGATGTGCTGCTGTTGATGCACGAGCCCGACTTGTTTGATGACTATTCGCAAGATCCGCGGGTAGCGTTGCAGCTTTCGGGCCACAGCCACGGCGGCCAGATCCGCTTCAACGGGCAAAAGCCGCGCATTCTGCCGTACCTGGGCCGCAAATACGAACAGGGCCTCTACCAGATCAACGATACCTGGCTCTACACCAATCGGGGATTGGGCTACACATCTGTCCCGGTGCGCATCAACTGCACACCGGAGATCACCGAAATTACCTTAACACGTTAAGAAGTCGGTCCTATGCAGCTTCTGCATTCAGTAGGCATTGATGGGGCATTCTCGCTCCCTGTTCTGCTTTTTTGGGCGGCGTTCCTCTATGTCATCAGCACGGCGGTCTTTCTGCTGATGGACAACCGCAGCCCGCAATCGACCTTTGCGTGGCTGCTCTGGTTTTATGTGCTGCCAGTCGGCGGGGTGGTGATCTATCTGCTCTTTGGGCGGAACTGGCGCGCCTTCAGCCACGAGCGGCGGTTGATGCGGATGGAGTTGGGCGCTCCCTTGTTGGAGCGGCTGCGGGCGATCATCGTTGCCCAACCCCTGGTGATCGAGCAAGTCAAGGCCGAAGAGGATGGCGCTTATCATCGCTTGCTCAACCTGGTGCGGCAGAATTCGCTCAGCGCGCTGACCATCCACAACGAGGTCAAACTGCTGCAAGATGCCGCCACGCAGTACCCGCGCATGATGGAGGATATTCGCCAGGCGAAGCATTCGATCCACATGCAATATTTTATCTGGCAGACCGACGCTTTTACCATTCAACTCAAGGATTTATTGATCGCCAAAGCGCGCGAAGGGGTCACCGTCCGTATTCTGTACGATGCATTGGGGTGCTTTGGCACGCTCAAAGGCTGGTACATGCGCGAATTGCAAGCCGCCGGGGTGGTGATGAGTGCGTATTCGCCAGTGTGGCACTTTCACACCATCGGCTATCGCAACCACCGCAAGATCGTCGTCATTGATGGGCAGATTGGCTACACCGGCGGCCTCAATATTGGGCAGGAACACCTCGACAATGGCTGGCGAGATACCCATCTTCGCATCCTCGGCGAAGGATCGCGCATCCTTCAAGCGATGTTCTTAGTAGATTGGTACAACGCGACCGGCCAAACGCTGGAAGATATCGATCTTCTGCCCCCGGTCGCGGAGACCACCAGCCGTTCACCCTTGCAGATCGTCGCCTCGGGGCCGGACTCGCAATGGGCGGCCATTCGTCAGCTTTACTTTTTTATGATCATGTCGGCCCAGCGCGAGGTCTATCTGCAATCGCCCTTCTTTATCCTGGACGAAACAGTGGCCGAGGCCTTAAAAGCGGCCGCGCTGGCCGGTGTGAAGGTCAATGTGATGATTACGGCGCGTAATTTCCCCAATGTCTTTGCAGATTGGGCGGCCAACACCTATGCCAACGAGATGAGCCAGGCCGGGGTCATTATCAATTTGTATGAGGGAGGGTATCTGCATGCTAAAACGGTGAGCATCGACGGCGCGGTCTGTTCGGTTGGCTCCGCAAATATGGATATTCGCAGCTTTAACATTAATTACGAATTAAATGCAGTTTCTTACGACGAACAGTTGGCCCGCCAGCTTGAGGCTGATTTCCAGCGCGATCTGGCCCATTGTAGCCAATTTATGTGGCGTGAATATAGCAAACGGCCATTTCTGGTGCGCCTGCGCGATTCATTGGCCCGCTTGCTTTCTCCCTTGCAATAACACTGCGCCCCCTTCACTCGGCTACAAAATCAGGGGCACAGATCCAGACAACGAGTACAACAAAACTTACGGGCTTTGTCATCAGATTCTGGCAGTACATTAATCATCATACATGAGGGTTTAGGAGGTTTATATGAAACGTTTTATGCAGGTTGCACTCTGTTCCGGGCTTTTGGTTGCCGCCAGCCCGGTGTTGTTCCCACCGACGCTGGTGCAGGCTGCCCCTGGGCAACAGCAGGCCACCATCACTGCTACAACTGCCATCACGACCGCCACAGTAACAACAACAGCCCCAATCACCGCCACCAGCCCGGTCACGGGCACCGCGACCCCCATCCCGACCCCGACCGAAACGCCGCGAGCTGCGCTCAACCGGCTGATTGCGATGGGCGATCAATATGTGGAGCAACAGGAATACGATAATGCCGTCGCTACGTTTGAAGAGGCGCTGGCCATTGCCACCACATTGACCAGCGAACGCACAGTCGCCAACCTGTGGATCCGCATTGGTCGCGCCGAGCGCTTGCAGCAACAGTACGAGGCGTCGATCGAGGCGTACGAGCAGGCGATGCCGCTGGTGCGCCGCCTGGCCGAGATCGACCGGGAGCTGAGCATCTTACGGGCGCTGGGGGCCAATTATGCGTCGCTCGGTCAGACTGAGCTTGCGTTGGAGCACTATGATCTCGCCCTGAAAATTGCCCAGGCCCGCGAAGATGCGCAAGCGGTGGCAGACATTTCAGCCAACATTGCCCGTTTGCTCGAATCCTCGGAGGATGCTGAGCAGATCCTGGCACGCTACGAAGAAGCCTTGGCTGCCGCGCTCGACGCCGAGGATGACGGTTTGCTCGCAAATATTTACAATCGGCTGGGGTCGCTCTATCGCGGCCAGGGCCAACACGCGGCGTCGATTGAAGCCTATGAGCAGGCGTTACCCCTGGCCCGTGAATTGGCTGACCCCGACCGGGAGTTGAGCATCTTAAAGGCGCTGGGGGCCAATTACGCTTCACTCGGCCAGCGTGAGCTTGCGCTGGAACAGTATGAGCTTGCGTTGGAGATTGCCCAAAGCCGCGACGATACCCAATCGGTGGCGGATATTTCGGCTAATATGGCCCGCGCACTCGAGACCTCGGGCGATGCGGAGCAAGTGTTTGCGCTCTACGAAGAGGCTTTGGCCGCCGCGCTGGAGGTCGAAGATGATCAGCTCACCGCGAACATCTATAGCTGGCTGGGCTCGTTCTATCGCCGCCAGGGCCAGTATGCAAAATCGACCGAGCAGATCGAAGAAGCCGTGCAATTGTGGCAGGCAGATCAGAATGATGCCCGTGCGGCCACTGGTTTGATGACAATTGGTGCCAATTTCAAGTCGCAGGCCAACTATAGCGCGGCCCTGAGTCGCTACGAAGCCGCCCTGGCGCTGGCCGAGGGGAATGACGATCTGACCGCCAAAGCCCTCACCGAGATCGGCAAGCTGCAAGTGCAACTTGGGGATTTGGCTGCTGCCGCCCCCACTTTGGAAGCGGCTTTGGCAAGCTGGCAACGCCTGGACAACCGCACCAGCGAGCTGTCGATCCGCCGGGAATTGTGGAAACTCTATATTGGGCAAGATCAGTTGGAGGAAGCTGAAGCAGCGGCTGGGGTGGAGATTGGGTTGCTTTCACCCGCGGATGGGGCTGTGGTCAGCGGCACTGTGATTGTCACCGGTTTGGTGCAACACCCGTCGCTGCAGAAATGGCAATTGGATCTGCTGATCGATGGCGATGAAGCGGAGGCCACCTCGTTGGATGTCAAGCGGCAGCCACGCTGGGGCAATCTGTTTATCCTCGACACCACCAAATACCCCAATGGCGAGCATGTTTTGCGGCTGCGGATCGTGCGGCAAGACTTCAACTACGCCGAATATATGGTGCACCTGACCATCAACAATTGAGTTGTTCCGAACGTCGCGTTTATCCGTAAATCCTGCGCCACTCGATTCGGGTAAGTCAGTTTTGGGAGCCGCAACCAGTTTACGGATCAGTCCCTGGCAAGACCCCAGGCTTCTGCCAGAAGTCTGGGGTCTTGTTTTTTCTCTAATCTCTAATCGTCGCGGGGGATAGAACTGCCGCCATTGCTGCCGCCGTTGTTGCCATCTCGCCACCACCAAACCCGGTTGAAGGCTGAGCCAGCGCGCTCGTAATACTCGATGGTGATCTGATGGTTGCCCCCACCCAGGCGCTGGAAGCGATTAACTGGCTCCTTGTAGCCATCGCTCCACGCATCCACCACGCGGATGCCGTCGATGTAGACGCGCACGCCGTCGTCGCTGCGCGCCTGGAAGAGATAGTCACCGGCTTCGAAGTTGAACGTGCCGACCCAGCGGGCCGACCAGTTGTCGTCGCCAATAATGCCCGGTGCTGGGGAACCATTGCCCCAATCCGCATCGAGCGGATAGGATGAACGCGCCTCGCGGCGGGTGAGGGCTGGGTTGCCACTCAGGTTCGGGTTGTTGTAATAGGAAACCTGCCAATCGCCGCTGCCACCGCCATCGATTGGGGAACTGTTGGCAAGCGACTCAAAATAAAAATGGATGCTGGCCAGGCCACTATCTTCGTAATGTTCGATGCGCACAGTCTGGTTGCCATACATCGACCGATCCGCCGTGTAGTCGATATTACCCGAACCAATATGCCACTGGTCGATGACCAATTGGTTGTCGATGAAGACGCGCACACCATCATCCGAACGGGCATGGAACCGATAGGTGCCGGGGTTAAAGTTGATCGTGCGGGTAAAGCGCGACGAGAAGCCATCTGCCGGGACACCGGCTGGCCCACCATTGCCCCAATCCAGATTGACATCGGGGATGTCCTGGACAGTAGCTGGATTGCCAGAGAGATTGCGATTGGCGAAATATTCGGCCTTCCAGCCATAGAAGGTCGTGGGCGCGGGTGGTGGGGGCGGTGTTGCTGGCGGCGGCGGTGGGGGTGGTACAGCCGCTACCGGAATCGAGGCGGTGTTGCCCGTTGTATCGACCAACTGCTGGAAGATCCAACCGGTGAGGCCAGTCTCGCATTGCGCTTGCCACCACGTATTGGCGGGGTCGCGCCCGCTGATTGTACACCTGGTGCCCTGGTTCAATGCCCCGATACTCTCGTAGTTGGTGTCAGGACCAGTGCGAATATTGATGATCCCCGAACGGACCACGGCTGTGGGCTGGGCCGCGGGTGTGGGCGCTGGGGTGCTGCTTTCGGCCAAAATGTTGGCAACCACAATTTCCGGGGTCGCGGAAACACGGCCCTGGGGGTAGAGTGTGCCCCACACTTTGACGATCACTCGTTGGTCGCGCAGCGTGGTGATCTCTGCTTCGACGGCCGGCGTTTCGCCGACCAAGGCATACGCAACGCCATCTGCCGAGAGCATATAGGTGGCAAAATTTTGATTTTCGGCTCTGCCCAGTGTTCCCTGCAAGGCGTAGACCGGCTCGCTGGTTTGCTGGCGTAGCACAGTGGCCGGCGGGGAGAGGACCGCGGCCGAGAGTGGGGTTGGTGGGCTGGCCAGGAATAGGCTGCCGCCAACGACCAGCGCTAACCAAGTATTGAATGTTCGCAACATCGTTGACAATCCTTCCCAGGATGGTGCTCAGGCTTGGTTGGATGCAAAAGAGTGATACCAGAAAGGCATGGCATTGAGCAGGCTTAGGGCGCGGCTGGTTGCCAGGCAGTGACAACGGTCACGGTCCTGGTCGCTTCGGCGGAGAAGTTTCCTTCTTCATCATTGCTGATGCTCGCCTTCTGAACTTGCCAGCGCTCGCCACTTTGGTCGATCTCGCCCAAAAGTACCTCGCTGTCACTACAGACATAGGTGACGGGCGCATCCTCAATGAGCACGGTGGTACCGGTGAGCAAGCTGCAAACCGAGCCATCATCCAGGCGCAGCTCCCAGAGCCGCGCTGTCGGTTCGGCCCGGAATAGGCGGATCTCCGGTTCGGGCAGAGGGCGAGTCAACTCGACGCGGAAGCCCGGACTATTGGCCGAGGGTGTGGCCCCGCAGACCACGCTTTCCCCATCCTCAGCGAGCAGGCAGGGGTCGAAAATTTGGTTATCCACGGTACAGCGCCAACTGCTACTCGTGCCCAGCACGTTGGAAGTGCTCGAACATACGCCTGCGCGGCTTTCGCTCGGGACCGCGGCGCGATATTCGACCAGTTCAGTCACCAGCCCAGCCGGGCGCTCATACTTAGGGATCTCCAAAACCAGCTCGCCAATGTTGTTGATCACCCCCCAGCTTTCGGCGGTTTGCACCACAGCCAGCCCTTTCTGGAAGGCCCCGGCGTAGACAAACTGGGGCGGAATCATCAACTCCCCTTGCAGGTCGATATAGCCATATTGGTCATCGATGGCGACCGCTGCAAAGCCTTCGGAGAAATTGTCCGCGCTCTGCACAGCGGGCAGATCGATCACAACCTGGCTGGCTTGGTTGATGTACAGGACTTTGCCATCCAACGCTACCAGCGCCCGGCCCTCGATAAAGTCGGCCCCATAGTCGTAAATCGGTTCGATGACCACCGCGCCGCGGTGATTGATATAGCCAATTTTGCCGCCCAGCCCGATTTGGGCCAACCCTTCCTGAAAAGGTTCGGCGCTTTCGAAATGGGGTTCGATCACAAAGCTGCCCGTCCGGTCGATAAAGCCATAACTGTCCCCAAATTGTACCGGGGCCAACCCCTCGCTAAACGATTCGGCATCGGCAAATTGCGGCTCGATGACGTGATTGCCGAGCAGGTCGATATAGCCAAACCGTTCCCCATCATAACTGACCGCGGCCACTCCTTCGCTGAAGGGTTCAGCCGCCACAAAGCGCGTGTCGCCAAAGACAAAATCACCATCGCGATTGATAAAGGCCGTCAGGAATTGCTGGTTGGCATCGACACCGGGCAGCCCGACAATGGCCAGCCCGTTGCGGAAAGGGCCGCCATAACTAAAGGACGGGTTGATGACCAATTCGCCCAGTTGATTGATGTACCCAGTGCTCGTGCCATCATAGCTCACTGGGGCCAACCCTTCGGAGAATTCGCCGGCCAGCACAAACTGGGGTTCGATGACCATCTCACCCAGCGTATTGACATATCCAAAGTGCCCGCCATCTTGCACCGGCAGAAGCAAGCCAAACGCCCGCTCCACTTGTGGCACCAGGAGACCGCGACGCAAGGCATAGCGCGCGCTCGTGGACTGGGTTGGGCAACACATGGGGTCGTTCGGCCCTTGGCGCAGATAAGCCACGCTGATGACGCGGTTGGCAATCGATAATTCGTCGATGCGCACACGGTCGCCTAACAGAACCACCCCCGCTGGCTGCAGGTCTGTTTCGGCCCGCACAACGCTGACCATGCTGACAAACGTGCCGCTGCCACCGGTCTCGGTTGCCAAAACCACAACAGCATCGGCAACGCCGTCACCGGTCAGATCGCCAATGGCATAAAAATCGGTCATGCGCACTGTGACGCCAGTGGCTGCATCGGTATATTGACCGTCGGTCAAGGTTACGGTACCACCGGGCAAATTGAGGTGACGATAGGTCGCATTGCGTAATTCTGCCAAAGTCGGGGCAGCAGGCTGCAGGCTGGGGGCTGCGTGGGCAGGTTGCCCAGGGAGCAAACCGCCAAGGCCCAGTAACATCGCCAGGCCCAGCAGCCACAGACGACGCAGCAGGCGCGGCGGCAAGGTTTGGCCACATAGAAACATACGATTCTCCTCAAACGAAAATGGATAAAAATCACCCAGCCCCCTGCCGGCTTGGTCTTGACGAAGAATCGTGTCCGCGCAAGCCAGTGGAGGATACTGCTGGGTGATTCGGGTGAAGGCCTCAGTAACCCTATGCTGAAACTGATGCTCTGCCGAGGTAACTGTCACTGGGAGCAGACTGGAACCCTGGCACAAAGTGCTTTACGCCAGTGACAGTCACCTGGTCTTTTAGCGATTGGTCTGAGCTTTGAGCAAATCGCGGATCTCGGTCAACAATTGAATATCGACAGGGATTTCCGGGGCTTTGGGGGTCTCTTCTTTCTTGGCCGACATCCGCTTCTGGAGGTCATTGAGGGTTCGCACCAGCAGAAATACCACCCAGGCAATGATCAAAAAGGTGATGATCGCTTGAATGAAATTTCCATACATCACTTGGGCTTCACCAACCGTGAGCGCAAGACCGGTAAAATTGATCCCGCCAGTGATCACCCCAATCAGCGGCATGATGATGTCATCGACCAGGGACGTGACGATCGCGCCAAAGGCTGCACCGATGATCACAGCAACGGCCAAATCCATCACATTGCCCCGATTGATAAATTCTCGAAATTCCTTCAGCATGATGATCTCCCTTTCTGCAAGCAATGATGCGGTTATTTTGCCAGCGAATAAGCTGGGTTCAAACAATGCAAAGGGTAATCGAACCTCATTGAACCGTAACGCGTGTATAGCTGGGCGCGGTATTGCCATCCAAATCTTCGACAATGAACCCGACAATATATTCCCCAGCCGCGGCGTCTAATTCCGTCCAGGTGAAGGTTTCCGGGCCAAAGGTGAGGGTGCCGCCGGGCTGCGTGGCGACCCCTGTCACTTGACCATTGGCCCCGAGATCCATCCATTGTTCGGCAATCGTAAAGGTGTCGCCGCTCTGCGGAATGATCTCGCGCGGTGCGCCGCTGCCATCACTGCCGGTAAACCCAAAGACCTGGCGCAGAATCCCGTTGCGGAAATAGAGGCGAGCCACGCGGCTTTCCCCATCTTCCGCATAGGTGTATGTCCCATCCACCGTGTAGATGGCATTCTCAAAATTTGCGCCATAGGTGGCCGGTTTGAACATGGCAACTTCGGTGGTCTGACCATCGCTGATGCCAAAGACAATCGGCTCCCATTCAAATTCGAGCGTAAAATCGCCATCTTCCGGCCAGACTGGATAATAGACGCCCGCCAATTCGCGGGTATCGTCGCTCTCCAGATAGTCCATGTCCGCGGTGAAGATGGCATTGGCTCCCTGGTCGTAAAAGCCGGCAAACAAGTAGACATGACCGACATTTTCGCCCTGGATCTGCGCACTCAGCAAGACTGTCTGCCCGGGGGCAACTTCCGCGTCCGAAGCGGTGACCGCGGAGATGGTCAGAGGGCCAGCGCCAGGGGCTTGGATCGGCTCATTTTGTTCGGGGATGGCCAGGCGGTTTTGCGCTGCTTCAAAGCGACGGCCTGTGTAGTGGAAGGCCAGGAAATCATCCCAGAGAGAATTTGTCGCAAACCGTTGCGAGATCGCCGTGTAGGACTGCGGTCCAGCTTCGCCAGTGCCGTAGAGTTGAGAAATCGGGAAGTAGATGGAAATCCCTGTCGCGCCAGAGCGTTGCGGCCCATACATATTGGCTACGACCACTTGATCCAGATTGGCCAGGACGCCATTGATCGCGCTGCTCAGGTCGCCGCTCGCGCCCTGCTGTTGCAACAATTGCACAAAGTGGCCGAGGTCGATATACGAGGCAGGCACTTGCGGGCCAAAGATGCTGGTGTAGGATTGCGCATAGCTACGTGCCTGGGCAACCTGTTTCTGATTGATCTCTTGCAGGGCGTGCGACAATTCGTTGACGCTGTCCATCAACGCAGGCATGGCCCCGAGATCCACCGCCGAGAGGGTAACTTTCTGGCGCATCTCTGAAGCAACCTGCTCGGCAGAGGGCGCGCTGGTCGTGCCCAAACCGCCACCGAGCAGCAGATCAAAAAGACCACCCATCGGCGCGGCCCGCCCGACCAATTCGGCGCGAGCCTGGTCATCGACAATCCGTTGGTCGCCATCGATATACGTATCGATGATCAACTGGCTGAGTTCTGCCCCATTCATGGCTGGGTTGGCGGTCAGGCCTTCCAGGAAACTGGTGTAGGCCCACCCGAGCGCGGGCTCGGTCTCCTGGGATGCCACCGCGTAGCGGGCATGAGGTGCCAGCGCGGCAAAGACCTCCAAATGGGCCATCAAACAGGCGTCCATGCCGATCAATTCGAATTTGTCCAGGCCAGTGCGCTCGCGGATCTCTTGCAGCGCGGCGTCGATCTCAGCCAGATAGAGCTGATCGCCCAGTTTGTTGGAAAGGGGGACGCCGCGCACTGCGCCGCCGCGGGCAGTCGGGTCGCTCCAGCCACCGGGCCAGCCCAAGCCATGGTCAGACATGATCAGCGCGTACTTGTCGGCGGGATAAGCCTCGATGGCCCAGGCGACAAAATCGACGAGCGTGGCCGCGTCCGCCATGTTCACTTCGCCGAGATCAGCAAGCTCTTGCGAGCCCACACGCTCCAGGTCGTCATCCTGGGTTACATAGAAGCGTTTTGCAGTGGTCCAGTCGCCATCTCCCTGGTAGCCGCCCTGATAGCGGTCGATCTGGGCGACGATGTGAACCTGGTCACTCGACCCAATCCGCTCGGCCTCGTTGAGATCGACATAAATATCGCGCTCCAACACCTTATCATCGGCGTCCTGATAGAGCATGATCGTCCAGGTCTCACCGCCCGCGCTACTCGGGCTGGTGCTCAGAGCGCCCCCGGCAATCGAAGCTGCCCGGGTCGGGGTTGGCGCTGCCCGTGTGGCCGGGGCCTGCTGAATGGCTGTCGGGGCCACGGTGGCAACGCTGAGCGGCGCGTCATTCTGGTTGCCTTGCGGCAACGACGTGCCCAGGTTGATCAGCGCCGGCAAGCCGAAGATCACCCCGGCGACGATCAGCGCCAGCATGATCAGTAAGCGGCCACCACCCAGGCCACCGGGCAATTGTGGCGGACGTGATCCGCCACCCAGCCCACCACCGCCACTGCCCCCACCACTCGAACCGCCAGCCCCACCAGAGCCGCCGCTGCCACTGCTCGGTGGCGGGGGGCTCCCGGTCCCGGTCCGACGGCGCTGCGGGGTCTCTGCCCGCTCGCGTGCTCCAGAATCGTCCGGGCCAGCCCGACGGCGGCGCCGGACGCGCACCGTATCGTTATCTTGGGCAAAGGGCAGCCAGGTTCCCGCCCTTGTAAGCGCAACTAGCGCAGCGGGTTTTGTGAATAAGCGTAGGTGAGCGCTGGTGACCATCATCTTCAAAGACCTCTTGCAGGGCGTAATGAACGAAAATAGTTCGGCTTGCGGATGCGTAGCGGCGTGGGCAAACACTGCACAGAGTGGGGACGAGCCATGCCCAGGCAAGCTCATGCCCCACTCTGTCCAACTACGCGGGATCAACTGACCCCGGTTCAAAGGTTAGCGTTTGCCAAAGATGCCCTTCAGCAAGCTCGAGCCGATGGTCATGACATCATCAATCACGCTGCCATCTCCATCCATGTCGAGCAATTTGGCCAGCCCACCGAGATTGGATTCGGTCTCCTCGCGCTCTTTCTGCAACACGCTGGCAACTTGATCTGCATTCAGATTCTCTTTGTGCTGCAACTGGCCCAGCGCGCCCAGTACCATCGGCGCCAACATGGTCAATAGCTGGCCGGTGGCATTGGCGCTCAACCCAGACACATTGCCCACGCCAGTTTGCACTGCTTCTTTCTTGCCGCCCAACACATGATTGAGGATCGCCATGCCATCTTGCAGGGTGCCGGGGTTGGTGAGTTGCGAGGCAAGATTGTTAAAGATACTGCCATCATGGTCGCGCTGGAGCGCGGCGGTGAGCGCTTGCGCGCCTTGCGGGGTAGATGCATTGCGCCCTAAGGCCCCCAACAACATGGGCAGAGCCGCGCTGATGGCCCGTTGGGTCTGGCCTTCGTCGGCGCCAACGGTCTGGCTGATTTTGCGCAGTGTTTGCTCGTCCAGATTACTGGCGAGGGTCTGTAACAAAGTACTCATGAGAATTCTCCTTGGGTTCTAAATCTGAGATCGCCTACGCTGGCGATTGCAGAGCAGTGGAACGTCATGCGACAAGCCGCAAATCCGTTCGTACGGCACTTCATGCCCGAACTTATTGAGCAGGGCGGACAAGCAATTCGATACTGGTGAGCGGATTTCCCTGGGTCAGGACACCATAGTGATCGGTGTTGATCCAGCGCAACTGGCCATCGACCGAGATGCGCGCGCTGAGCGCATAGGTGAATCGCTCGTCGATCGTGGCTGGATCATAAGTGAGCTCGAAGGGAATCGGCACATTCTCCCCAGCGGTGGTGATGGTCTGGCTGGCCAGGATTTCGGCTGCTACGTCCTGCCGAGAGACATCTTGCAACTGGATCGTAATCACGCTGCCTGGGGGCAGGGCGCTGCGCTGCAGATAGGTCACTGTACCGGTGAGGGTGCCGCTCCATGCTGGCTCGGCGGGAATGGTATTCCCCGTTGCTTCGGGCAGGGGCGCTTGAATTGGCTGGCAGGCGAGCAACAGGCAGGTGGCCAGGAAGATCATGCCCGGGATGGCCCAGAACCGGATATGGGTGGAGTTGGAATGCACGGCGCAAAATTTACGGATAAACTCCGAGTGTTGACGGGCTTCCATATGGCTCCTTAGCTTCAAGCAACAAATGTCAATTTCGGGATGTTGCTGCACTCAAAATAGCATAAACTGGCGCAAAGGTAAAGAGGCATTACTCAGCAACCAGAGTGATTGCAAACTTCGTAAAGATAAGCGATCAATTTGACCGGTTCTTACACGTAACGGCCATTCAACGCGGCGCGGATCAGCCGAAATTGTGGCAGAATTGGTCTTTTGCCGCGCTGCCAGTGACTTGCTGAAATTGGATTCAGCTATGGTATGCTATTGTGCGGGAAGCCGCCAGGCCCTCATTGTCAAAGGTACATCCCCCAAGAAGGTATGCTCTGCTTATCCTGCTCACCGTTGATGATTGGTGCTGGTTGCTTCGCAAGCGATACCCACAATTGTACATTTGGTCTCGCTCAAGACTACTTCACCCAAGATAATACCCAAGATAATGACGTGATCGGCAGTCTGAACACAGCAGTCCTAAAGGAGAAACCCATGCGAAATTTTCTTAAGCACGGTTTGAGTATGCTGATTGGCGGCGCGCTCGTGGCCGCCATTCTGATCGCAACCAGCGCCAGTGCCCAGGAGGAGCCCGCGGCACCGGCCGAGGCAGCCGCAGAAGCCATTGCGCCGATTGCACCGGCCATGAGTTACCAGGGCCAATTGTTGGATCCATTCACCAGTGCCCCGAAAAATAATGGCGACTATCTGATGGTCTTTTCAATCTACGATGCCCCGGTGGGTGGCAGCGTATTGTGGACCGAAACCAAGGCTGTGCGCGCTGCCGATGGCCTCTTTTCTACCCTATTGGGGGATGTGGCACCCTTAAATCTGGCCATCTTTAATGGGCAGCAGCTTTGGTTGGGCGTCAAGGTGGGTACCGATGCCGAGACTACACCTCGTCAACGACTGGCCTACGCTCCCTATTCGCTTTACGCGGCCAATGCCGACACGCTGGACGGCCTCGACTCGAGCGCGTTCGTGCGTACCGGTCAAGGAGGCGGCGCTGGCAGCCCGATCGCGTTTGGGGTGATCAACAAAGATGGTGGCCGCGAGAGCGGGAGCAGTAACTGGTCGGCCGCGCGCGAAAGCGATAATGGCGCCCCAATCTATCTGATCAGCATCGACGGGGAAGATTATAATCTGGATCGCTATACCACCGTGGTCACCGGTGCTTGTGGCGGCGGCAATCCGCGCATTGCCAATACGAGCAGCAGCAATGGGCGCTTATGGATTGAATTCTACGGCCCCAGTGGGAATCGCGAAACCTGCAAATTCCACTTTGTTGTCTTTAAGCCATAATTGCTACCCAAGCAATGAAATTGTATTGGCGGTAGCGATATGGCAAGCGGTTGGCACAACAAGGAAGCAATAATGAAAAAAGTGAAACTTGGCTTCTTGCTGGTGGCGATTGTCAGCGCCCTGAGCGTGACTGGCTTGGCCCTGGCCCAGGCAACCAATCTGTATGATTTGGCCTGTTGGTATAGTGTGAACAATGGCGGTGGGCAACGGTTTTCGACCACCATTCAACTGCAAGATGCCCTGGGCACGACCGCGCCGGGCACATCGAGCAGCCAGACGGTGATCCTGCGGGCGGGGCACACGCAAAATTGGTACGTGGCCCCCGATACCGGACCAGTGCCGACACCTGAGCCAATCACGGGCGATAATTTGGTCTTTCTCTCGTCCGTGTGGAATTATGTCAAGCAGCTTCGCCCCTGTTAGGGGCTGAGTGTTTTCCTCGCGAATCTCCTCAATCTCTGCACAACTGAGCGATTGGGGAGATTCACCGAGGCTGGGGCTAGATACCGCTCAAGACTTCGAGGCTCTTGGCCGTGCTATCCGCCGGCTTGATGTTGTAAAATGCCTTGAGGATCGTGCCATTTTCGTCGATCACAAAGTTGCTGCGGATGATCCCCAGGTACGTCTTGCCGTAATTGGTCTTTTCGCCCCACACGCCATAGGCATCGGCAATGGCATGGTCTTCGTCGACCAGCAAGGTAAAGGGCAGATCAAACTTGCTCTTGAACTTGACATGAGAGGTTTCGTCGTCGGGGCTGACACCGAGCACAACCGCGTTTTGCTCCTCGATTGCCGGATAGTTGTCGCGGAAGCTACAGGCTTGGGTCGTGCAGCCGGGCGTATCATCCTTGGGGTAAAAATAGAGTACCACTCGTTTCCCCCGATAATCGCCGAGTGAAACCGTCTGCCCGCTGTCTGTCGTGGCCGTGAAGTCCGGTGCTTTATCGCCGGTCTTGAGCTTTTCCATCCGTTTCTCCCTCTTATGATCTCGATAACTTGTCTTGTTGACTGGGGGTTGAGATGCCAATTTTAGCGCGTACAGGCCCAGCCGCACGAATTGTTGCAAACGATGTCGGTGGAATCTGCAACCATGCTTGCAATTTGCCGCTTGAAGATCGGCCGCCAATGGCGCGTAAATTGAAGCAGGCTCACTCGGGGATGGCGCGTTCTCTGGTAAGATGGTGGTAGGGCTGTCTGTTGCTCGTGGGAACAATCAATGAGCTGGATGCTGGGAATTTGGCAAGGAAGCGCTGTAGGCATAGTGATTGGCGTCGCTGTGCTCTATTGGCGGGGCTGGCGGCGGCTGCGGCGTCAGCAACCCGCGCTGGCCAGGCCGTTGCGCTGCTGGGCCTTTGTGCTCGGCTTGTTGCTGATCTTGCTGCCCCACTTGCCCCCGATCTACACGACCAGTGAACAAGTTTTGGCCGCTCGCTCGGTGATGAATATTTTCACGGCGATGCTGGCCCCGCCGTTGTTGTGGCTAGGTCTGCTCGCGCATACGCTGTTGCTGGGGTTGCCCACGAACCTGCGCCACTCGCTCACCCGCCTGATGTTCAAGCCCTCTTCCTTGCGGTCGGTGGTTTACGCGCTCAGCACACCAGGCGTGGCCTGGCTCTTTTTTCTGGGCGCGATTGTGTTCTGGCATGATGCCCGCTTTGTCAACTGGTCGATGACGCAGCATTGGGCGCGCCAACTCTCGCTCTGGGTGCTGCTCGGCGCTGGTCTCATGTATTGGGGCCACATCGTTGGCACTGCGCCCCACCTGCATCCGCGTTTGCCCCTGTGGGTCTACTTTGCCTGCCTGGTCGGGATCGAGATCCCAAATATGGCGTCCGGCGTGACCATTGCCTTCACCAGTGACCCAATCTACGAGTATTACATTGCTGCTCATGCCGCCATGCCCAACCAGTTTGGGCTGGAAGTGCAGCGAGATCAGGTTCTGGCCGGTGGGTTGATCTGGTTCTGTGGGAGTATTGTCTATTTTGGCAGCGCGGTCTTGATCTTACGGTCGCTCTTCCCGAGCGAGCAACCCAAACCCTTTCCAGGCTGGGATGCCGACGAGCGGATGATTGCGCCCGGGCTTGAGCATCGGTTGAAAGAGAAACGCCCTTCTTCGCACTAGAAGTTCTCTCAAAAATTGGTTGTGGCTCCTACAGAGATTTTTGAGATAACCACTAAGTTGAATGGTGTGCGAAGCGCAAACCGTGAAGAATAGTCGGTCTTCATTCCGCACGGTTCACGGCTCACGCCTCATCCATCACGCGGCAGCCAGATTGGCCCGCTGCGCAGCTTCCCAGGCCAGGATCGCTTTCTTGCGCGTCGGCCCCCAATGATAGGCCTCGATCCCGCCACTTTTGCGGATCACCCGGTGACACGGGATCAGATAGGCAATTTGGTTGGCCCCGACCGCGCCGCCCACCGCGCGCGCTGCCGTGGGTTGGCCGATCCAGCTGGCGACATCTTCATAACTACAGACCGCCCCACTCGGTATCCGCAACAAGGCTTCCCACACTTTGAGTTGAAAATTGGTGCCCTTCAACAACACGGTAATGGGCTGGGCGGGCTGCCCCGGCTCGCTCGGGAAGATCTGCTCGATCAGTGCCGCGCCGCGGGTCGGGTTTTCGCTCAGCGTGGCCCCGGCCCATTGTTCGTGCAACTCGGCGACCGCATCGCTCCAATCTGCCGCGTCGAGAAAGGTGAGTTTGCAGACGCCGCGTTCGGTCACCGCCAGCAGACAATCACCAAATGGCGTTGCATGGCGGCCATAGTCAATCATCAGCCCGCTGCCTTTGGCCTTAAATTCACCCGGCGTCATTGCTTCGGTGGCGATCAGCAGATCGTGCAGGCGGCTGGGGCCAGAGAGCCCCGCATCATAAGCCGCATCCAACACGCTGTGCGATTCGGCCAGGAGCCGTTTGGCATGTTCCGCGGTCAGATATTGCACAAAGCGCTTCGGGCTGATTCCTGCCCAGCGGGTAAAGAGCCGCTGCAGATGAAACGGGCTCAATTGCATGTGCGCGGCCAGCTGATCCAAATCCGGCTGGTCGCGATAATTGTGTTCCAAATATTGAATGGCTTCGGCCACTCGCTGGTAATCGGTTGATGGCATTGTTCGCTCCCCCGTACTTCTTTTGCATCATACACTATGGCCAGTATAGCTGAATGTTGGCTTTCTCTCCACCCGTTTTTTGCGCTTCTGAGGGTGGACGAGAGACCGCAGACAGCAAATCCGTCCCCCGTCTATCGCCCCCCGTCTACCATCCTCCCGGCCGCGCCTGTCTGCAACAGTGTTGGCGCACTTCTGCTGGCGATGTTACAATTCAAGTTGGAAAATGCCCAGCGTTCGTGGAACAAGCTTATGCCGCCCGATAAACGCCAGTTTGGTTTTGAAACCCGCATGTTACACGCCGGTCACATCCCCGATGCGGTCACGGGGGCGCGTGCCGTGCCGATTTACCAGACAACATCCTACGTCTTTGACAATACGGATTATGCCGCGCAACTCTTCGAATTGAAGCAATATGGCAATATCTATACACGCATCAACAACCCGACGACCGCGGTGTTTGAAGAGCGTATTGCCTCGTTGGAGAATGGCACCGGTGCTGTGGCCACAGCCAGCGGCATGGCAGCCCAATTCGTCGCGTTGATGACGCTGCTCGAACCGGGCGATGAAATTGTCGCCTCCAGCCATCTGTATGGCGGCACTGTCACCCAGTTTACGCACACTTTTAAAAAATTGGGCATCAAGGTCCACTTTGTGGAGCCGACCGAAGCAGACAACTGGGCCGCGGCCATTTCGCCGCAAACACGGGCGCTCTATGGCGAAACCATCGGTAACCCGCAGGGCAGCGTGCTGGATCTGCGCACCCTGGCCGAGCTGGCCCACAGTCGCCGCATCCCGTTGATCATCGACAACACCTTTGCCACGCCCTATCTCTGTCGCCCGATCGATTTTGGCGCGGATATTGTGATCCATTCCGCGACGAAATTTATCGGCGGCCACGGCAACTCGATCGGCGGGGTGATTGTCGAGGCTGGCACCTTTGATTATAGCCATTTCTCAACCATTGCCGCGCCCTCCGCGTCGTATCATGATCTGCGTTTTTACGAGACATTCGGCCATTATGGCTTTCTGATGAAGGCCCGCGCCGAAACCTTGCGCGACACCGGCGGCGCGCTCTCGCCCTTTAATGCGTTTATGTTGATCCAAGGACTGGAGACACTCTCGGTGCGCATGGATCGGCATGTGGCCAATGCGCAGGCCATTGCCAGCTATCTGCACGAGCACCCGCGGGTCGACTGGGTGAATTATGCAGGGTTGGCGAGTAGCTCGTATCACGCATTGGCGCAGCACTATTTGCCCAAAGGGCCCGGCGCGGTCTTTACCTTTGGCCTGCGCGCCACAAATCCGCGGCGAGCTGGCGCCCAATTGATCGAGTCGCTCCACCTCTTTTCGCACCTGGCCAATGTGGGCGACGTGCGCAGTCTGGTGATCCACCCGGCCTCCACCACGCATCAGCAATTGTCGGACGCCGAGCTCCAAGCCGCGGGCGTTGGCCCAGGCATGATCCGGCTGTCGATTGGCCTCGAAACTGTGGACGATCTATTGTGGGATCTGGACCAGGCGCTGGCCGCGCTTGAGGATTGAGGCGCGTTATTCTGTATCCTGGATTTTCTACCGGAGACACTGCATGAACCCATCGGACGAGGCCCTCGCCTGTGACATTCGGCTCAATTCGGTGTTGACGCCGGAGCAACAGAGCCGCTATCAAGACCCAGCGCGGATCCGCACATTATTGGCGAATACGCGCACCATTGCGGTGGTCGGTCTCTCCAAAGACCCGCAACGGCCCAGCTATTTTGTCGCCTCGTACTTGAAATACGAAGGCTATCGCATCATTCCGGTCAACCCGACCGCCGACGAAATTCTCGGCGAGCGTTGCTACCCGGATCTGCTCAGCATCCCCGAACCGGTGGATCTGGTCGACATCTTCCGGCCAGCACCTGCCACACTCGAAATTGTCCAGCAGGCGATTGCGATTGGGGCCAAGGCGGTCTGGTTTCAATTGCGCATCATCAATCTGGAAGCGGCCAGGCTGGCGGAAGAGGCCGGTTTGCAAGTCGTGGTAGACCGCTGCATCAAGATGGAGCATGGCCGTTATGGGGGGAGTCTGCACTGGGTCGGCATGAATACCGAGATTGTGACAGCCCGCAAGGCGCGCCGCTTTTTCTGACCGGAGCTGTGGTTCAGTGAATGGATGTGAAATCCCCCGCATGTTTGGCCAAACCAATGTACTGTAGTCACCATGGAGGAACAAAACCGTATGAAGCTTGCTTTTATTGCTGCCAATGATCTCACCCGGCTGGAAGCCGATGCCAAGTTCGCCGCTGAGCATGGCTTTGCCGGGTTGGAATTTAACTACTGGAAACCCTTCCAGGACCTCACCCGCGACACCGTGCAGCAGATGCGTCAGATCCTGGATCGGTATGGGGTTGCTGCGGCCTCGTTGGGCATTTGGGGCTGGAATCATACCTCGCCCGACGCCGAAGAACGCACGGCCAGCCTCGGCCACCTCGACCGGGCCATTGAATTTGCGCAGATCCTCGGCGCGCCCACGCTGATCACCGGCGGCGGGCAGATCCCCGGTGGGTCGCTGGCCGATAATGTGAACGCTTTCGCCGAAACGTTCCCGCCCTATGTCGAGCGGCTCGACCAGGCGGGCATCAAATTGGCGCTCTATGCTGTGCATGGCAACAGCTTTTTCGAGAGCATCGAGGCCTACGAGCAGGTGTGGGAACGCGTGCCGAATGTTGGCATCAAGTTTGACCCGGCCAACATTCAACATCATGGCGATGATTATCTGCCCTGGTTGCGCGACCACGGGGATAAAATGTTTCATGTGCACATCAAAGAGCATGTCTACATGGATGGCCAACTGATCTCGCAGCCTGCTGCGGGTATGGGCGACATCCACTGGGGCAAGGTGATGGCCTTCCTGTACGAGCACAATTATACGGGCTATCTTTCCTTTGAGCCGCATGGCCCGTTCTGGAGCAAACCGCCGCTGCGCGAGAAGATGTTGATCCTGACCAAGAAGTATCTGAGTCAATTTTTGGTGACTGTTTAAGGGTTTGGGGAATTGGGACTCTTCCAATTCCCCGTCCTGTTCAGGTCGAGGAGGGAGTATTCAACCTATGACTACCCAAACTTTTCCCCCGCTCTATTTTCGGGGTCTGCAACTCAAGACCTCGCCCACTTATTTTGGTGAACTGTACGACGCGACCGATCTGCTGAATGATGCGCCTGCCCTGCGCGCCCGCATGGCTGAAGATGGGTATCTGTACCTGCCTGGCCTGTTGGATCGTGACGAAGTTCTGGCTGCGCGTCGCTCTGTGCTCGAACGTTTGGCCGAACAAGACCAACTCGATCTCGCCTATCCGCTGATGGAGGGTGTTTGCAAGCCCGATGTCAAGCTCGCGTTTCGGCCCGATCTGGCAACCAAGAATGCCGCCATCCGGAAGCTGGTGTACGACGGCGCGATGATGCGCTTTTTTGACCATTTCCTGGGCGCGCCAGCTACCCATTTTGATTTCACCTGGTTGCGCGCCAAGTCTGGCGGGCCCGATACCGCGACCACGCCCCACTGTGATGTCGTCTTTATGAATCGCGGCACCCCGGATCTCTACACCGCGTGGACGCCCCTGGGCGATGTCCCGTGGGAAATGGGTGGGTTGATGGTGCTGGAAGGGTCGCACAAACGAGCGGATATCCTCGGCGAGTATTGGGAATTCGACGTGGATACCTATTGCATCAATGGTGAGGAAGCCGAAGCCAACCGCACGTGGAGCTGGGCCAAGTCCGGCGGCTCGTTTAGCAAAGATGCTATCGGCGTGCGCGAGCAGTTTGGCGGGCGCTGGCTCAGCCACGAATACCGCGCCGGGGATGTGTTGATCTTCTGTATGCAATTGATGCACGCCAGCATGGATAACCAGACCAATCGTGTGCGGCTCTCGACCGACACGCGCTATCAACTGGCGTCTGAACCGCTCGACCCGCGCTGGATCGGCGAGGAACCGATTGCGCATGGGGAAGCCGCGCGCGAAGGCTTGATCTGCTAATGACGTTGCAGGATGCAAGTTGCGGGTGGCACTTCTGGCTTGCGACTCGCATCCTACAACTGCTAAATTTGGCCTAATCTGCGGTAAGCAACTCGGCGCTGAAGCGACCGAGCTAACAAAATCAAGCCCGATCAACCGGGCTTCTGTGTACCTAGCCCCGTCCGTTTACGGCGGAGTGGGCAAGCATTGCCGAATAATTTTGTTAAAAGTTATCGGCAGCGAGCGCCTGCGCGATGATCGCCGCGTCCATGCCGAAAATATCGCCCAGCTCGGCGGCTGGCGCGTGTTCGTCCACCATGCGTACCCGTTTGTTCCCCTGCTGATCAAACTGCTCCACGCAATAGACCTCTGCCCCACTGTTAAAGCGATAGATCTGCTCGTCGATCACTTTGTTGATCAGCACCCGGTTGAGGAACAGACCAGTCGGCCCATAATCGTTGGTGAGCGCGGCGCGATAAGTCGCGTCATCGACTGGGCGATTGCGCAAGGTGAAGATGTTGCGCTGGACGGGCTCAGCCGCGCCATCTGGACGGATGAAATAGGTGTGAAACGGCCCAGGTGCGCGGCTGAGCCCGTCCAGCGCAAAACGGATCGAACGATGGAGCGGGATGCCGACATCCACCAGGCGCCAATGGTCGGCAAAGCGCAACACAATCGCGGTGTGGCAGCCGCACGTCTCGCCCATGTCGTTGATCGTCAAATAGCCTTCATAACCCAGCGCCTGCAACAGATCAAAAAAGGCATAATTGCTCTCAAAACAGGTGCCACCACCGCCGCGCTCGCTGGCGTCGGCCCAGAATTCCTCGGGCCAGCGGGGGCAATCTGCGGTGTCGGTGGTGCGCGCCCGTTTGGCAATCCGGAAGGCCGATTCCCAGGGGACTCGCCGAATGTAGGCCGCGATCAAGCGGTTGAGCGTCGTCACATCTGGGTGCCGCACGACACAACCAAGATGATCCAGCGCTTGCTCGTGCCGGGGAGCGAGTTTCATGCGGGCAACCCATAAACGCGCAGCGCGTTGTCGTGGAAGAGCTTGCGCTGATCGCTTTCGCTACGTTGGCGGATCACAATTTTGAGCGCGTTGACCCAGGATGCGTAGGGCGCGCCCAGCGTGCAAACCGGCCAATCCCCGCCGAAGATCACCCGATCTGGCCCGAAGGAATCGAGACAGTGGTTGATGGTTGGGGCCAGGTCTGTGGCTGTCCAGTCGTTGGGGCGAGCACTGGCGATGATGCCCGAGATTTTGCAGACCACATTCGGGCGTTCGGCCAGCGCGGCGATGCCGTCGATCCACTGTTGGCGGGTGTGGGGCGAATCTGCTGTGGTGGGCTCGCCCGCCACGATGTAGAAATTGGCGTTGCCACAGTGATCAAGGATGAATTGCGTTTCGGGGCATTGATCGACCAGGCGAATGGCATCCTGTAATTCCGCGGGGCGGAAGCAGAGATCGTAGCTCAGGCCGAGTTTGCCCAACAATTGAATGCTCTGCACAAAAGTGGGCTGGAGACAATAGCCTGGTGGCGTGCTGGGCCCATGCAGGACCTGGCGCACCCCTTTGATGGCTGGGTTGGCCGCGTAGTGCGTGATGTAGGCTGCAAACGCTGCGGCGTCGGCGGGGCGACCGGAGATGACCGCGGCCACGGTCGGGGTATCGGGCTGCTCACTCAGCGCGATGATCGCATCGGCTTCGGCGCGTTGTTGCGCAGCGTCCACATCCACTTCCATATAGATGGCCCGCACAACGTTCAGCCCGGCAGTGGCGGCCAGATAATCCTCGGTAAGAAAATTGCGGGCCAGCGTGGGGGCACTATCGGTCCAGGCCAGCCGAAACTTGGTTAAGTCCCACAAATGTTGATGCGTGTCGATGATCGGGAGCACGATTTCTCCTTGTTGGGTGTCAGTTGTAATTAGTGGATACGGAATACAGGATACGGGATTCGGGAAAAACGAAGTTATGATCGTCAAACGTCAAACGTCAAACGTCAAACGTCAAACGTCAAACGTGAATTCGCTGTCACGCGTGACGTTTGACCCATCACAAGTTTGGATTGCTTAAATATTGGAGCAACCTTAGAGAATAGCGATGGAATACCCAGTACCAAATCCCAAACCATGAGCCGCGTTTATTTGTGTCAGCTTATGCTTGGCCCATCCCCATGTTGGTTTGTTTGGCCTGGTTGTTACGCTCTTGCCACTTGGTCTGCTGCATCCGTTGCCAATAGAAGTCGCGGGCCACGGCGCGTTGTTTGGCCGGGGTGCCAAATGCGAGAATATAGGCGCGGCGTGGCTGATCCGAGTGATTGGGGCCGGTGTAATGGAGCGTGCGGCTGTGGTGGATCGTGGCGCCGCCTGCGGGCAACTCGCAGATGGCCGCGTTCTGGGCGCGGGCTTCGGCATCGTCCACTTCCAGGCCGATCACCGCGGGGTCGTTGCCGATGGGGTGATGCGGCAAAACTTCCTGCGCCTGGCTACCGCCGATAAATTGCATACAGCCGTTGTGGATCGTCGCCTCCTGCAGCGGGATCCAAATGCTGAGCGAGTTGTATTCCTTGTCCGCGTCCCAATATGCTTCGTCTTGATGCCAGGGGGTTTCGACGCCGCTGTGGGGCGGCTTGCGGATGGCATGATCGCCCGTGAAGCGGGCATCGGGGCCGAGCAATTGTTTGGCAATGGCCTCGGCGTTCGCCCGGAAAGCCGTGGTGGCCAATTCTGGCGCATACTTGGACGGATTGAGGATCTGCGGCAGCATCTCCTCGGCTTCATCATCATCCACCGTGACCAAATCCAGATGATCGCCCTGGTCGCGCCCGGCTTTGGTGGAAAAGAGACGGTCGTAGATTTCCTGCAGTTGCTCGACCTCTGCTGCTGTGGTGATGGCCGACAGCGCAAGATAACCTTCTTTGTGAAAGAAGTCGATCTGAGCTTGGGTTAAAATCAAGGTTGGTTCAGACATACAAAGTTCCTTATAGACGGGGGACGACAGACGGTGACCACTTCTCGTCACTCATTGAGCATTGAGCATTAACCATTGATCAGCCTTTGACGCCGGTCACCACAATGCCCTGAA
>CAZIRP010000022.1:0-20634 GCA_964541665.1 uncultured Caldilineaceae bacterium | reverse complement strand
CATTGAGCATTAACCATTGATCAGCCTTTGACGCCGGTCACCACAATGCCCTGAATATAAGCCCGTTGGGCGAAAAAGAAGAGCAGCAAGGGCGGCAGCATGGCAATAAACGAAACGACCATCAACTCCGACCAGAGCACGCGATAGGTGGCGTTGAGAAACGAAAGCGCCAACGCGAGCGGGAACGTCTCCATGCGGCTCAGGTAGATCAGAGGGCCAAGAAACCAATTCCAGGAATTGGTGAACTCGAAGATCGCCACAATCCCCACCGCGGGGCGGGCCAGCGGCAACAGAATCCGCCAGAAGAGCCCCAGGATGCCGCAGCCATCGAGCCGCGCCGCGTCATCCAGCTCGCGGGGAATGGTGGTGAAAAATTGGCGCAGCAGAAAAATAAAAAAAGCGTTCCCAAAAAATTGGGGCACAATCAGCGGCAAATAGGTGTTGACCCAACCCAGCTTGGAAAAGAGAATAAAGAGCGGGATCATCGTCACTTGTTCGGGCAACATCATGGTGCTGAGCACAATCAGGAAAAGCATGTTGCTGCCCCGGAAGCGCAACCGGGCAAAGGCAAAAGCGATCACCGTGTTCGAGACAATCGACCCCAGCACATTCATACCGGTGATAAAAAATGAATTGCGCACGAAGACCCAAAATGGGATCGGGAAGATCGTCACCGCGTTGATGTAATTTTCCCAGACAAGCGGGTCGGGGATCCAGACCGGCGGGAATTGTTTCACCTGGATGGGGTCTTTGAGCGAGGTGGAGATCATCCACACGATCGGGAAGAGCACCACCACCGCGCCAGCCAGCAGGACAATGTGGGTGAGTAGGTGTTGGCGGCGGCGGTCGCGTGCAGTGCTGCCCACGGCGGATTGGGTTTGTTCCAGGGCAATACTCATGAACGTTTGCCTCCTACTTCGCTTTCGTAATAGACCCATAAGCTAGACGAACGAAAGATCAGCAGCGTCAACACGAGCAAGAGCAGGAAGAGCATCCACGCCAGCGCGCTGGCATACCCCAGCCGATATTGGCGGAATGCCACCAGATAGAGATGAAGCACATACATCATCGTCGAATTGGCCGGTCCACCGCCGCCCCCGGTCATGACATAGACACTGGTGAAGACCTGGAACGAGCCAATGATGTTGGTGATCAACACAAAGAAGAGCGTGGGGCTGAGCATGGGCAGGGTGATGTGGCGCAGCAGACGCCAGGCCACAGCCCCGTCGAGCTTCGCGGCTTCGTAGAGTTCCGTCGGGATCCCTTGCAGCCCGGCCAGGAAGATCAGCATGTTGCTGCCCGCGCCCCAAACACTCATGATCACAAAGACCAGCTTGGCCGTCTGTGTGTCGTAGAGCCAGCGCGGGCCTTCGATCCCAACCAGGCCCAGCACCCAGTTGATCACCCCGAACTCGGGTTGGAAGAGATAGAGCCAGACCATCGACGCGGCAATGCCGGGGATGATCGAAGGCAGATAGTAGAGCACCCGGTAGAAGGAGCGCCCCTTGATCTCCTGGTTGAGCAGCAGGGCAATCGCAAAGCCCACACCGATCGTCAGCGGGATGCTGAAGATCACATAATAGGCGGTGTTGTAGAGCGAAACCCAAAAGAGCGAACGGGTAGAATCGGTCTCCAACAGGCGGCTATAATTAGCCAGCCCGACCCATTCGGCGCGGAAGAGATTGGTGTCGAAAAAGCTCAGCCCGAAGGATGTGATCATCGGCCCCAGAATAAAGGTCAGGAAGCCGATAATCCAGGGGGAGATTAGTAGATAGGCAACGAGCTCTTCGCGTCGCCGTAACGCACTGAGGCGACCGGAGCGAGTCGCCCCCAGGTTGGTTGGTATGCTACTGGCACTCATGGATGCTCCCCTTATTGTGGACGGCAGACGGTGGACGAGAGACGAGGGCATCTCTACTGTCTACCGTCCACCGTCCAAACTACGCCCCAAAATGCTGATCAATGCGCTCGACGATCGTCTGCACGCCCGCTTCAAGCTCAATGTCGCTGGTGATCCAGATCTGATCCCAAACCGGCTGGAAGATCTCAGTCAGGATCTGCTTGTCGTCCTTGAAGATCGGGATCAGGCGGGCAGTGTCCATGATGCTGGTGAAGGCGGCCACGTTATAACCGGCCTTTGCGCCTTCGGATTCGCTATCCCACGCGGGGGCAACGCTGCGGCGAGCAGGCTGCAAACCGAGCAGGCTGAGACACATGGTGCGCGCTTGTTCGGGCGCGGTCAAGAAGCGGATCAACTCCACGGCCGCGTCGGGGTTGGCTGTGCCGGCATAGCTCGAATAGCCATTGACAAAGGTCGTGCCCGCTTTGCCGCCATCCGGCCCCAGGGGCAGATCGACAAAATCCCAGTTGAAGGCGTTTTGGTTGATGTAGTTGGTCACCGTCCAACTGTGCGATTCCATAAAGGCGATCTTGCCGGTGGAGAAGACATCCGACCAGCCCACATCGGGGATCGAGCCAGGCAGCGGTGCCACCGGCGCGTCGCCGTAGATCAGATCATGGTTGAATTTGAGCGCGGCCAGGGCTCGTTCTTCATTCAGCAGACATTTTGTGCCAAAGAGATCGGCATCCATCCATTCGCCGCCATTTTCCCAGATCCAGTGATGCAGATACTCGTGCGCAACGTACGTGCCATATTGCCCGGCATCCAGATCGGTCGTGGCCTGGAAGGCTTCGAGGTAATTGTCCCACGTCCACGTATTGTCGGGGTAAGCCACGCCCGCAGCATCCAAAATGTCTTTGTTGTAGGCCATGGCCACGGTCGAGACATATTTGGGAATGCCATAAAGTTTGCCTTCGTACTGCTGGCCAACGATATTGCCTTCGTAGAAGTCGGACATATACTCGGCGTCGAAGTAATCATCCAACGCCAGCAACTGACCTTCTTCCATCAGCCCGGCACTCCACCAGACGAAAAAGACATCGGGCGCGTCCCCGGCCACGGCCTGGGTATAGAGCTTATCCTCGTAATCGGGCGATTCGGCAGATTCGTAGGTGACGGAGATGGTGGGGTTGGCTTCCTGAAAGGCAGGAATGATCTCATCCGTCCAGAAGGCAATGCCTTCGGGGCCGATCCAACTTCCTTCGGCCAAACGCAGGTTGATGGTTGCTGCTGAGGGTGCGCCCGCTTCACCCGCAGGTGCGGATGGCGCGGCCCCCGGTACGGCACAAGCTGCGAGCAGCGTGCCTGTTGCCGCAAACGACGACAGGCGGAGAAAATCTCGGCGACTGAGTTGCCCCTTCATGTGTTTGCTCCTTTGTGGAAAGACAGTGAACAAGGTTCCGATGGTAAACGGTAGACGATGGACGGTAGATGGTGCAACAGAGGATGCTTATCAATCGTCTGGTTACTGATATTCATCCCCATAATGGCCGGTGTCGCCCTGCATGGTCGCGGGGCGCACCGTTGGCGTCCAGCTCGGTTCACGATAGGCTGGTCGCTCGGCTTGCCACTGGGGAGGCCGCACGATCCGCGCACAGATCAACAAGGGTTGCCCAGGATCAACCATTGCCAATTCGTGTTCGGTATATTCTTGTGCCGGAATATTGAGCAAGAAAGCCATGCGGGTGAGCAGATTGCCATAGATTGTCAACTGGTAATCCGCTTCACCCAGCCCCAACCGCCGCAGCCGATCATGCACATTGATGGGCGTAAACCAATGGTGCATGTAGAGCGGCGGGTACCCGCTGGGCGCGGTGCCCATATCCAACCCGCGATGCAGATAAAAATCCACGCACCAAAAGTTGATCAGCAGCACACCGCCCGGTTTGAGCAAGCGGATGGCGTGATACAACGCCGCGTCGATGTCGTAGATCACACAGGTGGTGAACTGGTTGATAAAACAATCGTAGACTGCGCCCTCCACATGGTCGGCGCGACTGAGATCCGCCACAACGCGCACTTCGGGGCTGTGCGGGGCCAGGTCCAGCGCATCGGCCTGGGTGATGGCGTCGCCCCCATAGGCCCGCACCGTCGCGGTTTCGCCGATCTCCAGGACATGACCGCGCACATCACGTTGATGTTGCTCCAGAAAGTCTGCCCAGTAATAGCGAATGGTGGAGAGCCCTTCCGATTTGCCACCGCCCACGGGCTGCAAACGCCGATAACGCAACGTCCGCCACTGACGGATCAGCGGCCAACTATGCCAGTGCCGCCGCGTTTTGACGGCGAGATAACGGTCACGCAAGGTTGTGGTCTTGTCCATAGCCCAGTGATCCACCGCTGAATAAATAGATTGCCAATAGTCGGGATTCAGAACCTATCCGTAAACTGGTTGCGACTCCCGAGGCTGCGCTAACCAGCATAGATTGGCGCAGAATTTACGGATAAACTTTTAGGATAATGCCAGCGCTGCTGCACCGATGATCCCCGAGTCGGGGCCAAGGGCCGCTTGCACGATTGGCAAGTCGCGATTGGTGTCGGACCAAATGTGTTCACGCGTGGCAGCGACCAGACTTTCCCAGTAGAGACCGGGGGCCGTGCCCAGCCCACCACCAATCACCAACGCTTCGGGGTCCAGCACATTGACCAGCCAGCCCAGACTGACGCCCATGGCCTCACCAGCATGGCGCACAATCGCGGCTGCTTGCGCATCACCCGCCTGCACGGCGGCCAGGACATCTTCCCCACGTGTGGCCGTTGTGCCCTGAATCGCTCGATAGCTTGCCACCAGGCCTGGCCCCGAGGCAAATTCTTCCAAAACCGGGCGAAGTGTGGTGCCGCAATTTGGGCAATGCGTGGTCAGAGGGCTGCTCGCAAGCATCAACGCATTGCCGCGGGCACCCAAATAGGGACGGCCATTTTGCAGCAAACAATAGCTGATGCCCGTGCCGATGGTGATGTAACAGAAAAGATTGTAGGCGACCCCGGCACCAAACCTGGCTTCGGCCAGCCCACCGACCCGCACATCCGCATCGACAAGCGTGGGCGCAAACCGGGCCAACGTCGAACGGACTGGCAGAGCCCGCCAATCGAAGTTGTAGGCGCTGGTGATCGCGCCGTGCGGGTCCACCAGTTCGGGCACACCCACACCGATGCCTGCGACCGACCAGCCCTGTGCCTGGGCCGCCAGCCACAATTCATGCGCCAGGGCCACGGTATCATCCAGAACGGCTTGACCACCGCGCTCGGCCAGGGTTGGTGTGACCTGACGGGCAAGCACTTCGCCCGTGGATGCAACCAGCCCGCCAGCGATCTTGGTGCCTCCAACATCCAGGCCAATGGTACAGTGCGTTTTGGTCATGGTTTTTTAAGCCAGATGGTCAGGGTGAGCCAAACCAATATTGCATAATCGCGTCGAACGTCCCATCCGCCTGGATCTGGGCCAGGGCCGCGTTGATGCTCTCCAGCGCGGCGGGATTTGCCGGGCTGACCGCGATGCCATATTGCTCTTCAGTCAGCGGTCGGCCCGCCAGCTTGATGCCCGCTGTGGGGTTGGTCTTGATATAGTTGACAATGACCGGCACATCCAGAATGATCGCGTCCACTTCGCCCGCACTGAGCGCGGCCAGGGCTGGCTCTGCCTCGGGGAATTCAACGAGTTCAGCCGGCGTCTCCGCGGCCAGCGTCGCGCCGGTCGTGCCACTCTTCACCCCGACGCGCACAGTCTCGCTCAGCGAAAGCGTGCCGGTGATCGCCAGATTGTCCAGGCGCACGGCCATCCCCTGCCCGCCGCTGAAATAGGAGACCGCTGCCTGCCCTTGCCCAAAATAGGGTTCGCTGAAATTGAGCAGTGCTTGCCGCTCCGGCGTGATGGTGATCGCGCTGATACCAACGTCCAGGTCGCCGCTCTCGACCTGGGCCAGTAACTCTTCAAGGGGCAGATCCACAAACCCGACTTCGAAATTGCCCGCTTTCGCCAGCGCGTCGATCAGGTCCACATCAAACCCGACCAATCGGCCTTGCTCGTCATGATAGACAAAGGGCTTAAATTGCGCATTCACACCGACGCTGATCGCCGCGAGGGAGGGCGTGGTGACGGTGACCGGGGTCGAGACGATCAATGTTGGTTCGACTGCGGGTTCACTCGTGGGCACGGTCGTGGCCTCTGCAACGGCAGTCGGCTCGGCGGACGTAGTCGCGCCGCCACCACAAGCGGCCAAAAGGCCAACAAGCCCAATCAACAATAACCACCACCCCAAGTGCGCATTTCGCCTGGCAATCATGAACCCTCCTGCTTGAGTTTAACTTGATGTTGGCAAATAATCGGGGGCAACGCCAAAGACCAGTGTGACTGGTTGATCGGTGATATTATAGTATTGATGGGGCGTATTGGCAGGAATATAGAACCCATCCCGCGGCTTTAATTCGAACCATTGTTGCCCCGCCCGTTCTGGACAGAAGACGTTGAGCGTCCCTTCCAGCAGATAGAGCGACTCGTCGCCCCCGTGACGATGCAGCGATGTATGCTGGCCCGGGCGCAGAAAAATTTTGCCCACGGTGAGATGTTCAGTGGCAACCAGCAAGCCGACAAGGGTTTCGTTCCCTGGTTCACCCTCCAGCCGCCAGAGCAACGATTCATCGTTGACCACGGTCAGCGTCTGCGCCTGTTGGCTTTCGGCCCGCGCCATCGGCCACCGGCCCAGCAACTCATCTTGCCCATAGCGGATGTGCTCCAGCAGCGGCTTGGTACGCGCATAGGCCCCGGACGTTCCCTGCGACGGGGGCGGCGCAAAAAATTCGAGGACCCGCAGCGGCTCATTGCTGTAATTGAACGCATGGTGCCAGGTGTCGCGGCGGAAAAAGGCCGCCTCGCCGGGCCGTACACGCTGGACTTCGCCCGTCTCGGGGTTGGCAATGATCATCAGGCCGCTCAGGACATAATAGACCAGATCGGCCCCAAAGATCGTGCGGAATTCGTTAGAATGGCGGAAGGCTTTGCCTGGCGCCAGGCCAAAGATCAACTGGTGGATCTTGTCGCTGGAGACGTAGATCCAATCGGCAACTTCGCCTGCATCCGGGTCACCCCACAGGTGGCGGGTCACCTCGTCGTAGCGCAGATGAGTAGCTTCGGAGAAAGTTGGGCGTGGTGAAGGTTTATAGGCCATAGCAATCGGGAATCATCAATCGTGAATGGTTCATTGTCAATTTTGAAGAAATTGGCCCGCGCAAAAGCGCGCTGGCCTGTCATTATACATAGTCAGACCAAACAAAGGGCAATTGCGATCCGCTCAGCGGTAGCTGCTGACCAATGTCTGGGTCTGGCCGGTTTGGGCAGCCAGGCGCGCCTTCTCGATGATTTCCACCACATGGCGGGCCTGTTCCCCACTGGCACGCGGCGCTCGATCCTCCAGTACAGCGTCTGCCAATTCCATGATGTCTGCATAAACGTGCGGCTCTTCGATGGTCAGGTGCGCGCCTTTTAGATAGGGCTGCGCAGTCAGTGCCGTCGAATAGGTTTGCGTGGCTCGCCCCTGTACTTCAAACGTGGTGGGGTAGCCGCTGTTGTGATCAACCTCAAGCACGTCGAGCACACCCTCTGTCCCGTGCAGGGTTAGCCCACCCCAGGGCACACGACGATTGCCGTGGCTGTTGGAGCCAATCGCGGTGACCAGTGCCCCGGAAGCAAATTCCATCAAGACCAAATTGTTATCTTCCACCTGGACCTCGATGGTCTGTCCCTGCCAGGTGCGGGTGGGCGCCAATTTGTTGCTCAACGCGGTCACGCGTTGCACATTTCCCAAAATACTGGTGGCGAGCTGGAGCGAATAGACCGTTACATCGGGCAGCGGACCCGCACCAGCGCGATAATACCAGGCCGGGTTGATCGCGGCCAACGCGCCTTCGCCGCTCCGAATTGCTTCGTGCTCGTGCCCAAAGCCAAGCGTGTAGGTAGCGCCTATGGCCACCTGACCCAATACCCCACTCTCGACAATTTCGCGCATCTGCGCGGTCGTGGGGAAGAGGTCAAAGCCCGGCGCCGCAGCCAGTTTGACGCCAGCCTGCTGAGCAGCGGCCAACAATTCATCGGCCTCGGCCAGCGTGGTGGTCATCGCCTTTTGCACATAAACGTGTTTGCCCTTGGCGATGGCGGCCATCGCGTTGCTAAAATGAAACGGGATCGGCGTGAGAATCAGCACCAGATCCAGATCGACCTGGTCCAGCATTTCTTCGGTGGTCGTGAACCAGCGGGGCACCTTGAAGCGTTCAGCAGCCTGTTGCGCACGTTCCGCGACCGCATCCACCACGGCCACCAGGCGCACTTTTTCTTGAGCGTCGGGCTGGCTCAGGTGGGGCAAAGGCCCGCGTATCGCCAGGCTGCCGCAACCGACCAAGCCAGCGCGCAATCTTTGTGATGTCATAGTTCCTTCCATTCGCTTGAAATGAAGCGTTCAAAAGCTGCTGTGGATCGCCCGGGTCTGGCCTTCGGCTGCCGAAAGGGCGGCTTGCTCGATGATCTCCACGACGTGGAGCGCGTGGTCAATACTCAACAGCGCAGCCTGATCCGTCTCGATGCACTCGACCAGGTGCTCGATGCCGAGATGATGGTCGGGGCCGCTTTTTCTGCCGCGGCCATCATCCCCGGGAAAGGGGGGGTGATCCGGTTTCCCAATCGCGATCTTTGCGCAATACTTCCACCGGGCTGGAAACATCGATCGGGTCGAAGGCGATGGTACCGGTCAGGCCGTGAATTTCCACCGGTGGGCAGCGAGTGTCATAGACCACATTGTTGGCGGCCAGCGAGACCAGACGTTTGTCGCCAAAGTCCAGAATCATCTGCCAGTTGTCACCGGCCTCTACGGGCACACGTTTGCCAGCAACCGGGCCATCTTCGACCACAAAACTATCCAATGCCCGCTGCACCATGGCCGTTACTCGTCGCGCCGGGCCGAGGATACCAGTGAGCGCATGGAGCGGATAGACGCCCATATCCATCGCCCAGCAGCGCGAGCTTGATCGGTGAATGATGCTTGTTCATCTTCATCTTTCTGTCATGCGCGCGGGTAAATAATGGTAAATAAGTAATAAGTAACTGTGAATTGCGAATGGATGGCAGGTCGCTATCATCGCCCCTGCGATACCCCCATTCACCATTACTTATTACTTATTCACTATTCCTTGTCACTCACCATTCAATTGGTGCGATCATGCCGCAGATGGGCCGCTTCCCCGCTTGCTTCCGGTTCGGAGAAATCGGGGGGCGTAAAGGTGCTCTCGATGGTGCGGGCCTGACCGTCCTGACCCGCCAGCCGTGCCTTCTCCATGATCTCGATCACATGATAGGCATGTTCCGGGCGGATGATTGGTCGTTCCCCGGTCTGGATGCATTCGACGAGATGGCGGATCCCATCGGTCCATGGCCAGTTCGGGTCGGTTTCATCATACACTTTCCAGGCCCCGACCTCGTTTTGCCACAATTCATAGCCTTCGGGATCCCAGTCATCGCCCATCATTTGGATGGTGCCTTTGCTGCCATAGATTTCGATGGCCGGTGTGCGATAGCGCTGAATCGTGAAGCCAGTGGTGATCACCGCGTAACAGGTGTTGGCAAATTCGATGCAAATGTGGGCGTTGTCGTCGGTCTCAACTTGCATCATCTCGCCTTCCACCATCCGCTCTTTGATCGCCGTGCCCACGAGCCCGGTCACCCGTTTGGCTGGCCCCAGAAAGCCAGTGAGGCTGACCACGTTATAGACGCCGAGGTCAAACATCGAGCCGCCGCCTTGGCGATAGAACCATTTGCCCCAATTCGGGCCAGCCCAGCCATAAAAGGCTCGTGCCAGGTGCGGAGTGCCGATGTCGCCGCGGTGGATGTGCCGCCACATTTTCTGGTAGGTCGGGCTGAGGATCACATGCGGCGCGGGTACGAGAAATCCCTGGCTGGTCTTGGCGATTTCGACAATCTCGGCGGCTTCAGTCAGGTTTGTCGCCATTGGCTTTTCAACCAGGACATGTTTGCCCGCCTGCAGGGCTGCCTTTGTCACCATATAATGTTCCTGCATAGAGGTGGAAACCAGCACAATATCGACATCCTCAGCTGTGATCACCTCTTCAAAGTCATTGGTAAAACGCTGATACCCAAAATCGGGGCCAAGAAGGCGCTCCCGGCGCTCTTCCTTGACATCGCAGGCAACCACGGTTTCGACCAATCCACGCACCTTCATCTGGTTGATCTGACGGGTATAGGGGCCTTGCATAACGCTACCACAGCCAACGACACCAATGCGAACAGGGTTAGACACAGATTTCTCCTTATAATTCAGCAGTCAAAATAGTTCAGTAGTCAAACGTAGCTTAAGAAAACAAAGTAGATTTAGCAATTTTCTCCCCAGATTGCGCAGATTTCACAGGGGAAATCTGACATTGGGGAGTTCGAGCAGGTGAGTGGTCTGGTGTGTCTGATAGGTGAGCTGAGGGGGTGAGGGCAGCTCGCGTACTGACGGCCTACAGTGGTGCTAACAGGTCGCTGCTGGGATCTTCACCGCGCACGATGTAACCAACATTGCGCGCTTCGGCCCGCCCATTAAAGGAGCCGGCCAACAAGCGATCTGCCGGGTCTTTGTATTCGATCACCAAAATGCGGCGTGGCGTGTCTGTTCTGTTCGGGGGTGAGCTATGCAAGGTGAGTGAATGCCAAAACAGCACACTCCCAGCTTTGGCGGTCAATGAGACAGCCGTGCGGGGGTCAAAATCATTGTGGTCGCACACAATCCCGGTGAAAACGCCCGCTTCATCATAGTGATTGATGAGGCCCAGCCTGTGGCTGCCAGGAATTACACTGATGCAGCCATTTTCGATGGTTGCTTCGTCGATTGCGACACTGCAGGCGAGTACTCGCGAGCGCCCATGGGGAAAGAAAGCGGCATCCTGATGCCAGGGTGCCGTGAACCCCTGACGGGGCGCTTTCATCATCAATTGCGAGTAATAGACCTGAATATTGCTGCCAATCAACCCCTCAACCATGTCGAGGAGCCGGGCATCGCGCACCAGATCGAGCCAGACCCCGCTCATCTCATGGGGATCGCCCACTTGTTGCACGAGTTTGCCGCCATCTTGAAAGACACTCAGCTTGAATCGATCGGTGCTGGCCGTCAACCCGTGGGCCTGTTGGGCAAGCTCGTCGCAGGCCTGTTGCAAGCGCGCTACCTCGGCGCTCGAAAAGACATTCTCCACGACCAAATAACCGCGCGTATTGAAGTGATCGATCTGGGTGTTGCTCAGCTTCATCCCCTTGTTTCCTTTCCCATCCTCAAGCATTCCCCTGATTCAACACAATGTCGATGCGTGACGCACTGGCAGCGCCGCTGCCCGAATGGTCAGTGCGATTCTCAAGCGCAAATTTGAAGCGATCGCCGCGATAAATTGCCTTGAAGTATTCGATCGGTTGATCCGATTCGCCGTAAGTGACGCCTTCCAGCAAGATCATGGCTACACCGCGTGCCAATTCAAAAAGCCGGGCTTCATACTCATTGGCGAGCGTTGCTTCGAGGGTTTGTTGGGTGTGTACAGGATACAAGCCATACGTCTCTGCCAGGAGTCGATAGAGGGATTGGTCGCGCAAATCCATCGATTCAAGACCCGGGCAGCGTTCTGCAGGTAAAAAGACTGTTTCGAGCAACAGGGGGATGCCCTGCGATAGCCGCAAGCGAGCAATCTTCACGACCGTCGCCCCCGGGGCCAATTGCAGGCCCTTGGCTATAGCCGCTGGTGGGGTGATCAGCAACTGCTCCAGCACACGCGAGGAAGGCGCCCCGCCCTGGCCGATGATTTCGTTGCTAAAGCCCAGCAAATGCAGGGGATCATGCGTGAGTTTGGGTTCAACAACAAAGGTGCCCACCCCAGGCTTGACCTCTAGCACACCCTGGCGCACAAGATAAGAGACCGCCTGCCGCGCTGTCATCCGGCTGATGCCAGCCTGCTCACCCAGCTCGCGTTCGGAGGGCAATTGCTCGCCAGGAGATAAGGCCCCAGTCTGGACTTGCTCTTTGAGCCATTCGGCAAGTTGATAATAAAGCGGCAGCGGGCTGCTTCGGTCAATCCGCACGGTGAGTCGTCATCCACAACTACGCTAATCGTACCAGAACTAATCGTATCCAGAACTGCTATAGAGGTCTATACCGCACGGTGCTGATCATAGCATTGGCGCTGGCTACTGTCAAGGCGATGATCGATGCCTGGCCGTGGACGCATCAGCTGCGCCGAGCAAAAATCTGCCGCTTGACAAATCCAGTCTACCAATTCTATACTAACTATAGTTAGTATAGTCATAAAGCTGGAAACAAACTCGGTGCAGAGCAGCGAAATCTGGGATTTCTGGATTGTTTCCTTATGAGCATCAAGCATGTGTTGTTGGCCCTGTTGAGCGAGGAGCCCGGTCATGGCTACGAGCTAAAACGCCAATTCGATGCCACCATCGGCAAACTCTGGCCCTTGCAGCAGGCCCAGGTCTATAACAATTTGCGCCTGTTGGAAAAAGAGGGCCTGATCGAGTTCGACACTCAGATTGCTCAACCCTCGCTGCCCGACCGCAAAAATTTCCGCATCACCCCCGCTGGTCAGCAAGTGCTCAGCGACTGGCTGCACACGCCCATCCAGACCAGCCGCCAACTCAAAGATGATTTTTATCTCAAGCTCGCGACCCTCGCCACCGTGCTGGACCAGCCCGCGACCCTGGCCGACCTGATCTGGCAGCAGCGCGAAGTCTATCTCCTGCGCCTGCGCGAGTTAGAAAGCGCGCTTGCCGAAGCCGAAGCGCAGGCGGATCAGGTCACGGCCAGCCTGCTGGATGGCGCGATTCTGCACACCGAGGCCGATCTGGCCTGGCTCGACCGCTGCGAAACCCGGTTACTCCAGGAGGGTACCCCATGAAACGCTGGCATCGTTTCTGGCGGCTCGCCCCAGCCTATCTGCACATGACCGCGCGCCGCGAGTGGCAATTGATCATGCTGGCCTTTGTGGGCCTGGCCCCAGGCGTCGCCGCGCTCTTTGCCTGGTCGAATCTCGCCTGGCAACTGAGCCTTACCCCGCCACAGGGCGACTTCCATCATTGGTTATTGCCTCACTTTCTGCTGCGCGCGTTGGGCCCGCCTGGCATCCTGGTCGGTGCTGGCGTTGCCACCTTGCTGATCGGTTGCCTCGGCGTTGCGAATGCCTATCTGGCCAGTGTGGAACGGCGCCTGGGGGAACTCGCCCTCTTGCAGGCGCTGGGGCTCAGCCGTTTGGAGACTGCATCCCTGCTCTTGATCGAAGTGCTGGTGATCGGCATCCTGGGGAGTGCTGTTGGCCTTGGCGGTGGGGTGCTGGTCAGTTGGCTGGCCTGGCCGTCGGCCCAACAATACTTTCAGCTCGCCGCCCCGTGGACGATCCACCCCTGGTTGCTGCGCTATGCCCTGCTTGCCGGGTTGCTCGCCGCGTTGCTCTTTATGGGGCTCTCGGTGCTGGTGAGCGTCCTCGGGCTGCCCCACAGGATATTGCGTGGACAACAGCGCTCTCCCCTGTTGAATATCGGTCGAGCCCGCCGCACCACGGTTACTGGTACATTGTTTGCCACTTTACTGACCCTCAGTGCCGCGCTGCCGATCCTGGGTGGTTGGCAAAGCCTCCTCCTGACTGGCCTGGCCTTAGGGCTGAGCGCGCTGTTGAGTTGGGGCAGTTGGCTGTTGACCTGGCTCTACCGGCAGTTGCCGCAACCTGCCTGGACACCTCTTTGGGATCTGGCGCTGCAGGGCCTGGCCCGCCATCCCCGCCACACCGCGGGCATGACCCTGGCCCTGACCACCGGCGCTTACAGCCTCGGGCTGGCGGCTTTTACCTGGTTGGATGGGCCAAGCAGCGCTGGCTTTGCCTTTTGGGTAGCGGGGATCACCTTGATCGCGGGCGCAACTTTGGTCTTGACCGCGGCGTTCCTGGCCGCGCTGGAACGCCGTCAGGAATATGGGTTGCTGATCGCCCTGGGCGCACGCCGCCAGCGCCTTTGGCGTTTGATCTTGCTCGAATACGCGATCGTGGCGATTGGCGGAGGGAGTCTCGGCGCGTTGATGGCGCTGACCAACTGGGCCCTGTCTGATGGCCGCGGCGGCTGGGGATTGGGCAGCAGCATCGTCCTGGCGGATATGCTGGGCGCGCTGACCGCGGCCTGGCTCGGCGCGGCCCCAGTGTTGTGGCGAGTTACGCGTCGCGCGCGGGGAAGCGCGTTGCACCAATCCCCAATCAATAGGAATTGAACCTGATGAAAGTCCTGCCCCGCATTTTTAGAGACAATATTCGCTTGTTGACCGGTGTGCCCTTCGCCCTGCTCTACGGCATGATCGCCCGTATGGTCTTTCGCCAGGGTGCCCCAGAAGATAGCTTTGTAACGCTGTCGCTGGCTTTTCTCTTTTTGGTGCCTTTGGCCGTCGGCGCGTTGACAATCTGGTGGAGCCCAGAGCCGGGCCGTCGGCAATGGCGCAGCGCTATCTTTGTGCCCTGGTGGGCCTGCGGAATTGCCGCCCTGATCGTCTGGCTCTTCTTCATCGAAGCATTGGTCTGTGTCCTCATGGCCTTGCCTATCCTGTTGTTGATGAGCAGCCTGGGTGGGCTTGCCATGTGCGCGTTCCTGCGGCGACGAGCCGGGCGCGGCTCCGGCACCATGTTGGGGATCCTCCTGCTTGCCCCTTACCTGGTTGCGCCACTTGAGGGGCAATTCGCGCTGCGCGACCAGTGGATCACGGTTGAAACCCAAATCGAGATCCAGGCTGATGCCGCCACAGTGTGGGCAAATCTGATTGCGGTGCCCACCATCCAGCCCGCCGAGCGTACAGCCAGCCTCTTGTTCGATCTCCTTGGCGCGCCCAAGCCGCTGGCCGCTACCCTGGATTACGCTGGGGTTGGCGGGATCCGGCGTGGCTTGTTTGCCGGGAACCTGGCCTTTATCGAGACGATCACGCACTGGGAGCCGGAGCGGCGGATCGTGTGGTCGATCCGCGCGGACACCAGCCAGGTGACGCAAGCCCCGTGGGGCGAGATCGGCGGGCGCTATTTCGACGTGACCGCGGCCAGCTATCGCATCGAACCGCTCGGCGCGGGGCGAGTGCGGCTTTCGCTCGACAGCACCCATCGCCTCTCGACCCGGCTCAATGGCTATGGTGCCTTGTGGACGCGCTGGGGGCTCAGCGAATTCCAGCAGCAAGTGCTCCAGATCATCAAAACACGTTCCGAAGAAGTGCCCACCAGGCTCCCCGTACCGTAAACTTGCCGGGACTCATTCAGGAGTGAAAGCTATGACTGACTCAACGATTTTGGTACAAGCGCACGAGCTTTCCAAACAATATCCGACCACAAGCGGCCCAATCCAGGCATTGACTGCCGTGAGCCTGAGCGTGCGCGCGGGTGAAATGGTGGCGCTGGTAGGGCCAACCGGCAGTGGCAAAACCACGCTGCTGGCCTTGATCGCTGGCCTGGAAGTGCCCGATCAAGGCCGGGTGACGTTGCTCGGTCAGGCGTTACCCGCGCTCAGCAACGACGAGTTGATCGATCTGCGCAGCCAGGCGGTCGGCTTTATCTACCAGAGCTACAACCTGTTCCCCGGGTTCACTGTCCGCGAAAATATCGGCTTGCCCTTGCGCCTGATGTTGCGTCCGCCCTTTGATGCGCAACAGCGTTCAGGCCAACTTCTGGCTGACCTGAACATGAATGACCTGGCGAACCGGTATCCCGGCGAATTGTCCGGCGGGCAGCAGCAACTGGTGGCCATTGCCCGCGCCCTGGCCGCCAACCCGCCCTTGATCCTGGCCGATGAGCCCACCGCCAATCTGGACAGCAGCGCGGCCCGCCAGATCGTCACCCGCCTGCGCGCATTGGCCGATGGCGGCCAGCATGGGGTGCTGCTCGCTACTCATGATCTGCGCACCGCCAGCCAGGCCGATCGGGTGCTGACCTTGCGCGACGGCCACCTGATCAAAGAGACAACGCTGCAACCAGGGCGTTCCCCCCAAACAGTGCTGGCCGAGTTGGCCTAAAAACGCATCCCCAGCATACGCAGGTTTCACAGGGGCCAATCAGGAAGCTGGGTAAGCTGTGCAAGCTGGGGATGCTCCTTACCTTTTGCGCTCGGCTTATTTGCGATCCAAACTTTTGGATCTTGACAGGCGCGCCGCGGGGGGCGTATACTGCGCTCAATCCGATTGGCATGTAAGATCAATTTTCTTGCTAGGACATGACCGCACAATTTGCGCTGAACCCTTTCAAGTTGAATAATGTGGCAGCGGGCAACGCAGCAGCAGCTAAGCGCGTGTCCCGGTGCTAGGTTTGTGATCTTGCGCCGTGGGCACATACCACGGCGTTTTTGTTCGCTTGGAACACTGGATTCCAACGTCGTGGAGCCTTCCACGGCGTTTTTTTATCGCATCAACCGCGCATCGTCGGGCGATGTTTTTTCGTCTTACTGGTAAGGGGGTCTATCATGAGTCTCACCGTAGCGGAAGTTCGTCATGTCGCCGAGTTGGCAAAATTACGGCTGACTGAGGCAGAAATCACTGAATACACCGAGCAATTATCGGCAATTCTGGAGTACGCCGCCATTTTACAGGCGGTGGATACGAGCAACGTGCCGCCCACCCCCTATGTCCTGGCGCTGGAAAATGTCCTGGCCGAGGATCTGCCCGGCCCCAGCCTGACGAATGAACAAGCCCTGGCCAATGCGCCGGATCAGGCCGATGGCTTTTTCCGCGTGCGTGCCGTCTTTGACGAATAAGAGAATCAAAAGAGAAATCGGGCTTCTGCGGGAAGCCTGACCTCTGGTGAATTGCAACGATATGGGCCACAACATGACTGCATCTCAGCTTTATAGCCTCGACCTTGCAGCTACCCTGCACGGGTTACGAGCGGGCGATTTCTCCGCTGTTGAATTGACCGAAGCCTATTTGGCGCGCATCACGGCCACCGATGAACGGCTCAATGCCTATATCACGGTGACCGCGGAGCAGGCGCTCCGCCAGGCCCAACAGGCCGATCAGCAGCGGCGCCAGGGGGAAGATGCTCCGTTGCTGGGTGTGCCGCTCGCCATCAAGGATGTATTGGCGACCCGCGATGTGCAGACGACCTGTGGCAGCCGCATCTTACAGGGGTTTGTGCCCCCCTACACCGCAACCGCGGTGAACAAGCTCGAAGCCGCGGGCATGATCATGCTGGGCAAAACCAATTGCGACGAATTTGCCATGGGCTCAAGCAACGAGAATAGCGCCTACGGCATCACCCACAACCCGTGGGATCTGGAACGGGTGCCCGGGGGCAGCAGCGGCGGTTCAGCCGCGGCCATCGCGGCGGATCAGGCAGTGGCCGCGCTCGGCACCGACACCGGCGGCAGCATCCGCCAACCGGCCTCGCTCTGTGGCGTGGTCGGCCTCAAGCCCTCGTATGGGCGAGTCAGCCGTTATGGGGTGGTCGCCTATGCCAGCAGTCTGGATCAGGTGGGCATCTTTGCCAAGCGCGTCTATGATGCCGCCTTGCTGCTGGAAGTGATCGCCGGGCACGACCCGCAAGATAGCACGAGCCTGCCAGACCCGGTACCGGCCTACACCGCGGATCTCACCGCTGGGGTCAAGGGCTTGCGCATTGGCCTGCCGCAGGAATATTTCATCGACGGCATGGACCCGGCTGTCGAGGCTGCGGTGCGCGCCGCGGTGCAGGAACTGGAAAAGCTCGGCGCGCAGATCAAGCCGATCAGTTTGCCCAACACCGACAAAGCGCTGCCGGTCTATTATCTGGTGGCGACCGCCGAGGCCAGCGCCAACCTGGCCCGCTACGATGGTGTGCGTTTTGGCCACAGCGCCGGGGCCGATGCCATGTTTGAGAACTTCCGCCAAACTCGCGGCGCAGGCTTTGGGGCCGAAGTCAAGCGGCGCATCATGCTCGGTACCTATGCGCTGAGCGCGGGGTATTATGATGCCTATTACCTCAAGGCCCAACAAGTGCGCACATTGATCAAACAGGATTTCGCCAACGCCTTCCGCGATGTCGACCTGATCGCCTGCCCGGTTTCGCCCACCACGGCCTTCAAAATTGGCGAAAAAAGTGACGATCCCCTGGCCATGTATCTCTCCGACATTTTTACCAGCAGCCTCAATCTGGCTGGCATCTGTGGCATCAGCGTGCCCTGTGGGTTTGATCCGCAAAATCTGCCCATCGGCCTGCAGTTGATTGGCCCGCACCTGGGGGAAGCAACCATCTTGCAGGCGGCCTATGCCTACGAACAGGCCACCGATTGGCACACACGCAAACCATCCCTTTGATGAGGGGAGATTGCGGCGCAATGAAACCATAATCGCGTACAAAACGTTATGCTAGGCGAGCAACTCAAGCAACAGGACAATCGTATGGTTGGATTTGGTGTCGGGGGTCTGGCTGCCGCAAGTAGCCGGCAACTTGGGCCTGCGGCTGGGGCACAGGTTGCAAACGGCGCTCACCGGCTTTTTTGGTGGATTTGTGGGCGTGTTCGTCGACGCCTGCCGGATGATTGTATTGGATAGTAATTTTTGTACTTTTCCGGCTACGGAGGCCGATCTTTCGTATGACTAGTGTGTTCGTGCCAACTCAACCAGCCAGCCTCATTCAACAACCATCTCAAAGCGGAAAATCAAATCAGATGCGTCCCCACGCGAGCAGACTTAGCCAGCGGGTAATTTCGGTGCCACCCTCGGGTATTCGCAAATATTTCGATATCGCCGAAACCATGACCGATGTGATTACCCTCGGCATTGGCGAGCCCGATTTTGTCACCCCCGAGCCAATTTTGCGCGCCGGGATCGAAAGTTTACGCAGTGGCAATACGGCCTACACCTCCAATTCCGGGATGTTGGAATTGCGCGAAGCGGTCGTGCGGATGTTGCAGGACCGGCACAATGGCCCCTATTACGACCCCGAAACCGAGGTCTTGATCACCGTTGGCGTGAGTGAAGCCATGTCGCTGGTCATGCAGGCGATTCTCGACCCCGGCGATGAGGTGATCGTGCCGCAACCCTGTTTCGTGGCCTACACCGCGAGCGTGCTGTTGGCTGGCGGCAAAGTGGTGGATATTCCCACCTATGCCTGCGATGATTTCCAGATCACCCCGGCGGCGATCGAAGCAGCGATCACCCCGCGCACCAAGGCCATCCTGATTGGCTTCCCCAGCAACCCGACCGGCGCGGTGATGGACCGCAGCGGCCTGCTCAAGATCGCCCAGATCGCCGAGCGCCATGATCTGCTGGTGATCTCCGACGAAATTTATGATCGTCTGGTCTATAACAACCATCAACACGTGATGTTTGCCAGCTTGCCCGGCATGGCGCAACGCACGATCCACCTCGGTGGCATGAGCAAAGATTATGCGATGACTGGCTGGCGGATCGGCTACGCGCTGGGCCCGACCGAAATTCTGGGGGCGATGCGCAAAATCCACCAGTATCTGATCATGTCGGCCCCGACCACTGGCCAGGCGGCCGCGCTCGAAGCGCTGATCAACCCTGAGGTGGAGGAATATGTGCAGGCAATGGTTGCTAGTTACGACCAGCGCCGCCGCCTGATTGTGGATGGGCTCAACCAGATCGGCTTGCATTGTTTCGAGCCGCGCGGGGCCTTTTATGCCTTCCCCAGCATTGCCAACACGGGCATGAATGAACACGAGTTCGCCGAAAAGCTGTTGCTCGAAGAGCGCGTGGCGGTCATCCCTGGCAGCGCGTTTGGCCAGGGCGGGGAAGGGCATGTCCGTTGTGCCTATGCGCGCAGCCTTGATGACATTGAGCAGGCCCTGGAACGCATGTATCGCTTTATGCAGCGACACGGGTAGCGCGGGGCCATGTTGCGGTGATAAGCAGCGCGAGGATTGGCCCGCGAAGATCACCGAGAGCACGAAGAAAACCCTTGTGCGCTGCGGGGTAAAAAAGCGAGTAATTTATCAACTGTTGTTTGCTCGATCAAAAATCTCCCTAAATCTCTCCAGCGATTTGAAGAGACTTAGGGAGATTCTTTTAGTAAACCCCAGCAACGCTTTCGGTATCGAGCCACAGAGTGCGCAGCGTTTACAGGGGAAAAGCCGGAATCTGCGTAATCGTCTAATCTGCCACCCAACCGGCGCGGGTTAATTCCTCGTTGAGGAGCAACTTAAAGACTTCCAGACGGGCTATGGGCTGCTTGAGGTTGATGAGTTCAATCTGGCGGTTGAGCTGTTGGAGCCGAGCCTCCAGCTCCTGGAGTTGTTGATGCCAGGTCTGCGCCAATTGTGCGCGCGCCGCAGCCGCTGAGGATGCCTGGCGTTGGGCCTGGTACGTGTGGACGGCTGTGCGAATCTGTAAACGGAACGCTTCGATGCGGCGCAACAATTCCGTCCGGTCGCTGATCCATTCCGGCGCGATATTGTTATTCTGCATGATCGAATAGGCCATCTCCATCTCTTGGGGGACGTAGGGGTTGCGTTGGAGATTGAGCGGCTTGCCCTTGCCCCGCAGATTGTCAAAAGCCCCATTGCGGATGGCTTCGTCGATCCGCCGCCCGACGAGATCGTGATATTCTTCTTCGCTGCTGAGCACAGGCTTTTCCGCTGTGCTCTCTTCCTGCCTGGCGGTTTGCTGCTCTTGATAAGCTTGCGCCTTGCGTTTGGCGCTTGCATCCAGCTTTTTCATGCCCACCTCTCGAATTCGCGCCGTACTCCCATCATCTGCAAC
>CAZIRP010000021.1:52582-72971 GCA_964541665.1 uncultured Caldilineaceae bacterium | reverse complement strand
CCGTCTGTCTGTCAGAATGGGCTGCGCCCATTCTTCTTGAACGTGCGGGCAAGCCCGCCCGTGAATTGCCTTGTGCGCCAGCCGCTTACGCGGCTGACTCGAATGTTATTGCAGCGGTTAGGTTTTCGGACTGCATCGCTAACGCGATGCCGCGGGGTGTTAGGAGGTGGCGGCGCAGGGTCATAATTCCTTGCCCTGCAACCGCTTACGCGGTTGCAGGGGTAGCCGCCAGATCGCATCGTTTATACGTGGAGCCGGGCGTTGTCCGTGAACTTGTCGCGGTCGGCGATCTCTTTATTGATGAGTGCCAACGCTACGTCGATGACCTCGGCTAGTGTAGCGCCCGGGTCCGCGCCGTCCGCGCCGGCCGTGGGTGTGAACACTCGCGCGGGGCGATCCACATAGACCGAGACGGTCAAAGCGGGTACCGAAAACACCGAATCTGGCCACAGATGCATCACGACATCGACGCCGTCACGTATCCCCTCACTGTCGTGGGACGGCTCAATGTCTAACGAGAGATACCGCACCTCAAGTCCTGGGCGTAGCCCTTGCACGCGTAACCACTCGACTGGCGATTCCCCTTGGAACACCGACAGGACCAGGCTGTGCAGCCAGCATTCGTAATCACTGGGGTCATCGTCTGTGAGTGCAGCCAGTAGTTCGACGATTTCGTCGCGATCCGCTTCACGTGCCCACCAGCCTACGTACCCTTCGTGGTCGCGGGACAGCACCAGCGGCACCGGGGTACCCCGGGCGCAGCCCGTATCACCCTCATGGCTGTCAGTCATCACCCCAGCACCTCCGCATTCATCGCGCGGCCCGCGGTGAGGATCTTGTCCACTGCGGTGAACACCGATCGGATGTGGCGGTCAGTAACCTCTTGGTTGCCCAGCCACGTTTGGATGTAGGCGCGCGACTCTTCCGGTGCCCAGGCGGTGAGTCCGGTCTCATGGGCGATCAGGTAGGCCACGGTTTCGGCCTGGAACTCGCGTACCCCACGGCACAGCTGCTCATCATCCCGTTGCGCCTCTGCAGAAGTGTGACCGAGCACCACGTGGGCTAGCTCATGAAACGCCGTTTTGACGGGGTAGCGCGCCATCTCCGAGACCGCGATCTTTCGATCGACCGAGTAGCCCTGAGTGTTCCCGTCGATCATCTGGAAGGGCACCTGTTCGATGTCGAGCACCGACAGCGCTTGGCGCAGGTTCCACTCGGGCAGCTCGGGCCACTCGATCTCCGGGCCGACCGTATTCGAGTAGGGGAACGTGGACCGCTTCAACCGGAATCGGCACACGACGGTCCGCTCTTCACCGGTGTCCTCGTCAATCTTGCGAAACGGTTGGGGGTGGAGCACATACCGGCCACCACCCTTAATGGGAGTCCGGCCTAGCCGCTTCCAGGCGTTAAAGGATGCGCACGGCTCGGAGACGCCTTGGGACAACAGCAAGATCTGATTGAGGAGCGAGTATTGGTAGAACCGGCAATAGGTAGTGCCCATCTTTCCGGGCAGCGTTAGCGCTTGGCTCAGCAGAGCGGGCCAGTTCGCCTCACCGTTGCCGTCAACAACAGATGAGATCCGCTCCGCGGTGATTGCAGTCATGCCAGTCCCCTTCCGGGAGTTTGTGGCCCGCCGAATTGGCTTGCCCTACAGCAGAGAATCTATCGGTACCCACCGACAAATTTGGGCGACCGCCCAGGTACCCCGATTTCCCGCGTCCCCGCTTGTACCCGCGACTCGTCACTGGTCGAGGGTGAATCGGGCTGACTGTTCTCGCATCACCGCAGCAACGGCACGAAGCACCGTCACCACGGCGTCAACGTGGTCCGGGTCGGTCAAGGTCGGCGCGCGGTCGATGAAATAGTCGACCGTTGTCGCGCACATTCCGATACCCAACCTCACCCCATCAACCATGCCCACCCTGAACTGTTCAACCGCTCTATCCATCATTGGCGTGAGCAACTGCTCAACCTGTCTTTCCCACTCGCCCTGGTCACTGCCCATCGACTTCCCCATCTATCGACATTCACGCGGACACAACGGGTGCTTGCGGACCGAAGCGCCAAACGTCTTACCCCGTATTTTGATACGCCATCGCGCCATCGTTTCAACCATCCACGGCGATAAGGGGGCTTATCACCAACGCATCTACCTCCCACCCATACCCCGGAACGGGCGGGGGGGTGGGGCGGCCTCCCACGGTTTAGGGAGCGAGGCCCGCCCCACCCTGGGATGGCTACGCCGCCGCTGGTGGATCGCTCACGTCTAGCGCCTCATCGATGGCCCGGTTGACCTCAGCAAGTTCAACCCGGGCGGCGCTAAGCTCTGCCGGCTCGCTGAGGTCGGTCTTAGCCGCAGTATTCCGGGCCTCCTGTGCCCGACGTTGCGATTCCGCCATCCGACTCCGGGTTTGGATGATCTCTCGATCAACGCCAGCCACCCAGGCGCTCACCATCGCTTCGGCCCATGCCGTGACGGCCGCGGGTCCCCGCCTGCGTACCTTTCCCGGCAACGGCTCGGCCCACAGAGTTCGATAGCCGACGGCCAGTTCCAAACGCTGGCCCGGATCGGTATTGGCGATGCAGACCGATATCCGGCCGGCTATCCAATCGCGAGAAGAGTAGACATCGCGGGCCGAGCACGCGCCCTTACCCACGCGCGCCAAGTCCATAGTGCCCATGTCCGCCCGAAGATCAGCGAAGTCCTGGAGCCGCTTAACCCTGTCCGCCGCCGCCTCGGTGACTTTGTCGGCGGATGCTGCCTGCTGCAGCAGTGTCCGGACGTTTTGTTGAACCGTGACGTACGCCAACCTCAGTTTGCGCACCCGAGTCTCTAACTCGTGTTGCCGCAACAGAAGGTCGTTTCCGGCGGCAGCCGCTTTCAGCTCGCCGAACGTCAGAGTCTCATCACCTATGTCCTCGATCTCTCGGGCTTGCCCGTCCGATCGATACAGCTGGTCGAACCCACGCGCTTTGCGCTCCACAGTCCCGAACATAAAGGCGTCAAAGGTGTGTTTGGCTACGTGCGAATGGATGTTGACGACGTCATGTTGATTACCGTTTCGCTCAATCCGCCCGTTCCGTTGCGCCCACGCCGCGGCTGTCCAGGTCGGGTCAACGTGGTGTAGCGAATGTAGCCGGTTCTGCATGTTGGTACCGATACCGGCTTTGGACGTCGACCCCAGTAACACCGCCACACGACCGTCACGGCAGGCCGCAAACAGTGCCTCCCGAGCTCGTGGGGTGGTGGCCTCGTGCACGAAGCGAATTTCCTCTGCCGGCACGCCCCGGGCAATCAGGGCGGCCCTGATGCGCCCATAGCTTTGTGCATCGCCCTTCCTGGGGGTACCGAGATCACACATCACCAGTTGAAACGCACCCGGCCGGTCTGAACCGGCGTAGACCCTACCTCTGGTGTCGTGGTAGATATCAGCGACCAGTGCGGCAACACCATTTAACTTCGGTGCCTCCTCACTGATCCCGACCAGGTTCGGGTCCAGCGCCACTTTGCGGCCATCCCCGCAGATCAACAGCATGTTGTCGGCGTTGGCCGAAGAGCGGCGAGCCCGCAGAGCATCGGCCCGCTCGACGAGCGTGGCCATATATTCGCGCTGTCTGGGGGTCGGTTCGGTGACATGGGTATGGTTCACTACCGCCGGGCGCGCCAGCCCGACACTGTCAGCGCGAACCATCGACATCCACTCGGCCAGCATCGTGCGCAACTCAGGCACGTTCTGAATCGTGCCCGGCCGGCGGCGCGACCGAAATCCCGATCCATCTGGGCTGGTTTCGATCAGAACCTTGTACCGTACGAACTGCGCTGCCCACGCGTCGAAGTGCGTTAATCCTGTACGCGCCAACTGTTCTGGGGCCAGCATGCTAGTCCAGACATATGCCTCAGCGAGTGTGTTGGTGAACGGTGTTCCCGTCATCAAGCACGCATGCGGTCGTTCGCCCTTGGCGCGGCGCAGCATCGACAATTTCAAGTAGAGATCTAACGCTCTCTTCGAGGAGCCTAGGCTGAATCCATCCGCCCGGCTGGTCACCGGCAATCGGCGAAATTTGTCGACCTCATCGACAATGAGGTAGTCCAATCCCAAGTGGGCCATCGTGATTGCGTTCGGATCGTTGACCGATGACCGCAACCGACTGATCCGACCCTGCAAGGATCGGACCGCCGCGGCGATCCGTTTCCCTGTGTAGCCGGCCGTCCTGGCGAAGTTTTCCAGTTCTCCTAACTGGTCCTCCAACCACGCCCGCTCGACGGCAGCTGGAACCGGCAGCGATGTGAAGGTTTCATGAGTCATGATGACCAGATCCCACTCGCCTGTCGCGCACCGCGCTACAAACCGTCGGCGCGCATCCCCGTGAAGATCGTCACGGGTGACGATCAAGAATCGTCCCGACGGCCACGCCTGGTAGCAATGGCGGGTTACCTGCTCTATGAGATGCAGTGGAACGATTAGCCCGGGCCGATTCGCCAACCCAAACTGACGAAGTGTCATCGCCAAAGTGATTGCCGTCAAAGTCTTTCCGAGGCCAACCTCGTGGCTACAGAACACCGCTGGTGTCGACACAGCGCGGTCGACGAAGTCGGCTTGCCAACTCCACAGCTCGACACCGTCGGCTAGGCCGGGGAACGTTAGATGGGATCCGTCGTGCCGGCGTAGTACGTGGGCGTTCATCGTGTGGTTGTACTGCTCGACGATCCGTAGCTCACGGTCGGCGTTCTCCCACACCCATAGCGAAAAGCGTTCTTGAATGGCGGCTAGTTTTTGCTCGGCGGCCTCGGTGGCATCGGCGTTGCGGACCTTGCGGTATCTGCGCGAATCACTGTCGTAGACCTCATCCCAGACCACCGGGGCGGCGCCGTTGAGCCCCGCCTGCAGCAGCGCAACGGCGTCCATGCGGCTGGTGCAGTAGGTGATCCGAGCGTCCGCCGAGAGTGGGCTTCGGCCGGTGATCTCCCACGCAGCTAGCGGCACAACGTGTTCCACGCTGACACGTGCACCGAATACTTCTGCGCAGAACTCGGTAACGTCGCCGGCAGTAACCCAAGGTGACCCCAATTCGATGCGGATCTCCTCACGGCCAAGCCACGCCGGCTGCACCGCCTCCAACGCGGCCACATTGCGCTCAAACCGGGGGTCGATAGTCGCTGCGGCCAACGCCTCCCGCAGCTTGGCTCTCACGTCACCACAGAGGTAGTCGCGGGCCGTCACCGGCCGGCCATCATTCGGCTCCCGGAACACCAGCTCGCCAAGTGCATCGAATGCCTCATCACGCCCAGCCAAACCCAGCAACCCGGCGATGCGGTCGAGGTCCAGGCCGTGGCCCTCTCCCAGGCAGATCGCGAGCGCTTCCCCCGCAGTGGCGGCGCTGGCGACGGGGGCGGGGCGCTTGTTGACCCGTCGCATCAAGATCGGTGCAGGTGAGGCCTCCCCACTGTCTTGATCGAATAGCTCTAACGCAAGCACGACCGGCGCGTCAGGGTCCCGACGGAATCCACCAAGATTCGGGGTCCGCCAACCCAGCCGCGGCATCCCCGTCTCGGGGTCCGGAGTTCCTTCGGTGAGCACGCCACGATTGAGTGCACCCCAACGATTCGCATAGGCCTCGTAGGCGGACCGGCAGGCCACCCTCAGCGGTTCCACCGCATGGTCTGGACTGTCCCAGTTCGACTCGGTGGTGACCAACTCCACCGCCGCATCCCGCAGACCGATCAAGGCTCGCAGCTCTGCGCTCGGCCGCGGCACTATCGCCAGTTCGCCATCGACGACCCGGACCACCTGCCCATCGACGAGATGAAAGGAACCCTCTTTGCGGCCCTGATCATCAGTGAGTCGGATATCAGCCAGATCGACCGGCGCGCAAATGGGGTCCTGGTAGGGAACCAACAACGGCACCACCGCCTCGAAGGCGCCGGCCACAGCACCGGGCGCATTGTCGGTATCCACCGCTAACGGCTGCCGATCAAAACCCGTCAGGCGCATCTCGCCCGCCACCAGACCCGGATGCTGATCCCACAACGCACTCACCCACTCGCGTACGGGCCGACCACCAACAGTGCCCTCCAGAAGGCTCCGCCCTTCCCGATCACCGGGAGCCCACCCCTGCCGATCCTCGTCCCCGTCACGCACCCGCAGAATGAGCACATCGGCAACCACATCGGTACCCGATTTCCGGAAATATCCCGACGGCAGACGAACCGCCGCCATCAGATCAGCCTGCCGGCTGATAGCCGACGAAAGACCATGAACACCGTCGAGTAAGTGACGCGACGTCACGACCACCACATAGCCGCCGGGGCGGACCGCCGAGACTGCTCGCGCGACGAAGTACTCGTGCAGCGGCCCATAGAATCCGGTCGCACCATCGTGCACGCGTGACGACGAGAACGGCACGTTCCCCACTGCTGCATCGAACCGCTTGTGGGGCAGTGCAATGGACTGCAATTCACCGCCAATGATGTTGGCGGTGGGGCACAGTGCCCGAGCAATCTGGGCAGAGGTCGGGTCGCACTCGACCCCTGTCATCGTGACCGGAATATCAGCGGGTGCATGCCGCAGAAAAGCTCCAGATCCACAGCCAAGGTCTAGAACCGAACCACCACGAAATCCCGCCGCGAGCAAAACCCCCCAGATGTGCTCAACCAATTCGACCGGGGTGAAAAATGATGTATCAACCACCCGCGCCGCCTTGGCCATCTCCAAGCCAATAACATCCTCAAGTTCGTCAGCCAGCAACGCCCAGGCACCCGCAGGCTCGGGATCGAACAGCTTCGCCACTACCCCCCAACCCGGAAACCCTTCCAGGACAGCCCGTTGGCAAGCATCAGAGACACCGCCGGTAGGGCCTAGCGCTGCGACCAACCGCGCTGCAGCGATCGCCTGACGAGCCAGCTTCATCGCCCCAGAGACAGCACCACCAACCCCGCTCCCAACACCCACGCTCACCTCAGACATCTACATTCCCCCTTCGGGATTCACAGGCCCGCCCAGCTGGCTTGCCCTATGCCCATCACCGTACAACTACCCTCTGACAAAACCCGCCGCCCCCTGAGTAGGACCCACCACTGCCACCCCACCCGGGAACGGGTGGGGTGGCAGTGGTGGGTGGCGGGACGATGTTGGGATAGGCAGGGGCGGTCAGGTCGTCAGTCCCGACCCGACCGACCCTGCCGTCAGCCAGTGGGGCTTAGGCCATGCGGCCGCGCCCGACGAAACTCTGCTGTCTGGCCCAGCAGAAGCAAGCGCCAACATCTTCATAGCAGTCCTGGCAATACCGGCAGAACTCGCAATAGCCCTGCCGGTCAATACCTCCCCACGCGCCGCATATCACGCACCATTCGTCGTACCGCTCTAGCACCAGATCGCCCGGCGAATACACGCCCTCACCACGACAATCCACGTAATCGCTGTTGCTGTACCAGATGCCGGTCTCGCCATCCCAGTGCCCAGCAGTTTCATTGATGAGGTAGGCGCTACACCGGTAGCGCGGGTCCACCGTAAGGATCACCAGCTTGTTGGCACTCCCGCACCATTGGGTGAGCGCACGCTGCACACCGGGCCTGTCCAGCCGTCGGAATTGACTCGACAGAATCTCGTCGGCGAACTTCCGTGTGTCGGAGCGTTCGTCTCGCCCAACAGGGTGAGCGACCACGGGTAAAACCCCGTTGTGCCCAACCACCGTAAGGGGCGACCGCCCCACGATGAACGGATGGACGTTGTCGACCCCCATACTGCCGTGTGTGGCCCATCGGCTATGGAACAGCGCCGGGCCACCAGGGTTATCGTCGCGGGCTTCCTCGAAGTGATCGAGAGCCTCTAACAAGTCCATCGACTTACCCGAGATGATCCGATCACCGGCAGCAATCGCCCAGCCGTGTCCGTGCGGATTATTCATGCCACCGTTGAACAGAGCGACTCTATCGGCGGCAGTATTCGGCGGAAAATAAGTTAACATGCACATTGTTTTGAATTCGTTTCCTTCTACAAGTCCAATGGGGTTGTGCCCGAGCACAGTTAGGCGGTAATCGCAATTTCTTCGGCGAGCTGCGGATAGTTATTGCGTTGCACCCATCGCGTGAAGTGCTCCCATGTGATCGCGCCGCCGCGAAGAACATCACTGGTCGAAATATCGTTCGTGTACCGCACGCTGGCATCGGCGAACTCAATAGCGGCGTAGAATTCACGCACAGACAATGTCGACGCGAAAAAGCGCAACTCATACGTCTTTTCGTTGTTGCAGTTCACGGCGACATACCGGTCGTGCTGCGTGGGACACTTCGCCTTGCGGGCAAGCTCACCCCGCACAGGCTTGCGGAATGCAGCCCATTGATTAGACGACCGACGTGCCAGTAGCTCTAGGTCGTCGACATTCCGATAGATGAACAGCAACCACAACATCTGATGCGCCGCAGACACCACACCGCATCGCCGAAATGCGTTGCGCGACACATGGATATGCAGGCCGTATCCATTGTTCACATAGCAGTCGCCCCGCAAGGCGGTGAGCAAATCACCGAACGGGTACTCCCGTGCGTACTCAAGGGTCATCGGATGAGTCACAATCTCGACACCCGAAATCGACCCATCCTGTTTCATGTACAGGTGGTCCTCCACGGCGTCTATCGCCGTGACAGAATCCGCAATAACCCAGTCCGCGCCACCAATTTCAAGCTCAACGCCGAGCAACGGAGACGACGAATAGTCGCCCTTGGGGCGGAATTTCGCTGGTCGATAACTGTATCCCCGCACACGCGAATCGCCGCACTCGTCATCGTCATCGTCATCGTCATCGTCATCGTCATCGTGATCACGACACGGACCGCAATCGTTGCAACAGTATTCGGAACAACCCTCACACCAATATGCGAGATTCAGATCGCAATCCTCATCGCATGAGACACAATTCGTCAGTTCGGTTGCAATAGATGGCATAGCAGACACACCCCTTCACCGGGTTTCGTGGGCCCGCCGGAATGGCTTGCCCTACACCACGTATTTTACCGATCAACACCGACAAACACGGTGTCTTAAACGACTGTCACCGACATGTATTCCATTACGGGAGAGCGGGTTTCACCACCACCCCACCCGGGAACGGGTGGTGGGGTGGTGGTGGTGGTGGTGGTGAAAATGGTGAATGGCCCCAGTGGGGTTGGTTCGGAAAATTGGAAACGGGGGCCTTGCCCCACCCCACGCTCTTCTAGCTGGGGACTCCCAAACTGCCCCATGCCTAAAGGGCAAGGGGCACTCCGGCTTTCCCTACATCTGGTCGACGACAGCGATGTGCGCGGTCGCGCCGGCGCGTCCGAGGCTCCCGGCGCAACGGCCAGCCGCCACGTGCAGCATCCGGACGGGGTAAGGGGTGTCGGAGCGACCGAACCGTGCGTGAGGATAGAGCTTTTCGAATTGGGCCTGGTCGTCGAGGACGCAGATCACGTTGACGCCGTCTTCCACGCTGACCTCGAACTTGGTGGCTGCGGCCGCGATGAAGTCGTCGAGATCGTGGAGATCCCCGAGGGAGCCTTGTCGCGGAGGCGTCTTTCCTCGCTCGGCGGAGTAGTAGGACTTCACGTTGAGGCCTAAGAGGTGCGCCGTTTCGGTCTTCCCAAGCCCGACTGCGAGGCGGCCAGCAGTCAGGTCGAAGTGTCGCTCTGCCCGGTAAACCTGGACATCACGGCCGGCACGACGCAGTACTCCCGCTGCACGCCCGACGGCCACGTGCTGTAACGACACCGGCCAGGCATTCCGATGTCGATGGGTACACGCGTGGGGGTGGAGGGTGGTGAACTCACTCTGGTCGGCTGTTGCCTGCAACACCACGCTGCCTGCGGCTGGGGCCTCATCAACGAGCCTGTCGGTCTCTTTGCCGACGAATGCCTCCATCGCGATCAGCTCGTCGACAAGGCCTTGGCCGGCGCCCAACAGATCCCGCGCTCCGCTTTCATAGGTGCGGTATCGAGTGAGTTCCATTCCATACAGCGGAGCCAGGTCCTCGGGCCACAAGCTCAACGCGTTACGTCGGGCCTTGAGATCCGACCAGAGATACTCGACCAACGGACCGGTGATGTCATCCTCCTCGCGGGCACCGACAAGCAGCGCGCCTGTCAGTCCACTCATGATGATCTCCATTCACCGGAGGTTCGGGGCCTGCCTTCTGGCGTGCCCGACCGATCCTGAAATGGTATCAGCGCTGAGCGCCATCAGGTCCACTCCCGCAGCCGGGGTAACGCGATCGCTAGCCGATCGAACAGATCTGGCCAGCCCTTCTGCAGCCAGCCGATGTGCCCGTTGGACAGCTTGGACGCGTCGATAATGGAGTCGACCCGGATCTGCTGAGCCGGCATCCCCAGTCGAGCGAATTTCCGATACAGCGGGTTAGGCTCGATTCCTCGGCCGCCGAGATATTCGAATACCTGCCTGCTCTGCCAATCCCAAATCGGCCCATAGGTGACAGTCCCGTCGTTGCGGCGAACGACCCCACCCACTGATGCCCTCACCGCAGCCCGCGAAAGTTCCTGCATCGCTTGGGTTTCAGCAGCCAACTGCTGTCGATACAGCTGTCGGCGACCAGCTGATTCCTGGGCCCGTACGCCCCAGAGTGAGCCCTGACCGTACAACTGATGTGCCTGGGCGGCCGGACCGGTAATCATCAGCTCGGACAGCTCGACCCCCAGCCGACGATCCGGAGCCTGGTGATCGAACCCGCCCAGTGCCACCATCACGGTCAGTAGGTCGGGTTCGGCCGGGATCACCCTGAAGTTCAATTTCCAGGCGACGCTCAACTCCTCCAGGTACTGCAGCGTCTCGGGAAATTGCAACCCGGAGTCGAAAAAGACAACCGGCACATTCGGATCGACTTGGCGTGCGAGATCCACGACGACGGTGGAATCTTTACCGCCAGACCACGATACGAACCCATCGTGGGTTCCGAGATGTTCCTCGATGCGGTCAAGCAGGCACCGATAGGAGGCTGGTCCCCGCCGGCGCCCGGCGATCGCCCGCAGGGCCTGCACGTCCAGCTCCCGCGAGGTTGCCCTCACCGCTGATCCATCAGAAGAATCGCCTGGCCGGGGAATAGCCTTTTGAGAAACTCTTCGACGTACCCCACCGCATCGGGTCCTTCCAGGATCGACTCGTCGCTGGTGGTGCCGTCCCACCACCACCACTGGCCGCGGTCTTTGAACCCGAACGGCGGCGGGACCGGAACTGTCGTGTGCTGGCGAGCGAAAGAATGGGCCGCGCCCACCACAAACGACCAGTCAGCGCCGGCGAAGCTGATGGTGCCCTCAGCGTCGGCGTGGTGAGACAGATTGAGCGGCAGTGATACTCGCGCACAGCACTTCCCCACCGATGAGGTTCTGCTGCTGGGCCGGCGACGCGGACCGGAAGCCCGGAAGTGTCCATTGCGGCCAGGGTCATCGGGGCCGAGCTCGGACCGGTTCGGGTGGACCACCCATTCCCTGCTGTTCACGGTTGTTGCTCCCTCAGTTGCAGGATCAGTCGCGTCCCGTAGCTGTCGCCGTTCTCGTAGACGGCGTACCCGGCAGATACCACCTCGAACGGCATGCCCCGGGGCAGCAGGTGCGTGGTGTCTTCCACGCTGTCTGAATGCCCGAAGTACATGCCCCGGCTGGTCGCCATCTCGAACATCAGGTACCGGCCGCTGTCATGACCCGGTGTCTCGTGAATGCTGTGCCGAGCGATGGTGAACTGGTCGAACGCGACGGTCGCTCCTGGTCGAAGGTTGGCCGGCAGATTGTCGATATCGGTGATGTCACCGTGGGTGTCTGGCAGCTTGACGGCGACGTACACCGTGTGGGTCCGATCATTTTCACGTTCGTAGCTTTGGATCACCCGGTCCAGCCGCTGAACCTTGACCCGGTCGCGCTCGTCGAGCTGCTGCACGTCACCGCCAGCCTGATGCAGCGCCCCGTTGATGCGCCGCCATTCGTCGGGATCTTCGTCGATCAACATGCTGCGGATTGCTTGGCGCTGAGACGCCGGCGCCGCGGCGATCACCCGATTCTTTGCCGCGGAACGGAGTTTTCGTTGCCGACCACTTAAGGCTCTCCGGAACTGGTCCACCGCGGGAAGCTCACCACGCAGCCGCTCGGAGTCGACGTGGCTGACATCGCGGGGGGTGGCGCGGTCACGATCCCGGGTAGCCCGAGTCAGTGATGAGTCATCATCGCGCGCCTCGTCGAGGATGCGGTTGGCCAGTCGGGTGAACTCCCGATCACTCATCGCGGACTCAGCGACTTCGCGGGCGGTCTTGATATCCCGGGCGGAGATCACTCCGCCCTCGACGTCGACCACTGTTGATTCCCGGTTGGGTCTTGCTGTCTTAGCGCCCATGTGGGGCCTCATCAGTCTTTCGGCGCGCGACCATCAACCGGGCAGTCTATGAGTTAATCGCGACACCTGGTTGTTCACCGAGCGGTCGCTTTCGAAGCACAGAGGCGGCCCCGATATTCCAGCCGCGAAGCTGGACAGATCGAGGCCGCCTCGGCTCACCATCACCCTGACCCTGGAAGCGTTTCGTGCCCTCACGCTAGCAACCGCGACGCCAGATCGGCACGTATCGTGACGGTCAGCATGCTTTCCGATCCCGCCGCCGCGGCCTGGGCTGCTGCCGGTCAACCCGCCGTGGACGCACCCGCACCGACTCCCGGACGCTGTGGGCGGTGCGGCGAGAACGGGCTCACCGTGACCAGTTCCCGCATCATCTCCGAGAAATTCACCGGTTTCGATTCCTGGCCGTTCGGTACCCGCCGGCTCTGTGTGCCGTGCGCGTGGGCCTACAGCCACCAACCCACTCAGCAGACCAGCCTGCTGATCACCGGGACCTCACTGACGAAGTACTCCACCGACGACCAGCTCGCCCCGATGCTGGCAGCTGGCCCGTTGACCACCACCCAGGCGGCCGTGGTGCCTACCACCCGCCGCCGGCACATCCTGCCCACCGCGGAATGGGGTCATGTCGCTACTGATGGGTTGGTGACCGCATGGGATGCCACAGCGGCCCAACGACTGGCCGATCTCGCATGGCTGCGCACCACGGTCGCTGCTACCTGGCCCAAACTCTCTCGCCCAACCCCGCCCGCCGTGCTGCTCACTGCCCATCAGCCAGAGCTCTGGGCGCCAATCCTGCAAGCGTGGGAGTCGCTGCAATCGTGGCGGAAAGTTCCGCCGCTGTGGGCATTAGCCCGGGTCCTCACCAACCCGGCAGGCGACAACTCCTAACTTCACTGGGTGGCATAACCGACCGATACCCTGACGCCCATGTCTCCGGAGCTCACCCCTACCCGGGTTTGGCAGGCGCTCGTCCCCGAGCTCCAGTCACTGCCCTCCCCGCAGGGCGACTCAGCAGACCCGGACGACCCGGCCGTTGACACCGCTGAGCGACTGTTGCTGCTGCTGCACTACAGCATCGACTGGGACAACAGCTGGATCGCCGACGAGAAGCACCGAAAGACATACTGGGACGAAATACTTCCCAGCCGGGTTCGCCGGGCGGCCTATCGCTCCACCACGCTCGACGAGTGGTGGTCGGCCGTCTCGACCTGGCTTGACGCGCCCGCGCCACGCTCTGCCGAACGGCGCTTCGAACTGGCGGTCCTGCTCCGACAACCTCCGCTTCCGGTTCTCAACGCCCTTCACACCAGCCTGCCCGCGCTGGTGTTGCGGGTCCGCATCATCGCCGAAGCCGTTGCCGCCGACCGTAAAGCAGCCCGAGGATGAGCCTGCACACCGTCCGCTGGGATATCGACATCGTGGCCCAGTCCTCGATCGTGCACCGCGAGGATTACACCGCCGCCGGCACCGATAACTTCGCCCTATTCCGCCGCGAAAAGATCCTCAGCCCAGCCGGTGAAATTCTGATGGTGCCCATCGTGTCGGGAAGCAGCTTCCGAGGGGTTCTCCGCCGGATCGGCGAGCAGCTCACCGCGGCCATCCTCAGTTACGAAGATGCTGCGCTGCCGATCCCGGCTGCACACCTGCTGACCAATGGTGGGCGCCTCGCCAAATCGGCTAGCCCCTACACCGACGAGGACGAACGCCACCTGAAATCCCTACTCCCGCAGATCGCGGTGTTCGGCGGCGCAGCCTCCGGCCGGATCATGTCCGGGCTCCTCAACGTCGGGAAAGTCCTACCCGAAGTTGCTGAACTGACCCACATCCTGCCCCGCCCACCCCAATCGGGCAGGCTGCCAGCGGTCCGCACCCTCGCCGACGAGTCGTTCACCCACCTCTCGGATCACCGCCCCGACTCCAACCAATCCCCCCGCACCGATATCGACGAAAAGACCAGTCCGCTAGGGCGATTCGGTCAAGAAACCCTGCCCGCCGGTACCCGTCTGCAAACCTGGGTCCACCTCACCAACGCCACTGACACCCAGACCGCGTTTGTCCGCGACGTCCTCACCACTTTCGCCACCCACGGCCACCTCGGCGGCCGTACCGCCGCCGGCCACGGCCGGATCACCGCGACGACCACGCCCACCGTGCTGCGAGGCCACCTCCCCGACGACACCGTCGACTGGCAATCCGACCTGGCCGCGCACCGCCACGAAGCGATCACCGCGCTGTCCAAAATCACCTGAGCCCCACCATGATCCCGGTACAGATCACGGCAACAACCCCCCACGGGATCGTGCTCTCCCGACCGTGGGGCGTCGCCTTCGACGGACTACTCGCCTCGGTCCTCTGGCACCGACGCAAATGGACCGCACGCGCCGCAGGACACCACTTCACCTACCAGCCCGACGCACCCCAGGAAACCCTGCCACTGCCCCTGGCCCGCTGCGGCAACCCCGACCTGGACACCGACTGGCACTGGATGGCGACCTTCGCCGATCTGCACCCCCGGACCCAGGCCGTCGCCGAACCCGATATCCGCTGGCGCACATCCCGCACCGATCGCCACCGCCTCCAACACCTCACGCCCACCATCGGCCGACAGGTCGTCTCCGAGAACACCGGCCGCTACCAACGCCGCGTCATCCCGGTCATGGCCCACCCCGCCACCCACCTCACCTGGAGAGCCGTCGGAGACCCCGACGCCATCCGCGAACTGCTCACCGAGCTCCCTTCAATCGGCAAACACACCGGCGTCGGTGAAGGCGTTGTCACCCGGTGGGAAGTCACCGAAATCCCCACAGTCACCCCATGGTCCGCCGGCCACGAACATCAACCAGGTGTCCTCGGCCGAACAACCCCACCCCGCTGCCTCGACCCCCACACCAGCACTACCACCGGTCCCCTCGGAACAGGCGCCCTACGGCCGCCCTACCTCCATCCCGCAAGCCGCGCCACCGCCTATCAACCCGCGAGGTGACCGACATCCACCGGCAGCCAATACCGCGGCAGCCGCCAGCTCCTCAAGGTTGATGGGCGGGGCATCAGACATCCATACCTGGGTCCGGCCACTGTCCAACTGACTCTCAGCAGGGCACACCCGCCACTTCTGCTGACGCAGCATCACCAAGTGCGCCACAACGATCGCGTGAAATCGATTCGGGACCATCACAGCACCCACCACTGTCCCGCGCAGACGAAGTCCGTTCATGGCACGACGGTTCCCTTTGGTGAAAACGATCTGGTGCCAAGGCTTTCCGTGCACCTTGAAGATCGCCACAATGTGCTCATCGAGCCAGCCATGCGCTCGCCACGCCGGGGTGATGTCGCCGCGGCCAACCTGCTCAATGGCCCGCAGCGCAAATCGGTACCGACGTTCGCTATCTTCCTCGGCAAAGTCACTGGCCCGCTGCAGCTGTGTGATCCGCTCCCGGGGCGCGCCGGGGCGAACCCGGCTCGGCGGCCCGTTGCTGCTGCGCAGCCAACGACGCACTGTGGAGGTTGAAACGCCGAGATGGGCTGCAACCCCGGCCACATCAAGAGCCCCACGCGATGACGGGCCATAGCAGTCAGTCAGCATGTCCACCAGCCGCTTGTGGGTCCACCGCGGACCCCGGACCGGCACGATGCTCGACTCACTCATCCTCGCGGCCCTCGAACCGGACGTCGTAGATGTCGCCGAACTCCCAAATATCATCTTTCCCGGTATATTTACCTTCGTTCATGTAGTCATTTCCCATGTCGCAGAGCCAATCTCGGAAACCGTCGCTGCCTCGTTCCTCGTAGGCTCGCAGCATTTCCTCAACATCGGTGGCCTCGACACGGTGGAAGATCGTGCGATCCCGTGAATACCCCGTGCTCTTGATTGTTGGCCCCTGGTGTGCGTACACGGACATCCCGATCCGGTCGCCGCGCTGGGCTGCTTTACCTGCTGCGCTGTTGCGGAACGCATCGGTGGCAGCCTTTCGGCCCCCCTTGGTGGACGTCACCCGCCGCACGGCTGACCGCAGCGACAAGAGGTGCTCACGGGAGGGCTGTTGTGTGCCGGCTGCCCATCGACGGACAGTTCCGACAGAGACACCGAGTCTCTCTGCGGCATCCTTGGCGTTGACTGCTCCGCCCCGCGGCCCGCGCCCGAACGCTGCTTGGAGGAGGCCTCTGGGGCTGGCTGTCTGCGAGCTGTCCGCTTCGTTGCGTCCGCTGAGACTACGAAATACTTTGTCCGAGAAGGCCTGCTTGGCAGTAGCGATGACGTCGCGGATCGCCGTCTTGGACACTCCCAGACGGCGTGCGGCCTGCTCGACATCGACCGCACGTCGACTACGGCCGCCTGGGCCGGACTCCACCCGGGAGTGTGACAGATCGTTCATCGAGAGTTTCGAACTACGCCGCCGCCCAAAAGCCATTACACACCGCCCGTGTCTGTTGATCTGGGCAGGACCGCCGCTGCCGCACCCAGGCCGTGCTGCTGTCGCCACTCCTTGATCGGCTCAAGTTCCGACTTGCCTTGGTAGCCGCGCCCATTCAGATACGGCAGTTGCTGTTCTAAAAGGCCCGAGCGCTCCGGCTTGTACTGTCCAAAGCCGCGCCCGTAGTGCTTGGGGCCTCCCGGCCACGCTTTGTCCGGGTCGACGTCGTTGGAGGCATAGAGCACGGTGTCGCGCAGGACCGCCAGGGGCCAACTGCCCGTGCGCACCCCGATGTCGTTGATCCGATAGGTGATATTGGCGTTGGCTTTCGCCATCAACTGGAATCGGCGTTCCGGATTGAACCCCGGCTTACCTTTCAGAAATTCTGATGACCCGATGATCCCTACGCCGTGGGTGCGAACAATCTTTGACTGATTGCGGGCCGCTTGATAATCGGCATCGTCGAGGTCCAGAGCGACGTTGGCGTTCCGGAACCGGTCGTACCATCCGAGCAGGACCCGGCCATGCTCCTTCCAGGTGTATGACTCGACGATCTTCGGGTCATATCCCAGACTGATCGCACGCTCAAGCCTCGGTGTGCACACCCACTTAGGCTCAGTGAAGTTGTACCCCTTGGGGTTTAGTACATAGGGCTGTCGCCAGTCCTCTTGATCAGGGATGAGCGTCCGGTGATACCCGGGGACCCGGGGATCGAACTCTGCCCCATTCGGGTGATGCGTCGCAGCACCGATCGGCAGTTCTGTTCCAGCGATACCCGCAACGTACGAGCCGCCCCGGTCGTAGGCGTGCAAGTACTTCATCGCCCGTTCGTCGCTTGTCGGTTCCCGCGACCAGTTGAAGTCGGCCTCCACGTCGGCGATCCCATACGGGACATCGGTCGTTGACGGTGCCATCACCACGTTCTTCCAGTCCCGAGGAGACCAGGTCTGGGGCCGTGACTGCGTCATCATGTCGATAGCCGTCACCCCAGCATTGATTTTCCAGGGGAAACCCAGCGCGTCAGCGAGCAAGTGGAGCCGCAGAGCTACCTGTGCCGGTGTGGGTTCGTCGAACTCGTCACCGAAAATTGGCATGGAGTCAGCGTCCCCGAGACCCGCGGTGAGGACCACCCACACACCTTTTCGGTCCTCACCGTCTCGATAGACGCGGGTCCACGTACCCAGACGAGGATGCTCCCGCTCTTTGACTCCTCCAAAGCGCCACCCCGCGGCAAATGCTCGCTCCACGAACGGGATTCCGGTGGTCAACCCCCGCAGCGAGTTGGAGGCGTCGGCGTAATCGATCGCGGCGACATTGATCCCGACCGCTTCACACGCCTCCACGCTCAACCAGATTTGGCCAGGCTCGGAATGCCTGTCGGACAGGCGAAATCCCAGTCCGTGGGCATATGCCAGTTCAGCGATCTGCCCAACATGAACAAGCGCTGGATCGACCTCCACCCGAGTACCGTCGGGCAGCCAGAGCCCGTCGGTATCCAGCACCGCCGCCGGGATCCCACCAACGGCACCCGCCGACGCTGCTGGCCGCGCACGGGGGGTCTTGACTGGCCCTACCGGTGCAGAGCCGGAATCCTCTGCTGCTTGAGGCTCAGGACTTCCCCGTTCCTCATCGACCCCTTGACCCTGACCCTCAGCGGCATCTTCATCGTCGCAATGCTGGGGGTCAGCGTCGGGTGCCTCCCCGGCGCCGGTATCCGGCACAGGGCTGCTGTCGACACGATGATCATGGTCGACGCCCGTACCCAAAGAGGACGTGAGCGCGCCCGCGACATCGCTGGCGGACTCAGCGAGCAGCACAGCCAAGATCGTCTCTTCGGACAGCTCCGCGCGGGCAACAGTGATGTTCCTGCCAAGCCGAGTGTGGCTGTCGGACAGGTCAACTGGATCGTCACCCTCTTCTGGGCGCGCCGGCCCGTACACCACCGTCGCCCCCTCGACGTAGAGCGGCCAGGCCCGATACTCACGAGAGATCCGCATTGCTGCCCGCCGCCCCCGCATCCGGATGTGCGTGGCGATCGCCGCGGCCCAAGCCGGCTGGAAGTGGTGTCCCATGTCGTCGTTCCACAGATGCGGGTCCGCCAGCGCCGCGAGATAGTCGCTGGCGGCGCCATCAACCAGAGCGAGCAGTCGGGCATCGTCGGCGACGGCCTCCCGGGCTTGCCGCATCAGGGCTGCCCAGCTTTCCAGCATGCGGGATTGTTGCGGCCAGACGATCGCTTCGCTGATATCGAGATCACCGATCTGTATCCCAGCCCCACCGTCACGGATGTCTTTGGTTAGTCCGTCGAGATCCTCGGTGGACACCCAGGCCTGTACCCGATGATCGACAGCCATCTGCGGGTGCGGAAGGGGCAGGGTGTCGGGCAGCGACAGGCCCTCTGCGGCCGGTAGATCAACAAGCCACAAACCGAACGGACGCTTCGGAGCTCGTGCGGCAGCAACGGCACCGCCGCCATCAAGAGCCTGCGGCTGTCCATGGCCCAAGGTGAGCATGCCCGCCGAGGCCAGCGCCGGACACAGCTGGGTCAGACATATCAGTTCGTCGCAATAACGAAGCTCGCGTTCGGCGAGCTCAACCGGCATCGCCCAGGCCGGCTGGATCCTGATCTCTGGGGCGATCCAGCCCGGCAGTGCACCCGGGGTAGTGACCACGGCACCGCGACCGCCGGCTCGACGGGCCATGAGGACGTGGTCGGCCACTACCGCTCCCGAGAAGGCGCCGCTGGACCCCGGGAGCACACCCACCGCGGCATACCAGCGCCGCAGCCGGCGGCCCAGTTCGACGGCATCCTCAGCGACCTCCGCCTCGCCGCCAGCGAGCCACGGCAGCTGTTCGGCAAGCACCTCGACAACCACCCGCCGAGACCCACTCCCCTGGGCCAGGACCACCGACTCCGGACCACGCCCGCCGCGAATCTCCCACCCCTCATCGACAAGCACCGCCAACGCCCGACCCAAAGAACCTCCCGCACCCGCCCCGCCGGGTTCTCCCGTCAACACTTGGACCGCACCCCCGGTCACCCACACCCGCGCAGGCTCAGGTTCATCACCGACACCTGGGATCGGTTTCAAACCACCGTGCTTATGAGCAGCCCACACCATGAGCTTGTCAAGCTTGCCGGCGGAATCGACCGGACCAGACAGCTGCCTACCAGCAACAGTGAATGATCCTGCCGCAGTGACAATTAAGACGTGACGCCCAAGATCAAGTGCCCCACTCACGACGAATCTCCGTCGTCGTCCGCGGGCCGATACGACCGCATCCGCGCGCTGGCACCCTGCTGCGTCATACCAAGCACCGCCCCCACCTCGGTGTAGGTAGCCCCGGCCGCAATAGCGGCCGCCGCCGCCGGCCGATCATCGAGCCCCGCAGCACGCAGCAACGCCGCTCGTGTCAATTGCACAGACTTGGTCTCTGCGGCATCCCCCCTCTCGATGCGCTTGACCAGACGTGCACGCTGAACGGTGGTGAGTTTTCGATGCGCAACGCGGCGCAACCAGATGTCCACCGCAGCTTCCAACGAAGAACCTGCCATCTTGGCGGCAAAAGCCGCGGCATCCCGTTGAGCCGCCGCTTGAATCAAAGAGACAG
>CAZIRP010000021.1:45535-52482 GCA_964541665.1 uncultured Caldilineaceae bacterium | reverse complement strand
TTGGCGGCAAAAGCCGCGGCATCCCGTTGAGCCGCCGCTTGAATCAAAGAGACAGACATGGCGCGATGCTATCCACCAACCAGTGACATGCACAAGCATTGCTTGTGGCTAGCTACAAGGATCGGTTGTTGCCCGCTCTACCCTCTGGGGCCGCAGATGCGGTATCCGGGCAAGCACAGACCTCCTGGCCATCGCGGCGGCAGCGCAAAACCCCGCCGCGCTAACTCACGGGGCTATGCTCACCCGGCAGCTTGCGCTGCTGGCACGTTCCCGCTGCTGATTCCCATAATGAGCAGCACAGTGTCGAGGTACGGAAACGACAGAGAGACGTCCGCGGCCGCTCTTAGGGCAGGCTTCGCGTTGAATGCGATTCCAAGTCCGGCAGCGTTCAACATATCGATATCGTTGGCGCCATCGCCGACTGCGACAGTTTGGTCCATGGAGATTCCGAACTTTTCGGCGAAGTCTCTCAGCGCCTCCGCCTTCGCGGGCCTGTCGACGATTTTCCCGATAACCCGGCCGGTAAGCGCGCCGTCCACGATTTCGAGATTGTTGGCTTGGACGTAGTCGAATTCGAGTTGTCGGGTTAGACCGTCGATCACGTCGATAAACCCTCCGGTCACTACCCCGCAGCGGTATCCCAGTTGCCGCAAGGTTCGTACCGTCGTACGTGCACCTGGGGTTAGAACGATGCTGGTTGCCACCTCATCAAGTGCTGAAACATCCAGTCCCGCTAGTAATGCCACACGCTGCTCAAGCGAACGAGAGAAATCTAGTTCGCCGCGCATCGCAGCTTGGGTGATCTCCCGAACTTGATCCTCAACACCGGCTCTCTCTGCGAGCATCTCGATAACCTCGCCCTGTACGAGCGTCGAGTCCACGTCGAACATCACCAGCTTGCGGGCTACCGCAGCCCTGCGGGCAGACTCGATCGCGACGTCGATGCGCTCGTGGGCGGCCACTGCCGTTAGCGCCGCTCGAAGCTCATCGTCCCCTACCGCATGGGATTTCGCGGTGACGTGGATCCTGATGCCGGTTAGCGGATAGTCCGCGATCTTGCGGACTTCCCTCACTTCGGTGCCGAGCCGGCCAAGAGCCTCGGTGATCGCCGCCAACGTCTGCGACCTCACATGCCGACCCAAAACGGTCACCACATGAGTAGGCTCCTCAGCGGCCACGAACCTTCACCCCTAGCACTACCAATCAAAAACCAGTAGCTAGAGGCTAAGGCACATCAGTGACATCCCCGCCCCCCGCGGATCTCTCTGCCAGGTAATCACTCTTGGTGTACGAAAGCCCGGCCCCGCGTCGTCGCTCAGCTTCCTGGAAAGCCCGAAGTGTCTCGGCCTGTCCGGCGTGAGCGCGTAGGTAGAGGAACAGGTCACGGTCAAGGGCGTACACCCCCTCGACCGGCCGCTGGAGGTGTCGCTGGAGAAGGTCATCAGGCGGTTGGGCTTCGGGCTCGCCGGCATCAAAGCGTCGTAACGCTTCCTCGGTGATCGCACTGGCGGCGGCTGACTCGCTATCGGCTACCACGTGCCATGACAATCCTGGGTACTGTGCCCGCCACCGCTGATCATCGATTCGGGTAATAAGCGGTTGGATAAGGGCCGCGTACTGCTGAAGTTCATTGCGGTCACTGTCTCGTGCAGTCATCGGTGGAGCCTCCTACTCACGCGCCGGGCCAATCGGGCCAATCGCCAGTGAGGTCGACCGCGCTCAGGAAGTGATAGATCATCCCGCTCGGAAAATACTCCGAACAGCGAAACCCCCCGCCGAACTCCGACTCCGTACACCTGACCCTCCCCGAGGGTACTGGAGGCCTTGATCCCCCACCGCCGCTAATCGGCACATCAATCGGGGTATCTGTCAGGGCGCCATAGGTTTTCGCGGCCTGCAGATCCTCGCTGGCATAGGTGGCGGCGTGCTCGATGAACCGTTGACTGTATTGGCCGAAATGTGCTGCTTTCATATCCACCGCGGCCTGTTCCCGCGCCAAGCCCACCACTATCCCGAGAGCAGCCGGATACCCCATCGCACCATGGGTTGCGATGATCCGTTCGACCTCCTCGACAACGCGAGGACCAATTGCCAAAGCCCGGGCCTGTAATTCTGCGTATTCATCGGCGACACCAAGTAAGTCGCCAGGATTAACGTCCAAGTGCGCCATAGCGCTCCCCCAGGCTTGCCGTTCGGCCGCGGCTGACCAGCAGCGATTTCATGGACCAAGGATGCCACGAAGCCACGCCACGAGAGTCCATCCGGGAGTGGCCCGGCGGCCAGACGCCCATTCACCCACCAAAAGGCAACGGCCGATGTCAGTCTCGGTAGCTATCTTGGTGGGGTGTTTGAGCGTGGGATGGTTGTCGCTGGCTATCGGATTGAGCGACTCCTCGGGACCGGCCGAATGGGTTCGATCTACCTCGCCCATAATCCGGATCTACCTCGCGAGGACGCGCTCAAAATCTTGAAATCCGACCTGTTCGACGATGCGGATTTTCGGACACGGTTCACCCACGAAGCCGACATCGTCGCCGGGCTTACCCATCCCAATATCGTTCCCATCTATCGCCGCGGGACCACCGAGGACGGAATCCCGTGGATTGCGATGCAGTACGTCGAAGGCACCGACGCCGACCAAGCCCTACGGCAAGGAACGATGACACCGACACGGGCGGTGCACATCGTGTCCGAAATCGCCAAAGCCCTTGACTACGCTCACCGGCGCCACGTGATCCACCGCGATGTCAAGCCGTCCAATTTCCTGCTGTCGAAAAGCCAGCATCCCGACGAAGACGAGCACGTGCTACTGGCCGACTTCGGGATCTCCCGACCACCCGGTAACACCCACCTACCGGAGATGGCCACCGTCGCCTACGCCGCCCCAGAAGTCCTGCGCGGCGCAGACGTTGACGGCCGCGCCGACCTATATTCCCTGGGGTGCAGCCTGTTTCGGCTTCTCACTGGCCGCACACCATTTTCCGGAACCGAAGACCCCGCCGCCGCGACCCATGCTCACCTCAACACCCCGCCCCCGAAAGTCACCGACTTCGCCCCGCACCTACCCCCGGCGTTCGACGCCGTGGTGGCTACCGCGATGGCTAAGGACCCTCGCGGGCGCTACCAGACCGGTAAGGCGCTTGCTGCCGCAGCGATCGCGGCTCTGCAGCAAGACGCACCCGCCCCGACCACGACCTCCTCGCCGACTCCCCAGGTGCCGATCGACCCCGAGCCGTGGACTTTTCCACCCCCGGCACCACGGCGGACACAGCTCAACCCGAGACACCTTCAAGCCGCCGCCCTAGCAGCCGCAGCGCTGATCGGAGCCGGAGCGATCTGGCTGATGTCCTCACGCGCCACCTCCGCGCCAGAGGATCAGCCCACTGCGACCGCCGGCACGGAGGAAACCGCCCCTTCACCGCGACCCCGCGACCCCGAATCCGAAGCGCAACTTGCCCGGCTGCTCCCCAAGGGTTACCCACCCGGATCGTGTACTCCCGACAACCCCACCCCGGGATCGCTTGCCGAAATGGTCTGCACGCCCAACCGCGACCAGGACGGACCCGCAGCGGGGCGGTATCTGCTGATGCCCGACGGTGAAGCACTCCGTAAGGGCCTGGACACAGTCATCAACGACTCCGCGACGACGAGCTGCCCGGAGGGCCTTGTGTCTCCCGGCGGGTGCTGCCCGGGCGGCCTTTTGTCCCCGGGCGCGTGGCGCCATAACGCGACCCCTGACAAAGTCGCCGGCACCCTTTTTTGTGGCACCCAACAAGGGCACCCCATCGTGGCGTGGACGACCGACGATCATTTGCTGCTCAACATCACCCGCGCTGAGGACGGTGGTTCCACCCTGGAAAGCCTCTACCGGTGGTGGACCACCCACTCCTGATCGCAACCGGGTGTCACTGTTCGCTGGTAACTTGCCTGGTTAACGTCGCAGCCGTTTGACAAGGAAGACACCACACATGAAGAAATCCACCATCATCCGAAGCACCTTCTTCGCATCGGCAGCAGCTGCAGCTGCTTGCGCGTGGGCGCCCCACGCCGTCGCCGACGACACCGCCCAAACACCGTTCGGTACCCCCGCCGACACCACCGGCGGCCAACAAGTGACCGTCTTCGATCTCAAGCCCAGCAACGACATGATCCCTTACCAGCCCGCGGGAACGCTGTGGGAGGCCACCGCCACCATCCAGACGGATCAGGGCGGTATCCCCGTTGTACCCGGTTTCAGCGCCCGCGCTGGAGCCGATAACAGTCCGGTGCTGTGGGGGGTGGCCACCGGAGAGGGAATCAACCCCAGCGCTTTGCCTCCGGGCGGTTCCACCACCGGAAAGCTCTACTTCGACGTCGCCAACGGTGTTGCCCCAGATCGCATCGCCTACACCCCGGACACCACCGACACAGCAGTGTGGTTCCCTCAGCCCCCCTCGGTTGGCGGCCCTGTAGCCGGCGTCCAGAGCCCCTACCCGCAAACAGCGGCTATCGGCGGCGGATATCCCGCGCAGAACGTCCCCGGTGGATACTCCGCCGTCCCGCCTTACCAGGCCCCACTACAAGCGCCCACGGCGCCGGCCGCAACACCCGGTGTTGGCGCGGCACCGGCCGCAGGAAGCATCGGCGCTGGCACCCCCGCCCCAGCCGCAGGAAGCACCGGTACAGGAGCCCCGGCACCGGCCGCAGGGAGCACCGGTACAGGAGCCCCGGCACCCGCCTCCGGAAGCGCCGGCACCCCCGCACCCGCCTCCGGAAGCGCCGGCACCCCCGCACCCGCCTCCGGAAGCGCCGGCACCCCCGCACCGGCCACAGGAAGCGCCGGCACCCCCGCACCGGCCACAGGAAGCACGGGCACAACGCAGGGCTCACAAGGCAGCGCGGGAACTCCGGCTACCGCCTCGCCTGCACCCGCCGCTGCTACACCGGCGGCCAGCCCTGCACCGACGGCGGCGGCGCCGAGCACCGCTGCGGTAGCGAGCCCTTCGACGGCCCCGACTGCCGGTAGCTCGGGAACCCCCGCCACCGCCGTGGTGCCGGCGTCCTAACGATTCACCGCTGAGGTAAGGCCTCGTCCCGGCCAGAGCGAGTTCATCGTGAGAGACGATCAACTGAGAGCACTGGAACAGGTACTGGGCTGCTACACGCGCTTTTCATCCTGCAGCGCCGAAGTCTTCAAGAAGGTTCACCACGCACAGCTCAGTCGAGACCCGCTTCCGGCCGCGGCGCTTCAAGCTGATTTCGACGCCCAGATCGCGCTCAGTCGCGCGGTCTTGGCATACGTGGAGACCTGTGGGGAGAGCCCCGACGTCGACGGCTTGGCAGGCGCGGCCTACGTCCTTGCGATCCATCAGAGTGGCTCACAACCGAAGCTCCGGCACGAACTCGCTGCCATGCAGACCGCGTGGCCGACTTGGATAGAGGCCGTGCGGCAATGGGACCCCGATGGGAAAGTGGACTTGCCTCCGAGGCCCCAGTCGAATTGTCACGCCAACGTTCTCGATGTAGTGGCGAGCTACCAGGAATTCTTGGGGGACAAAGCACGGGATCGGTTGCTGGATATTTTGAAAGAGGCAGGGTTCAGCGTCACTGACACGCTCATCCAGTCCTCACCCGATGGTAAATACGTTGAGCGCACACGGATTTCGGCCCTTCCACGACCGCATGGCGACCCTGAGCAAGGGGCGGCCTCACCGGCTTGTGTGGGAGAGTATCGCCGCGAGTTGGACAGGCCCGGCATGGTTGGGCGGCGGTGGCGCGTGGTTTGGCGTGACCGCCGCGGCGAGGAAGCTGTGGTGTCGCAGCACTGGCGATGCTCATCGGCGATCGCGGCTGGCCATAGGGCCCGAGTGGACCGTGGCCTTGACCAGTGGGTCGAGGTCCTGGAGCGCACGACCGCTGGCTGGCGCGTGCGTGAAGTCCTTCCGTCCGTCCCATCGACGCAGTGCGCGAATAACGGCGGCGAAGTGGTGCTTGACGTAAAGGACGCTTCCAGCTTTCCGGTTGTCGACGTGGGACCGGTCGGCGTTGTGTATCCGATGGGGTCAGGATGGGCGGCGTTAGTCAGTGACGGCAGCACATTAGTTTCCCCCTCCTTCAAGGACTACTGGCACGCCACCCGCGCGGAAGCGTGCGAAGCCGTCTGTCGGCTTTGGCGACAACGCAGTGCGCAGCACACGGTCGGTCCGGGCGACCCCGGCCCTTCGGACTAACCACCAGCCGTTTGTAGCGATAGCGGCTGTCCCCCAAGGCGTGCGACGATCACAACCGTGACGGCAGTTGACGGTGAGCGTGATGCGGAGGACGACCTCCAGCGGTACGGCGACGCGTGGGCAGATCGAATTCTCGATGAACTGGCAACGCGTTGAGATCCCCCGAGCACGTTATCCGGGCAACCTTTCCCTGGCGCACCGCTGCACTCACCGAGTGCGGCAGACCCGTTGATCCCGTTTCGAGTATCACCGTCACCGAACTAGCGAAACGCATCAGTGACTACGGGGAGGCGCGTACTGCATTCACTATCTGCTCGGCTTGCTGGGCCACCGCCCGGACCGCACCTCGCTGGGAACTTGACCCGGTCTCAGTTCTGGCTCACGAAGCCAATCGAGCCGGCGAAGCAGAGACCACCGAGCTTCGGACGGAGCTGTTTGCCATCGCCGCGTTGATCGAGGCGCATCGACGCGAGTACGACGACTTTCTGGAAGCCTTGGCCACGACCGGGGATTTGACTGCACGCCGGCAACGACTCGGCCATCGCCCAGAATCAGATTGACCGGCCTGGGCCAGGCCTACTACAGCAGTCCCTCGGCGGGCCGCCGACCCGCTAACTTTCAGGGCGAAACAGGATCCCGCCCTGGGCCGCCCGACGACGAGCGAAGGGGAATTTCAGCCCCCCTGCACGTTCGCCCTCGGCAATGTGTTTCTGGCGTGTCGCAAATGTGTGCCACCCT
>CAZIRP010000021.1:29016-45435 GCA_964541665.1 uncultured Caldilineaceae bacterium | reverse complement strand
TGCACGTTCGCCCTCGGCAATGTGTTTCTGGCGTGTCGCAAATGTGTGCCACCCTGACGGTCATGACCAGCCACACGCATCTCCGGCAACCATCCCTTAACGGCACTCCGCTGGGTAGGTGATGATGGACATTCCGTTGCATCCGCTCGTCGTCACCGAGATGGCCCGCGGCCGAGAATTCCTCGACCGGGTCCGCGCAGCCCGACAAACGCTCGCCGAAACCCAGGTGTCGATCCCATTCCCCGACCAGGGCGGCGGGGAGATCGTGTTCAACGGCGAAGGCATGGTCATTGACGCCGATTTCCCCGATGACATCTTCGATCGTTTTCCCGGCGAGAAGCTCAGCGACACCTTGACGGCGATGTGCCAAGAGGCCTACCACCAACTCTCTGCTCTTGCAGCCGAAACATGCACGGCAGCAAGCTCCCCCGAGGACCACTGACAATGGTTGATCGTCACGCTGTGGACCTGTTCGCTTCCAGCTGCGCAAACCTCGGAGCGAGGGTCTACGGACGCACCCAAATCGCAGACCTGCGAATCGCCCTGGACGGATTCACCCAGCTCACCTCGCAGTATCCCGACCAATGTGACGGCTGGCGGGGCCGCGCAGCCGCCGGGGATCTCAGCCCCGCTGTCATCGAGCATGCGTACCGAACCCTGGATACCTGCGGTGAACTACTGGCCGCCGCTGACGCCGACCAGGACGCCGTGGACTTCACGTTCGACACCGGCATGTATGTCACCCTGCCCGCCCCCGGCGCTGACGGTGTCCGGCTGGCCTGCGCATCGATGCGAACCACCGCCGGCGACTATGCCGCAGCCCACGAGATGGTCGATAAGCGCCTGCAGGAAAACATGCCGCTGTACGCCGGTTGGGTGCTGGCCGTTCTGTACTACCGAGCCGGCCGCTGGCACGACGTCCGTCGCACCCTGGAACCTTTCAACAATGTCCCCGACGACACCCTCCGTCAGGCCTTCACGGTGGCCTTCGGCACTGCCGGAGCACGGCTGGGACTGTGGGAACAGTCTTTGGAGCTGTTGACCAGCCGAGGCCGAGGCCCCATCCCCAATGCCACCGCCGAGGCGCTGCTCATCTCCGGTTTGTGTGCACGCGCCCTCGATCAGGACTCGACCGCTCTGCTCAACGAGGCTTACGGGATCGGGGTAGACGACGAAGGTCTTCGGGGGAGCATTGTTGCCGCCCTGGCTGATCCCACCTACGCCATCACCCCCACAAATCCCGCGCGTATCGACGCGCGCACCAGCTTCTGGGATCCAGACACCGAACCCGGCGAGCGCGAACACGCCCGCGAACTGGGCGCCGAACGCCGCGAGAAACTCAAAGTCGAAGCCGCTGAGGCGCTGAACGACTTTGTCGGCATGACGGAGATCAAGGAGGAGATCGAGCGGCTGGAGTCCACCGCTTTGGCCCAAAAGCGGAGGGCGGCCAAGGGAATGCCGACCAAGTCCAGGTCGTTGCATCTTGTCCTGAAAGGCCCGCCCGGGGTCGGTAAGACCATGGTGGCGCGGGTGATCGGCAAGCTTCTGTGCGCTGATGGTGTTCTTCCGACCGAGACCTTTGTCGAAGTTGGTCGTGGGGATCTGGTCGACAACGTGATCGGTGGGTCGGAGAAAAAGATTCTCCAGATCCTTAGGGGGATCGTGGAATCCGGCGGCGGGCTGTTATTCATGGATGAGGCCTATACCCTCACCGACTCCGGATCGAAGAATGATTTCGGCCCGTTGGTGATCGGTGAATTGATCCGCTACATGGTCGATTACGCCGACATCCTGATGGTGATTGTCGCTGGATACCCGGACAAGATGGATGAATTCCTCGACAGCAACGAGGGCCTCCGCTCACGGTTTGGCCGCGAGATCGAGCTTCCCTCCTACAGCGTTGAGGAACTGATCGAGATCACCGAGCGTGCCGCGGTCCGGCGAGGCGCCGCTTTCGCCGACACTGCCGCGCTAAGCGAGGTCTTTAGCAGGCTGGCGACCACTGAGGTCAAAGACACCCACAACCGAGTCCGCAGCGCCCTGGATGTGGCTGGCAATGGCCGGTTCGCCAACATTCTGCTCGAACGCGCCGAAGAGGACCGCGATCACCGGCTCAGAAAAAGCGGTGCGCTAGATGACCCTGACGCCCCCGACGAGCTGCTGGAGACCATCACTGACGACGACGTGTGGTCTGCAGCAACACGGCTGCTGCGCAAGCAGAAGATCGACCTCGACCGCCGGCGACCACCCACTCTCAGCGTTGTTCCTGGGGGCATTGAATGACCACCGGTACTCCACCGCGGCGCGGGTTCAAGTCGAAAAGCCCGGCGGTCTCCGATCCCGACTCCGGTCAGGCCTCCCGGTGGCGATGGGGTGCAGTCACCCGCCACCAGATCAGCGGATGGCGGTTTCAAATCCGCCGACTGGCCAATGCCGTCGCCCTTCACGACACCCGGATGCTCAGCGATCCCCTCCGACGTCAGGCCCGCGCATTGACGGTGAGCACTCTGCTGGGTGTCGTTTTGGTAGCCGGTGCCTTCGTGCTGTCGATCATCAAGCCAGCCGGGGTCACCGGGGAGAACGCACTGTTGGCGGACCGCTCAACCAACGCCCTCTACGTACGGGTCAATGATCAGCTCCATCCGGTGCTCAATCTGGCCTCAGCCAGGCTGATCCTCGGTAAACCCGACGATCCGACATTGGTCAAGTCATCCGAGCTCGACAAGTTCCCACTCGGCCCCACCCTGGGCATACCCGGCGCGCCGGGCCGGATGTCACAGAGCTCCGATCGCGACTCTCGCTGGTTGGTGTGCGATGCCGCCGGAGGATCATTGGCGGGAACAACCGTCATCGCCGGCGATCCCGTAGCCGGACCGGGGCGTGCCACCGCCCTGCCGGCGGGATCGGCACTGCTCGCCAAATCCGAGGGCACGAGCGGGCCAGTCACCTGGTTGATCTGGGACAACAAGCGCGCCAAGATCGATATGCACAACACCGCAGTGGCCTCGGCCGTCGGAATCACGATCGACACTCCCGCACCGCGGATGATCAACCGCCAACTGCTCAACCTGATCCCCGAATCAGCACCCCTAGTGGTGCCGTTCATCGCCAACGCCGGAGACCCACCGCGGTTCCCGTGGCCGGCACCCGGTACGGCTCCGGTGATCGGGTCGGTTGTGGCTGACCATCAGGGCGACCAACTGCGCTACTGGGTTGTGACCGCCGAAGGGGTTCAACAGGTTTCACCGGTCATCGCGGCGATGCTGCGCGCCGCGGACGCGCACGGCTTGATCGAGCCACCGGAGTTGACCCCCGATCAAATCGCGAAAGCACCGCAAGTACAGCCCTTGGAGGTCGACAACTTCCCCGCCTCGGCGCTGAACATCCTGAATCCGACTACCGACCCGGTCGCCTGCGGTCAATGGGTGAAACTGGCTGACGCCCCGACGTCGAGCCTGACGTTGCTGGCCGGCCAGAGCCTGCCGTTGTCACCGAAGGCATCCCCAGTGGCCTTGACCGAGAACGGACCCACCACCGCCTCGCGGGTTGTCATCACCCCCGGAGCCGGCTACTTCGTCCAAGTCACAGGCCAACACCCCCAGTCAGAAACCAAGGAGTCGACATTCTGGGTCTCTGATCTGGGTGTGCGTTACGGGCTGGAAGACAGCCCCAACCAACCCGCTAAAACCGCGCAAGCGCTGGGCATGCAGACAGACCCACTGCCAATTCCTTGGTCAGTTCTGAGTCTGCTGCAACCCGGCCCAGCACTGTCCAAAGACGACGCGCTCGTCGCGCACTAACGCGTGAAACGAAAGGCCGCACATGCGTGAGATATTCAAGCCCAGCCGCCGGCTGGCCGTACCAGCGCTGCGCGAGGACAGGTTCACGATCGACCCGCCGCCGGAGTTGCCGCGCACCATTCCCGTCAAGGCGATCAAGAAAGCGCTGCCCTTTGTGTTCGGGGGCGCGATCATCGGCATGATGGTCATGATGTTCATCTCCGGGATCCGGCAGATGAACCCGATGTACCTGTTCTTTATGGCCATGATGGCACTCGGGTTATTTCAATCGGTGCAACAGCAGGGTGGCACCTCTGAAATGTCCACCGAGGAAGTCGATTCCGAGCGGGCCGAATACCAGCGGTACTTGTCGGCGACCTCGGCCAAGATCCGGGAAGCCGCCGACAGCCAGCGCCGCAACGCCGAGTGGTCACATCCCGATCCCGGCCTCCTCGAAGCGGCGATCGACGAGTCCCGCATGTGGGAACGCGGGAGATCCGACCCCGACTATCTCCAGATCCGGGTAGGGCGCACTGAGGTCGCCTTGGCCAACCAGGTGAAGGTCAAGCCGATGGACTCTGATCTCGACCTGGAGCCAGTCACCTATACCGCGTTGCAACACATGCGGGCGGTTCAGCAGTCGATTCCGCACTGCCCCAAGGTGATTGACCTTTCCGGCTTGGGTCGGATCGATATCTACGGTGACCGTGAGGTGTTCACCGCGGCGGTGAGCTCCTGGATCAGTCAACTCGTGACCTGGCATACACCCACCGCTGCCGCCGTCGCGGTAGCGTCCCCGCGCCTGGAATCCCAATGGGGGTGGGTCAAGTGGCTCCCTCACACCGAAAGTGGGGACGACCTTGATGGAGTGGGGCCTGCCCGGCTGCTGGCGACCTCACTGACCGAGGTGGAGGCCATGGTCGCCTCCCTGGTCAAGAACCGCGCTGAGCTCCTCTCCGCCGACGGAACCACGACGGCCGAGGGGCCGACCAAAACCCACAAGCACTTGGTCATCGTCGTCGACGACCCCGAAGCCGCACCCCGCACCATCCGCCGGCTGGCCGCCCTGGACGGTGTCACCGTCATCGTCGCCCAAGGACCCGGCCAACCCGATCCCGACTTCGCCGCCCACGACCGCCAGTTGTCCCTCTCTTTGGACAAGGACACCGATGGCGCGGTGGTGATGCGTGAATGGCGGAACTTCGGCTGGATACCGTTTTGTTCCGAGCCCGACCTGATCGAGACCACTGTGGTCCAGAACCTGGCGCGCCTGCTGGCCAAATGGGATATCGGGGTCGCCGGGCGGCAGAACTCCGAATCCCAACTCGTTCAAGGGCTTCTGTCATTACTGCGGATCGACAACGCCGCTCATCTCAATGTCGCCGAGCTGTGGGCCGACCGCCCACTTGAGCAGCTACTCCGGGTGCCCATTGGGTTGCAGCCCGGCGGGGCGCCGCTGTATGTCGATTTCAAAGACGAAGCCGACGGCGGTAACGGACCGCATGGGCTGATGATCGGAATGACCGGATCCGGGAAGTCAAAGACGCTCACCGTCATCATCTTTTTGTTGCTGCTGAAGCACTCCCCCGATGTGGTCCAAGTCCTGCTGGGCGATTTCAAAGACGAAGCCGGCATGGACGCCTTCGCCGGCTACCCCCATACCGTCGGCATTGTCTCCAACATGGAAGAGAAACGTTCGCTGGTTGAACGTTTCGGAGAAACACTGTTCGGCATCCTCGATGCCCGGGGCCGCCACTTCAAAACCACCGGGCAAGCGATCAAGGGAGCTGCCTTCGAAAAGATCTCCGAGTACAACGAAGCTCGCGCAACCACCAATCCAGAACTGCCTCCGGTCCCCTACTTGTTCGTCATCGTCGACGAGTTCTCCCTGATGCTCAACGAGCACAAGGACATGGCCGACGTCTTCGACGTCGTCACCCGCAAGGGCCGCTCCTACGGCATGTATTTCCTCTTCGCCAGCCAGACTCTCGACGAGGGTGCCATCAAGAAAATCCCCGACAACACCCAATATCGATTCGGCCTCAAGGTGGCCTCTCCCTCAATCTCTCGTCGTATCATCGGCACCGAAGAGGCCTACCACATTCCAGATGGCAAGCAGCACAAGGGAACCGGGTACTTTGTTCGCGCTCCAGGTGCTGAGCCCGTCAAATTCCGGAGCTTCCTACTCCCCGACAGATACGAACCCCCGGTGACCGTGGACCGCAAGGTCACCAAAGCCAAAGCCCGTGTCCGCACGTTCACCGCCAGCCCCGTCGAACGCGATCCCGACACGGTGGTCGAAGAAATCGTTGCCGGCACCTCAGTCCTCGACGGGCCACCCCGATCGTTGGTGCTGACGGTGGGGCCGCAGCTAGCCGCGCACTGGGGCAAACCCCCTTCACAGCTGTGGTCACCCCCGCTCGACGACCCCATCCCGCTAGACACGGTCCTTTCCACTGCCACCACCCACCAGCCACCCAACTCGGCAGTACCGTGGTGGCCGTTGGGTGAAATCGACCGCCCCAGGGCACTGAGCCACGGCCTGCTCACCTACACCCTCAGCCAGGGCCACATCTCCCTGATGGGCATGACACCATCTGAATTATCCACGGTGGCAGTCACTTTCGTACTGTCAGCCGCGGCTCGCTACTCACCCCGAGAGATCGGCTTCTATGCGCTGTCCTACGGCGGGTCAGAATTGGCAGTGATCAAAGACCTACCCCACGTCGGTGCGGTGGGCGGCCGCGATCGCCGCGAGCTCACCGGACGGATCTTCGGTGACCTCCAGGCGGTAATGAGCCGGCGGCGCCGCCTCTTCCGCGACCACGACGTCGCGTCCATGGACGACTACCGCCGCCGCCGCGCCGCCGGCGAGGCCGCCCTCGACGACGGCTACCCGGTCGATATGTTCCTCATCATCGATGGTTGGGAGAATTTCACTGCCGATAACACCTCTCAAATGCACCCGAAGAACCCACAGATCGCCGACGTGGAGAGCATCATTGGGGCCGACCAGGGCCTGCACGTCCTGATCACCTCGGCGGACTGGATCACGTTGGGCGTCAAGCTGCAGTCCCGGCTGAGTTGCAAATGGGAACTCAAAATGGCTGCCAGCGCGATCTCACAAATCCGACCCCGGCCCGATCAAGCCATGCGACGTCCCCAGGACCTCATCCCCGCCGGTCAACCCGGCCGCGGCGTTGACAGCAACGCTGACGTGATCCGGTTCGCGGTCGGACGCCTCGACGGACAACCCACCATGGACGATCTGGACGCCAAAGCCCGCGAGGCGGTCGCAGAGATTTCCGCACGCTACGCCGCCGCCGGCCGAGCGACTCCCCGCCCCCAACTGTTGCCCACCACAGTCGAAGCGGCGCAGATCGACCACGGCCAACTGGCCGGCGAACAGTTCGCCCTCGGACTGCGAGGCAGCGACCTTGCTCCGCTGGTCATCGACTTCGCTGAGGAGCCACTGCTGGCGGTCTACGGCGACGGCAAGACCGGGCGAACCACCTTGGTGCGCAACCTGCTACGCACCGTGGTCGCACGCCGTGCCGGGGACACCAACAAGGCCATCGTGTGCGTGTTCGACGTCAAACGTCGCCTCAAAGAGGAAACCCGGTTCTTGATCGAGGGTGAGGACTATTACGAAGAAGATCCCACCGCGGTGGCTGAACGGCTGATGGCCCTCCACAATCTGCTGTCCAGTCGAACCCCACCCAAAGACCTCGGCTGGGAAGCCCGGCGGTCCTGGACGTTCCAGGGACCCAACGTCTGGGTGTTCATCGACGACCTCGACGCCGTGGCCACACAAGTTCAGGTCAACGGGATCGTCACGCAGACGTGGAATCCGCTCACTCAACACCTGGCCAACGCCCGGCAGATCGGACTGAGGGTGATCATGACCCACAAGGCCGCCGGCGCTTTCCTCGCGGAAAGCACCCCTATCTCGGTGTCGGCCAAGATCGCCTCCAACACCCCGAACAGGATCCTGCTCGGCTCCCGCGAGAAGGACAAAGTCGGCGGGGTTCCCTTCGAGGACGGACTACCCCCAGGTCGCGGGTTCGTGATTGCGGCGCGATCCGAAAACGGCGGCTACGTGCAGTTGGCGAGCGACCCGTCGGCGGAATGACCGTTCTCGACCGTGATTGTGCCCTTAGCGAAACTTGTTTGTTACATCAATGTTAAATGCGCACACCAGGGGTGGTATTGGACTACTACACCATGCTCTGCTGACTGACGACACCTGGGTGTCATTTGCTGGCGGTATCCTCAACAGTGTCCTATATCACGACACCAACGCCGACAAGCGACATCCACCCTCCCCGCGCCGAGCGGGGCGTAACACAAGAAAGTGAGAGGGGACGCAATTCCATGACGCAGCTGGACGTCACTCCCGAAGCATTGATAGGCGCCTCGGCGCAGGTCGAAGCACTCTTCGCCCGAATGACATCCGCCAACGCCGTGCACGCCGCGGCGACCGCGATGATCCTTCCCCCGGGCTCTGATGCCCCCTCGATCAAAGCAGCCGCCATGCTGATCGCCCACGGGGGTGCGCATGAGGCCTCCGCTGCGATGGGGAACGAGGAATTGCTGCGTTCCGGTATCGGGGTCGCCGAGTCGGCGGCGAGCTACTTGTCCGGCGATGCGCAGGGCGCCACAGCGATGGGAGCAGCCGCCGGCATCTGAGCCTGGGGCTAGCAACTTGTCATGACCATTCCGTTTCCTCCCATTTGGATGGCTGCTCCGCCGGAAGTCCATTCGGCGCTTCTCAACTTCGGCGGCACCCCGGTCGGTATCGAGATCGCCGGCGCATCCTGGAAAGGCCTCGCCGCGCAGTACGCCAGCGGGGTGGCGGAGCTGGAGGGCATCCTGGCTCAAGTCCAGAGCTCCTACCAAGGACCATCGGCTGACATGTTTCTCGCCGCCCACCAGCCCTATCTGGTGTGGCTGTCCACCGCCGCGATGAAGGCTGCGATGGCCTCTGCTGCGCACGATGAAGTCGCCACGGGGTATGCCGGGGCAGTCGCGACGATGCCCACACTCGGGGAACTCGCGGAAAATCACGTTGTCCACGGCGTCCTGGTCGGCACGAACTTTTTCGGGTGCAACACGGTCCCCATCGGGATGAACGAGGCCGACTACGTCCGGATGTGGATCGAAGCCGCTGATGTCATGACTCTCTGGGATGCCACTTCGACCATGGCCGCAGATTCGATCCCACCCACACCCATGTCCCCGGTACTGCTTGCCCCCGGGGTCGGGGAGGCCAGCAGCGCCGCCGCCACCGCCGCAGGGGTGCTCACCCAGGCCCAGGGCCAACTTGCCGGCGCTCAACTGACCGCGGCAGACATGATCGGCACCAAGTTGATGGTCGGTAAGGCCGCTACCAGTCCCGCATCCGTCGCGAACAAGGCGCCCACGCAAGCACAGCGATCTGAAGACCCTGCCCAGCAAGGGCTGCAGCCCGAAAACATGGCATCGAGCCTCATGCAACAGATGGCGTCGATGGCTCCCTCGGCGGGACAATCGGCCACCTCGGCCCTCCAGGGCGCCGGACCGCAACAGCTGTTGTCCTCAGCACCGCAGTTGTTGAGCTCAGCACCGCAAACCCTCGGCCAGATGCTGACCAACTTCACCGGACTCGGCAGCGCCGGCGCCACGCCCACCGCTGTCAGCGGCTCCGCTGCTTTCACCGGCGGGACACCTGGTTTCAGCGGCGCGATCGGATCAGCATCGGCAGCGATGCCGGTCGGGTTCGCCGGCACAGGGGCGATCGGCGGGATCAACCCGGCGGGGTTAACCAGCCTGTCCGGCGGGGCTTTCGGGTCCGGACCCACCCGCCCAATGCTGCCCGCCACCTGGGGCGCCACCGCCACTACCGCCACGGAATCCCCCGCGTCGGCGGTCCGTGCTTTGGCTCCGGTCGCCGGAATCAGCAGTGGAACCGGCGGCGGAGGGATGATGGGCACTGGCGCGGCGGGACGTCGCCAATCCAGCAACGGCTCGCATGCGGTCACCAGCTACGCCGCCGACGGCACCGTCGATGAGGCGGCCTCCGAGGGTGAGGGGGCATGGACCATGACCCGCTGACCCCTCGCGCTCTGCGGATCACCTTGAACAACGACATGAAGAACACATAACTCCACATCCCAAACAAGAAAGGTTTCAACAATGGGACTTCTCGACGTCAACGCCGCCCAACTGTTCACCTCACAGGGCAGCTTCGAAGACAAGGCAAGTTTGATGCGCTCCACCATCGCCAACGCGGAGTCCGCGGCGATGCAGGCGCAGGCAAGTCACCAGGGCGAGTCGGCCGTCGCTTTCCAGGCGGCTCACACCCGGTTCGTGGAAGCCTCGGCCAAGATCAACGCCCTGCTCGATCTCGCCTCAGCCCAGATCGGTGAAGGCGGCACGACCTACGTCACCGAGGACGCCACCGCCGCCGCGAACATCTCGGCGACCACCACCGCCCTCTAACCACTCACTCACTCTCTCTCGACATTCAGGAAAGGTTGAAACATGTCACAAATCATGCAGGTCTATCCGGCGATGCTCGCTCACGCCGGCGAGATGCACGGGTTTGCCGGAACCTTGCAGGCTGTGGGCTCCGACGTCGCCAGCGAGCAAGGTGTGCTCGCGGGCAGCTGGCAAGGCGAAACCGGCATGAGCTATCAGGCCTGGCAGGTCCAGTGGAACCAGGCCATGGAGGAGCTGGTCAGCTCCTACCGCGGCATGGCCACCACCCATGAGCAGAACACCCACAGCATGATGGGGCGCGATGCCGGCGAGGGTGCCAAATGGGCCTAGCCTGATGGGCTAACCCACCAAGCAGCAGAACACAGGGGTGGGGCGGCAGCCGGAAGGCGCCGCCCCGCCCCTTGTTTCTGTACTGATCAGCTCTTAAAGGTGGGTGCTCAACCACTGCCGGCCGTGCGGAGTGGTGATCGTGAACAGATCGGCCCGGCGAGGGTCCTGGCTGATAACGATTTTCGTCGCCGGCGCCTCGGCGGCCTGCGGCCGACGCAGGTTCACCATCACCGGTCCCACCGGAGTATCCACACCACGGTCGCTGACGATGATTGATCCCGTAGCCACAGCTGCCGGGTTGAGCTGCACTTGTTGAGGGGCAGCACTGTTAGCCAGCTTCGTCCAAAATTTCGGATCACGGGTATAGACCGCGATCGGGAGCCCAGCCAACGCAAGCCGCGCCACCACGCCGAGGTGGAAGTCCCCCGCCCCGGTCACGGTGATCCGCACTGGCTCCGGGGATGCCAAACCCACGTAGACCGGCTGGCGCGAACGATTGAACCCGATCGGCACCCCCATGCCAGCCGTCGCCCACGGCAACTCCAGTAGCCCACTGGCCTCCAGTTCAGTTTCCGGTAGCACCTCCAGCCCACTCTGGGGGTCCAGCCCGGCGACAGACAGCGCCGCGGCAGCCCGCCGGTGTAAACCGTGCAGCCCCACTAGACCCGGCAACGGTTCCAACGCCGGTCGCGCGGCGGTCAGCATAGCGACGCAGGCCGAGACGGTCGCTGGCCGCGGACTGTCCGCACGGATGGTGACGGAAGTCCAGGTGGCTTTGGTGGACAGCCCAGGCAGGGCGTGCAGCACCTCGGCGAGGGCCTGGGGCTGGACCGCGTATACGGCCCGGAACCCATCGGAGTACTCCGTGCCCGTCCAGCATTCGCGACGAATGTTCCCGCTCCCTCTGGGGACGAAGGACGGCAGCTTGTCGGGGTCGTCGCACAGGGTTGCCAACCAGCCCCGCTCCCTCAGCTCGGCGATCAGCCGGCGGCCGGTGACATCAGCCAGACCATCTCGCCGCCGCAGCACCGATTGGTCATCGCCGCCGCCATCAGCCTCGCTGTCCTCCACGGCGGTGATGGTGGTCCTCCGGGCCGCCAGCGCCCCCAGATTGCTCTCGGCGCGCAGCGTGTACACCAGCCAGGTATCGCGGTGAGCGGGGGTGCGTGCACTGACCAGTGCCGCGGCGTCGCTGCGCAGACTGCTGGGAGCCGGCGTGCGCGTCATCGAACACACGGTCAAGCTATCTGCCCGGATGCCGTAGCGGTGCAGCCAGCTAGTGAGAAATTCCCAGGGGAGAAGGTCAACGGGATCCTCGGGGGTGAGCAACGCGTGCGGGTGGGGTCTGAGGTGGATGATGATCCGTGCTTGCACGGCATCGTTAACCATCGCTGCTGGCGGTGGGTCGCTTCTGACCTCTCGGCGTCGGTTGCGCCAGGCCATAGGTGCCCAGCGCGCCGCGGCGGTGGAGACGTGCTGGCCGTGCCAGGAGCCCAGGAAGACGGCGACCGCCAGGACGGCCAGGATCCAATGCCACCAGCGGGGTTGGTGTCCGATCGGGACCAGCGCCGCCCACCCGAGCAGCAGCGCGGAGGCCAGCAGCGACAGCCGCAGCCATCCGGGGCGGGCGGGGCGGTGACGGCGTTCGAGGTCAGGGGTTGTTGCGGTCACGGCGGTGTCCAATCAACGTGATAGCCAGTAGCGCCCCGATCAGCAAGGTGCCCCCCGCCAGGATCGCGATGCGGGTCGGCCACGGATCTTCTGGTGGTGGCGGTGCCGGGGCCTCGACCCGGACGACGGGCATCTCAGATGCTTGGGCTTGCCCATCGGGGATGTCCCAGGTTAGAGCGGCGACTGGGTCGATCACTCCGGCTCCGATCAGGTTCGACGGTGCGCGGGCAGCGTTGTGTGCTGAACCGACGATGCGGTTGATGATCTGGTGGGATGTCAGGGCGGGGAATTTGGAGCGCGTCAAGGCGGCGACCCCGCTGACGTAGGCGGCGGCGAAGCTGGTGCCGTTGATGGCCACCAGGGGTTCTTTGTTGGAGGGTTGTCCGTTGACCAGACCGGATTTGGGGCCGTTGCCCAGAGACACGATCAACTCTCCTGGGGCGGCGACGCCCACCCACGGCCCTGCCATGGTGAATCCCGAGGGCTGCCCGGAGGGGGCGGTGAGAGAGGCCACTGACAGCACGTAGGGCTGCCAATAGGACGGGGTGGAGATCGTGGCAGCGCCCGACCAGTTGCGCGGGTCGTCGGGGCGTTTAGGGTCGGCGAGCGGGTTGCTTTGGCAGTTGTTCTCTCCGGTGTTGCCGGCCGCGGAGACCACGACGATGTCCTTATCGATCGCGGCGTATCGCAGCGCGGCCCCCAGGGCCGCTTGGTCGACGCTCTTGTACACCGGGATGCAGTCGGTGATGGAGATGTTCATGACGCGTACCCCGGGCAGGTCGGCGGCGTGACGGACAGCGCGGGCCAGGGTGGCCACGTCGCCGGCGGTTTTGGCTTGTTGAGGGTCGCCCTCTGCGCTGGGGGTGCGCGGGGAGTACTGCGCCGAGGATTGACGGATGGAGATCAGCGCTGCGTCGGGGGCCACCCCGGAAAAGCCGTCGGCTCCGGGTCGCCCGGCGATGATGCCTGCCACTACGGTCCCGTGGCCGTCGCAGTCGACCAGCCCGTCGCTGCCGGCGACATAGTCGCCGCCTCCGGTCAGTTTGGGCAGCCGAGGCTGGGGGGTGACCCCGGAATCGATGATGGCAACGGTGACCCCGCCACCCCGTGAGGTCTTCCAGGCCTCGGGGAGATCGAGCATGGCTTGACTGGGCGCAACAGCAGCGGGGTCGAATCCGGGCATCGCCCCGAAGTAGGAGCAGGTGCCGTTCTGGCGCATCTCCTGGCTTGGTCCCGGTGGCCCGTCAGGGGGTAAGGCGGCGGGATCCACCACGGGATAGGGCACCGCGAGTGCACTGGGTGCTGGCCCGCACACGGCGGTGAGGGCGGCGACGGCCGCGGCCGCGGCCAGACGACGGGTGATCACAACGTGCCGCGGTTGCGGATCAGGCTGACCAAACCGATGAGCCACAACATGGTGGGGATGATGGTCCACAGCAGAACGTTCTCCCCGATGTCGAGGTAGCCGCGTCGAGGGATGGACAGTTCGCCGGGCTTGATCATGGCCAGCGCGACCAGCGGGATCGCCAGGCCGGCTACACCGGCCGCAGCCCACGCCGCGGCGACCAGGTGACCGGTGCCGGCGAAGAAGGCCGTCAGGGACGCCGCGGTCAGAAGCGGCGAGGCCAGAAACCATAAGGAGGGTGTGGCGGCGTCGAAGAGCCGCATCCGCAAGACCGTGATCAGGCCCACCGCTACGACCAGCCACCAGCACAACAGCGACGGAGACTCCGGGAGCCACAGCACCAGCACCGATCCGATCGCGGTCAAGATCACCGACGCGCAGATCAGTCCGGCCTGGAAGGACTGCGCCGCGGCCGCACGCCGCGGAAGCGCCTCGATCTGGGCCAGCGATAGCGGCTTGACGAGGGCCTCACCGGGGGCGGGGACGTAGAAGAACGGAAACCGTGCCAGGACGGGCGCCACAATGGGGGCTTGGATGGCCAGCAGCAGCGAGATCGCCAACAACCCGCAGCCCAGGGTCACAAAAGGCAGATGCCACAGGGCACGGGTGGTGGCGGCCAGCGCGACCGCGGCGCAGAGGGCGGCGATCGCGGTGTGAGCAGCCACCCATCTGTTGGTGATGACCAGCAACATCATCGACCAGGCGGCAACACCGGCGCCGGCCAGCACTAGTCGCGGGGCAACCCCGTGACCGGGCAGCGCCAATCCAAGGGCTAACCCCAGCGGCACGACGGTGGCCAGGCCAAGCACCCCGGCAGCAGAGCCGCGGCCGGAGCGCTCCAGCACTGCGGTCGCGGTGATGAACACCAACGCGAGGGCCGCCGCAGCGATCTGTGCCCACAGGGTGTGGCCGCGAAGCCACCCGTACAGCGCGAGAGCGCTGATGACAGCTCCGACCCCTAGCCCCGCGGCCACCGCGGTCGGGGCCAGCATGGTCGCCGGGTTGAAGATCTTCGTCTGCCCAGCGGCGTGGATCGCCGCCGCATCAGCGATGTCCTCGATGACCGGCGGCGCGGGGGGCCCTGGTGGCAGCTGACACAGCATCAACGCCTCGCCCTCGGGGATCCCGAGGGTTTCCAGGGTGGCATCGAGGCTGAACGGAACGCCCGCCATCAGCTTTAGCGTGTAGGGACGAAGCCCATCTGACTGGAACTGGACCGGCGTTTCATCGTCGTCTCGACCACCCGCCAGGATGGTACGAATTCTCGGAATCAGCACCCGGATAGGGGCTTTGACAGGAAGAGCCAGATCCGCGGCCGACTGATCTCCGATAACGGCTACACGGACTTGGCTGGTGGCAATCGCTGGATCCATCGGATCACAATCCCCTTTCCTCGGTATGACGCACCGGATAGTGCTCGGCCACAGCCCCAGCCACCTTCAGGAGGCCTTCCCGGGTGCGCCGCTGCAACTGCGACCAGGCGATCGCCGTCCCTTGGGCCAGATGAGGGTCGTAGGGGACCGTCACCACTTCGGGCACATACTGGCGAAACGCGGTCTCTACCGCATCAAGGTTCACCAAGGGCTTCCCGCGATCGGTGGCGTTGAGCACAATCACCGTGCGATCCAGCAGCCTGCCGAAACCATGAGCGGCCAACCAGGCCAACGTGTTCTTCGCCCCGTTGATCCCCCGCGTGTTTTGGGATGCCACCACCACCAACGCGTCGACGTCCTCGGCGATCGTGGAAAACAACGGCGCGGTGATCGCCGTACCGCAGTCCAGCAACACCACGTTGTAGTGGGTCTCCAAAACCCGCATCGCCGCCGCATAGTCGCGGGCGTTGAGCCGGTAATTCGACCGCGGATCATTCTGTGAGCCAAGAGCTTCCAAGCGCTCGGTGTTTTGCACCGTGAACTCACGCACCGTGGAGTACTGCCCGCTGTCTTTGCCAGTGCCCCGCCGCCGATTCGGGTCACGCCGGGCACGCTGCTCATCATTGGCCAGCGCCGCCAACGCCTCCACATTGGCTCGCGATCCCCCGTCTTCACTGAACCGCGAGGACAGGTCGCCCAGGTCGGTGTTGACGTCCACGGCGATCACCCGATCACCCCGGTGCAAGGAGATGGCACTGCCCGTTGCCACCGTCATCGTCGTCTTTCCCACCCCACCCTTAGCGTTGACAAACGCAACCTTGTGCACCCCCGTCAAGGACGCGTGGATCTTCTCCAGCCGCGCGGCGTGTTCTTCCTCGCGAGCGCTGGGGCCGGGGTTGATCACTCCCCCGGTCATTTTGGCCACTGCCCGCCGCCAGCCACCTCCGGCAGCCGGCGTGCGTTGGCGACGGGTTGACGTGATCGTCGCGTCGTCGGGCCCGTAGGAGCCGCCCTCCCCCGCGGTGAATCCGTCGCCGGTCCCGCCAAACAAGTCGGCGGGCGGCCCCGACCGGCCTTCCCGGGCCGCAGGCCGAGCCGGCTCGTCGGTGAAGAACGACGAGATGAGCTCGGTGTGCTCCGTGGTCTCCCCCACCGGGGGGCGGGGTGTGGGGACGTCGGTAAAGAACGGCGTGATGATCTCGGTGTGCTCGGGCCGGTCCCCTCGCGGCGGCGGCGCAACGGGAACATCGAGAGGATTCGGTGGGACCCCATGACCGGGCTCAGGCCGGGGGTGCTCGGACCGGGGTCCCGGTTGGCTCACCGGACGACTCTCCCGCACCGGTGCTCCAGCGACATCGCCCTGGACAGGTGACGGTGGTGG
>CAZIRP010000021.1:2280-28916 GCA_964541665.1 uncultured Caldilineaceae bacterium | reverse complement strand
GGTGGCGGTGGCGGTGGATCCGGGGGGCTCATCGGTTCCGCAGCGGTGCTGTCGCCACCGGGGCGGTCGTCAGCGGGCGGCCGAGGAGTGTTGATCGGGGAGTCGGTCATCTCTGCGCTTTCACTGGTGGGTGTCATCAGATATCGAAACTCTCGTCAAACCATGACCGCGACGGCAGCCGAGCGGTGAGATCACGCAGGGCTACCGCAATGGCGAAAGAGTCACCGGGGCCAAACGTCGAATCTCCGCCATGTCGCGGCTCATCGCCGGGGCTTACCAAGATCCGCCCGGCCGCACTGTTGATCACGGACACACTGACATCGGTGGAGTGCGGGGCTCCCTCGACGACATCGTGGGCGGTGATCTCCACGAATGAACGTTGTCCATCAAGGGCCAGTTCCATGACCTCGGCCGCACGCTCGGGAATGTCGAGATCCGCGAGGACCGCGCTGACTTCGGCCCCCGCGGCAATGCGCTTGTCGACACGGACCCCCAGGTCCATCGGGATCGCGAACTCAGTGAAGCTGGCCGGCCTCTGGTCCTCTAGCCCCGCAGTGACAATCGGGACAACTCCTTCGCTGTGGTCGATCTGCATCGCGGTGAAGGTCACCAAGTGGGCATAGCGCAGGGCGACTACCGCCGACGGGCCCGACGACGAGGTCCGCGCGAGCACCCCCCGCAAGATTCGGTCAGCGTCTATGACGGTGAGCCACTCCAGCCACTGGTGTGCTCGGCACACGGCCCGGACCATGTCAGCAACGGCCGGATGCACCCGGCCCTGTCCATCGAGCACTCCGGAATCGGCCAGCTGCTCGGCGCAGCGCGCGTTGAACGCCTCCATTTCAGCGGGATCGATGTAGGGCGAGGTGATCGCCAACCGCCAAGGATAGGAACCGGCACGGAGTCGATCGGCGAGATAGAAGGCCTGATCGGCGGTGACTTCCACGGCGTGGTAGCCCTGGGCACTCATTTCGGGGGTTCTTCCTCGCCCTGGCCGGGCAAAGGGGCATCCTCCAAAGCTTTCAACGCCGGCTGCAACGCCTGCTCGATGATGAAACTCTGGGACGTCTGCCACCGCTTCTCCTGCGTTTTCAACCTCTTCGTCGTCGTCGCGGTCAGCCGGACCGTCGTCGGGACCTTGGATTGGTCCTGCCCGAGACGCGCAGTCAGCTCACGTACCAGATCAAAATCTGATTCCGCCATGGTTGTGGTCCCTTTCGTTGCGGGTTCCTCGGCCCGCGCACGCAGTAGAGCACACGGGAGTGACACGCACAGCAAAGCGTTCGCTTCGATACGTCAACATCGTGCCCGCTTTGCTGCACTACGTCATTGACATCTGCACCGCGTGTCAGCACTACACACGCTGTATGCCATTTGTCACAGTGCCATTCTGTCTGGTTCATGAGCTACCTGTGAGCTACTTCTACACCGCATCGGTGTCAGCATCTCCTCACTTAGCCACCGTCATCATCGGTAGTGGCGCATCTAATGCGCATCAGCCATGGTGCTTAGTGCGCATTTCGCATCGCAGGCGCACCGCATTGCGGGAGGCATCATGCGGGGAAACCAGCCGCCGGGCGTGGTCGACCTGTCCGTTCACCAGAAAACTGGGCTCCTCCAACGGGTATCTTCCGCTGAGTCTCAGCAGATCAGCGAGCGATGCGCCTGGGCACCCATCCCCTCCGCGTCATTTCGTCACTGTGACGGCAAATCGGCGGAAGCCCCCCCCCCCCCGCGGTGGTGTGCGTGGGCGGCGCGATACCCCCCGGGGGGGCTGTCCCGTCCCCGCTTCGGTGATGCAGGGTGCATCACCGCGACGCCGATGAAGTTCCAGGAGCGGCGACACGGCGGGCCGGGGTTGTTGCCGGTGTCACTCCCCCGTAATACCCTTATTGCCGGTAATACTTAGGAGGAGCGGTTCATGAGTGGTTCGACATCGAAGACAGCGCCCGCGACGGCGGTACGGCGGGCCGGGAAGCCGGCCGGCCGCAAGACCGCCAACCGATTCGCCAACCTGGCCGGCGGGCACGACACCACCTTCCCCGACACCGCCCTCGCCCCTCCCCTGCCCCGCACGACCGCCGCCGAAGAAGGCGGTCTCATCGCAGCGATGACCGCCGCAGCAGATACATCACAGGTTGTGCACCTTCCCGTGTCCGACCTCGCCCCCCACCCATACAACTCCGCCAGCCGATCCCAACCAGCAGTCGGCGACCCCAAGTGGGACGAACTGGTTGCCGGTGTGCGCGCCAACGGGGTCCGGTTACCCCTGCTCGTCGTCACCCGGGAAGCCTTCATCAAGGCCCGACCCGCCAATGCTGAACAGATCCCCGACTCGGCGCGCTACGTCCTGGTGTACGGCCACCGGCGCCGCGCTGCAGCGCTGGCCGTCAACCGACCAACCGTCCCGGCCGTGATCGACGACTCCGTCATGGACGACGACGGGGACATCGACGACATGGCCATCGAGAACCTTGGCCGCAAGGACCTCTCCGAGCTTGACGAAGCCGAACTGTATGCCCGCTACGCCGACCTGGGACTGACTCAACGCGCGATCGCTGACCGGCTGGGGGTCAATCAAGCCACTATCTCTCGCCGGCTGTCGCTGCTGCTGCTCACCCCCGAGGTACGCCAGGCTCAGGCCGACGGGCATTTGCCGACCGCCGAGGCTGCCGTGCTGGGCAGCGCCCTGCCCTACGGTCCTGCCCGGCGCTGGCAGAAAGGCGCCGACGACGACCAGGGCTCCGATGCTCGGCGCGCAGAACAAATCCAAGCCATGTTCATCATCAGAGAACGCGGTTGGTCGGCCAGCAGAGCAGCCGACCGCGTCATTGCCGAACGCCAGTCACGGCGGCAAGCCGCCGACTGGGGCGTCCGGATCGTTGAGGACATCGTGGCCGAACTGGGGGAGAACCCCCATGAGTATCGGGTGGCCGACTACGACCCGGCGGCCGATCAGATCGCCGCGATCGATCCCGCTATGGGTTTTCTCCAGCTCTATGTACGTCCCGCACCCCAGCCGGAGGGCGACAGCCCGACCGTCGCTGACCGCGCCGCCGAGGGTGCAGCCGCCACCGCTACATCCGCGGACCGCGCACCCGGTCAGAAGCAGCAGCCCGCCGCTCCTGCCGGCCGCGGCGAGGAGACCTCAGAGGACGAGGACGACCTTCCCGAAGGCCCGCCTGATGGCAGCGGCGGCCGCGACGGAAACCCTGCACGGCAGGCCGCCCAAACACTGCGCCGGGAGGCGTGCGCCACCCTGATCTCGATTCCGGTCTCCACCAAGGAACTGCTGAACATTTTGGTTGATCAGTACCTTTCCGGAGTTGCGGCCCGATGCGCTACCTCTGCGGTCTCCGCCCTGCTGCGGGACTGGGATGCCCATGCCCCCGGCACTACCGACAAGGTGCGTTCCTTACGCGCTTGGCACCGGGCTGTCGCCGCCGCGGAGCTCCACACCAGCGAGCTCAAAGACCGCCCCTGGGACGAGGCAGCCATCGCTCATGTGCAGCTGCTCATCGAGAAGGTCGGTTACCAACCCACGCCGTGGGAACGTCGCCAGATCACCGCCGGATCGGGATCCTGATGCAGCCTGCATCACAGCCCGGGGGAGCAGGCGGCGGTGTCCTCGCGGAGCCACCTGTGCCCACCCCGCGTTCGGAGGCGCTCGTCTTGGCCCATCGACGTACCCCACTTGATGCACCGTGCATCACACTCCGGCCCCCTCCCGGCCCCTCGGTGATGCAGCCTGCATCACGCGACCTCCCGCAGCGGGGCCACCCGACAACCCCCACCACTCCCACCCCACAGCAGCCCCCTCGGGTGATGCAGCCTGCATCACCGATTGGACGATAGGAGCCCCATGTCCGTCTATGCGGTCGTCAACATGTCCGGAAGTGTCGGGAAGACCACCACCGTGGTGTCGCTAGCGGTGGCGTTGGCAGATGCCGGGCTACGTGTCCGGGTGGTCGACGTCGACCCACAAGCTAACGCCAGCACATGGCTGGGATACCCGTCGATCACCGGGCCGACCGTCGCTGATGTCCTGCGGGAGCGGGCCACCATCAGTGAGATCGAACGCCCGGCCCGACTGATTCAGGGCTATAGCGACGCGGGGGAGCCCGTCTACACCGACGACGCCGCCGGGGTGATCGCCAACCTGACCATCGTGCCCGCGGCCCGCGCCACCTTGGAGCCCCTCACCGTTGAACTCCCGGCGATCACCGGGGGATCGATGAGGCTCCGCGACGCGCTCGACGGAGCCACCCCAGTGGACGTCACGTTGATCGACTCCCCGGGGACCAACAATGCCCTCGTGACCAACGCCCTGATCGCCACGTCAATCGACGAAGAGGGACCCAGCGGGTCATGGGGGCTGATCACCTGCACTAAGCCCGCAGGGAAGGAATCAGAGGGCATCCAAGCACTGCTGCGCGAGCTGGCCATCATCAAGAAGACCTACCGAATGGACATTCCGTTGTTGGCGATCGTGCCGTGCGCAGTGCCCCCCACCGGAGCGGTCTACGCCGAGCAACTCGGGTACCTCAAAGAGGGTTTCGGGCAACGAGTGACACCAGCGGTGCGCCGGTCGGCCATTGTCGACGAGGCGTACACCAACTACACCCCTGTTCCGCTGTTCGGGTACCGCGCCAAAAGCGTCATCGCCGACTACTCCCTGGTTCTCGATCACCTCCAGGGACTGGGTTTGTTCCAACCGGTGGCGACCTCAGCCCGCGGGCGGGCATGACCCCAGCCGAGGGGAACCCGCGACCGCTCGATATCAGCAAGGTCAACCTCCCCACCCACCTGACCCAACGGGCTCGTGCCGCGGTCCGGATCGTGCGGCGTGTCACCGGACGGCCCTACACGTTCGCGCAGTTCATGGTCGAAGCAGTGAGCGCGCAAATTGCTGTCATCGCCCGCGACTACAACGACGGCCGCGAGATCGTGCCCGACGTAGCCCCCTTGGAGCCTGGACGCCCCGGCAGGGCTGAACATTGACGTCCGGCGGTTACTGAGTGAGGTCCACCCCGAGAACCGCCGCGAGCAGTCGTCCAAAGCCGACGGGATAGCGCCGCTATCTAGCGACTCGGGTGTCCCGCGGTGCCCTATTTCCGTGCGGATCCTTATCACAACAAGAGCACGCCCGGATGACCGGTTTGGCGGCGAAATGGCTACAGGAGCCGCGTGGGGGCCGGGAAGCCGCTACCCGTCGTCGGTCGCGGCCGCGGCTTGTTTCCGCTTGGCGATTCGATCCCGGACCGCCTGTTTGGCCGCCGGGTCGACGGTGGGTTGCGCAGCGTTGGTGTCCCCAACGATTCCCGGGGTGGCCGAGCTGTCCACTTCGGGCATCGGGTCGCCGGGGTATTTACCGACGGGCAGGGCCTTGCCGGCGTTGTCGCCCAAGCCGCGGCCCATCGGCATCATGCCTCCGCCCATCCCCGAGCCGCTCCCACCGCCGCGCTGAGTCGGGTGAGGCGCCGCCGAGGCGCCCGCCCCGGATGCAGCGCCGGTAGCGGTAGGGGAGGGGTGCAGGCCAGCGCCAGAGGAAATCCCGGCGGTTTTGATGCCGCCCCCGCCGCCGATCCCTTTACCGCCACCGATCCCCTTACCGCCCCCGATGCCCTTCCCGCCGCCGATCCCCTTGCCGCCGCCGATCCCCTTACCGCCGATGCCTTTGCCGCCGCCGAGCCCCTTGCCGCCGATGCCCTTACCGCCGATGCCCTTGCCGCCGGCACCTTTGCCGCCGGACCCCAACGACGCCGGTTTGAGCGATGAGCTGGGACGAAGACCGGACCTACCGCCGAATTGTTGACCCAGCTGCCCGACCTGTTGGGCAGCTTGCCCCACAGCCGACAGCGGGTTGACTTTCCCTGCTGACTGCATCACTGGACCAACCGCACCCATGAGCGGGGACAGCATGTCCTGAGCCTTGCCGCCGGGCAGTGCGTCCTCGGCGTCTTTCTTCTTGAGATGCTGCCCGGTCGCGTCCTCACCCTGGTCGGTTCCGTCATCGGGGGCAAGCCCAGGCGCGGGCAGGTCACCGGGCGGGGTGGCCAGGGTGGCCCCAGCGCCTTGGTAGCCCGCCATCGCCGTCGAGGCGTTCTGTTGCGAGGTGGTCAGCGCGGCGCTGTAGGCGTCGACTACCCCCTGTGCCAGGCCACCGGTGGCGATGTTTTCAGCGATCGCCTGCTGATACCCCGTCTTGAGGGACCGCCATTCGGCAGTCGTACCGACCGCTTGTGTCGTGGCGACGTGGCTGGTGGCCGCGGCGGTGTATCCGGCGGCGAGGTCGGTGGCGTGGGCGGCCACCGCTTGGCTCCATCCCGCCGCCTGGACAAGCCGGCGGGCCAGCGGGGCGTGGACTTGCGACTGACCCGCCGCGGCGAGCTGGCCGTGGGCCGCGGTCAGCTGAGCTGAGGCCGCGGCCGCCTGCGCCGCCAGCCCGGTAAGGCGAGCCGCCGCGGCGCTCGCCGGTCCAGGCCCGGCTCCTGCCTCCAGCGCGCCCGCCAACTCCTCACCATCGCGTCCGCTGATGTCAGGGATGGCCGTGGGCACGGGGAGGGACGCCGGCGGGCGCACCGACGCCGCTACGGCGGGTGCGGAGCTGCCCGCGGCGGGGGCGCCGCCGTCGCTGTAGCTGGCCGCTGCGGCGGCGTCTTGCGCGCGGTATCCGGCCGCGTTTCCGGTCGCGGTGTCGGCGGCGGCCAGCGCCTGACCGTGACCGGCGTTGACGTGGTCCAGCAGCCACCGGCAGCGGGCGTTGAGGTTGGTCATCACCGCGTGGGACACCTCGTCCCCGCCGCAGGGCGGCACCTCGACAGCCGAACCGGCCGGCGCGAGGACCTCGCCGGCAGCACGGATCAGCGCGGCGACCCGGTCCAGGCCGTCGGGGTCAAGATCCAGAGGCATCGCAAAACCCCTTGTGGATGCTGGTGGCTCGGGGGTTTAGGAGAATCGCGAAGCGGCGTCGGCGTCGGTGCTGACGTAGGTACCCGCGTGTTCGGTCAGCCGTTCGGCGTAACGGGTGAAGTCGACGGTCTTAGCGGCCAGCGGAGCCTCGTGAGCCGCCAGGCCCGCCACGATGCCCAGAGCGGCGGGATAGCCCATCGGCCCGTGGGTTTCGATGATGCGGGTGACCTCGTCGACGGCTTGCGGTGAGATCGCGGCGGCCCGGGCGGCCAGTTCGGTGTAGTCAGCGGCAGCGCTGTGCAGGTCGGCCGGATTGACGTCAAGGTAGGTCATGGGGAATCTCCATCGGGGTGGTAGGTGGTGGTTCAGTTGTCTGATTGATGCTCTCCGTGCAGGTGGTAACCATTATTGCCGGAGTTCAGCGTTTGCTCGATACCGTTGTTGACGCCCCTTCTATTCGTGAGCGGTCAGCAGCGGGTCGTAGCGTTGAGCGAACGCGGCCTGACTGCACGAGACGAACAGTTCTTGCAGCCCGTCGGCACCATGGCGTCGCAGCTGCGCGGTATCGGCGTACACGTCGAGGATTTCCCCGGTGGTGCGCACCGATACCTCTAGGCCGGCGGGGTCGGTGCTGGCGGTGGTGACAATTTCGTCGTCGTCGTCTTTGACCTGGCTGACGATGATGGAGTGCATTTTCAACCGCCTCTCTTGGTGAGCTCGTAGGTGTCGGGATCGCGGTCGTCGGGGGGAATTTCGGACAGGTACTGGCCTCGCAGAGCGCGGAACGCATCGCGGTCGCGCCCGTCATGGGCGGCCAGCATCGCGATGCGCCACAGGTCCTGGCGGGCGGTGTCGTACCACAGCCCCTTGCGGGCTGTCTCGACGGCCGCGCTGTGGTTCCCGGCGGCGTGGTGGCGTTCTGCCAGCACGACAGCGGCTTGGGGGACGCGGCTGCGGATCTCGTCGCGCAGGCCGACAGCCCAGGCCCATTCCTTGGCCCCGATGCCGCCCAGGGGCCGGCCGGTGACCAGATTCATGGCGGCCACCAGGCAGCCGGTATCGGTGGTTTCGACCAGGATTTCCACCAGGCGCTCGAACTCGGTCCAGTCCGACCGCACGATGGGATCGGGCTGGTAACGGCCGTCGCGCATCGGGGGCAGCGCTTTGGGTCCGCCGGGGCGGATCACTCCTAGCCGGCCACGCAGCAGCGACACCTGCTGTTGGAGGGTTTTGTCGGAGGCCGCCCCACCGTAGATGTCGGTGATGATGTCGCTGCTGGTCGCCCACGGCCGCCATTGCAGGTACACCAGCAGTTCGTTGAGACGTTTCTCGCGGTCGGGGACTTGAGGGCCGCCATGGGGTGGGGTCATGGCGACTTGCCCGAGAATGCGGTTCCAGATGACCGCCACTGCGGGCTCTGAGGGCATCTGAGCCGCGGGAGTCTCGGTGTTCTGCGCACCGGGCGCCGGGGCGGTGTCCGCGCCCGCCCAGGACGACGCTGAGGGCTCAGCGAAGGCGTCGGCGGGGGTGGGCACCCCGCCGCGATCAACGCTCGTCGGTGGGGCGCCTGGACTCGGCTGCAACGCGGCGTGGCTCCTCGACACCGGATCCTCGACGCGACCACCGTCCTGCGGCCACGCCGAGGACTCCGGGTGCTCACCCTCAACGACGGGATCCACCCGGGCGAGGTCGTCCTCACCGGCGGCGTCGAACATCGCCTCGTCGGGCTCGTCGTCCTCATCGTCATCACCCCAGCCGGAGAAGACGGGTACGGGGTCATCCGCGGCGGGCAAGCCGGTGGACAAGGGCGGCCGAGTGAGCAGCTCAGCGCACAGTTCGACGGTCTCGGCGGCGGGGATGATCAGTTCGACGGTCAACGCTGTGCTGGCTGCCCGTGCGGTGTTGGACAGCGCCCCGTGCCGATCGGCGTCGCAGGTGAGCACCCAGCTGGTGGTCACCGCGGCATCCGAGCCGAGGTCCAGCAGGATCGGGCTGTGCGCGGCCGCCACGATCTGCGCCCGGTCGGCGTAGCTGAGCGCCGCCCCCAGGACCAGCACGTCGGCGTCGGGAACCCGGCCCGCCGATACCGGCCATACCCTGCTGGTCCACGGGCCGTTCCACACATCCGCGGTGACACCGACAGTGGTGGCGGGGTGGGTGGCCAGCAGTTCGAAGATCCATCGACTGACCAGCGCCGAGGCCGTCACACCGTGACCACCGATACGGATCCGCCCGAACGCGGCCAGATTCAGCGCGACCATAGATCCGTCCGACGCGCACCCGAACCCCACCACCGCCACCGGGTGGGCAGGATCCGGGCGCAGTCCCGGGTCGACGTCCCCACGGGCAATGCGGGCTTCCCGGCCGGCGGGCTGCCAAGGCGGCGGCAGCGCGGTACTCAGGCCCTCAACGAAGGTGACCGTCAGCGAGGACCCGACGGTGACCACACCGGCGGGCCCTGGCGGCTGCGGCAACGTCACCAGCGATTCCAGCCGGCGGGTCACATCGACCGCCCCACCGTGCCCGTACCACCAGCTGGCAGCGGTGGCAGCAAGCGCTGGGGGGGCGGTGGTAGTCACGATCGTCGGGGCTCGTCGTGCATCAGAACCCGGCCGGGTCCGCCGGGACGGTGGCGCCGTCGGAGCCGGAGAATTCCGACAGGTCCATATCGTCAGGGCCAGACGCCGCAGCGGTGGTCCGCGACCCCCCACCGGTCGGCGCGGCAGGCACCGCCGGCGCCCCACCGCCACCGCCGGACTCCTCACCGAAAGCCTCACCACCAGCAGCAGCACCAGTGTCACCGCCACCACCGGTGGTCGTCTCGGGTTGCTCACCGAAACCCGTGCTGGTGTCCACGGCGGGGGTGGTGCCAGCACCGGTCGTGGTGTCACCGGTCGTGGTGTCACCGGCGCCGGTGCTCACGGTGGCATCAGTGGTCGTCACCGAGCCGGTGGACGGGGTGGCCGCAAACGGGTCCGCCGCCGGGTTATAGCCGGCAGTCGAGACCGTCCCGCCGCCGCTGGGACTGCCACCGGCCGCACCAGCAGCCCCGGGAACCGGCGCCGGCGCCGGCGAGGAGGCCGCGGTCGTGGTGGCGAAGGGGTCAGAGAACGGGTTGGCCGCGGTGGCCGGCGCCCCACCGCCAGCCCCCATCGCCCCCATGGAGTACGGATCGGCGCCAAACGGGCTCATACCGCTCATCCCCCCGAACGGGCTCATCATCCCCCCAAACGGGCTCATCCCGCTCATCCCGCCCATACCGCCACCACCAAGCAGCGAGGACAAGATGCCACTCAACCCGCCCCCGCCCCCCAGCGAGTCACCCAGGCCGCTATCTGCACTGTCCTGGGAGTGCTTGCCGCCCCCACTGTCGCTGGCGGAACTGGACTTGTCCGACTTCCCGCTATCGCTGGAGCTGTCGGTGCCCCCCGAAGCGGCCTGCGCGCCGGCCGCCTGCTCGGTGGCCGCCGACGCTTCCACGGTCCCCGCGGATTTACCCTGGTACTTCTCGATAATCGCCAGAATCGCCGCCTGACCAGCCGGCGACTCCGGATCAGGCACCGCGGCGATCTCCGCGGCCTCCGAATTGGACGTGGCCGCCACATCGTTGGCCCCGGCGACATTGGTCTGCGCGCTGGTGTCCGCGGCGGTAGCGGCGGCATCGGCGGCCGCGGCGGTGTTATCCAGCGGGACGGTGTCGTTGCCGGTGGTCTGAGCAAACGGACCCATCACGGCGCTGGAGAAGTTCAGGGCCTTGACCCGATCCCGCGTGTCACCAACCTGCTGGCCGATGTTGCGGGTGAAATGTGCCACCTGCCGCATCCCGTCGCCGGGAACCGGGTTAGTCCCGTACAGCTCGTAGTACCGGCGGTGCTGCTCCTGGGATGCAAGAACGAGCTGCTCGATCGGAGATGACATGTCAGTGCCTCACTACTGATTGGCTGCGGCCGACTTCGGCGCAGAGGGGGACGGGGTTTCCGGTGCTCCGCCGGCAGAAGCCGGGTCGGCGGCTGCCGAGGTCACGGTCGGGATTTTCGGGGTTCTCCGGAACCCCATCGCATCCAGCTGGTCACTGCTCACCGCTCCGGACTTGATCGCGGCCGCGCGATGGTCTTCGTAGCGCTTCTGCGCCGCCAACGTCGCTTCCAGCGACGTCACCAACGCTTCGTGGCTCGCCCCGACATCACCGACCAGAGTGCGGAACTCTCTCATCAGATCGGTGTAGGCAGCTTCGGCCACAGCACGGCCCGAACGACGCTTCTTGGGTGCCACAAGTCTCCTGTTCTAGTAACTGGTCAGCCGGCGGGAGGGGAACACTTCATGCGGATCGACCTCGATATCACCGGTGTTTCCGCCGCCCTCGACATCCCGATAGGGAATGACCAAGCGGTCGTGTCCATCGTGGCTGCCACTCGGGTACGGATCAGCGTGAACGTATCGCCAGTCGCTGACACCGTCAACGGATAGGTCCACCAGGTCACCGTGGCGCAGTTCGTCGGCGGTCACCGGAATCGAGGGCCCGTACTCCTCATCCACACCGGGCAAGTACTCGTCATCCCACCCATCGACCGGCCCACCGAACGGCGTGGACACCACCGACACCGGCACCACCACGTCATCGACACCCGCCTCCCGATCGGGGTCAGTGTGATCGTCGTCCATCGTCGGCCGGCGCAGCGCCCCACCGGGCACCACGTACTGCTCGCTGAGCGGGTCCAAATCCGGCCGATCAGCGGCCAGCACGATCGGTGACTCCCGGATCTTGGCGAACGACATCAACGACTTCGGGTCACCGTCCTCCTCATCGGCGGGGTCATAGTCACGCAAGGCGCTGTCAATGACGCGCCGCGGCCAGAAACTATCGACGGCCGACAGCGCGTCGAGGATGCCGCGTTCGTGCTCGCTCAGTTCGTTGCGCTGCTCCGGGGTGGCCGGCACCTTGGGGGTGTAGAACGCCTGGATTTCCCGGAACGTCCCGTCGGGCAGCTGCACGGTTCCGCGGCCTTTGATGCCCGGTTGCAGCCGGGTCCCGGCAACGGGATCGTTGAACATCATGACGGCGGCCTCTTTGGACCGCAGCCGCCCCATGGCCACCCGCAGCGCGGTGTTATCTCGCGCCTCACCGGCGATGAACATGGTGTCGGGTCGCTGGATCCCCAGCGCCATGTGAATCCCCACCGCGCGGGCGGTGCGCAGCAGTATGCCGACGTCGATGGTGGTCGGCGCTGTCCCCTTCTCCCATTTCGCCCGGTAGGTGCCGTAGAACTCGGCCAGCGCGACCACCAGGTTGCTGAATTCGTCGGTGATCAGCACGATCGGATCGAAGTCGTCGGCCCGGTTGGGGTTGATCTTGACCTGCGAGAGCCGGTCACGCATGGTGTCAGCCAAAAACCGCAGCACCGCGGTGTGCCCGACCATCCCGTCTTCGTCGGTACCGGCGGTCACCAACGACACATTGGGCCAGTTCCGCATTCCGGGGGAGTCGAAGCCCTTGGGATCGACCCACACCACGTTGATGCCCCGCACGGCGCACTGGGTGGCGATCGTCATCAGCAGTGAGGTTTTCCCGGTCGAGGTGGCCCCGGCAACCAGCATGTGCGGGGATTGCCGGAAGTCCCAGCCGACAACGTTGCCGTAGGCGTCCACAGCGAACGGGATGACCGTCTTCTGGTAGACCTTGCGGATCGCGGCGCGGGTGACAGCCGGGAAGTCCAGCGGGGGGTCCACCAAGGTCGGCAAGCCGGGGCAGCGGGTGAACCGCACCCGCCGTGACGGCAGGCTCCACTCGGCCTCCCAGGAGCCGCCCAGAGCATCCGAGACCGCTCCCTCGATCACCCCGCGCCGATACGAGCTGGAGGTCCGCAGGTTGTAGACGAACTCGACGGTGAACCCGCAGATCGCCGCGGCCACCGTGTCGTGCTCGGTGGCCGCCGAGTGCTCCGATACCTGCCCCTGCTCACCGGAGTCCAGCTCCGCCGGGCTGACCTTCTCCGCGTCGGTGAGGACGGCGGTGATCCGCGCCGCGGGGTCAAACCACGCCGCCACTAGCGGAACCAACACCGCTTCGGCGTCGCTGACGATGTCAACCTCGGCCGGGGCCGTCTCCACAGCGGTGATCACATTGGCCAGCGGGTCATGGCCAGAGACGGTGTATGTCCGCCCAAAGACCTGCCCCAGCACGGCGCAGATCTCGGCGAACAACTCCTCCCCGACCGTCCGGGAATGCTGCCCGTAGTGCAGCAACACGGTGCGCGGGAAGGCCTGCTCCCCACGCGGGTAGCAGCATCGGCGCGGATGCACCCGGCTCCGAATGTCGGGCCAGCCCAGGGCCGGGGAGAGCAGGGAGGTGGCCTCGTTGGCGCGCCGGGTAATCCGGGCGCGGGCCCGCGCCCACCGCGCGAACTCGACGAACCCGAACCCCAGCAGACCCAGCAGCGCGACCAGCAAGAGTCTGCCGATCAGGGTGGCGGCCACCGGCCCGGCCCAGCGCAGCAGCACCCCGGCGGCGGCCAGTACCGCGGCGGCGGCGGCCAGGATCATGGGTCCGCTGGGGTAGGTCTGGCCTTTCCAGGCTTTGCCGGCCCGGGTCTGCCCCCGGTTGCCGGCGCCGGCGGCGATCCGTTTGTTTTCCGCCGCCAGGGATGCCCACCACCCGAGGGCCAGGACCGCCGACAACACGGGGGCGGCGATGAACAGCACCCAGAACCAGCCCACGCCCTGGCCGGCGATGACGTAGAGCGGGTCGGCCGAGCGGGGCAGCAGGTAATTCCGCAGTGGGGTGGGCCGGTAGATCGCCTCGTGCAGCCGGGGCCACACGTACACCTTGAACAGAAACGCCTGACCGATAAGCCCGAGAAAAATCCAGAGTCGCAGGTCGGCATCGGGCCGTTTGGCCTCACCGGGCCGGCTGATCTCGTCGGTGTGGACGGCATACGGGCGCCCTGGAGCGTCGGTCCCGGCGACCCGCGCTTCCCCACCCTTGGTGAAGGCGGCCATCAGCGGCCCTGTCCGGGGGGCGGTGACGCCGCCGCGGGCATGTCCGCGCCGGAAACAACGGCGGGGGGACGTCCGATGGTCGGGGCAGCGGGGGAGGGGATCGGGACGACGCTGTCCACTTTCCAGCTGTCCCCGGCCATCGCGACCACCAGAGCCAGCTTGGTCCCGTCGTTGTAGGTGGCCTCGAAAGTCATCGCCCCGGGCATCTGGTCGGTGGGTCCATTCACCTCGGTCACGGTGGCCTGGGGCACGTTGCGGATGTCGGTCAACCGGTATTGAGCGGCCAATCCGGGGGTGACGTCGGCGCTGACCCGGGCCAGCCAGTCATCACGGTTTCCGTTGGGGGAGGCGAAGTTTGACGCGAAGCGCTGCGCGGTATCCCGGGCGGCCGGCAGCGTCAAGTCCACTGTCATGCCGCACTGCAGCCCCGGCCGCTGCCGGCACCGCAGGGTCGCCTCTTCGTCGGGGTCAGGCAGCTGATATTCCCCGACGGCGTGACCGGTCAGATCGTCCTCATCATGGCTGTGGTTGTGGGCCTCAGCAGCCGGCGCCGGCGCGGGGGCCTTCGCAGTGGAGTGCTGCCACATCAGGCCGGCGAGAGCGATCACGGCAATGAGGACACCCACGCGGGTCCTGGTCGGCATCGCCCGCCACCGCCGCTGCACGCGGCGCCACCAGGTCATCGTCATATCGGGGTCCCTTCTGTTAGGGGTAGCCGCCGCCGAGGGTGGCGACGTGGACGTGATCGAAGTGATTGGCAGTCAGCCCGCCCCGGTCTTCCATGGCCTCGAACGTGCCGTCGGGGTAGTAGATGTGCTGGCGCCAGATCGCGTGGATGACTCCCAGCGTCTTGGCGTTCTTCAACAAGAACCGCAGGATTCCGTTGCCCAAGGCGATCCCTTCCGGGCTCAGCGGCGGGTAGGCCGAGGACACCATGACGTCCAGCGCCAACCCCATGGGATGCCATTTCAGCGAGTCGGGCCGCACCCCGCCGATATCCCGGATCTGCGGGAAAGCCGCCGACACAGCCCGATTGGTGAGGATGGTGTAACGCTGCAGACCATGCTCGTTGGCCTTGCCCGGGGGCAGCTTGGACAGGTTGAACACCGTGTTGGCGGTGCGAGCCTGCGTGGAAGCACACAGGGTGTCGGCGTCCCCGCCCGCCAACCCTTCCGGCGCCGAGGCTCCCGGGCCGGCAGCGGCGAGGACCTCGCGCAGGTGCTGGCGGTAAAACAACGTGGCGGCCGGCACATCGTCGGCGTAGGCGTCGGGGTAGGCCGATCCCTGCACGGCCTGAGCAGCCACGGTGGGCGCCATGTCCTGCCAGCCACCCACTTTGAGCAACGCGCTGTAGAACTTCGTCGCCGCCATGAACGGGTTCATCAACTCCGCCAGGGACCCCCACCACGGCTGTTGCTGGAAGATCCCCACCGACAGGTGGTCTTGCCCGGTCCCTTCGTTGGGCAGGCGCAGCGATTCGGGAACGTTGGGGTTGGCCAGATTCCGCAGCCCAGATTCCTGCAGCGCCGTGGCCAAGGCGACGATGATCCCCTTCTCGGGGATGTTCATCCGCAGCGCAGCAGCGATGATCGCTTTGCCGTTGTTGACCGGGCCGGGGCCGAACTTCAGCCCCTTGGAGACGTCGATACCCTGGGCTGCCATCTGCTGGCCGCACGGAGAGGTCGCCAGCGCCGCCGCGTCGGTGGTCGACGACCCCCCGACGATGATGGTCATAAACACCAACACCGCCGCCATCAACGCCGAAACCGCGGCCGCACCCGCCGCATACAGCTTGTGGCGGTGCACCCACAGCTGGCGACCGACTTTGACGACGGTTACTGGATCCATCAGCCCACACCCCCGGTCAGGCCGCCTCAGACAGCGCGTGGCGGGTCATCCCACCACCGCCGCCACCGGGTCCAGGTCCGGCCGGCCCGCGCCCGCTACCCCGTTGAATACGGATCGCCGCGTCGAGCCGGTCGTGAGCAGCCACGGCCCGGCCGCGATCCAGGAAGGCCACCGGATGCGCCGCCGGGCGCGCCGGGCTGACCGACGAGTGCCCGCCGCTGACCGGCACCGCGGCCGCGCCGGCCGCCCCGGCGCCGAAGGAGGTGCTCCCGGCCGCCGCCGTGGCGGAGACGGGATCACCGGAGGCCTGGCTGGCGACCCCACGGGAGCCCTCATCGGCCTCGACGCTGGCCGGCCCCTCCGCCGCGGGGGTGGCCGAGTCGCCGGCCAAGCTTGCACCGCTGGCCGATTCAGCCTCGGTGTCGATACGCCCAGGGCCGCGATCGAACATCCCTTTCACCGCGTCGCGCGCGGATTCGGCGGCATCGGCGGCCGAATCCGCGGCCCTCTTGGTGCCTCGGGCGGCGCTGCGCTGTACGTGCTTGTGGTAGCGGCTGGATCGCTGTGCCCCTCCGGCCGACGCGCCGCCGCCGGCGCTGCCCTGGCTGATTTTGGCGGCCATCGTGTCGCGCTGACGGTCGAACATCTTCCGTAGCGGACCGAAGAACGCGAACCCCATGGCGATGACCAGCGCGGTGAGGAATATCGCCTCGATCGCGTTGGGGGTGGAGTGAAACACCCGGTCCAGCACGGCGTTGTAGGCCCCGAACGCCGCAGTGTAGACGATCATCGCGATGTAGGCCATCAGGCAGTCCAGGACGGTCTTCCAGGCGAACAGCTGCGGGCCGCCGGGGATGACACCCACCGCGAACGCCGGCGGCGCCAGGGCGGCATACAGCAGCGCATGCACGGCGGTGCGCACCACATGCCAGACGAAAAAGCAGGCGAACGCGATCAGGAACCCGCCGAGAATGCTGACCATCGCGAGGCTGACCATGATCCCGACCGGGTTTTCCATCGTCTTGGCGTGCATGTCGGGGCCTTTTTTGCTGTCGCAGCCCTTCATGTCGTCTTTGAGATCATCACCGCGGCCGTTGTTGATGCCGTTGGTCCAGGCCTGCTCGCATTTGCGGGAGATGGAGTCGCTGACCATCCCGAAATTGATCATCTGGGTGGGGGAGCGCAGGAACCGGTCGGCCAGGCTGCTGACGAGCTGATCGGGGTCGGATAGGTCTTTCCCACCCGAGACCATGGAAGCGATGTCCAATCCGGTGTCACGGCCAGCCGCCAACATGCCGTCCGGGCCGATCATCTGGCTCAGCGGATGGGCGAAGATCGTGGCGGCGACCCCCACCATCAGCAGACCCATGGCGATGTTGGACGCCGCTTTGGCCGCCCGGCCCGCCAACACGGTGAACGCCGCGATGATCGCCAGGATCGCCAGCGCGGTGGGCGCCAGCCCGAAGCGATCCATCGCGGTGCCTACCCCGGAACCGATCGTCTCGAAGGGGCCGGCGAACAACCCCAGCCACTTGAAGCTCAAGACCGTGCGGATCAGCCACAGGGCAGAGGTGGTCACGCAGAGGTAGAACTCGTACCCGAGGCTGTCCAAGGAAGCCAAAGCCCCAATCCACGGCTTCGCGTCGGTGCCCTCGTTGAGGGTGAGGGTGTATTTGGCCACCGCGACGCCGTGGGAATCGGTGATGCCCATCCAGGAGATCAGCGGCGTTCCGCCGCTGGCCGACGCACCGGTGCCGGAGGGATCTGCCTGGACCTGCGCCGCCCCGGCCAGCAGCACGGTCACCGCCATCAGCAGCGCGGCCACCAGCTGGTGGCGCCACAGCCACCGCAGCGGGGTCGCCGGTGTCCATGCCCGGATCCAGGCCCGGCACCGGGCCAGCCGTGCCGCCGCGGCGGCGCACGTGGGTTCAGGCGACATGGGACTGTTCCGGGGGAGTGGTGGACATCGAGGCCCGGCGGGCCGGGTTGCTGGGGCCGAGGATCTTGATGCGGCCGATGGCGCCGCGGGCATCACGCAGGTAGCCCTCGCCTTCGCGGCCGGGGATAACCCGGTTGTCGTGCCCCTTGGGGGAGGTGTTTTTGGTCAGGTCGCGCACGATGTGGGGGTTGCGGTCCGGGTCGATACCCAGCCAGTCCAGGGAGCGCCGCGCCAGGTTCTCGTTGGTGTGGCGCATGACGATGCGCATCCGGATCAGGTCCAGGGCGGTTTGGGCTGGGTAGTCGTTGACCGGGTCGTGGCTGCCCAGGATCAGGGCGGTGTTGTCTTTGCGGCCGTCGCGCACGATCCTGGTGACGCTCGCCAACCCGGTGGGGGTGCTGGTGACGTGGTAGGCCTCGTCCACGACCACCGCGCCGACCCGCTTCTTGTTGGCGCCGAAGGCTTGGCGGCCGATCTCGGCGGACAGGCCGTAGATGGCGCGGCCGAAGATCTTGGTGGGGGTCAGCGGGTCGCGCCCGTTGATCTCTTCCATCGTGGGGACATCGACGCGGTTGGTGCGGATGACGATGGCTTGGGCGTCGAGGTTGGCCGGGGCCAGATTGGGATCCATGACCGCGGCGGCGTAGCGGCGACCTGACCAGTAGGACAGGTGCCGGCACAGTTCGGACCATCCGGCCGGCAGGGGTTTGCCCCCCGGGGTCTGGTTGCGGTCCAGGCCGGTCTGCAGCAGGGCCAGCAGTTCGGGGATGGAGCGGACGCCGAACTCGGGCCGCAGCAGCTCGCCCAGCGTCAACCCCATCGGGGAGTCCGGGGTGCACCCGAACAGGGGAGTGAGCAGATCGACGGCTTTGTCCACGCCGATGTCGTTGGGGAAGGTCCGCAGCGGGTCCAGGCTCCATTGCGGGGCCATCAGGTCGACGATGGTGTGGCTGCGCAGGGTGGAGGCAGGCCCGGCGTATTCGCCTTGGTCGGTCCGGTCGATGGCCAGGAACTGCCCGCCCACATCGACCAGGTCGAACATCATCGTGCAGATGCCCCACGTCTTGCCGGCGCCGAGCTCTCCGCAGAACGCCACCGACGGGGAGGCGTCCTTGACCGCCTCACGCCACCACTCCAGGTGCACGGGTTGGTGGCGACGACCAGACAAATTCAGGGCGAAGATCGGGCCGGTCTCGTCGCCCACCGCGGTGGTGGCGCAGGGCACGCTGGCCGCGGCGTATTCACTGATGGTTTCGTGGGAGAAGTCGGCGACCGCCCGCAGGTTGGCCCCGCCGGGGTTCATCGCCGCGAACAGTTCCCGCTGTCCGCCCAGGGGAGCGACCACTTTGATGCGGGCCCGGTCGAAGGCTTGGGTGAGCTTGAGCGCCGCGGCCTCGCACTCCCGCCGGCTGGTGGCGGCGACCGCGAAAATGGGGCAGATCTGGATCTGGATTTCGTCGTCGTTGGTTTCTAGCAGCGTCGTGTATTCATCGAGTTGGTCGCGTTGAGAGAACAGCGTGTTGGAGGCGAAGCTGATCTCCGAATCACGCTCTCCGAGTTGTTCGGCGAGCCGTTTGAGCTTCTTGTTGTTGGCCGCGATCGCCTGCTCGCGGGGTGTCTTGTGGATGCGTACGGCCCAGTCGATGTCGACGCCGTCGATTCGGTCGGCGACGGTGAAGAACTCTGAGCCGGGAAACTGCAGGCCGTCGAGCGGGAAGGACTCGATCGCCAGCAAGGTCTGCCAGGATTCCGCGGCACCGATGCGGTCGGGCTGGGTGATCTTGAGCAGCGGCGCGAAACTGCTGGGTCGCCAGCGCCTGATCTCGCCGGCGCCGCGCCGGTGGTCTTCGTCGAATTCAGCGGTAGCGAACGCCCCGGCTGGAGAACCGACGGTGGAGGGCACTGCGGTGGGAAACACCTGGGGGGCCGCACCGCGCGACACTGCCCGGTTCCACAGCCACACCATCTGGGCGGCGGTCAGTGGCGTCAGCCCGAACACCGACGGCAGCTGGGCCACCAGTTCAGCGGCTTTGAGTGCCGCCTTGCGCATCTCTTCCCGGTCACGTTCCCGGGACCGGCTGGAGATCCCGGTCAACTCTCCGGCGGTGTCAGGTTCGGCAACCGGGATCGAGAGGATCAGGATCCGTTCGGTGGGGTGCACGGTGGTGCTGAAAAATTCGTGCTTGCCCTCGCATTCAGCACGCCAGCCGGGGTGGGCGTTGACGTCGGTGTCTGACATCGCGCGGGCCAGGATGAGATCAGGGTCCATCGCCGCGATCGGGGCCATGATGATCGCGTTGTTGGGCAGGTTGCGGAGCAGGTTTTTGTGGTGGGTCAGGCATTCGTACTTGCGCTCATCGGAGGTGTAGCCATAGGGAAGTCCGGTGAGCTGATAGTCGGCCCAAATCGCCCCGGTCCGCATCCGCCGCAGGTTTCCCAGCACCGACGTCGTGGGCTGCAAAGTGGTGTCGATCTGGGTGGCCATGGCAGGGGTCTCCAGGTTGGGGTAGGGGATGGGGCTTAGCCGAAGAGCCCGGCGGCCGGGGATCGGTGGGCGTCGAACAGGTCGTCAAACAGCCCGGCACCGGGGTGGATCGCATCGGCGGGGCGCTGCCCCGGCTCCGCAGTGGGCGGCTGCCATCGGGCGGCGCCGGTGACGGGTTCGGCATCGTCGAGCATGTCCACCGGTGCGCGGACCACGGAGACCGCAGCGACCGAGCGCATGTCACTGCCGGAGCTGACACTGACCGGGGTGGTGTAGAGGCGGCTGATGCGATGGACACGGGTGGCGAACTTCACCGGTGAATACGGCATCTGACGCATCACGCCGACCGCGATCGCCGTCGCCCCGATGCCGAGCGCTCCGGTGAGCAGCGGTATCCCGGTCCGGGGTAGCAAGAACAGCGTCACCAGCAGACCGCCGACCAAAGTGATGAGCTCTGGGATCGGGTAGGGACCACCGGGGATGGTCCACCGGCCGTCGAATTTGGCGATGACGATGCGCACCCGCGACGCGCGGGTGTACCACTTGACCACGAACCGGGACTCACTCATGGACGTGAGTACCTACCGGTATCCGCCGCTGTTGGTGATGCCGGTGACAGTGTCGCGGGACACCACCCCCAGCGAGGGCAGCGCCCCGATGATCCCGGTCAGGGCGATGCCGACAGCGACGGCTTTCATGGCCTGGGTCTTGTCGGACTTGACGAAGTAGTAGAAGCAGCCGACGAGCGCGGTGCCGCCCAGCAGGACGTACACCGCGAAGGTGATGCCCTGGTTCTTCAAGTTCGCGCCGATGTCCCAGATCGGGGCCGACGGGGCGGGGATCGGCAGATGTTGAGCGGCCAAAGCGGCGGTGCCGTCGAGCAGTAACGGTGCGACGGTGGAGATCATGAGTAGCTTCCTTCCGAGGAGTGAGTAGCGGAATACAGGGGGCCAGTGGTGGGGGTCTGCGGTGTCTGGGTTTCTGTGGGTAGGAGGCCTCCGTTGTTGGTGGGCGGGATGATCGACGGGTTGTCGTTGATTCGGTCGACTTGCCAGTGGCCGGCAGCCACCGACATCAGCAGCGGGAAATCCATGGGCAGCAAGACACCGCTGGGGGTCTGCATGACGGCCCGGACCGTGACTTCCACCCCGTGAGCTTTGGGCGGGACGTCTTGGGCGGTGGCCAGATCAGAGTTGGTTTGAACCCGCTCGATTTGCATGGCGGTGAACCGGGGCGGTGAGGCCGCTCGAAGGGTTGATCCGGCGGCGACAAACGGGGCGAGATCGCCTTGGCCAATCAGCAAGGCGTTGAGGAATCCGTAGACGGTGTTGAACACCGGCATGCCTTGGGCGATGAGGGTCTGAGTGGCTAGTTCGACGGGCTCTCCGGCCGGACGATCTGGGCGGGCCATGGGCAACGCGAGAGCGCGGAAAAGGTTGCGGTCATTGCGGTGATCGATGGTGAGGTAGACCTGGAAGACGACCGGCAACATCGACACCGAGTTGGCGGCCTTGGGGATCTCCGCATCGACCACCACCGACCACGTTTGGAATCCTTCGCTGACCCCGCCCGGAAGCGCCGAGGATGCGCGCAAGGCATGCCCGCCCGGGGGGATCGCCGAGGCGGGTATATCCCCGGCATAGAACTGCTTGATTGCGGCCGGGTTGGAGGGGTCTTTTAAGTACGTGTCGACATAGCGGGCGGCATAGGCTTCGACCGCGGTTCGTTGGTCGGAATGGCCGTCAAGATCGAGCGCGGCGGGACGGTGCAGATAGAGCAATCCGACCGCGGCGAACAACGGGATGTAGGTGAGCATCACCAGACGAAGAAGGGCACCGTTGACGCGGGACCGCAACGCGTCGGCGGCGATGCTGTCGCCCCCACCCAAACGTAGGTACATCCGGTCGGTGATGTGCGCGGCGGAGCGGTTCATCGTGACCCGACTACGACGGCTTCGAGATCGGCATACCGGCGGGCAGCCGAAGACCGGTTGTTGACGATGTGGGTGACCAACGCGGTGGAGCGGTGCTCATCGAGAGGTTCGCTGCGGAGTTGGTCGAGGAGTTGGAGCAGCCGATCGGTGTAGGCGCGGACGGCAGCGCGGTGGCGCGCGGTGTGCTCTTGGGGCTGCGTACGGATGGGGTGTGCCATCGCGGTGCCTTTCCGGTGTCAGGTGGGCACCCTCTAATGACCCTTGAACCCCCGTTTTCGCGACATCCGCATCGGTAACGATTTGATAACGCATCGCGGGTGATGTGTCCGCGATGCGGCCGCAATGCTTGACACGGGGAATACGCTCGGCCCAGCGATAGCCGCCAGGCGGGAGCAAGAGGACGAGCGGTCCCCCGCAGCGCATCTGATTGCAAAGGTGTTCGCATCGCGCATCACCCCCGATTCGCACACCTCATCACCGCGGGCATCGCCGCATCAGGTCCGCATCAGCACAAATGCGCAGGCCGCACGCTCGACGATGCCGCCAGCCGCTCACCGCAGATCGCACACCAACACCGGCCGGAACCCCCATGACATCGGTCGCTCACCAGTTGTCTGACAACCCACCTGACAACCCCATAACCCCAGGTCGAACCCCTTCAATGTGACCTAGATCACATCAACGGATGTGGGTTGTCAACCGCTTCGACAGGGCCAACGACAACCCCGCCGGCAAGCCCCGCCGATTCCCTGAACCGCGTCACCCCGTACCGACGCGACACAAGGAATCCGACCGATGACCATCTGGGATCAGCTCACTGAACAAGCCTGGCGGTTGCTCACTCGGCCTCGCCGCGGAGAACTCACCCCGGCTCTGACGCTCGTGCGTTCGTTGCACCGCACCGCACCGCAGACCCCCTCCGCGATTTGCGCTCACTTGGACACCGTCACCTCCGTGATGCCGACGCTGGCCCGCTACGCCTCCGGTGGTGACCGCCATGCCTTGCTGATGGCCGCGGTCCTGATGCGCCACCCGCTGCGACGGATCGCGGAAATGGCTGACCCGGACGGCTACCTGAGCACCGACCGCGACGCCCGAGACAACGACACCCTGGCGGCGTTCTTCCTCGTGATCCGCACGTGCGCCGAACCCCACATCCTGACCTCGCGCTACCTCTACGGCGCCGTCCTCAAACGCACCTTGATCCTGCGCCGCAAGCAACAGGACACCGCACCGATCCGCGTCGAACCCGGCGCGATGATCCTCGATCGGGCCGACCGGGGGACCCGCCCCAACCACACCGCCGCGCTGCTGGACCGGGCACGCCAGGACAACGTCATCACCGCCCTGGAACACCAGACCTTGACGGCGATGTACCTGAACTCCGACGTCCTCAATCCCGCCGCGGCCGCCGAAGCACTTGACGCCAACGTGGCGGCGGTCGCACGACGCTCCCAGCGGGCGATCCGCAAGCTGGCCCGCCACTACGCCGACGCAGCCGCAGCGGTCGCCGCATGACCAGCCGACGCCGCTCGGCAGCCGCGGCGGCCGGCTGCTTGATCACCGCTGTGGCGATCGCCCTACCTACAGCACCGCCAGCCTCCGCGGCGTCATGCCCGGCGGTCGAAGCCATCGCCGTACCGGGAACCGGGCAGACCACAGTGCAAGCCAATCCCCGCGCCCCGGTCGGCATCCTCGGCAAGGTTCTCGAACCCCTCAAACAACACACGACCGTCAGGCTGGCCACCTACTACACCCCGTACCCGGCAACGATCATCGGCGGCACCGACGGCGGGGGATACAAGGCATCCAAGGACGCCGGTGTCGACCGGGTCAACGCCCGCCTCAAAGCGGTGGCCGCCCGTTGCCCGTCCACCGGATTCCTGCTCACCGGCTACAGCCAGGGCGCCGACGTCGCCGGAGACGTGGCCGCCTCGGTCGGCAACAACCGCGGCGCCATTCCCGCTAACCGCCTTCTCGGCGTCGCGCTGATCGCCGACCCCTCCCAAGCCCCCACGGGCCAACCCACCCTCGGTCTACGCGCACCGAGCATGGGCTTCGCCGGGGTACGCGCCGGCGGCTTCGGATCACTGCCCTCCCGCGACGCCATCCTCTCGGTCTGCGCCCCGCTGGACTACTTCTGCAACCTGCCGCCCGGGGACCTCGTCATGCGGTTCATCGGGCACCTGGGATCACACCTGGACGCCGCCGACCCGGCCGGGTCCGCCCAACGGCTGGCCACCCTCTTCATGGCCGGGCTCATCGCCCCCGCATCGGCGGCGATCACCCAAATCCTGCGGCTCGTCACCGACCCCAACCTGATCCCCAATCTCGTGCAGCGCGGGGTGGCGTTCGCCAAGTCACTGGCCAGTCAACTGTTCTGGCTGGCCGGCCCCCAGGTCGCCACCGCCGCCTCCGCGTTGGTCACCATCGCCAACCAAGTCATCAACCTTGTCGCGTCGCGATCCTGGGCGGCGATCCCCGCGATGATTTCCGCGATCGCCACCAGGGCCTCAGCCCTGGGCACGGTGCTGACCCGGATGCGGGAGAAGACCGCCTCGATCAACACCAGCGGCTTCGCCGCCGTGGGCTCGGCGTTGCAGCGCCCCGGCGACATCTCCGGATTGTCCGCGGCGGTCCTCAACGCCATCGCGGTGGCCACCGACGGCTTGGGGTTGCGCTCCACCGGAATGTTCGGGCCGACCTTCAGTCAGTTCAGCCCGGCCAGCGTCACCGCCGCGCTCAAGCACTTCGCCGAGTTCATCGCCGGCGGATTTCACACCAATTACGACACCGCCGCCCTGGACTCCTCCGGGCACACCGGCACCCAGCTGGTGCAGCGCTACCTCGCCAACCAACTCAACAAACTCACCTGAAAGGGACTTCCCATGCTTGCCACCACCGCGGCTACCCGATGACCCGCACCCTGGCCTACGGGCTGTGGCTCACCATCGACCCGACCGGCCTGATCGTCTTGCTGGGCTGGACTGAACCCGTCACCGGATCCGGCCGCACCGACCACTGGCCGGCCTATCCGCTGTGCCGCAAGCGCGAGCAACTCGCCCAGCGCCTCGACGAACTCGGACTGACCTTGTATCCCGGCGCCGATATCGCCGACCTCGACATGCACTGGGACGTCTACCTACGCCACGACGATCCCCCTGCATTACGGGCCCGCCTCTCCGGAGAACCACCGGAGCCGCCCGGGCCCTAGGCCAATTCCCCCTATCTCCCCGGCCTGACCCCGCACCGACGGACCGGCCCGGCTCTGGGACGCCCAGTCCCGGCTCATCGCACCCCAACCCCACCCACAAGGAGAACCTCTATGCCCGGCACCCCCCGACAGATCAGCACCCTGACCACCATCCCGCTACTGGCCGTAGCGCTGACCGCCACTTCACTGACCATCGACCTCCCGCACGCCGGCGCCACCCCGGTCCCGGCGACGCCCCCCGCCGCGACACTGGTCGTCGGCGGCACCACCTTCCCCACCATGAGCACCGGCCTGATGGCCCACTTCACCAACACCCTGTCCACCGTGCTCATCAACGTCGCCTACCCAGCGCAACTGGCACCCTTCAACGGCGACCTGTCCTTGGGAGCCTCGGTCGACCAAGGGCAGACCGCGACGCTGGACTTGATCACCACCATGGTCGCCGGCGCCGGCTCGCTCGGCCTGTGGGGCATCAGCCAGGGCGCGATGGTCCTCGACTACGTTCAACGCGCCCTGGCCGCCGACCCCGCCGCAGCCCCGCCGGCCGACGCGTTGACCTTCGTGCGGGTGGCCGACCCCGCCCAACCCGGCAACGGCGTGCTCTCCTACCTACCTCGCAGCGTCCTGTCGACAATCCTCGGGATCCCCGAGACCGCGCGAAGCGCCCCGGAGTCGCAATACAACACCGTCGAGATCGTCAACGAGTTCGACGGCTTCGCCGATTTCCCCGACCGGCCCAACCCCATTGCCGTCCTCAACGCGATCGTCGGCCTCTGGTACCGGCACGGCCAAACCGCCCTTGCCGATTTGTCCACGGTGCCCGCCCACAACATCACCACCACCGTGAACAGCCTGGGCGCCACCACGACCACCTACCTGGTCCCGGCCCCTGTGCTGCCCCTGACCCAGGCGCTGCTCGACAGCGGGCTCCCCGAGTCCGCCGTCACCGCGCTCGACGCTGTTCTTCGACCCATCGTCGCCAGCGGCTACGGCCGCAACGACACCGCCGCCGCCCCGCCGGCGGCCACTGCCCTGGCGGCCAGCGTGACCGACAGCCCCACAGCTCGCGGCCAGCAGCCAGCAGCCAGCGACGACAGCAGCACCCAGCCCTCGACGACACCGCCACCGGCACCGGTGGCCCGTCAACCCGCCGGCACCGCCACCACACCGCCGACCGACCCCGAAGCGACGGCAGGGGGGTCGCCAACTGACCGCAGCACCGCGACCCCTAGCCCCACGGCACCGGACCGCACGACCCCCCGCAGCCCGCACCCGGCCGCGGCCGACACCACCGGCACCCCGCGCTCGG
>CAZIRP010000021.1:0-2180 GCA_964541665.1 uncultured Caldilineaceae bacterium | reverse complement strand
CACACCGGCTTACATTGGTCTACTCTGTGCTACATGCGTCGATTCGGGATGCGGGAACTCCGGCAAAACCCCGGCCCGATCCTGCGCGCAGTCACCCACGGAGAGACCGTCGAAATCACCAACCATGGCCACCCCGTCGCCCGAATCATCCCGGTCACCAACGACAACTGGGCCTCGCTGATCGCCAGCCACGAAGTCATCCCCGCCCGCACAACCCCCACCGACATCCTGACCCGACCCCCGCGCACCTACGCCAACCCTCCACAGCCAGCGACAGCACCATGATTTACCTCGACACCACCGCGCTACTGCGCCTCATCACCAACCACACCGAAACCCCCGCACTATCGGCCTACCTCCACCAGCACACCGACACCACCTGGATCACCTGCACCCTGACCCGCGCCGAACTACTCCGGGCAACCGCCACCATCCACCCCGACGCCACCGATCACGCCCACCAAATCCTGGCCAGCCTCGACCTCGTGGCACTCACCGACCGACTCCTCGACGCCGCGATCGCGCTCCAACCACCACCACCGCACACCACCAATGCCCTACACCTGGCCGCTGCGCTCACCGCAGGACCCCGCCTGCACCACCTCGTCACCTACGACGACCAACTCGCCGCCGCCGCCACCAACCTCGGTATCACCGTCACCCAACCAGGGAGACCATCATGATGAGAGCCCTACTCACCGCCGGACTCGTCACCGCAGTCGCCATCCATCTCGGCGCCCCCACCGAAACCGCCCTGGGCTACAGCCTCATCACAGCACTCACCCTCTGGTACCTCTGGCCGCTGTTACGCCGCCTGCCCAGGACAATCCGCCGCACCCGACTGGCCCTCGCCCGCCACCGACGCCCCACCACCCGACAACAACAGGCTCAGGCGCGGCGCCCCGCTGGGCTGATCCATCGCCTCACCGCCCCCCGGATCCCACCGCGCAACCACACAGCAGCCCCAGCACCCCGACCGGAGTTGACCCAGATCAATCACCACCACCACTACTACGGCCCCACCGCCCGGCCCGAACCCCACCCCACCGCACTGGCCTTGCCCTTCAAGGCCCAACAGCAACTCGCCCACGACGCCATCTACACCACCATCGACGGCGACTATGAATAACCACCCCACCCCCGACCAGACCGACGACCTACCCACCGACCAAGGCTGGGACAACCGGCGACTGATCCTGGCGGCACTAGCCCCCCGCTCCACCACACGACCCGCCAGACACACTCCACCCACCACCACCGCCAGCGACACCGACCCACACACCGACCCACACACCGACCACCCCACACCAGGACCACTGAGCCGCGCACGAGCCGCCGCCACCGCAGCCGCCACCCGCATCAACAACCGGATCCCTCCCCACCGTCGGGTAAAAACACTGGTTGCGACCGCCGGCGCCGGCCTGCTCCTGATGGGCGCACTGACCGCTGTCAAGTCACTCACCAACGACGTCAGCGCCCCGCCGGCAACCGCCGCCGTGGCCCCCCAGCCTCCGCCCCCGCCCAGTACACCGCCACTCGTCCGCGACACAATCCTGACCGGCATCCGCGCCATCGACAAATGCCCCCGAGACCCCCGCTACACCGACATCAACCGCGCCTTCGACACCGACTTGAACACCGCCTGGGTCTGTACCCGCGTGAATAACCAAGACGGCCAACTGATTCAGGTCGACTTCGGACGCCAGGTCACGATCACACAGATCCGATGCGACTGCGGCTTCGACGCCATCGCACCCGACGGCACCGACCAATGGTCCCAACATCGCATCGTGACCCAACTTGAGGTCTGGTTCCCCAAAGACCTCAACCGAAAGCCCGCCACCATCGACACCGAAGGCGAACGCAACTGGCGCGGCATCCCCGGCGGGCTACAACCACCCGCCACCGTCAGCAAACTCATACTGCGCGTCGCCGCAACATCGGACCCACCCCAATCCACCGCACCCACCCGACAAACCACCACCGCACCCCCCGCAGGCGCCGACGATGCCACCACCGTGGCAATCAGTAGCATCCAATTCATCGGCCACGACGCCACCGCACAACCCGGGTAACTGACAACCACCGAAACCGAGTCCAGGCATAGCCGTTGCCTCCCAAGAGGAGTCAAAGGGGCATTCGGGTGCCCGGCCATCGGCGGGGTCGCCGTCTGGGCGGAG
>CAZIRP010000020.1:0-86545 GCA_964541665.1 uncultured Caldilineaceae bacterium | reverse complement strand
TTAGCTTTGAAGGGGAGGGGCAGCTTGCCGATCAAGCCATACGGGAAGAGGGATGGGGGCGCAACAGGGCCTGGATGCGGGCTTCGACTTCGCGCAACTGGAAGGGCTTGGTGATGTAATCATCCGCCCCCGCGGCAAAGCCCCGCACGACCGCGTCAGGGTGCTCCAGCGAAGTAAGCAGGATAATGGGGATACTGCTGTCAGCGCGTACAGCCGTACAAAGCTCGTAACCATCCATCTCCGGCATGATGATATCGAGCAAAACAAGATCGAACTGACGCTCGGCTAACAAAACAAGGGCCTCTTCGGCACCGCTCGCCAGCTCAACCTGGTAGCCGGAACGGGTCAGCGAGTAGTGTAACAGGTCGCGGAAAACAGCGTCGTCGTCGATGATGAGAAGATGCGCAGTTGACATCAAACGTCCACTCGATAGAACTTATGCTGAAAATGGGTACGGCGCTCGAAACGGGACTTACCAACAGAACTCGGTGTGGCGTATACGGATCAACGCCTACGCTCGCATAATCTACAAATACTCGGGGGAGAGACTCTTGGTTGACGGGCATTGCGTGTACCCAGGCCGCCAACTCACGGGGGAGGAAGAGCACCACAAATAGTTTAACATAAAATGCAAAAAACCAAAAGGAAACTTAAGGATGTTCTCAGCCAAAGCACTTCTCTGCGTTATCGCCCGCCCGCCGAATAAAAAACCCCATGCTGGCAGGGCCAACATGGGGCATGGATCACAAAGAAGCTCGGTTGCGTTAGCTAATACGACGACGGCTAGCCTTTTACACTCCCAGCCGTCAGGCCGGCGATCATGAAGCGCTGGCCGTACATGTAGAAAATCACCACCGGGATCGAAATGACCAGCGAAGCGGCCATCAACAGGCCCCAGGGATAAATATCACCAAAGATCGTTTGGGCCAAACCAACGGGCAAGGTCATCAGCCGTTCACTGGTGATGAAGACAAAGGCGAAGAGATATTCTTTCCACGCCGCCGTGAACGAGAAGAGCGTTACGGCCAACAGAGCCGGTGTGGTCAGCGGCAACGTGATGCGCAAGAAGGCTTGCAAGCGCGTCGCCCCATCGACCATGGCTGCATGTTCCAGCTCTTCGGGGATGCCGCGATAATAGCCCATCAGCAACCAGGTGGCGAAGGGAATCATCGAAGTCGGGTAGGTGAGAATCAGCGCCATCCGTGTGTTGATCACACCCAGATCGGCCAGGATGCCATAGAGCGGAATAAACATCAAGGCACCGGGCAGAAGGTAGGTGATCAGCAGAATGGTCTGCATCAAATTGGCCCCGGTAAAGCGCAGCCGGGTCAGGGCATAGGCCCCGAGTGCCGCGATCACCACTGCCAGGACGGTCGTAAAGACAGCCACGATCACCGAATTCTGGAACCAGACAAAGAAGGGTTGCTCATAGAAGAGGCGCTGGAATTGCTCGGTTGTCCACGGTGACGGCCAGAAGACATTCAAGCGCTGGCTGATCTGCGAGTTCGCCTTGAACGCGGTGATCATAATCCAGTAGAAGGGGAAGAGCACAAAGAACAGCATCATGGCCAGGGCAAGGCCGCGGAAGATCCCGCCAATAAATTGATTGCGTTTGCGGCTGCTCGCGCCCTTGGGCATGACAGAACTCAGGGCTTGGCCGATCAGCAGGATCGGGAAAGCGATCACACTGCCGATGGTCCCAATCACCCAGCCGATGCTGTCGATCACCCGGTCTTGCCAGGTGACGACATCCACATTTTCCCGCGAAACATCTCGGCGCATGTAGCGCGAGAGCAGGAGAATAAAGCCCGCCAGAACCGGTGTCAGGCTAAACGCGACCGCGGTACCAGGGCCAAACTGGAGCGATCCAATCGCCTTCTCGTAGGCCATGATCGAATAGACTTTGGTCAGGTTGCCAGGGCCACCCGCGGTGAGCAGCCAGACAGTTTCAAAGCCATTGAATGTCCAGATCGTCGACAGCAGGGTGGCGACGGCGATCACATACCGCAGGCTGGGCAGGGTGATGTGATTAAAGCGCTGCCAACCATTTGCCCCATCGATCTCCGCGGCTTCGTACAATTCATTATCCACCGCCTGGAGGCCAGCCAACAGATTGACGGTAAAGAAGGGAATACCCGCCCAAACATTGACCGCAATCACCGAGGCCATGGCAAAGTTTGGATCCGACAACCAGGCAATGGGGCGGTCGATCAGCCCCACACTCAGCAGGATCGGGTTCAACCCACCGAAGAGCGGATCGTAGATCGACTTCCAGGTGAGCGCTTGCACGACCGAAGGGACGATCCATGGCAGCAGAATCAAGCCGGTAAGTATGCTGCGGAAGCGACGCTGGCTGTGCAAGAGGAGAGCCGCGCACATCCCCAGGAGCAATTTGATGCTGATCGAGCCCAACGTATAGAGAAATGTAGCGCGCACCGCCTGGCGATAGAAGGGATCGCTATAGAGGCGAATATAGTTATCAAACCCAACAAATTGATCTTCCCGCAGCGCCAAATTGCGGATCGTCATGCTGGTATAAATAGCCTTGAGAAAGGGCCAGGCGATGAACAACGTCATCAAAAGAATAATCGGGGCAATAAAGAGAAAGGCGATCTGCCAATCTGGGCCGAGTAGACGCCGGGGCAAACTCTGTCGGGCCCGGGTTCCATACGGTTGTGGTACCCCAAGGGTTACGCTTCTTTGTGCCATGCTTATACTCCTTCAATTCCTGGTCAGCCATCGGAATTCCAGCGGAAACTCAACTGCGTTATGCAGTGCCCTTATGTATTGGCGACTCTGCGTTCTGCAACCACCGCCAACTAAAAACTCTGTCTATTCGCTTGATTCCCAGGGCAATTCAGCGTATCCCCCACGATCGACAGCACCTGTTCTACGCTCATCAATTAGCAACCCAACGAACAACGAACGATGGTGGGTATTCGATGGCCGATTCCCAACCATCATTCACCCATGCAATGGCGGATTGTAAGCAGAACCCGCCATTGCACGGACAGTCACAAACGGAACAAATCGTCAAGCGAACTTAGCTAAAGAAACCCATTTCCTGACCGATCGAAATGATGCGGTCGTGCGCCTGGGCCACAGCATCTGCCGGGGAGACCCCCTGCGCGATGATCTGCGCCATCATGTCGGTCAACACCGACTGCGCGGCAATGGCGTCAAAGAGCGGGCTGGGCTGGGCTGGCCACGAAGCGCCAACAAAGTCACCCTGGGCCGCACGCCCCATCTCGGCCAGGTTAGGATCAGCCTCGAAGGCCGCGATCACTTCTTCCATCTCGTAATAACCGGCGTAGGCAGGCAGGAAGAGACCAGCAGAGACCAGCGAGATCGGCAGGAAGATTTCCGGCAGCAACATGTGCTTGGAGAGATCCTTCGCCAGATCCTGGTTCGCGGCGCCCTTCGGGATAATAAACTGACCACCACCACCGGATTCCAGCTTCTCGCCCAACGGGCCAGTGGCTGTCCCAAGGGCAACCGTATCCTCAAAGACTGGCAGGCCGTCGGCTTTGGCGTTGGCGTAGACGCTGGCGGCATTGTGGGTATAGGCTACCGTGCCGGCCAGATAGGCTTCGTTGTTGCTGGAGTCGGTCCAGCTCATCACGCCGGGCGGCAACATTGGGGCGTAGGTGTCGCTGGTATAGATTTCGGCCAGCCATTCGACCGCGGCAACCGTTTCTGGCGAATTGAAGGCCACTTCGCTGATATCTTCGTTGGTGTAGTGACCGCCCCAGTTCTGGATAACGCCTTGCACTGTACCGGTCGCATCACCACCGCTGTTGACGGTCAGGCCCCAACCATACATATCATTGGCCGCGTCGGAGACAGCCAGACAGGCATCTCGGCGCTGCTCATAGGTGGCCAGGTCGGTGGACACATCATACCCGGCGGCTTCAAAGATGCTGCGGCGAGCAAATTGGCCCCCACCGTGCATCATGTAAGGAATGGCATACCATTCACCGTCGATAATGTTGACGCTGGTCTGACCATACGGTGGTTCGCCATAGAGTTCAGTGGTCTCAGCCACCGTGTCGCTGACGATCTCGATCGCATCTTGCGAGTAGAGTTGTTGCACCAATCGAACGTGATAGACCAGGTTAGGGGGGTTGCCAGCAGCCACTTCGGCCAGCAATTTGGGCACAAAGTCTTGATTGGCTTCGGCTGCAACCGTGGTTGTTTCAATCCCAACATTGTTGGCCGCGCCCCATTCCTGGACAGCAGCGGCGAAGAGTTCTTCCATCTCCGCGAAATATTCACGACGATGAGCGACCAACAAGCTCGCACCTTCCGCGGCTGGCGCGGCTGCTTCTCCACTATCGGCGGCTGGTGCGCCCCCCGGAGCGACCGGTGCACAGGCAGCCAACGCAGCCATGCTCGCCATACCCCCCATAATCTGCAATGCCTGGCGGCGCGTTAGGGTACGACGCAGTGGATTTTGCATCTCTGACATAGAATCCTCCCTATTCTAACCTAAAAGTTGACATAATTGACAGGTGTTGGAGCAAACCAATAAGCTAGCAAGCTGCCGCGCGCTACTCGGGTAAACTCGGAGAGAAAGCCTGGCTTGGTCAACTTGCTTGAGCGAAAGGCAGATGAACAGGAAGACTGGCTGAAACTCTATGGTACGTCTATTACGTTGGTGCTGAGATCAGCGATGGATTGCTTACCCAAATTTCAGGCAGGGTCTTCATTCATGCTGCGGAGAAAGGCGAGCCACGCGATAAATGGGAGCATACGAGTGGCAGCGTTATTATACCGTAAGAAAAAGAAGGCGTCAATCGCGCAGTCCTTTTGTAGCAAGTGAAATTAGAAACCAGAATACCCTGTTTCAATCCATCGCTTATGATCACCCTTTTCGCTCGGAGGTTTGTTCAATGTCCACGCACCTTTTGCCCGAACTGCCCGCTCGCTTAGCCCCCAGCCTGCTCGGCTACCACATCGAGCCGATCTTGTTAGGTCGTTCGGGCGCGGCGGTCTATCGACTCGTCGCGCCGCGGCGAGCAACACGCTTTCTCAAATTGGGGCCGGCTGAAACGCTGGTGGCGGAAGCCGAACGGCTGCATTGGTTGGCTGGGCGCCTGCCCGTCCCGGAGGTGCATCAGTTTATCCAGACAGCGACACACGATTATCTATTGCTGGCGGCGATCCCCGGGGTGGATGCCAGCAACCGCAGCCACGCGGCCGATCTCCCCGCGATGATCCGCGGGTTGGCCGCGGGTTTGCGGCTGTTGCACGCGCTGCCGATTGACGATTGCCCCTTCGACGAGACATTGCCCAGCAAATTGGCGCGGGCTCGCCAACGCGCGGCCGCGGGGTTGATCAATCTGGCTGATTTTGATAAGGAACGCCAGGAAAAGAGTGCAGCAGAATTGTTGGCGGACGTGATCGCCAACGCCCCGGCGCAAGAGGATCTGGTCTTCACGCATGGTGATTATTGTTTGCCCAACATCCTCCTGCACGGCGACCAACTGTGTGGCTTTATTGATCTGGGCCGGGCCGGGGTCGGCGACCGTTATCAGGATCTAGCCCTGGCCGCGCGCAGCTTGGCCTATAATTTCGGCGCAGAATGGGTGCCCCACTTCTTCGCCGCGTATGACATTGAGCCCGACGAGACCAAGATCCACTTTTACAAATTGCTGGACGAGTTTTTTTGATTGCTTTTCGCACGACCGTAGAGCCCAGACTCCTACCCCAGTCTGGGCTTTTTTGTTGCTGGCCTACAGCCTGAGCGCTTTACAACGCGGGGAACCCCCGGAAGGCTGCCCCTGGCCGCCGCAACAGGACCAAAAACGGCACGCCCCGCTGCTGCCAATCCACGGCCGCGTCTTGCAGGATGGAACGGGCGACTGCCCACTCTTTGGGCGATTGGGCGGCGAAATGGCGCGCATCGTCGTACAAGAGTAGATAGCCACGCGCGGGCAGCCAGGACAATTCGGTAACCACTTCCTCAAACGCATCCCAATTGTAGCCAAAATAGGTTGGGAAGGCCATGCTCCGCGCACAAGCCTCCAAAAAACCAGCTTTGTCGTAGATGGTATTCCCATCCAAGTGAAAGCCCTGCCAACCACGGGCCGAGGCCATTGCCAGGAGTTGAGCTGGGCTCACTCGCGACCGGAAGCGATAGAGCCCGGACTGAATGGCCCCGCTAAAAAGCGTGGGCAAACGCGCTGATTTCATTCGATCACCTCGCGGAAGCTCGCATAATGGTCGTCTGTGTAATAGAGCTCGCCCTCAGCACCCGCGACAATACGCCGCGCCCCGCGGTGGTTGAGCCCCGGCGTGATCACGGTGTACTCCTGATAGTAGCCCCGTGGTCGGTTTGGCAATAACCGCTCCCGGTTTTGGAAGGTGATCCCATCCCGTTCAAAAGGAAATGGCCCATCTGTCTCGATCAGCTCGATCGTCGTGCGGGCTTCGGGCGGCAACTGTGCAAGCCGGATGGTGGGCAGCCCACTTTGCCTGCGTTCGGGCGAGGGAGTCGGGGGGGAGGTTGCGGTCGGTGGCGCAGAGGTCGCGGTGGCCGGAACCGCGGTGGCTGTGGGTGGTGCGGCGGTGGCCGTAGGTGGTGGAGAGGTTGCTGTCGGTGGCGCGACCGTTGCGCTCGCTTGTGGCGTCGCACTCGCGGGTGCCTGGGTTGGCTGCAACGTGGCTGTTGGGGCCGACACGGTCGGTGGCGCAGAGGCCGCGGTTGCTGCACGTGTCGGCTCAGCCACCACGGCAACTGTGCTGAATGCACCGGTCTGCTCGCTCAGCAGCGTGGTCCCCAACTCTGCCAGAGATTGGTTGTTGCTCCACCAGGCGATCACGAGGATCACCGCGGCGAGCAGCAAGCCACCCAGACTCATTTTGCCCTTTTTGCCTGGACCTCGGCTGGGGCGATTTGGTTGTTGGCTCATAAAAATTGGCTTCTATAGGGTTTGGATGAACGTTTCTTCAACCTGGCTGTTGTCAGCCAATTGTTACCAATGTCAGCAAATTGTTACGCCGCATTTGTGACTTTTTGCACTAAAGTATCCCAGGTTATCGCGGCTGCCATAACCTGATCGTCCAAAGTCTGACAGCGCAGGGTAAAGAAACGCAATGATAAGTCGATTGAGCATCAATACCATCATAATTGCAAGTTCCAAACATACCAATATCAAGCCAAAACAATCTGCTTATATCGTTTGGGCGCTGTGGCTGGTCTTATGGGTTACTCTGAGCATTGGCCTATTGCCTGCACCACTGGCCGCGGCAACCCTGGAACCGGTTGAACACGCTGAACGCGCTGGCCATGATGACTTGTTGGATGCCGATCTGTTGCGCGATGAAGCCCTTTGTGGCCCCACAGCCTACCGAATTGGTGATACCGAGCTGTGCACCTATGGCCCCGAAGTGATTCAGGCCGACCCCGCAGAGGCGCTTCGGGCCGCGGCGCAAGCCAGCCCCGGGCATGATGCGATCCGCTGTGAGGGCGATGGCGTCAGCGGGCAGCGGGTACAGGTGCTTTATGTGCGGGCCGCGGATCAGCGCGACCGCTATGCCGATTCACTGGCCCTCATTCGTCAGGTTGCCCTAGATGCCGATCTGATCTTCGACCAGAGTGCTCACCAAACGGGCGATCATCGGCGGATTCGCTATGTCACCGATGCCGATTGTCAGTTGGCTGTGCTTCCGGTGGTGTTGCATCCCGGGGAAGATGCTACCTTTACCGCTACGGTCACAGCGTTGCGCGCGCAGGGGCTCAACAAGCGGGATCGCAAATATCTGATCTTTATGGAGGCGAATGTCTATTGTGGGCTCGCTTCTTCGGTGGACGACGACCGGCCCGGCGCAGAGAATCGCAGCAATCTGATCACGGGGTATGCACGGGTGGATCGCACCTGCTGGTCGAGCAAACCGGTTGCTCACGAAGTGGCCCATATGCTGGGTTCGGTGCAACACAGTGCGCCCAACGCGAGCGGTGGCTGGCACTGCACCGACGGCAACGATCTGCTCTGCTATAGCGACACGCCCTATTTTCCGCAGATCCGGTCGGTTTGTACCGACACGCGTTATCTTTACCTGCTCGATTGCAACAATGATGATTATTTCCACACCAATCCACCAGCAGACAGTTACCTCGCTGAGCACTGGAACCTGGCGGACAGCGCATTTTTGATCAAGACGCCGGAAGAGCACGCGGCCTTGCCGCTGATGCGTTTTTCGGTGCCCACAGCACAGAGTCAACTGGTAGCCAACAACGAGATCGCGATCAACGTTGCTTTGCTGAATCCCGATCTGCACCATTCAGAGCCGCTGATCCAGCACGTGGAATTCTTTCAGGACACGGTCTCGTTGGGGCGGATCACCGAAGCGCCCTATGAACTTACGTGGCAACCGACCGCCCCAGGTCACGCTACCTTGACCGCGCGGGTCACAGATCGCCACGGTTTTACGCAGATGCTGGAGCCAGTCAGCGTGCAGATTATGCGATTGAACGTACATCCCGAGCAGCTTGAGCGGGGCGGGACGTGGGTGACGCTGCTGCCGATGGTGAGTAACTAACCATTGGCATAGTTACAGAACCCAGACTTCAGGCAGAAATCTGGGTTCTTTCAGACGATTCGATTCAGCATCTATCCGTACATACTGGGCCAGAGTGGTCTGGTGAGCCCCACTTTGGGCACCGCAACCAGGTTACGGATAGAGTCTAAGCAAACCACTTGGTGCCCGGCCATTGGTATTGGCGGGCCACTTCTTCATCCAGCTCCACCCCGATGCCAGGCCGGTCGCTCATCTCGATGTAGCCATCTTTGATGATGTCCGTCTTCTCTTTGATGATCGTCGTCCAGTAGTCGCGGTGCAACCAGTGATATTCCAGCACCACGAAGTTGGGCACGCTGGCGCAGACATGCGCTGAGGCCAGGGTGCCAATCGGCGATGAGACGTTGTGCGGCGCAAAGCCCATGTAATAGAGTTCGGCCATGTTGGCACTTTTGCGCCCTTCGCTCAGGCCGCCACACTTGGGCAAGTCTGGCATGATGATATCGACCGCCTGTTTTTCGATCAGCTCGCGCAGGCCGTGGCGCAGGTAGAGATTCTCCCCCGCGCAGATCGGGTTCTTGCTATGCGCCTTGACCTCGCGCATGGCATCGACATTTTCCGGCGGCACTGGCTCTTCGATCCAGAGCAGGTGATAGGGTGCCAGATCCTGCACCACACGGATCGCGCTGGGCACATCCAGCCGGGTGTGGATATCCACGGCCACGGCCACATTCTTGCCCGCGGCGGTCGTCACCATATCGACCAGTTCGATCATGCGTTCGTGTTCGATCTGCCGGGCGTGATAGTTGTAGCGGTCTTTGACCACGGTAAAAGTTTGCGTGCCGCGCGTGGTGCTATAGGCACCGATGTCAATATCCACTTTGAGCGCGGTAAAGCCACGTTCCAGCACCTCATCCACCACCCGTCTGATGGCGTCGAGATCCATGCCGGGGTCGATCTCACAGTCGGCATAGACCCACACTTTGTCGCGGAACTTGCCCCCCATCAATTCGTAGATTGGCGTTTTTAAGGCCTTGCCTTTGAGATCCCACAAGGCCAGTTCGATGCCAGTCAGGGCGGTGATCAGCGCGCCGCCGGTGCCGCCATCAAAGACGTGGCCGCGCCGCATCCCCTCGAAGATGGCGTCGATCTCGAATGGATCGCGCCCGATCAGCTTGGGCTCCAGATATTCGATGGTGGCAATTGCCTGCGTTCCGCCATGCACACATTCGCCTAACCCGGTGATGCCGGCATCGGTCTCAATTTTCACCCACAGGTGCATTCCGTGGCCACGCGTGGCCGCGGTCTTGATCGAAGTAATTTTCATGCGCTACCCTTACTTCTGCTGTCTACGCTGGCACAAGTTTGTTATCAGCCGACGTAGGGGATTGACTAAGGTTGACGGTTACACTCGTAAGACCATTTTGAGCAATCAAGCGCCCCGCAAACAGAATTTCAATGCCCAAAGGAACACCCTCTTCATCGACATCGACAAAGATATACTTATCGGCCTGGCGCGTATCAATCACTTCTCCAGCGCGTAACCGAATATAGAGCGCATCCGCCTCTGCATCATAATCAATTTGCATTGTTTTATTCCTAATCACTCGCCGTGCGCACAGTTTTGATCACGGTGATTACCAGATCGGTATCAGCATCTAGCTCACGATAGACAATACGGATTTCGTGACGCCCGAAGTTGCGAATGGCAATTGACTCACCCTCATCGCCAATCACAAGTTCATCTGGCGCTTCTATAGTCGTGAGCACTTGCTCTGTCGCGATCTTCCGTTCAATCATCCGATTGTGCGCATGACGAGTGTAACGAATCATCACCCATGCCCAACATAGACCGTCTTGGTGCGGGTGTAGAATTCCACCGCGGCCTGCCCCTGCTCTTTGAAGGTATTGGCGCTGGAATTCTTGAAGCCGCCAAAGGGCGCTTGCAGAGCCAGCCCGGTTGTTGGCTCGTTGATCTTGACCACGCCGGCCTCGATGCGATTGGCAAACTGGAAGGCCTTTTGCAGATCATTGGTAACCACGCTGGCCGCCAACCCAAAGCCGATGCCATTCGCTTTTTCGAGCGCATCATCAAAATCTTTGGCGCGGATGATGCCGATCACCGGGCCAAAAATCTCTTCCTGGGCGATGCGCATATCGGGCTCAACCTGGTCAAAGACCGTCGGCTGGACATAATAGCCGCTGCCTTGCCCGATTTTGCCACCACCGACCAGGAGCTTGGCCCCTTCATTCTGGCCCACACCCACATATTCGAGATTGGTTTGCAATTGGTCTTCACTGACCGCGGGCCCCATCTGGATGCCAGCTTCCAGGCCGTTGCCGACCTTCAGATTGCGTGCGGCGTTGGTCAGGGCCTCGGCAAAGGCGGCGGCGGCCCCTTCTTCAACGATCACCCGGCTGGTGGCAGTGCAAGCCTGACCGGTCAAGCCGAAGCCACCGGCCACGGCAATGCTCACTGCCTTGTTGATATCGGCATCATTCAGGACGATGGTGGGGTTTTTGCCGCCCATCTCCAACTGCACGCGCGTCAGGTTCTTCATTGCCTTTTCGTAGATGCCCATGCCCACGCTGACCGACCCGGTGAAGCTGACCCCGGCGATCTGCTTGCTGCTGACCAGGGTATCGCCCACGGTGCGGCCCGACCCGGTAACGAGGTTGACCACACCTTTGGGCAGCCCGGCTTCGATCAGCACTTCGAGCAGCAAGACAGCGCTGTGCGGCACCAGCGATGCCGGTTTGAAGACCACCGTATTGCCATAGACAAGGGCCGGGGCCATCTTCCAGACCGGAATGGCAGTCGGGAAATTCCACGGCGTAACCAGTGCAATGACCCCGAGCGGCTCGCGGCGGGTGTAGAGCAATTCACCGCCCATGTTGCTGGGCAGCACTTGCCCGCCCATGCGCCACCCTTCCCCGGCGTAATACTTGAAGATGTCGCGGGCGCGCAGGATTTCGCCCTTGGCTTCGGTGAAGGTCTTGCCCTCTTCGCGGGTGAGTGCTCTGGCCAGCTCATCCTGGCGACCCTCGATCAGTTGTGCGGCCTTATCGAGAATGGCCCCGCGCGCGGGCGGCGGCAAATTCGCCCAGCCAGCCAATGCCTCGTTGGCCGCGGCGATTGCTCGCTCCACATCCTCTTTGGTCGCCGACGGGAAGGTGCCGATCAGGTCATCCATATCCGCGGGGTTGCGATTTTCAAAGGTCGCGCCATCAGAGGAATCGACCCATTCGCCCGCAATGTAATTTTTGAATTGTGTCATGGAATTTTCTCCGAGAAAATTGAGGGATCTGCCGAGATTGGTGGAGATTTGGCAATCTCTATCAATCTCCTAAATCTCCACAAACCACTTATGCAACCGTATTTTCCAACGTATGGTCACCGATCGTAATGCGTACCACGTCGCCGCTTTGCAGGGTGAAGTCGTCCCCGGGGACGATGCCGGTGCCGGTCATCAACAAGACGCCGTGGGGGAATTCGAGTTCGCGGCACAGATAGCTCACCAGATCAGGCAGGGTGCGCTTCATCTGACTGATGGCGGTGTCTCCGGCAAAAACTTGGGCGCCGCCGCGCTCGATCTGCAAGTTGACCGTGAGCGCGGCCATCTCTTCGGCGCTCAGCAATTGAATGCCCGGGCCCAGCCCGCAGGAACCGATGTAGGTTTTGGCCTGGGGCAAATAGAGCGGATTTTCGCCCTCGATGTCGCGCGACGACATATCATTGCCCACGGTATAGCCGACAATTTCCTGAAACGCGTTGATCACCAGCGTCAGTTCGGGCTCCGGCACATTCCAGGTGGTGTCCTTGCGGATGCGCACCTGTTGCCCGCTGCCGACCACACGCCAGCCGATCTGCTTGAAGAAGATCTCCGGGCGTTCGGCGTCGTAGACTTTGGAATAGACATCCGCGGTGGTGGACTCGGCCATGCGGGCCGCGCGGCTGCGCAGATAAGTCACGCCGCTGCCCCACACTTCCTGGTTGGCGTCGACCGGGGCGAGCAGGTCGCCCGTGGCTGGTTCACGCAACGATAAAGATTGCAACAGGGCCAGACTGGCTTGGCGCGGCATCGCGAGCAGCGATGAAAGATTGATTCCGCTGGGTAGAAAGTGTCCATCCAAAGCCCAGCGCGGGCCGGTGAGTGTTTGGTGGCGAGACAGATACATGGGTGACTCCCTCGGTTGGTGACAAACTTGGCACAATGCCAGGAGAATGGTAGGAACCGTAACCATGGATTACGAGTTAGTAAGACACAAACAGGGTTTAGAAACCACAGCTTCTCCAGATCGCATGTTTTGCCATCTTTGGGAGCTGTGCAATCTGTAGAGCAGGGTTACGTTTGCTGAGAGTCTATCCGCAAATGGTGTGTCGAGCCATCTTGTACGCTCAGTTTCGGGAGCTGCCACCATTTTCCAGATAGGTTCTTAGCCTTCACAGTGTACCAAGAATAAGCGTTGTCGCCAAGCTGTGAGCAAGCATCGCGGCTATTCGTCGCATCTATTAGCGACAGCAACCGTCTGCCCGATCACAGAAGGATTTACCAATTCTGGGCGATAAATAGAATATCAGCGATTAAACAATCCGATCAGCCGGTAAATGCTAGCCAACCAAGGGGGTTTTCAATGTTTCGTGGTTTGATGTTTCGTGGTTTGATGATCTTACTGTTCGCGTTGAGTATGGCCATGGGTGGGGTGGTGCCGCTGCAGGCCGCAGACGCGTTGCCGCCACCCTTCTGTGGCGATTTGGATGACGAGGATTGCGAGCTGCTGCATAGTTCAGCCGAGGCCATGCTGGCTTTGGAGAGCTACCACACCGAGGTCGCTTATATTCTTTACCAACAAGGCATCCCCGAGTTACCGCCCAATTCGGAAGCGGCGTTGCGGATTGCAGGCAGCTACAGCTTTGACGACGCAGCCCGTGCGGCCCTCCGCACCTTTGTGGTGATCAGCCGCTCCGACCCGCTGGAGGCAATGACCGCGATCAGCGAAACCCCCACCCTTTTGACCGACCTCTATGGCGGTATGAACGCGGATCTGGACATCACGTTGGATCTTTCGGCCAGTTGGCTGCGGACCATTGAAGAAGAGTCCGATGTTGAATGGCCCGCCAAGACGACGATGAATGTCCGCCTGGTGGATGGGGTGCTCTATTTTGACATCAGCGAACTCAAGCCGCTGATTCCCGACCTGGCGGATCAGCAGGATTGGGTGGCCTTTGAATTGGTGGCCGCCATTCAGTCGCTGATCGATGAGGGCACGCTCCAGGAGCTGGCCGCGGATGTGGCATCCAGCACCGAAGGCCGCTCGGTTTGGGGGCTAGACCCGACCATGCTCAACTTGATCACCACCATGCGTTCGACTTTTGGCCGCCCCGAAGTCCTCTGGCCCTATATGGAGATCGAACGGCGGCGCGATGTGGTGTTGGATGATGGGCAAGATGGGGCTTTCTTCGAGACAGAATTCGATACGCTCGACTTTATCCTCAGCAACGATTTTCGCGAGGTGTTGACGCAGGCCTTGCAAGTGGCCGCGGCCAGTGATGATGCCGACATGAGCGCGCAGGAGATCAACGAGATCGCCGGGCTCTTCTGGTTCCTGGCCCCCTCGCTCTTCCGCGACCTCGAAATCAGCGGCACCAGCAGCATCGGGGTGGATGACACCTATCAGCACGAGGGGCGCACCATTTTTGATTGGGATCTCACCGCGTTGATGCAGATGGTCGGCTCATTTGACCCGGAGCTGGGCCTTGAGCTCGCCGATGAGATTTTCATCACCTTCACCACCGAATTTACCAATTCCGCCTTTGGCGAGCCGGTGACCGTCACCGCGCCGGAAGAGGCCGAGATCCTGCCCTTTGAGGAGCTGGACGAATTTAACTAGCGTCCAAAACCTCATGCGCAGAGTTGCGCAGGGTTCAGCGCGGAAAAGCCAGAAAGCTGGGTACGCTTGAAAATCTGTGCATTCCCCAGCAGTTTCTCTCTTCTGCTTCACGAACACCCGCTACTTGATGTGATCCACAGATGAAAATCCACCATCTGTGGATCACAATCGCTTCCTCATCGTCCCCGTTCACGGTCAATCGCTCAGGGTCAATCGTCTACCGTCCCCCCTGGGCCTGGCGCCACGCTTCATACTCGGCTTTGGTTGCCTCATCCGGCGGATAGACGCCCAGAATGCTGGCCCCGCTTGCCACCTTCTGCTGGATAAATTCCTCCAGCCGCTCCTGCTCGTAAGCGGCATGGGCCACTTCTTCGGCCACGTGCGCGGGGATGGCAACCACGCCTTCGCCATCGCCCACCATCACGTCGCCGGGCATGACCAACACACCCGCGCAGCCAATCGGCACATTGATGTCCACCGGGTGATGGAGCAAGAAAGAAGTGGCGGCGTGGGCCGCTTTGATATACGAAGGCAACTCAAGTTCGCGATAGCCCGGCGTGTCGCGCAGCGCGCCATCGGTGATCAACCCCGCCGCGCCGCGTGCCTTGAGCCGCGTGGCCAGAATGTTGCCCAGGGTCGCGGCCCCGACTTCACCGCGGGCGTCGATCACCAGCACGTCGTCGGCATTCACACGTTCAACCGCAATCCGCTGGACATTTTTGGTGTTATCGTACAACGTGTCGACCAGATCTTCACGCGTCGGCACATAGCGCAACGTGAAGGCATAGCCGACCAAACGCAAGTCGGGCCGGAGCGGGAAGAGACCTTGCAAAAAAGTGTTGCGAAAGCCTCGTTTTTGTAATTGGGAGGTCAGCGTCGCGGTAGACACGGTGCGCAATCTGGCAAGCGCAGCCGAGGTCAGGGAAACTGGTCGTTGGGAAGCACTCATTCTATATTCTCGTTTGGAAATCTGACAGGTGGATGCTTGGCAACTGGGAAATTGACGGACTCTGCTTACCGCCGGTCAACTTCGGGAGCGCTTCCATTATACCCGGAAATGAGCAGATGGGGAACCGGAGCTAAGATCCGTCGCACCGCCTGGAGCAGCATCACCGCGCTGGGCATCTGCATAAGTCGCTGTATAATCGATGTTCTGGGTTGCGCGTACTCGTCCATTATTTGTTGAAACCGATATGCACGCTCGGCTTTGGCTAGCAGTTCGGCACGACGCATCCGATATAGCTCGTGTTCTAAAAGGTGATTGATCAACATTTTTCCCCCTTTGAAGGTTGCCCTGGGCGAAAACGCCAGGGTTGTCGGTAAACTAAGGGCCTATAGGCGTTCTGCCTATCTTTGGCAGTGTCGAACGCTTTTCATGGTGATACTTTATAGGTCGAGCGTTTATGTTCCGTTGGCGTAGCCGTTTGCTAACACGTCCTTTGGGCCTATCATTGAGCGACCTCGTAATTTGGGTAGAAGTCAGGCCTTTAGTAGGATTAGCATATTGACTCCGGCACCCTGTATTGGTCGAGGGAGGCCTACAATGCAACTCAAGCTGTATTTGTTTGGCCCGCCGCGTGTGGAGCGCAATGGACAGCCAGTGGAACTCCACTTGCGCAAAGCATTGGCACTGTTGGCCTATAGTGCAGCCACGCGGCAATCCCACAGTCGTGATCTACTAGCGACACTCTTCTGGCCCGATAAAAATCAACAGACTGCGCGCGCCAACCTGCGCCGCACACTTCATGAATTAAGACAGATGCTTGATGTTCATTTATTTGAATCATCAGCAGATCAGATCATGCTGTGCACTGACGCGCCTATCTGGCTAGATATTGAGCAGTTTCAGCAACATGTAGCTGCGGCTCGTTTGACGACCCTCGTAGAAGCAGCAGATCTCTACACGGCTGATTTCATGACCGGGTTTACCCTGCCAGACTGCCCCGAATTTGATGATTGGCAATTCTTCCAACGCGAGGAGTTACGCCGCTCTTTTGCCACATTATTAGAACAAGTTGTCTCGGCCTACGAAGCGGAAAGAAACTGGGAAGAGGCACTCCGTTTTGCCCGGCGCTGGCTGGCACTCGACTCATTGGAAGAAGCAGTTCATCGCCGCCTCATGCACCTCTATGCCCAGGCCGGGCAGGCCGGCCCGGCGCTCCGCCAGTACGAAGAGTGTGTGCGCATTCTGGCCGAAGAACTAGATGCCCCGCCTGACGAAGCGACGACAGCGCTCTATCAGGCAATCCGCACCCGGCGCTTCCCACCCCCCGACAAGAACGCAGGCGCTGAGATACGAAAGGGCGCTGCCCCTACTCTCGCTACCCTCCCCCCTGCCCCCCACACTTTACCGGCGCAGACAACACCGTTTGTTGGCCGCCGCCAGGAGCTGGCCGAGCTTCTTCACCGTTTGGCTGAGCCGGATTGTCGTCTATTGACGCTGGTGGGGCCCGGTGGGATCGGCAAGACCCGACTGGCGCTTGCCGCTGCCCAAATGCTAGCAGGGTTTGGGCGACAGGATGCACCCACGCCACCCTCGGCCATGCCACATTTCCGAGACGGAATTTACTTTGTGCCGTTGCGGCCTGTGTCTGAATCGAGCGGTTTTCTAGCAGCTATTGCAGAGGCGATTAGCTTCCGCTTCTACAGTGACACACCACCGCAACAACAGTTGACTATTTTCCTACGCGAGAAGCAGATGTTGTTGGTACTAGATAGTATGGAGCATTTGTCCGATGGCACCGCGTTTGTCGCTGAGCTCCTGACAAAAGTCCCTGGTGTCAAACTGTTGGTGACTTCGCAGAAGGCGCTCAATCTGCGTGAAGAGTGGTTCCATCCGCTGGCTGGGATGACTATTCCGCTCATTGATAAACAACATTCACACCGACTGGCAGATCAAACCGGCGTTCTTACCTCTGATGCCGCTCAGATCTTTGTGCAGAGTGCGTTGCGCGCCCGGCCAGGCTTTGTCGCCACCACAGAGCTACAAGAGATCGTCCGCATCTGCCGGCTGGTGGATGGGATACCCCTGGCGCTCGAATTGGCGGCGGCATGGCTAAAAGTCTTGCCCTGTCGCCAAATTGCCGATGAAATCGAACGTAGCCTGGATATCCTCACGGCGCGCCATCACAATATACCCGTGCGCCACCGCAGTATGCACGCTGTTCTGGAGCAGTCCTGGCAGTTACTCAACACAGCGGAACAGTTGGTGCTCAGCCATCTAGCAGTCTTTCGGGGCGGCTTTGCGCAAGATGCTGCCCTAAAGGTTGCCGGTGCCTCTTTGCCAACCCTAGCAAACTTTGTTGAGCATGCGCTGCTCTGGGTAACACAGGACGGTCGTTATCACATGCACGAATTGCTGCGCCAGTTTGCCCAACAACAACTAGCAACCCGTGCGGGTGAGGAAAGGGCAACCCGCACGCGACATAGCGACTATTACCTGCGCTTTCTGAGCGCACAGTCGTCGCTACTGGTTGGCCGGGCCAGGCAAGACGCATTGGCGGAAATTGCCCAGGAAATCGAAAATGTACGTGTAGCCTGGCAATGGGCTGCCCAGCAAGAGAACCTTGATGCCTTGCATGAGGCCGTCGAGCCGCTCTATCATTTCTACCAAATTCAGAGCCGCTATCAAGAAGGAAGAGATCTCTTTGTCCAGACGTGGGAGCAGCTGCGACCGTTGAGTGGGCGCAACGAGCGTTCAGCCGCGGCGAGCACACCGATTCGTATCTTGGCACGTTGTGGGGCGTTTTGTCACTTTCTTTGCGAGTATGACGTAGCTGAACGCTATCTGGAAGAATGTCTAGCATTGGTCCAACGCGTGGGTGATCAAGCCGAACTGGCTTTTGTGTTCAATTTTCTGGGTCAACTAGCCGTATGGAAAGGAGATCAAGCACTGGCCCAACGCTACCTCCTCGACAGCCTCTCCATCAGCCAGGCGAACGGCGACCAGAGTGGTGCGGCGAGTGCTCTCGAAAAGCTAGCCAATCTCACCCATGCCACCTTTGGCGAGTATGCCAGAAGCAAACTGCTCGCCACCCAGAGTTTGGCCCTCAGCCGCGAACTAGGCCACCCAGACCGGATCGCTTATGCGCTCGACACGCTCGGCTTTGTTACTTTCTGTTTGGGGGAGTATACCGATGCCGAGCGTAGCTATCGGGAAAGCCTGAGCTTGTTTGAGATGATCGGTGACCAATATGGCTCGGCCATGGCGCAAGGAGGGATCGCATTGGTCCTCTGGGCGATGCCAGCGGGCAAACAGGCCGAAGCAGGCGACTATTTTGAGAAAAGTCTACACACCTGCCGCGCCATTGGTCATCAGGGGCAGGTGGCCGGGCGACTCGCCGGTCTGGCACGCATTGCCAATGATCTGGAGGAATACGAAAAAGCGCAGCAGCTTGCACACGAAGGGCTGACCCTCGCTCATGAAGTGGGCAGCCCCGTTTATCTCTCGCACATTCTCTATTCCCTCGGCCAGGCAGCCTATGAAACCGGCGCGCTGCGTAGTGCGCGTGATTACTTGATGGAGGCCCTCCGGCTGAGCGCCGAGACCGGCCTCCTGGCCAATCTTGCCATTGCACTATTCCACTACGCAGCTCTGCTGATCAAGGAGAGTGTCCAACAGCCAGGCCAAGCGATAGACAAGCAGACAACCGCACTTGAATTGCTCCAACTCGTCCAGAACCATCCAGCCACTTGGCATATCTACAAAACACGCGCCGCAACTCGTCTAGCTGAACTCGCGGCGCAATTGCCTCCGGACGTTGTGGCCACCGACCAGACACAGGCCGAGCGCTATACGCTGCAAGAGGTCGTGGCGCACCTTCTGGGCAAGGCAGAAACCCGCCCAGCTCGATAGCGTCGGCTTAGTAAACGAGCATCTGCTCATTCAGAAAGGCTTCCATTACCCTTAAGCAAGCTGTGAGACGTTGGCCTCGATCTCGTCCTCATATAGCAGCCTGAAAGTCGGGGCGTCGTTTCTCCAAAAATGCCACGATTCCTTCCCGGCCCTCGCTGGCATTGGCGCTGGCCGCGAGTTCGCTCTGTTCGTACGCAAGCTGTTCGGTCAGCGTCGTAGCCCAGACCTGATTCATGAGCCGCTTGACCCGACCCAGCGTCTCCACCGGCATCTGGGCCACGCGGGTGGCAAGCGCAGCCGTCCGCTCAAGCAGTTCGGCGAGCGGTACCACCTGCGTGACCAACCCGATTTCAAACGCCCGGACAGCAGAGATCGGCTCGTCAAGCAAGACAATCTCCAGGGCGCGCCCCATGCCCACCAGCCGGGGCAGCAGAAAAGAGCCACCGGCGGGAAGCGATAGCCCATACGACGTATTGCTCTGCTTGAGATAGGCGCTGTCGGCCATGACCCGCAGGTCGCAAGCCAGCGCCAAAAAGAGACCTGCACCTGCCGCCGGGCCATTGATGGCGGCGATCACCGGTTTGGACATAGTGCGGATCAACTCGATACACGGGTGGAGTGCATCCGTCAACGCCAGAAACGAGTCACCGGGTCGCTCTGGGTTTGCTTCCAGGGCAAATCGCAGGTCGCCCCCGGCGCAGAAACCGCGCCCGCTGCCGCTCAAGATCACGGCCCTGATCGATGGATCTTGAGCCGACTCGGACAGCGCAGTTCGTAAGGTTGTCACCAGCGCACCATCGATTGCATTGAGCACCTCTGGCCGATTTAAGGTCAGGGTAACAATCGCACCGCGGCGTGAGACGAGAACCGAATGATGGGTAGTATACATGGGATAGACCCCTCCAATTAAGCTTCATAGCAGGATATAGGGTGCGTCTAGAAAAAGGGCGAGAATCTTCCGGGGGGGGGTGGTCAGAAAGTATTCGCTTGACCGGATTCTCGCCCACCTCCCGGAAGCTGAACAATATGCGTTATGGGAACAGTGACCGGGTTTGTGTTGCTGCCAGGATGGTGCCACCACACCTGAACCGCTATCAGCGGTCCCAGCACGACCATCACCGGGAAAGTCATCTGCAACAGCCCCACCAGAGGCAGGGCAAAGACAACCATCAGCGCGCTACTCGCCAGGACGAACGACGTAACACCAGCGTGTGGGCCATACGCCCGCCGCATCACCAGCGGAAAGACTGTCGCCAGTAGCAGATCGCCGACACCGATGGCGATCCACCGATCCTCGCCCCACGACCACCCCACCAACGGCGCAAAGGGTAGGCCATCCAGCCGAGTGAAGAGCGTGTCCGTCAGCGGCAAATAGCTGGTGAAGACCAAGTCGTAGATCGTCAGGGCGACTCCTAGAATGGCTGCATCGCGCGCTTTTAATCCGCTTTGCGCCCACAGGTTTGTGATGCCAACGACCACAATCAACTGGACAAGATTGTTTACAGAGAAAAATGCCCGGCTGCCAGGGCCAAAATGATACAGCGCCGTCACATTGAGCAGCAGGAGCAGCGCCACCAGCGCCCAACGCGACCCGCGGCGAACCACGACCGGCTCCAGGCAGAAGTAGAGCACATTCGCCGCCGACAACCCCAACAGCCCGGCCACCCACCCGCGTGGCAGGATCAAATAGAGATAGGGGACAGCCAGGATGCCGACCATCATCACCCCTACATCCCACAAGTTGAAGACGCCAATCGGCGGGCGCGCCATCTGATAGCGCCCATAATAGGCCCAACCCAGCCCCATTGCGAGCAGACTAAAACTGAAAAGAATCAACACAGTTGTGAACACTTTATCCCCCGGATTACCGCCCCATGCCCCGTATAGCAACCATCGTCCCGGCCTGAAGGCACGGCGCTAGTCCAACAGCAAGACCGGTTAACCAGTCTTCTTTTTCTGAATAGCCCTGTGGCTTCAGCCCAGGGCGGCGTCTGGTATCCCCGTATGTTCCCAATGAACCTTCAAATCGACCGCCGGTGTTCGCCATGATCGCCAATCATCTGGCAGCCTTGGATGCACAACCGGGTCACCAAACGATTGTTCGCACAGATCCCCCCGCAGCGGCAGCGGATGGTTGAGTTGTGCCGGGTTGCTGATCAGCCGTAACGCCGTTAGCGGTACGCCCTCAGCCTGCAACGCATCCTCGATCTGACGGCGCAGTTTGGGTGAGTTGTTGAGGGCAACCACTTCGACCGCCACTCCCCCGTTTTGGGCGTAGAAACCACAGCGAGCGGGCAAGGGTAACTCATCGACCGCTTCGAGCGCTTCCAGCACGTGGCGCGGCGTGGTCCACCCTGCGGGGTGACGCACCGAGAGCCGCAGCTTGCCCAACACGTTGCTTGTAGCTGGGAGATTACGAAGGGAACAGGCGCATGACGCCGCCAACGTCTGCACCAGGTCTTCGCTGTTGTAGCGCAACAGCACCACCGACTCACGGAAGGGGGCAAAGGGGGTGAGCACCAGCACGCCGATCTGCCCAGGTTGCGCCGATTGCCCAGTTGCGGGGTCGATCACCTCCACCAGCCCATGCGTAGGGTCAAAGTGAAGATGACCTTGCTCGCAGACTCGGCCACCCAGCGGCCAGGCCTCGGTGATGCCATAGCTCTCCTCGATCTTTACATCGCCGAAGAGTACACGGCAACGACGCCTGAGACCGGCTGTCACAATCTCGCCGCCGATCAAGATGCGCTCCAACCCAAAATCGGCTGGCGTGTAGCCCAGTTGTTGCGCCGTCTCTACCAGGCGGCCCAGATATGAGGGGTAGGTGAGCAACACGCTGGGCTGTGCTTTCTTGCCAGGGATCGTGTCGCGCTGGGCCAACAGCGACAGGGCAGCTTCCGGTTCGACGATCCCCGTCTGCTGCACCAGCGCACCGATCCGCTGACAGGCGGCCAGAAAGACGCCGTTGCCGAGCAGACCCCGGCTGCTGGTGCTCACCTGCACCACGTCGGCAGGTGTGACACTGTTGTGCAACAGATAGGTCAGCGCCGCCAGCGCGCTGTAGCACTCCATTTCGTGACGTGTGAAGAACATGCTGGTGGATCGACCCGTCGTACCAGTAGTCGTCGTGCGCAGCGTGGGCGAATAACCGCGGCGGATAACCCCGGCGGCGTTGTCGCGCAAATCGCTTTTCAAGGTGAGCGGCAACTGTGCCACCTCATCAAGGGTCAGCCGTTTAGGGTCGATGCCGAGCCGGTTAAACAGGGTGGCGTAGAAAGCCGTGTCGCGTGCAGCCCGTTTGGCCTGTACGCGGAAGCGAGTCAGTTGGATGTGGCGTTGTGTGTCCGTATCAAGACTAGGGCCACCGATCAGCATCTGCGCCTCACTTGTGAGCGGGCCAAACTCGGCGTGGCCCGCCTGTACCGCATCGATCATGCGGTGGAGTGAGGGCAGGTGGAGCGGTCGCGCCAGGAGCAGTGAGGCGGCGTAGCGCAACTGGGCATAGACGGCTTCGAGCATGGGTCTCTTTCTCACTTTCGAGTTCTCTGCCGGTCGTCAGCGCCGCGCCCTGAGCACTCGCCATTCAAGTTGGAATGTCTGAATCCTTTGTTTTCGTTTTTGATAGTTCGTACGTACGATGCCCAGCACTGGCTGTGTATGACGGCATCCTTTCTGGTTGATTGACGACGATTATCAAATTCTGTTCTGTCACGCCTGACAGGTGCGTACGCACCTGTCAGGCGTGACTATCATTTTTTTTGCTCGCTCTTTCTCAGTTTATCGAGAGTGCAAAGCCGACGGTCGCCAGTGCCGATAGCGCGTAGCGGGCATAGGCTACAGCTACTTTCAACATGAGGTTGTCTCCTTTCTAAAGATGTAGGACTTACGCAAGCCCAGCCTGCAAGCTGACTTGTTAATCACGTTGTCTCTCCTGAATTTATTCAGGCGCTGCGTAAGTCGTGAGATGTTCTCGCTGAAACTGTTCTTGTTGCCGTGGTTCGTTTCCAGGTGGACCTTGAAAACGAACAGATCTACCTAATTGAGATGCAGGCCAAAGCCAACCATTGCCAGCGTCGCCAACGCATAGCGGATGTAAGCTACTGTTTGCTTGATCATCGTCCCCTCCTTTCATTCACAATAGGACTTACGCAAGCCTTGACTGGAGATCGATTTACTCAGCATCTGATCTCTCCTGAAACTGCTTAGGCGCTGCGTAAGTCGTGCACAATTCACAATTGACCATTCGCTAGTTGCTTACCAGCGGCAGAAAGATAAAATCGTTTAGGCTCGCCAATGGGGTGAACCGCCACGAATAATCACCAGCCATCGTGCGCCCATCGCGGGTATAGCATTGCCCAATTGCCAATCTTTGATGCCAACTACACCGCCCACAGCAAAGTGACCGTCCTTGTACTTCAGACTCTCCAGCCGGAAGACCAGGTTGGGGTTAGTGGGATCGAAATTGGGCAGGCTGGGGTTGTCGGCGCGGCTAAACTCCAGCGAACTGGCCTCGAACTCGCCCGGCTTGATCACGATGTCTTTGGCTTCGCCGGTCATACCGGCCATGCGCATTTTGAAACCTGACACGCTACCTGAGTAATTGCCCTTGTCATCCATGGTAATATGGAAGGTGATCGGTAACTTCTCATTTTCGCTATTGGCCCCAACCGTAGCTTTGGCACCACGACACCGGCCTCACACCGCCGGATCACGGCCTCGCCACGAGCATACCAAACTCCGGATTTCATTCTGACTTGGGTATAGCACCCCGCCTGCAGGGCGGGGTGCAGGGTGAAGAAAACGGCTCACCGCGTAAGGTGAGTCACTACGTTTGCAGCAACCCGGTCGCAGGCTCTTCACCATCAGCGGGCAGTCGGAAGTACAGGTACATACCGATCACGAGCGGCGCAAAAACGAGCAAATTGTAGACGAAATGCAGTTCGGGCCGCGGAAACCAAAGTTCGCCAATGCTGATTTGTTTGGAGGCACCAAAGATATAGACACCCGTCAGCCATTGCACCTGGAGCAGAATGTGTTCAAAAAAGTGCCAGCTCTGCACCAGCAAGGCAATATTCCACCAGCGCCGGGCCGCACCGTGAAAACCCGGCTGCAGCAGCAGGATGCCCCCCCAAAGCAACAGGTTATAGACAGAGTGCAACACTTCTGAAGTCGCCAACCACGGGAACCAGAGCCCCAAGACGCCACCCGCCGCTTTGGGCATCCAACCCATGGCATAGATCTGATAAATCTGAGTCAGGTGTTCCAGCCAGTGCCCCAGCACGATCACCATAAAGAGCCACAACATCTGCCGGTGTAGCGGCCCTTGCAACAAGCGGAGCCAGCCAGGACTGCTATTTTGATGGTTTGCTGTAGATAACATTATTTTTCCTCTTCTGTTTAACTTGTATGATGGCAGTTGCGCTTTGGCACGGAGCCATCAGCAATGATGCGTAAGTCGCGTAACCACTCATGCGAACTCAATGGGCCGCCAGTCGTGGACGGCCAAACCACAGGGAGATGCCATTCTTCAGCATCCACACCGCGGTCAGGATGGATGCACCCACCAACAGATAGATACCCCCCTGGATGATCAGTGGGATGCGGATAATCTCCACTTCAAGGGCGGTCTGCCCGACCGCGCCAGTTTCGTCAAAGATCACCGCTTCTACCCGGTAGCGGCCCGGTTCCGCTACCGTAAAAGAAGCCTCGCCCATCCCCGCGCCAACACTCGCCATAGGGATCGAAGGAGCATCGAGCGTAGGACCTGTTCGGTCGAGCGGCGTGAGCAGCACCCAGACCACGCACCGTTCATCAGGCTTCCCGTTGCGGTCGAGGACAAATGTTTCGATATGGATCTCGCCCGTGCGTAACCGGGCCGGCGCGCTCCAGATGGTCAACTGAAACTCTCCGACGGCAATGTTGGCCTGTTGTAGCGTCCGGTCATCACCATGGGCCAACACTGGCTGAGCCAGGAGGGAGAGCAGCGCCATGAGAACCCCAATCAGGAAGATGCTACCGGTGCGCAGATGGATATCTTGCATAATCTTGCTACCTCTCGATGTCAATACTACCGACAATCCGTAGCTTTGATCGCTGCTTACTGATGCAAGCGATAGAAGCGGAAGAAGAAATTCTCAACAGGTAATACTTCCACCTCACGGAAGCCGGCCTCCCGCGCATAGCTGCGTAGCGTATCGGTACGCATGACCGTGCCCGTGGCGGCAGAGGGCTGGTGCTCGGCCATACCCACCGGGAGACAGTGGAGGATACTCCAGCCGTACATCATCCACTCCACCTCACTGCCCTGGGCGGTAAACTCGTCACCTACCCGTTCGTCCATAACGATGACTGCGCCCCGTTCGCCCGCTAGCCGTCGCATGGTGCGCAATACACCCACCGGGTTGCCCAAGTCGTGGACACACTCAAAGGCGGTTACCAGATCGTAGCGTCCGTTGAGCACCTCCAGCGCGCCAGCATCACGGGCATGGAAGGTCAAGCGATCGGTCAACCCATATTGGCGAGCATAGCCCCACGCCTCTTCAATGGACGGCTCGTCGAGGTCGAAACCATCCACCCGTACATTGGGATAGGCCAACGCCATCCCAATACTCGACCAGCCGACACCACAGCCGATGTCCGCAATGCGCGCCGGTGGGCGTGCCTGTAAGCGGGCATGGATATCGGGAATTGCCGACAGATGTTGCTGCCCCAGTTCGTACAGGAACAGGTTGCGGTTCATGCCGGCCTGACCCTCGCGCAAATCCGTGCCATAATCGCCAAAAGGAACGCCGCCGCCGCCGCGATAGGCGTCGAGCAGAGCGTGAATGGGATAGACCGCACCGACAGCGACCTGCGCCAGCGGGGCCAGATAGTTGAGACTCTCTGGTTCGGCCAATACTTCACGATGGCCGGAAGGAAGGCGATAACGTCGCACCAGAGCGCCCTGCGTCTCGTCCTGCACCTCCAGGATCGCGGCAACTGTTTGTTGTTCCAACCATTCACGGACGTAACGTTCATAGGTCTGCGTGTGAGTCGCCAATTCGGTTGAGGTTAGCCATTCCCCGTCGGCAAGCGTCCGGTAGAAGCCAAGGCGATCCCCAATATAGACCGAGAAGATATTGAATAAACCAGACGTCGATTGCAACATGCGCTCCATAAAGGCGTCGCGCTGTTCGGTATGCTTACTGGTCACTGTCAGAACATTGGTCATAATATTCTCTCCTGATTTATAACTTGGTGAGTACATAGCAAGCGATTGGGTAAAGAAGTTGATCTGTGTATGCCAGCCGCTTTCCCAATCGCCTCCCGTCGCGTTTATTTTTCTACAGCAATCTGCACCCGCAGGTTGACACCCTCGCTGGCGTTGAGGCCGAGCAGTGTCTGGGACGATTCGCCACGAGCCAGCTTGAACTCGCCGGTGCCACCGGTGATAGCACGCGCGATCGCAACATCAGTATCGGCCAGCTCATAACCCTGCGTGACAATGGTCTGCGCGCCCGGTTCGCTGCCAAGCTGGAAGAATTGGGTCGAGAAGACCCAGACACCTCCGGTAGCGTGTCCAGCATCGTTGATCATATAGCCCTGGCAGATCCACTCGCCGATCACTTTATCGGGAAATTCGGGCGAACCATCGGGGTTGACACCGTTGCTGTCAGTCAGTGTGCCCGGCTCGTAAAGATAGCCACGAGTGATAAAGCTGCTTCCGTCGGCGGGCATCCCGTCTTCGTAGGCCACATCCTGGTCAAAGATAAACCGATTCATATCCTCGGCCACATCGAACTCAAGGATCCGTGCCTCCTCCTGACCATCCGCAGAACTCTGGGCGGGACTGGCGTTCGCGACTGGAACGACAGCTGTGCAGGCGCTCAGTGCCAGCATCAACAGGGCAAACAGGGCAATGAACTTGCGTTGTGACAACATGTGATTCTCCTTTTGTGAACTTGATTGCTTATCCTATCCAAACCGTTTTGCTACTGCTCGCTCTAGCATAGACGGCGGGCGTTGGCAGGGCGTTGGCGCGCGCGTTCACTGGCGCGTCCATTGAAATTGGACGCGCAAACTGGCAAAAATCCTTTGCTAGATTTGGATAACTGGGTGAATTAGCGCGCGTACTTCTGCCCTGTCTGGTTGATCAGCAACTCACGGTACGCAGGCGGGCTTAAACAGGGGACACAGAGGACGCGAAGAAGTCACAGAGAGCAGGGCGAACAATAAAACTGGGCCACAGCGCTCTGGGCAAGGAGAAAGAATCGCCTAGAGTGCTATGGACCAGAGTAAAACAATATTTCTATAGCAGGCCCCAATCCCAGGTGGGGGCCTTGCCTCCATATGGGGGAAAATCACACAGGTAGCAGGGGATCTACCTGTGGTACCGAGGGCAACGCAATGGTTATGGGCTCGCAGCCATCTCACACACAGGGCTGATGAGCAAACTGAAGGGCAATATCTCGCGCAAAGGTGGGCAATTCGGTTGCTGTGGCGTAGCTGATCAATCTCTCTTCTGGAATGGCCAATTGCTGCAAACGCGAATCCGAGACCACCTCGGGCTGCCAGACGATCACACCGGCCTGGTTGTGGCTTGCCTCGGCCACCAGTTGATAGACACGCGGGTCGTTATCGATCCGCCGCATGGTCGCGAGTGTGCAGGGGATGATTACACAACGGGCCTGGCCGGCCAGTGAGAGCGCATCGCCCAGACTAATGTCTGAGCCCAGCAAAAGCCCATGTAACCCAGCCGCATAGGTACCCACCAAGCCCACAAGTTCAACGCGGATACCTGCTTTGCGGAATTCTGTAGCAAAGATCGTGGTTGCCACGGCATCAAATTGATCGCCCCAGAGGATGAGCGCCGGGGCTGCTGAGTTGCGAGGCAACCGCTGGGTGAGCATAGAAATCTTGTCCTCATAGATATCAATATCAAAACGTCGGGTAGAGCACGGGAAGTATGGCACACTTTGGGCGGTGCGATCTATCAAAAAGCTCTAGCATTTCGCTATGGCCTGGGGTCGAGCCCAAAATTTGTTCAATCATGGGTCGTAAAAACCCCACTTCGACAACACGATTGGAGGCGCAGGCTTTTTATGGTATGCTCTATGCTGGTTGTGCTGAGACCTGAAATTTTCTCACCCACGAGGGCCCGCGCCCTGGTGTAAACGGCACCCCAACCGTGGCGGCGATCCAAACAAATCACACTTCCTTCACCCAACCCTACCGGATATGACTGCGGAATCTGCCAGCTTATTCGAGCGGCTGCGGGCCGACGTGCATCTGGCGTTGAAACAATGGCACGCCACCACTGACACGAGCGCCCCACTCCACCACCTGTATATTTATCGCAAGCTCGCGCGGCGAGATCCAGAAAACCCGCGGCGAGTCACCAATCAGCTTCTCTTGCAGGCACTCGCGCAGCTGCGAACCACCTACGAGGCCGACGCGGATCTGTTGCAGGCGCGCTTCCTCGACCGTAAATCGGTCGTGCATGTAGCGCATCGATTAAACCATGGCGAAAGCACGATCTATGTGCAACAACGCCAGGCCATCGACCGCCTGACCGAGACCGTGGCCACGATGGAAAGCGAAGCCACAATCCAGCGCGAGGCAACGCTGCTGCAACGGTTGGAGCCAAAGTCCTACAGCACATTACTGGGGCTGGAGGAAATGGTGGCGCAACTTACTACGCTGGTTGCCGCAGCAGAACCGCCCTGGATGATCGCCATCGAAGGATTGGGCGGGATCGGCAAAACTTCGCTCGCGGATGCCCTGTTGCGTCACTTGATTCGCAGCAATATCGTCGATGAGGTTGCCTGGGTCAGTGCGCGGGCGCGCTGGCTCAAGTTCAGTGGGGATATTGCCCCGGCCCCCAAACCCGCGCTGACCGCGGAGGAGCTGATCGGCAAGTTGGTGGAGCAATTGCTACCCCATCTGCCCCAGAGCGCGCCGCTGGAACATACATTGCCCCTGTTGCGTACCCACCTGCAGAGCACACCGCACGTCATTGTTGTCGATAACCTGGAAACGTTGACTGATGTTGAAAGTTTGCTGCCAACATTGCAAACATTGGCCAACCCCAGCAAATTTATCATCACGTCGCGCCACAGCTTTTACAGCGAGCCCAATCTCTATCATCTGCCGGTGCGCGAACTCAGCCCGGCGGTCGCCTACCAGTTGATCCGCCAGGAGGCCGAGAATAGCAATCTGCCGGAATTTGCCAACAGCCCGGATGCCGAACTCCAGCCGATCTACGAAACGGTCGGCGGCAATCCGCTGGCCTTGCGCCTGGTGGTTGGGCAGGTTCACTTCTACTCGTTGCCTTCGATCTTGCATGGGTTACACGAAGCGCGCGGCCACTCGGCAGAAAATCTCTACGAATTTATCTACCGCAAAGCCTGGGAAAATCTCGATCCGCTCAGCCGCCAGGCCTTGTTGATCATGCCGCTGGCCAGCCCCGGCGGCGACGAGATCGACTATCTGGCCGAGGTGGGCGACCTGGCGGTGGATGAATTGCGCGCCGCGCTCAGCAAATTGATTGTGCTCAACCTGGTGGATGCGCGCGGCGGCATGTATGATCGGCGCTACAGCATCCACGGCTTAACCCGCACTTTTTTGCAAGAACAAGTCGCCAAATGGTTCTAGCGTGAGCCAGTAAGTATTCACTCCCTGCACCCATGCTGATGACTTCGCCTCCCAACAACCCGCCAGATGATGCGGCGCAATTTGTCGCCAATATTATGCGCAGCGTACAGGCCACGCTGATGCGCGTCCAGCGCGACGAAACACCCACCCTTACCGCGCTGACACGCGAGCGCGGCCTGCATGTCTTGACCTTTGCGCTCAAATTGCCAGCAGCCTGGTCGCTCACCTGTCAGCTGATCCTCGCGCTGGCCCCCAAACTGGAACAAGCTGGCTACCGCGAAGAGTGGTTGCCCTATTTGCAGCAAGCTTTGCGCCTGAGCCAACAACGGGCGGATCAGGCCATGAGCGCGCAGTTTCATTTTCTGCTCGGTCAATTGCATCGATTGCGGGGTGAATTTGCCCTTGCCCAGCAACACCTCGCGCAGAGTGCGGCTGAGTTTCAAACGATTCAGCAAGGTGATGGCCGGGCGCGGGCGCTCAATCAATTGGCCTATTTGGCCTGGCAGCAACATCGAGATCACGAAGCCGAAACGCTGGCCCAGGAAGCGCTGGCTCTGCTCGACCCCGCAGATACCGAGCGCGCCATGAGTCTATCGGCCCTGGGTATGGCGGCGATCAACCAGGCGCGCTGGCAAGAGGCCGAGGCGCATCATCGCGCGGCGTTGGATTTGCGCACCAATCATAATTTAGCGCGCGAGCGAGCATGGAGTCTGCAAAATTTGGGGTATAGCCTGCGCGGGCAAGAAAATTTTATCGAGGCTCTGGCCTGTTATGAAGAGGCCCTGACCACGCTTGACCAGCTTGGTGACCGTGCCAATTGGGCAATTGTGCGCATGAATATGGGCATTGTCTATTCGCTGCAAAATGAACCGCAGCGGGCATTGGCAACCTACGCCGAAGCGGAACAGGTCTTCCGACAGATTGGCGATCAGTGGCATGTAGCCAAAACCTTGGTCAACCAGGGCATCGATTATATGGGGTTGCGCGAGTGGTCACAGGCCGAATGGGTCTTGCGGCACAGCGCTCATTTGTTTGACCAAGTTGGGGAATTGAGCGAACAGCTCAACGCGCTGGATGGGGTGGCAATGACGCGTCAGGGGCAAGGTTTTTACGCGGACGCATTGGCCCTTTTTCAGACCGTCAAACGACGTTTGCCAGAGATTGAGGGCACGCACTATCATCGCATGTTATCGCGGGTCATCGACAAGCAACTGGCCGAAGCCGAAGCAGCGCTGGCGCAAGAGAGATGATGACAGGCGAGCTGAGCACCGATCATCATCTCTGCGAGGGACAAACAGATTAGCCGCAGCCACCACCGCTATGCGAACAAGCGGCCGCGGTGGCAGTCAAATTGCTGCCGGTCAGACCATCCAACAACAGCGGCGCATGAGCAGCGGTGAGAGCCAGGACGGCAGCCAGAGCCAGGGTGATCAACGCGCGGCGGGCGCGAGCAAACAAGGGACTTTGCATGGAAATTTCTCCTGTAGGCATGGGTACAGGGCGAGGAGGTCCCACCAGGTGAATTGCTTCACCGGCCACGTAGCATTCGCCATGAACCGTGAATGTTGGCGACAACCGGGGCCCGTTCACTGGTTCGCACCGTGCGATTCAGTTGGTTGTCTGCCTACAGGATAGCGAGTGGGGCGTGCAAAGGGCGGAGGCTACGCTGAGCGTCCCTGCCCGTTTGCTAAGGGTTTACTGAAGAAATACAAATGTGGTTACGCGAGGAAACCTGGGTCAAGCCTGGCGTGGCAGGAATTGATCCGGAAAATCACCCCGATAGGAACTTGATATGCAAACGTTGCCCCCGAAGCGTCTGGCTTTACCCTGGTCTGAATATCCCCTCACCTACCGCGCCCGCGAGATGCAGATCCTCGCCCGCTGGGTGGCGCTCGGGGCCAGCGGCTCGATTGTCGGCTTGCGCGGGGTGGGCCGGTCGAATTTGCTAGGCTTTCTTGCCCACCGCCCCGAAGCGCTCTCGACCCATCTCAGCAAGCCGCTCGAACGGCTGCTGGTGGTTGCGATCGATCTCAACAACCTACCCGACCCGGCGCTGGCAACTTTTTTGCGCGCATTGTTGCGAGCCTTTTACGAAGCCAGTGCCGAACTTCCCGCCGCGCTGCAAACCCTGGTCACCCACAGCTTTTTCGAGAATCGCGCCACGACCGATCCCTTTTTGCCGCAGAGCGCGCTGCGCGAGCTCCTCTTTCAGCTGCAAGTGCATGAGTATCGGGTGGTGCTGCTGCTGGATCGGTTCGACGGGTTTGGGCGGATGATCACCCCGGAGCTGGGCGACACCCTGATTGGGTTGCGCGACAGTTTTCGCGACATGCTCTCGTATATTGTCGGCATTCGCCAAAGTCTGCTCGCACTGGATGCCCTCCAACTGCCCAGCGACCTGATCCGGCTACTGACGACCAATATCTGCTACCTGGGGCCACTGGTCGAGGATGATGCTCGCCGCCTGATTGCGCGGCGCACCAAACGGGCCGATCAGCACCCCACAGCGGACGAACAAGCGACTATGTTGACCCTCACCGGGGGCTACGCTTCGCTCTTGCAGGCGGTCTGTCAATGGTGGCTCCTGACGCCAGCGCGGCCACCCCTGGCCGAATGGCAGCCCGTCCTGAGCAGTGAGCTTGCCATCCACCATTGCCTGCAGGAGATCTGGCGGGGATTAACGCAGGAGGAGCAACAAGCCATCGGCGAGATCGAGCATTTGCCCGCCTTATCACCGGGGCGGCAGCAACGCCGTGAGGAGATCTATCAGCAACTGGCAATGCGGGGAATTTGTGCCAACGAGGCCGGGAATTGGCGGCTCTTTGGCACGTTATTCCAGGCCTATGCCCAGCAGATGAGCAGCAGCAGTCGAGGGGCGATCTGGCAGGAAGCGCCAGGCGGGATGATCTATCACAACACGGGGCCGCTGCTTGGGTTAACGCCCAAAGAGCGTGCGGTGCTGGAATTTTTTATCGAGCACCCCAAAGCGCGGCACACCTACACCGAGGTGATCGTCCATGCCTGGAGCGACGAAGAGCGCTATCATGGCGTGACCAATGACAGCCTCTTTCAAGTGATCCGCGGGTTGCGCCAGAAGATCGAGCCCAACCCCACCACACCGGTTTATGTGGTCAATTGGCGCGGCAAACCGGAAGGCGGCTACCTCTTCTACCCAGAAGGGCTGCCGCGGTTATGAGCCATACGCAACTCGTGTTGGCGCGCATAGGCCAGCACCTGGCGATGGCTCGCAACATTCTCCAAAAATGAGACTCGCAACTCAGCTTCCTGGATATGCTCAGCATATTGTTGCAGGATCGTGCAGGCCGTTTGGAGCACATCGGCTGCCCGAGGGTCTTGCGCGGCGAGCAGGATCTCATAACAGGTGAGATAGACCAGAAATGGTTCATCGATGCCGGCCCGGGGATAGTCTGCCAGGGTGGACAGCAACATCTCGCAAAGCACTTGCGCGCCTGCAAGATCGCCCGCCGCGACCGCCAATTGGGCCAAACCGGCTTGTGCCTCCGCGGCTTGAGGCCGTGCCCCAAGCGCCTGATAGAGTGTCCAGGCTTGTCGGTAACTCTCTTCTGCGGCTGCCGCTTGTTGTTGGTGTACTTGGGCATGTCCGATCCAGGTCAAGATCTCGGCCTGATACATGCGGCTGCCCATCTGTCTGGCTTTCTCTGCAGCTTGTTCTATGTATACGAGGGCCTGCTGGACATTTCCCAAAGCATAATATAGATGAAAGCTTGCGAGCAGACCGATCCGCTCACCATCGGCAACTTGAAAGTTCTGGCGAAAACGCGAGAGTTGCGTATGCCACCGCTCGGCCTGGTTTAGATCACCCAGATAACAATAGATCCCAACCAGGCTCGCTAACACGTAAATCTCGCGCAGCGGTTCTGCACCTTTGCGCAAGACCGGTAAGGCCTGTTGACAATAGGCCAATGCCAATGAGTATTCCCCTTGGCTACGCAGCACAATCGCTAATTCATAGAGAGCAACCCCTTCACCCCACGGATACCCAGCCTGGCGCGTGATGGGCAAGATCATTTCGTAGGCTTGACGGGCGGCAACATCTTCGCGCAACAACCAGTAGGTAAAGGCCAGATTGACCTGGGCGTGGATCTCGCCACGCACTTTGCCCAACCGTTGGCTACGTTCCAAACATTCCTGAAAGTGCTGCTTAGCCTGCTGATGATCCCCCATGCTGCGCGCCACCGCGCCAATAAAAAGAGTCGAGAGCACAGCAACATCGTGAAACAGTTCGTTGTGGGTGTAGAGTCTATGGCCTTCCAGGGCATCCTGCCGAGCAAGCAGACACTGCTCTTGCGCGACCACAAAATTCCCTTGAAAATAACACGCATGTCCCCAAGCCAAATGAGCGAGCGCACAACTCTCTAACTGGCGTTCACGCTTAGATACCTGTTCAAGGACAGTTGTTACCTGCTGGGCCAGAGTAATCGCGGGTTCGACCTGCCCGTGCATCGTGAGTAGATGGGCAGCGAAAGCGCGCAGCAGATTGACAAGCTCTGGTCTGCCTTCGAAGCCCGGAGCTTCACTCGCTTGCTGAAAGGCTTGCGCACCTTCCAAGCACAGCCCCGTTTGTAAATAAAATTGCCAAAAACTATAGGCACTCTGCTCCAGTGCTTCGGTTGCACCTTGCTGTGTTGCACCTTGCTGTGTTGCTGTTGCCCACACCCAAGCTTGACGGATGTTGTCAAGCTCAGTTTGGATTTCGGCCATGGCCTGTTTGGGTTGGTTGCGGGCCAGGCGTTGGGCACGCTGCGCGACAAAGTTCAAATAAAAGAGGCTATGCTGGCCAGCCACATGATCACGTTCTGCCGGCACATGTGACAATTGTTCGTAGGCAAATTGACGCAGCAACTCGTGCAATTCGTAGCGTATTTGTTGCAACTCATCCACTTCGGCCAGATTGTGTGTGCGCTGCAGGAGGGATTTGTTGACCAGGGCCGTGAAGATCGGCAGCGACGCGCCCAGAATAGTTGCCGCGGCTTCGTATGAAAAATCGCCGCGGAAGATCGCCAATTGGCGCAATACGCGCTGTTCTACCTCGCTCAACAACTGCCACGACCATTCAAAGATCGCGCGCATACTCCGTTGACGGGCGGGAATATTGTACCGTTCGAGCGTCAAAAAGTCGCTGCTCCTGGCAATTTCACGGGCGATCGCATCAAGCGAGAGTTGCTCTATCCAGGCAGCGGCCATTTCCAGCCCCAACGGCATTCCCTGCACCAATTGGCAGATGCGCAACAGGGCAGGCAGATTTGTTTCATTGAGGGCAAACTCTGGCCGCAGACGGCGGGCACTCTGCAGAAACAATTGGACTGCTTCCAACTCCAGCGCCGCAGCCAGAGAAGCTTGCGGGGAAAATGAAAGCGGTTGGACAGCATAAAGCTGTTCTCCTTGCAGATTGAGCCGAGCGCGCGAAGTCACCAGAATCTGCAATCCAGCGACCGACTGCAAAAGCACACTGATCAAAGCGAGCGCTTCGGATTGGCCGGCGTCTGGTTCTGGGCCAGCACCGGGCAACAAGTGCTCCAGATTATCCAGGACCAGCAACAAGTGTTTGTCGCTGAGAGCTTGCAGCAGCTTACGTTGCGGCTCCACGCCCGACAATTGAATGCCCAGCGCGGCGGCAATCGCGGTCAACAATGCAGCACCACTGGCAAGCTGGGCGAGCGAGAGAAAAAAGATACCGTCGCCAAAGCGGTACGGCGTGGGGGGTGGGATTTCGTCATTTCCTGCAACAAAGCTTTGCGCCACGGCCAAGGCTAACCGAGTTTTGCCAATCCCGCCCGGCCCAATCAGGGTGATTAAGCGGCTGGTTGATTGCTGCACCATCACAACCAGCTCGGCTACTTCGCGCTGGCGGCCCAGAAAAGGGGTGGTCGAAACTGGCAAGTTATGCACCAGGGTATTCGATTGGCTCGCGGGCTGATGATGCTCTGCATAGAGTGCCTGCCAGGCAGCCACCAGTTCACGATTGGCGGTGACATTTTCCAAATAGGCAGCTCGCACGGTTTCATCGTCAATCAGATCCGCATACACGCGCAATTTCTGATACCCCGTTTGCAGAACCGCGGTCGCCCGCTCATCATCCAGCGTCTGGAGTACGCGGTAACCGGCCAGATAGATCGAAAACAGATCAAAATAGACATCGCTCATCGAAAACTGGGGATGGCGCTCCAGAATTTCCAGCATTTCTTCGACCAGGGTCAGCGCCTGTCGCTGTTCACCCTGGCGCAGCGCAACGTGCGCCGCCCCCGCTAATTCGGGCAACAAGCGGACAGCCGTGATGCCATGCTGCGCCCGTTTATGCGTCAGCGACTGCTGAAAGACGAGAGCTGCTTCAGCCCAGCGCCCCTGTTCAGCCAGAATTTGCCCGCGGGTGAACTCAAAAATTGGTGAGGGTTCCTCATCGGAGCGAATTTGGGCGCGGGCCCGGCTATTCAGTTGATAGGCGTCATCGAGCTTCCCCAACCGGGTGTAGATCCAGGCAATACGGTTGAGCGCAGATCGCTCTTCCCGGATGAAATGCGCTTCCTGAGCCACCGCAAGCACCTGCTGAAAATACTCGAGCGCGGTTTCATAGAGCCCCAGATGGGTATGGATCAGCCCGTAGAGATAATGGGCCTGGCTGATTTGATAGGGGTCGCTGGTGCTATAGGCCAGTTGCAAGGTTTGCGCGCGATAGGGCAGTGAGCGGGCATAATAGCCGGCATTTTCACAGGCACCCGCCAGATTCTGGGTGCAAAGCAACTCATAATAATGGTCGCCGACCCGTTGGGCGATCTGCAATGCCTGGGCAACCATGCTCAAACGTTGCTCAAAATTTTCACCATACCAGGCCAGTGTGAAGCGCGCGCGGATTTCGACTTGCCATGCGCCAAGCTGTTGCGCTAACGCATAAGCGCGTTCAGCAAATGGGCGCGCCTGGGCATGATGGCCTTGCCAGCTTAAACTTTCGGCCAGTGTCATCAACCCGCGCGCGTGGTTGTAATCATCGCCAACGGCTTGCGCCAACGCAATTGCCTGTTCAGCACTCTTTGCTGCACTGCTGTAGTGCTGCTGCCCATGTTTACAGTCGGCATCTGCCAGCCAAAGCTGCCCCCAGAGGGTCTGGAGCAGGGGGGAGGCAGCCGGATGCAGGGCCAATGGTGCCAGAACCGGCAGCGCGGCCCCAATCAGCGCTTCGCCTTCCGCATACCGCACGCTGGCCTTCCAGTAGGAGAGCCAACCCTCGATAGCAGCTGCCAAAGGGGCAAACCAACCGTGGGCAAGCGCAAGCTGCCAGGCCCGCCGACAGTTTTCACTCACCTGGTACACCTGGGCCAGGGCCTGCGGCTGACGCTGATGCAGCGGTTCAGCAAGCTCGGTGATCAGCCCCAGATAGAACTGGACATAGCGCGCCTGGAGCGCCTCGACCTGCTCGGCCCCGAACGTAGCCAATCTTTCCGCGGCAAACTGACGTACCACCTCGTGCAATTCATACAGACCAACCGCCGGGCGCTGGATCAGCGATTTATCCACCAGACCGATGAGATCGTGGGCTGTGGTCTGCGTAATCATCTGCGCGGCCTTCCGGCTAAAACGACCAACAAAGATCGTCGCCTGGGCGAGGATCTTTTGCTCGTGCGGAGAGAGCATCTGCCACGAATGGTCAAAGACGGCTATCAGCTGTCGATGGCGCTGATCACTGTCACGCCGGGTCGAGACCAGAGCCGAGAGGCTTTCGCGCATGGCGCGCACAATTTCTGCGCCCGTATAGTGAGGGGTCAGGGTAGTAGCCAGTTCTATCCCCAGGGGTAAGCCATCGACCAGGCGGCAGATTTCCACCACATCGGGAAGATTATCGGTGTCCAACACAAAGCCCGGGCCCATACGCTGCGCGTGCTGGACAAAAAGATGGACACTTTCAAAGCTGGTACCAGCGGTCATTTTGCCATCTGGCACGGGCAGACCCTCCAGCCGAATGACTTGTTCACCGCTCAGCCCGAGCACCATCCGTGAAGTGACAAGCACAGTAATGCCCGCCGAAGCCTTGAGCAATCTGTGGATAAAGGCGGTCGCCACTGGTTCAGCATCGACCAGAAGATGTTCAAAATTGTCCAGGACCACCAGCAATTGGCGACCAGCAAGCACCTCCAGAAGCTGGCTCTGCGGATCGCCCTGCCCACTGGTTGTCAGCCGCATCCCTTTGAGCAGCGCCTCTGCCAGCACACGCGGCAGATCCGGTTGATGAGGTTCCACCCCCACCAGGGGCACAAACCAGGCACCATGCGGGAATTCCCCGGGCGGTTCGGCCACCAGGTGCTCGATCAGCGCCAGTGCCAGCCGCGTCTTGCCAATACCCCCCATTCCCACCAGCGTGACCAATCGCTGCGTCGGATCAAGTACGGCACGGCAAAGGTGGTGCAGCGATTCTGTCCGCCCGACCAAGGGAGGCAAATTGCTGGGGAGGCTGTGGGGGAAGCGTAAGGTCTGGGCGAGTGGATCGGCAATCAGGGATGCCGGTTGGGTATTTTGAATTGGCTGGTCAAACGCGCCGGCCTTAATCTGCTCGTAAAGCGCTTGCGTCTCCGGCGAAGGTGTGACCCCCAACTCTTCGGCCAGGATGCGGCAGCAATAGGTGTAATGAACGAGCGCCGCCGTGGTTTGTCCACGCAACGCCAGCGAGCGCATCACCTGGCGGTGAGCGTCCTCGTACCAGGGTTCCAAGGCCAGTTGACGGCTGGCAACCCGCGTCAGTTGGGCATAGTCTTTGGCCGCCTCGGCTGCCCGTGCCAGGATCGTCAGCGCCTCTAACGTCTGCCGATGCAGCTGCTCGCGCACAAGCAGCACCCATTCTTCAAAAAGCTGGCTATTTTTGACAAACAACCCAGCCAGGAATTCCCCCTGGTATAACGCTGTCGCTTCCTGCAAGCGAGGAATGCAATCTGGACAGGTGCTGAATTCCTGGTGGGCATGGGTTGTGCACCTGCCCCACAACTGACGCACCTGATGCAAATCGACGGTGGCCTGCTCGGGCAGGAAACGAACAGACCTGGTGGTGATTTCCAATAGCTCGTCCAGCCGAGGGTAGGCACGCAGCGCCTGTTTGAGATAGAGCAACGTCTGGCGTAGATTCTGGCGAGCCGCGCCCTCGGGTTGATCCGGCCAAAGCAGGGCAGCGAGCAGGCTGCGCTCGTGCACGCGCGTTTCCGCAACAAGATAGGCGAGCAGAGCACGAGTATGGTCGGTGGCAAATTTCAGGGGGACACCATCCATTGTCACCTGAAAATGACCTAATAATTCGATTGTTATCTGCGTCATAAGACGACCGTTGTTCGGTCTACAAACTGCAGCGGGCGTTCGGGCAGTCAGTTAGAGGAAACAGGTACAATTTCTAATTATTCGTACATTATATACCAATTCTGTCTGTGATTCAGAAGTGTAAGTTCTGCCCGCTTGATTCTCCGCAGCTTCCCCGATTTTCTGACGATTTTCTGACAGCGCTCTGCTAAGCTGGCTGCATGATCAATAGAGCCGGGCGGTGACGCCGCATGATTCCAACGCTTACCTACCAATCATATTTGGTGCGGTTCTGGCGAGATAGCCCCCAAACCCCGTGGAGAGCGTCCGTACACGCCACAATAGATGGCGCTCAGTATCACTTTACAGATGTGGCCGAGTTGATGAATTTTCTAACCACTCGCCTGGCCAATGAATCACCTGCAACTGAAACCATACTCGCTGAAACACAAGCACCAGGGCCAACAACGTGCTGACCCAGCAAAACAATTCGTAAAGTAAAAGCGCACATGCCGAATAGGAGATCCTTATGACATTGCTATATCGCTTTCGCTATGGATGGCTTGTATTGGCTGGGCTGGTTGCTATTGGTCTGCTAAGCATCCCCTGGTTGATGCACCCCCTTTTTGCGCGTTCTGCTGCCAACCAGCCCATGACTGAGGCTTGGGAAAAAGCCCGGGCAGCTGGCTCCTACAATTTCACCAGCGATGTCACGCAAGTGACGATCCCTGTGGCGACTTTAGGCAATGTTGGGCGCACCAACCGCACCGAAAAGTTTTATCTCGAAGGGCAGACTGATCTCACCAGCGAATCGATGGAGATGACGCTCTGGGGGCAAGGCGGCAATGTCCTGCAGGCCGCGAGCGGGCTTTCGATCCGCACGGAGCAGGGTAAAACGTTGGCTCGACGCGGCAACGAAGCGTGGCGGGAGATCGACGACGTCACTGGTTCGCTTGCCCCCCAGGGGGATTTTCTCGCCTATCTGGCCGCGATCAAAGCTGTGCAGGCGCAACCGGCTGAGCAGCGTGGTGGCATCCACTTTACCCGCTACACCTTCCAGATCGACAGCCCGCGGTTGGCTGCCTATCTGCATCAACAGATGGAAGCGACCATGCGCGCTCGCGGTGAATTGCCGCCCACGCTCAAATTGGAGATCCCCGCCTATTTTAGCGAGATGGTCGGCTCCGGCGAGTTGTGGATCGACCAGGCAGGGCTGCCGCTACGCCAGATTCTTGCGTTGCAATTCCCCGCCCAGAATGACGAACAGGTTCACGCCCAGGTTGTCGTCGATTTTTCGAACTTTGGGCAGGCAGGGCAGGGGGCAGCGGCCGACGGGCAAAGCCAGGCCCATTGGTTTGCCGCCCTCAAGCCGGGGATGGTGGACTTCGGCCTCCTCTACGCGCTGCCTTTGCTGGGGGGCATGGCGTTATTGTTGATCTATCGGCGGCAACGGGCCATCAACGTGGCCATCGTCGTGTTGGTCATCTTTGCCCAGGTCGTCGGGCCAATCCTGTCTACGGTGATCAACGTGCGGTTTATGGATGCGCAAACGGCCAAAGCCGCGCAGCAGGAAGCGCGCGAGGCTACCATGGAAACAGAGCGAACCCTGCGTGAGGCGTTGGGGACGGTGGAGTTTAATCCACACTTGAATCCATTGGAGCGTGGTGACTGGAGACTAGAGAGGGGAGACTTGACGCAAGAATCTAGTCTCCACTCTCCTAGTCTCCTGGTCTCCCAATCCCCCAGCCTCCAAACCACCGACACGGATGGCGATGGGCTGACCGATTTTGTCGAGACCCGCATCGGCACCAGCGCAGTGATCAGCGATACCGACAGCGATGGTCTGCTCGATCCAATTGAGGTGAATGGCTTCTCCTTTGGTGGCCAGCAGTGGTACACCAACCCCGAAGTGGCCGATAGCAACGGCGACGGCTTGAGCGATCGCCCCGAGTGGGGGATGAACGCCGATGGCACGCCACTCAGCACCCCGCTCGACACCGATGGCGACGGCATTCCCGATCTCTTCGACTTTGATAATGATGGGGATGGCGTTCCCGACAACAAAGATTTGTCGCCCTTTGCCAAAGGTGCTACGGCCTACAACGAAGCCGCGCCGTTGCAATTGGCCATCAACAACCTGACCGCGGGCAAACCCACCTTTGTCGAATTTCAGATCCGCCCCCAGAATGCGCAACAACTCTGGTATGCCTTCAACGTGCTGGATTGGCCACAGGACAGCGCGGGGCAAATGCGCGATGTCGATGGCAAAACCTATGCCGATATCGCCAGCGGTCGCATCGCTGATGCCAGCGAGGCCAATGGTGATCTCAAGCTGATCCCCATGCTGGAGATTCGGATGCCAGCGGCGAGCGCCCAGTTGCCTCCGCAAGCCGACCTCACACCATTCAACATCTCGGTCAATAACTTTACCAGCGATGGCGCAACCAAAGTTGCCTACGTGCCATTGAACATCATCACCGACGAAAAGACTGGTCAGCGCGTCGCCTTCAGCGGCCAGATGCGCTATTTGCCTACTGGCAGTTGGCCCAGCCCTCATCAAGTGCGGCTGGCCTGGGTCGTGCAAGCGTTGGTGGATCTGCCCTGCGACAAAGCGGTGGATCTCTCGGCAGATTGCCAGGCCGACGGCTACCGCAACAACATTCCCCAGATGCTCCACAGCTACTACAGCGATTGGTCGCTCACTGGGTTGACCGTGAATGAAGAACATGGCGCGGATATGGCGATCCTCTATGAAGATCCCGCCGTGGATGATAACAAAAAGGACGATAAAGCAATCTGGGCGCTGGCCTATGCCCTGGAAGGGCAGTTTATCACTGGAAATGATAGCAATAACAATCATCAGCGCGACCTGACGGTGGCTGACCTTGCCGCTCGCTTCGACCGCAACAACAATCCCAGCGCGGCCCAACGCATGGATGTACCCAATATCTTACAGGTCGAGACGCGTTCCTATGCCACGCTGGATCAAGCCGCAGCCTCGGTTGCCATGACCGAAACCGGGCGCATTCTCGACACCGTCTTTAAGAGCCATGTAGAAGGCGACCGTGCTATCAAACCGCTGCTGTTGTTTGCCCAGGAACAGCGCTCCCGCGGTCTTTCGTTTGATCTCGCATCGCTTAGCGGCGATTATGTGACGCAAAATGGGGCTACGCTAGCGCTAAACATGAGTCCGACACCAGAGACGGCGCAAACCGTCGATGTGACCATCGGCATGAAGTGGATGAGCTACTGCGCACCCATCAGCGGCACGGTCACCCTCACCCCATGCGATGATGACATCTATTGGGAAACGCTTGAGCAGCGCTATGCCGCGCTGGCTCCGCTGCCGGATGACGAAGACCCGGCATGGATGGGCGCACGCCTGCTCTATGCTCAGTTCTATTACACAGGGTTGCGCACGGGTTTTTATACCAATGTGCAAGCTGGCTCAACGATTCTCTCCAGTCAATATTCGCTGGAGAACGAAAGCGAGACCGCCAGCAGCGTGCGTGCGGCTTTGCGCGGCGCCGCGAGTGTGCCATTGCTGGCTGCCCAGAGTTTCCATCGTATCTTTCCTGGTTATATCCCCGGCGGGACCGAAGCATGGAACAGAGGAGCGACCCTGGGCTACGCCGCGGCAATCCGCAAAGGGATCGCTGATGCCAAGGGGGATTATGACGCCCAGATAGCTAAATGGGGAAACACAGGGCGCAAGATAGACGCTAAAACCCTGGCAGACCTTACCCGCAAGATCGAGAACGCCAAATTTCTCCTGCGTGCCTATCGCGTCTCGATTGTCGGTGCAGCCGGTGCGGTTGTGATGGTCGCAGCGCAGATCGCCAGTCTGGTGCCAACGCTACCGCTGGAAGCGCGGGCAGCGTTGGGCGGGGTAGCATTGGCCCTTAACATCTCCTTCAATATTGCACTACCGGCCGTCGCCTATGCCCGGCTTGTTGGCCCTGCGCTCGCAGCGGGACGCTCGATTGCCTCTGTCTACAATTCGCTCGAAGCTGGGTCGTATCGGTTGGCGGCGCGCGGTGCGCTGATCGGCGCGGTGATCGGCACAGCACTGGTTTGGGGTTTCTTTATCTACGGCGCGGCCACCAGTGGGCTGGCCGCGGGCAATCCCGAGCTCAACCGTTCTTTCTTCGAATCGGTGGCAGCCACGGTCGTGGTGGTGCTGCTCTCTGTCCTGGCGACCAACCCCATCGGTGCGATCATCGCCGCCATCATCGGGGTGTTCGACCTCTTGTTAACGTTGATCTGCGAGTTGGGCGTAAACGAGTTGCGTACCGTACCTGGGTTGGGCGGTGCCTGTTTCACCCTCACGACTGCGGCCACCAAATATTTGCTTTATATGATCTACAACTACGACCTGATGGTGGACATCGGGCGCGGCGATCTGATGGTGACCGGCGCGCCCGATGTAACACTGGCCGACCCCAGCAAGGGCTACGTGGCAGGCAATGCCATCAGCGTGGCCATGCCGATCACCACTACGCTTGTTCACAAAAACCCCGATCCCAGCAATGGCGTCTTGATCAATGGCTACCTCTGGCTCTTTAGCCCGGCCAACATTCGCCGCAATACTTTCCGCTATAGCCTGACGCCTGGTGGGCCGGCCACAGCCCCCACGGCGCTCGACCAAATGCCTAACGAATGGCAAAACGTCGTCGAGGATCACAAATATGTGCTCACGCCGATGTATCGCGGCCAGGCATTTACCAACCATGCCTTACCGGCTTACACTCCGACTGCCGGGCTGAATCGGGTTGTGGACTTTCATATCAACCAGGGCTATGCCGCCACCGCTTACGAATGTTGGATGATGTGGATTCCTGTGACGCCCATCTTCTTCCCCGTCTGTTATGAACGTGAATACAAGGGCGAAAATCATGTGCCAATCAGTAGCCTGGTCTATGACATCTTCCCGCCCACGCTGGATGAGTTTATGGCCATGACTGATGCCGGCAATGGCAGCAAACAGTTAGCCTGGGACCCAGCCTTCGCGCCTTTGGCCGATGCGGACGGGGATGGCCTGCTCGCCAGCGCGTTCAAAGGCATTGACCCGAATGATAACCTTGTTGATAGCGATGGCGATGGCTTGACCGATCGCTTTGAGCTGGAGCGACAGATGGGCGGGGTAACGGTTTCCCCCCTCCTGCGCGATACGGATGGGGACGGCCTGACCGACTTGCAGGAGATGCGGTTGGGGACGAATCCAGCTGCGGCTGACAGCGACAACGATGGTCTGCTCGACGGCGAAGAGGTGCGTCATCTGGTCTATGACGCCAATGGCAGCCTAACCACAGCCTGGGCTGGCGGCTGGCAGGTGACCATCAACACTGGCTCGCCCTTCCCAGTCTGGGTTTCGTCCAACCCCAACAGTGCAGACAGCGACAACGACGGCGTCAGCGATCTGGCCGAAAGGGCGCTGGCCGCCGATCCGGTTCCAGCCAATCGGGTTGACAGTGCCGGTGTGCCCTATCACCCCCAGGTGATCAACAAACCCCCGCTGACTGTCTATACAGACAGCGATGCGTTCTTTGGCTTTATCGCCCCCAACCAAAGCATCCGTTACACGACCACGGTGATTGCCAATACGGCAGTTGCGCCGGGCGTCCTCAATGTGATGGTACCCAGCGAGGCTGGCGTTGCGCCCAATCCGGCCCCATTGGCCTTCAACCCCAGCGCCTCTGTGCCGCAGACGGTAACGCTGGCAAACAACTTTACGATCAACCCAGGGGCAGGCACCGGTGGCATCGTCTTTACCAGCACGGTAAACACCCGTTTGGCGGGCAGCACAAATGGCGGCTGGGCCTTTGAGCCCGTGACGCCTGAAGCCGGGCTGGGCAACTTCGCTTCGCCCACACTGGCCCAGGGTACAACCATTGCAGCCAATCGCAGCGACCGGCAAGATGGCTTCCGCGTGGCGGCGAAGATCGCCGAAAGCGCCGCCAGCCTGAGCAAGGGCGACATCTTCAGCGCGGATCTCCTGGCGGGGACGAATGGGCTGATCGATAACGACGACAACCGCATGATCCAGCGTGGTGCCAATGATCCAGACATGGCCTGCAACAACGCGGGCGACTGTCTGGTCGTCTGGGATGAGGCCGAGTTGCTGGGTAATGGGGTGGTACAAGGGATCGACTATAGCGGTTTTGCCAACGGCTTTACCAGCGATATGGCAAGCCCCGGTGATCGCCTGCTGCCCATCAACTTCAATGGCGATGGCAACGAAGACATTCTCTATTACCGCAGCGGGGCCGCGACGGTTGGCGTCTATCTCTCGAATGGGAACGGCACGCTGAGCTATCATGCCTTAAACAATGGTGGCACCCCGGCCAATGGTTTCCTGGGTGATGTCACTTCGGATGCCCGCGATGTGCTGGTTCCGCTCAACATTAATGGCGATGCGTATGACGATATTCTCTTTTACCGTCCAGGTGGCGGGGTTGGCGGGGTCTTTATCACCAATAGCAGCGGCACTGTCACCTATCTCGACTATCGTCAGGGCGGCGTCTCTACCAAAGGTTTCCTGGGCGATTTGGCCAGCAGCGTCGATAGTCTCCAGCCGATGGATATCAACGGCGACGGCAAGGATGACTTACTCTACTATCGGCCCGGCGGTGGTGATGCTGGGGTCTATATTGCCGACAGCAGTGGCAATGGGCACCTGAGCTATCTTGTTTACCGTAGTAATAGTCAAGGCAATCAACACAACTTTACGCCCGATATGACGAATGGCTATGATCGTCTCGTGCCGCTCGACATCAACGGCGATGGCTTTGATGACATTCTCTACGCTCGTCCGGGTGGTGGCTATGCCGGTGTCCATCTCGCCGACACCAGCGGCAATGGCTATTTGACCTATGTCCCTTATGTGACTGGCAGCGTACCGAGCAATGGCTGGTACCCAGACATGTCGAGCAACTACGACATCGCCATCCCGCTTGACATCAATGGTGACGGCAAAGATGATATCTTCTTTGCTCGTGTAGGGGGTGGGTGGGCCGGGGTCCATCTCTCCAATGGGGATGGCACGGTCACCTATGTGCCCTACCGCAATGGTGGCACCGGTGTGCATACCAACAACTGGTATCCGGATATGTCGAGCTTTGAGGATCGCATCGTGCCGATGGACCAGAATGGCGATGGCAAGGACGATCTGCTCTTCTATCGCCGGGGGGGTGGCTTTGCGGGGATTCACCTCGCCAATCCCCAGGGGGATGGCAGTCTCACCTACGTGCCTTATCGCTCGCCCGGCACCAGCAGCAACGGCTTCAGCAGCGATGTAGCCAGTACTGCCGACGACGCCGTACCGATCGATCTCAATGGCGATGGCCGCCAGGATTTCCTCTGGGTGCGCCCCGGTGGTGGCTATGCCGCGGCATATCTGGCTGAGCCAAACACACCGGTCTATCGCATCGGCGGGGCGCTCGTTGGCGCGGATGGGACAGTGAAAGCGCGCCCGACTTTCCCCCGGCGCAACCCGGCCTCGCTGGCCCACGCAGCGCTGGATCGGCATCCGCAGGTGGCAAGTGATGGCACGGGCTTCCTGGTCAGCTATGAAACCGTCGCGCCAAGTCTCAGCGAGATCCACTATATTGTGACCGCAGGCTTTGACAAGGATGGAAACGCAGTCGGCCACAGTGTGCGCAATGTCAACGTCGTCCCCCGCTTTGAGGACCGCTCGCTCGATAGTGACATGGTGTGGGTGGGTGACCGCTACCGACTGGTAACCAAGGGGCGCAATCTGGCCAACATCTTTATTGGCGACTTCAACCCCAATGCCACCATATTCCCCGCCGGTCTGGTGCAGGTAGCAAGCGACGGCCTGGCGGCCACCAACGCCAGCAAGATCGATACCACACCCAGCCTGGCTTATGATCCAACCAGCGAGCGTTGGGCGCTGGCCTACATCCGCGGGGCAACAGATGCCCCAGCCACCGTGCAAGTCAACCGGTATCCCAGTGTGGGCAGCACTACGCCGGACATGAATACAACCTTCAGCAGCCCCTATGAACGGGTTAACCTGGCCTGGCAACCGCAGAGCCGCGGCTGGCTCTTTAGCGGCCAACTGACCGATAATCGTCAGGTCTTTGGCGCCCTGGCCGCCGACCTCACGGGCGTGACTGGTGATATGGGGACGTCCACGCAGATCGGCTGGACCGCTGCCGATGTGCCGAGCAGCGCGCTGGCTTGCCCAGCAGTGACGGCGCTGCCTGTGCTCGATCTGCGGTTTGAGGAGCTGCCAGGGGCGACGACCTTCGTCGACAGCTCCGGTTTTGGCAACAACGCCATTTGCGGCGGCCCGACGCCATGCCCCACTGTGGCTGTCAGCGGCGCGCCGAATGCACTACTCTCGGATTATGGCCTCGGCTTTAACGGCAACCAATATCTGCGCGTGGCCGACAACGCAGCCCTCGATTATGACGCCAGCGAAAGCTTTACCTGGATGGCCTGGATCAAGACCGCCAGCAGCAGCCCGATCCTGCGCAAAGGAACCAACGGAGCCAACGATCTGATGCTCTCGATCAATGGCACTGGGCAATTGCAGATGGGCTTTGGCAACGTGACCAGCAACATTCTCTACGCCGGGCCAACTCTGCGCGACAATCAATGGCATCATGTCGCTGTGACCCTCAACCGGATGACAGGCAGCGCCACGCTTTACACAGACGGCGTGTTACGCGGCAGTGGCAATTTCACGGGCAACTTTACGACGTCGGATGATCTCTTGATCGGCAGCGGCAACACTGCTGGCTACCTCGGTCAACTTGACCATCTGCAATTCTACAACACGGCGCTGGATGCAACGACCATCAGCGCAATCTACAATCGCACACAGCAGAGTTATTGCGTGGCCACCAGCGCCAGCAGCACGAACACCAATATTCAGTGGGCGCGGCTGCGCGTGACCCAGATCGATACCCGCGGCGGCCCGCTCAGCGCGCGCGCCAGCCTGAAATTAACGGTGGATAACGATCTGCCCACGGCCAGCATCACCTCTGTGCCCAACAATGGCAAAGTTGGCCCCGGGTTGATCATCGCGGGGACGGCCAGCGATGCCAGCGCGGGCGTCGCTTTTGTCCAGGTCAGCATCAACAGCGGGCCATGGCAACTGGCAACAGGGGCCAATACGTGGACCTTCTCGCTGGCTGGGCAAACTGGGCCGCTCAGCCTGCAAGCCCGTGCGGTGGATCTGGTCGGCAACATTGGGAACGCCAGCGCCCCCATCAATCTGACCGTGGATGGTAGTGCGCCAGCAGTGACGATCAATCCCATGGCGAACACGGTCAAGCCAACCAGAAACGCCAGCGGTCAATGGCAAGTTAATCTTGCGGGTACGGCGACCGATACCAGTGGAATTTCACCCAATTCGGTGCGCGTGGCCCTGCAACGGGCAGATGGTGTGGCCCAGACGACTCAGACGGCAACTCTGGCCGGCGATCACTGGAACCTGACCTATCTGTTGGATGCCAGCCTGGCCGACCCCACGGGCATCTACACGGCGACTGTGCAGGCGGAGGACACAGTCGGCAATCGGGCCGCCGCTTCAACGCTGGTCCGATTGGACGCAACCGGGCCGACCGCCAATCTGAACGCTGCTGACGCGATGCGCACGGTGATCTCCCAGACACTTACCATCGGTGGTGTTGTCAGCGATACCAACAGCATTGCCGGGATCGACAAAGTGGAGATTGCCTTCACACCAGTCGAGCAGATTGCCGCCCTATCACCTGGGCTCACTGCGGAAGAAGCCGAAGCCACACTCAACCGAACCTGGACACCGGTTACCCTCGCGCAACGGGGTGAGGGCGTGGCCACGACCGATTGGAGCTTCGCCATTCCCACGGGGCTGGAGAACATTTATCAGCTCGACTTGCGCGCGACCGACATGCTCGGCAATGTGCTGATCAGCGCGGGCCTCTGGCGCGGCATGATCGACACAACCGATCCACGCGTGGTGATGACTGCCGAAGTGACAGGCACCAGTTATCTGGATATTGCCACCAATCAACGCCGCCACCAGGTACGTTTTGTCTGTGCCGCGGTGGATCGTAACCTGATTGAAGCATCATTTGTCTGCCCAGGCCAGGCAATCGCCGAAACGGTGCGCACCTTTACAGCCTTGCCCGCGCTGGAAACGCTCTTCCCGGATCTGGCCCTACGCACCGGATTGGCCATCTCGTATACCCAGTGGGTCACCGTGCCAGCCCCCGCGGTACAGGCTGCTGCCTGCGATAACTTTGGTCGCTGTGCCGAAGTGACCACACCGGTGGACATCAATGGCTCTGACCCGGGCGCTGCGACAACGCCAACAGCAGTCGTCATCAGTCCGTCCGCGGGTGACTATGTGGCGGCAAGCGGACAGACCACGCTCAAGGTAGCAGTAGCAGCCGAGGCCGCGGGCTTGCTCAAAACCGTGACGCTATTGCTCGATGGCAACAATGTCGACACGATCAACTTTGCTCAGGGCGCTCAGCTAACCACGGCGCAGCGCACCTTCTCGATCCCGTTGCCGAGCCAAGGCCCCCATACCCTGGCAGCTCAGGCGACTGATTGGGCTGGCGCAACCCAAACCACGCTGCTGCCGGTACCTTTCCAGCTCGACAGCGAAGCGCCCACAGTCACGCTTGATACGGTAGAAGTAGGCACAGCCGATACGTGGGCCCTCGGCAGCGGCATTCTCCAATTCCGCGGCAGCGCAAGTGATACGGTCGGGTTGGCAGCGGTTCAGGTGAAGGTCGGCATAAGACCATGGATTGACGCCGCCTTCAGCAACGGCAGTTGGCACATTGCTTACCCAGTGCCTGCCCCCGAAGGGCAAACCCTCACGGTGTTGGTGCGGGCCATTGACCTGGCTGGCCAGAGCACGGAGATCTCGCGTGCGGTGCCGGTTGATCTGAGTTCAACCAATCCCCCAAACACCAGCCTCACCACAACGCCGGGTGATTCCAGCAGCGGGCCAGCGGCCGACTTCGCCTTCACAGGCACAGCGGGAAGTCTGCCCGTGGCAGGATTTGCCTGCAGCCTTGACGGCGCTGATTACACGATCTGCTACAGTCCATTGACCGTGCAGGACTTGAGCAAAGGGATGCACACCCTGGCCGTGCGGGCTATTGATAGCGCAGGGTTTGTGGATCTGAGCCCAGCCACCCATCAATGGACGGTCACCGGCGGGCCGCTGGATGTGACGATCACTGCTGCCCCCGCCGATCCGACTGCGGAGCGTACGGCCACCTTTGCGTTCAGCGCCGCGGCGACCAGCTTTGAGTGCCGTCTCGACAATCTGCTGCTCGGCCTTACAGGAAGCTATACACCATGTGTCAGCGGGGTGAGTTACCCGAATCTGGCGGATGGCAACTATGTCTTCTTCGTGCGTGGGCTGAATGGAGAACAGCGGGGGTTGGCAACTCGCCACGCCTGGACGGTGAACAATCTGGCACCAGTAGCGAACAACCAAACGGTGACAACCGAACAAGAGAGCGAGGTCGCAGTCACGCTCACGGCCACTGATGTCGATGCGCTCACCTATCGCGTCATGCAGTTACCGGCCCATGGGATCCTGACTGGCGTGGCCCCTGAGCTGATCTACACACCGAACACCGATTTCTATGGGAATGACAGCTTTACCTTCCAGGCCAACGATGGCCAGACCAGTTCGCTCGCCGCTACGGTCACCATCACCGTGGAAGAGCGTGGTCTCACCATTGGCCAGTGCGGCGTGTACACAGTGCGCCAACTGAGCAATGGCAGCTACACAGCTCGGGGCTGGACAGGCAAAATCATCGTGGGGACTGCTGCACCCAACAACATCACAGGCACAGCCGACCCCGAATTGATCCTCGGCTTGGGCGGCAATGATATCCTCAACGGCAAAGCGGGCGATGATGTAATCTGCGGGGGCGAGGGCAACGACCTGCTCTACGGGGAACTGGGTACCGACTATCTGGATGGCGGCAACCACAACGATGTGCTCAACAGTGGTACTGGTGATTACGATGTGTTGATCGGCGGCGACGGCAACGATACCCTGCTCGACCCGGATGGTGGGGCGGATCTGCGCGGCGGCCCCGGCAATGATCAGATCAACCTCAGCTTGCGCAATGGCTGGCGCACACCGGACAACAAGATCGAATTCGTCCAGCGCTTTGCGGCTGGCCTGGGCAACGACACCGTCACCTTCGGCATCCTGGGCAGCGATACTTTTACGGTCGACATCACCGGGGATGAGTGGGAGGACATGCCAGGCGAAGGCAACGCGGACACGATCCGCTTCGCCGGTCGCATCAACCAGGCGGATTCGCACTTCCGCAAGTTCGAGGGCCAGGTGATCATCGCCACCAGCGAGTTGCCGGTGATCACCGACGAGACTGGTTTCGAGTTCTGGGAAGATGTGCCAGTCGAAGAGACACCCATCCCAGAACAACCCGGGCAGGAAGAACCAGCACCACCGATCAACGAGCCGCTGAGCCATCAGCTCTATTTGCCGGTGATTGGGAAGTAGGAGGTGGGGAGATAGGATGATGGGGTGACGGGGAGGTGGGGTGATGAGCAGTACACCCCGCCTCCCTGCCGCTATCTACCAGCGCGTGGCCTGGAATTTCCAGCCTGGCTGCACTTTCTGCATTTCGATCTCGTCATTGCGCTCGGTGAGGCCACAAGCCAGGTATTGCTCGTGGAGTTTGGCCAGCGCGGCGCGATCCAACTCGATGCCCAGGCCCGGTTCGCTGCTGACGGTCAAGGCCCCATCTTCGAACTGGAAGCGCCCCCCGACCAGGACCTCTTCCGACTGCCAGGGGTAGTGGGTGTCGCAGGCGTAGGTGAGATTCGGCGTGGCCGCGGCCAAATGGGCCATCGCCGCCAACGAAATCCCCACATGGCTGTTGGAATGCATCGACAGCCCACGCCCAAAGACCTGACAGATGCGGGCCAGTTCAATCGAGGCCCGCAAGCCGCCCCAGAAATGATGATCACTCAAAATGATCGACTCGGAGTTGTGTTGCACGCTGCCGGGAATATGGTCAAACGAGGTCGTACACATGTTGGTGGCCAGCGGAATATTGACAGCCTTGGCCACCTTGCCCATGTTCTCCTGACCACGCGTGGGGTCTTCGTAATATTCGAGGATCCCTTCCAATTTGCGCCCGGCCTCGATGGCGGTTTCAACTGTCCAAATGGCGTTGGGGTCCAGGCGCAGCGGTGTGCCAGGGCCAAAAGCCTCGTGGAGGGCGTGCATGGCGGCCACTTCCTGGTCGGGCGGGAACGCGCCCCCCTTGAGCTTGATCGACTTGAAGCCGAATTCGTCGCACATCGCCTGGGCTTGTTTGACCACCCCTTCGGGGTCAAGCGCGGCGGCTTGACGCGCGGCTGCCCAGCCTGTTGCCTGCGGGTCGGTGCCAAAACCGAGTTCGCCACCAGCCCCCTCGTATTTGTAAAAGAGATAGGCCGAGAATTCCACACGATCGCGCACGCGGCCCCCCAGCAGATCACACACCGGGCGCCCGGTCGCCTTGCCCATCAGGTCGAACAGCGCCACTTCGATCGCGCTGTTGATGTGGACGATGCGCCGCATGTCCCAGGGGCGGTCGCCACGGGCGGCAGCACCTTCTTGCCCAAAGTGCTCGACCAGCGCGCGCTGGATGGCGTTGAGCTGAAAGGGATCGCGGCCGATCACGACTTCGCGGGCAGCTTCGAGCGCGCTCGTGGTGGCGACGCTGCCTGGCACTTCGCCCAGGCCGGAAAGTCCATTGTCGGTGACAATTTCGATGATCGTGCGCAAGGCATAGGGCGCGTGCAGACCAGCCGCGTTGAGCAAAGGCGGGTCGACAATTGCGATGGGGGTGACGTGCATTTCGGTGATTTTCATGGTTTCTCCAGGGAGTGTTGAGCTTGACGCCCCACCAGTGCCAACCTGTACCAGTGAGGATTCGGCAAATGTTGGCACCGGCGGAGCGAAGTTGACACAAAATCGCGTTGCTATTGTAGCATGGCCGCGCCAGATGGACGATGGTAGATGGCCATGGGCATTCGGGGCTGATGGGTCAAATTATGCATACCATAGCGTCCCCGCCTATTGCTCCTTCGCCCCATAGGCCGCGCGGTCTGCAATCACCGTGACCTTGTCGGCGACCTGTTGCAGATACGACGCGGGCACCTCCGGCGTGATCGGCCCGGAGAGTGATTGGTGCAGAATGGTGCGTTTGCTCGCGCCCGAGACGATCAGCAAAAGCTGGCGGGCAGCCAGCAGGGGCGCCATGCCCAGGGTGATCGCCTGGTGCGGCACGCGCGCGCGATCACCATCAAAGTAGGCCACCGACGTCTCGATGCTGGAATCGCTCAGGTTCAACAGACGGGTCGGCGCATCGTCGGCCGCGGGCGGGTCGTTATAGCCGAGATGGCCATTGGGCCCCAGCCCCAGCACGGCAAAATCCAGGCCCCCAGCCGCGGCCAGTTCGGCATCGTAGCGGGCACAGTCTACTGCGATCTGCGGGCTTTTGCGGGGCAGCGTCACAAGCTGCGCTGGCGGAATGGCCATGGGCTGGAGAAACTTGCGCGTCAGCCAATTGGCAAAGGTATAGGGATCCTCCGGCGCGAGGCCGGCGTATTCATCCAGCAGGCGCACTTGCAAACCACTTGCATCCACCTGGCCTGCCTCGCGGCGCTGGCGCAACACATCATACAGCCCGATCGGGGTGCTGCCGGTCGGGAAAACAGCAATCGCCTCCGGTTTGGCTGCGATCTGAGTCACTACCCAATCGGCCGCGGCCTGGCTCAGCGCGGCATAATCTTCAACCACAATCAGCTTCATTATTTTCCTCAATCTGCTGCAAGTAAGGCGGGTTCAGCCGGGCGCGTTGACGCGGGCTGCGTAAGCGCGGGCCCGGCCCATTCTTCTTCGGTCACCGGCTCGACCCAAACTTCGGTATCATAAAACATGGCACTGCCCCCCATGTCGGTCTCGTTTTGGGGGGTAATCTGATTGATGTTGCGGCCATCCGGGCTATGTTTGAGCCACCACAACCCCGGCGACAAAACCGTGCCCGGCACAATATTCGGGGTGATCACAGCCGTCAGGCGCACGCTGCCCAGCGCATTGCGCACCCGCACCGTTGCCCCCGCTTCGATCTGGCGCTCCAGGGCATCGTCGGGGTGAATCTGAATGAGGGGCATACCCTCGCGACGAATAAAGCGATCCACATGGGAGAATGAGCTATTCAGAAACGAGTGCGCGGGCGGCGAGATGCAGACCAACGGTGCTGTCTGCAAGTCCCGTTCCGCGTTTGAGCGCCGATTCGAGCGCTTGCGTCGGGATTCTTCCCAGCGCGGCGGGGTGTACGTGGGCAGCGGATCATAGCCATCGCGGGCCATTTGTTCGCTGTAAAATTCGCATTTGCCGCTTGGGGTCGCAAAGTTGCCTTCGGCAAATGGGAGGAAAGGTTGCGGCAGATTGAGGCGCGCAAACCCGTCATCAAGCAAGCGTTGCCATGTAATGCCTGCATAGGTTGGGTGGCGCTGGCGCTCGATCAATGTGCGCAGAATCTGCTCGTCGTCGGTCTGGAAACAGGGATGATCATAGCCCATGGCCGCGGCCAGACCGCGGAAAATCTCGCTATTGGGCAGACTCTCGCCCACGGGTTGGATCGCCGGGCGGTTGAGCGAGAGATAGGTATGCCCATAGGCGCGCACAATGTCCCAATGCTCCAGTTGGGTGGTGGCAGGCAACACATAATCCGCATAATCGGCGGTATCGGTCTGGAAATGTTCGAGCACGACCGTGAAGAGATCCGTGCGCCGCAACCCGTCGATCACCGCCTGCTGGTCGGGGCAGACCGTCACCGGATTGCAATTGTAGACGATCAGCGCGGCCACGGGCGCGCCCGCATCCGCGGCAGTCGGCACGGGGTCAGCCGGGCGGGGGTGATAGAGCGCGGTGGCGCGCCGGTGCGGATCCAAACTGAGCGCGTCGCCCAGCCGATTCATGTTGAATGTGCGCGGCTGGCGGTTCCCCAACAATTGGGGCTGATTGAGTAGCGTGGTATTCATGCGGCGAAAGGTGCCGCTGGTGCTCAATTGAATCCCGCCTCCTTGTTCTCGCCAGGCACCGACCAGGGCAGGCAGACAAGCGATCGTGCGCACCGCCATGCCCCCGCCAAAATGGCGTTGCAACCCATAATTGATGCGGATGGCTGCCGGGCGGGTCGTGGCGTATTCACGGGCCAGTTGGCGGATGCGCGCCGCGGGCACCCCGGTGATCGCCGCGGCCTGTTCGGGCGTCCATGCGCTTGCGCGCTCGGCGAGCTGATCGAAGCCCACGGTATAGCGCGCCACATAATCGGCATCGTGCAGGCCTTCAGCGATGATCACATGGATCAAAGCGAGCGCGAGCGCGCCATCCGTGCCGGGGCGGATGGCGATCCATTCGTCGGCGGCCTGGGCGGTACGCGTGTTGGCCGGGTCGATCACAAGTACGCGGGCCCCTTGTTTGCGCGCTTGCTGGATAAAGGGCCAAAGATGCAGGTTGCTGGTGAGCGTGTTGCTGCCCCAGATCAAAATCAGGCGGGCGTGGGCATAATCCTCGGTGGCCATGCCTTCTTTGGAGCCGATGGTGTAGCGGTAGCCTTCGCCGCCAGCTTCGGCGCAGATCGTGCGGGCGAGGCGGCTTGCCCCCAGCTGGTTAAAAAATGGGGTGGCCATGCCTTCGCCCTGCAAGAGCCCCATCGTGCCCGCATAGGAAAAGGGCAGCACTGCCTCTTCGCCCTGTTCGGCGATCACCCGTTTGAGATTCGCAGCAATATCAGCCAGCGCACTTTCCCAACTGACCGGCACAAATTGCCCACTGCCTTTGGGGCCCACCCGCTTTAAGGGTCTCGTCAAACGCTCGGCGTGATAGGTGCGCTCAAGGTACCGATCCACCTTGCCACAGAGCCGCCCCTGGGTGATTGGGTGCGCGCTATTGCCCCAGATATCCAGCGCGCGCCCGCTGGCGCGATCCACCGCAACTTGCCAGCTGCACGTATCGGGGCAATCATGGGGGCAGGCACCCGTGACGATCTGAATTGCTGGATCCTGCTCATAAAGCGTCAATTTCGACATGAGAAAGTACCTCCACAGAGTGCGCAGATTCCAATCACTGTTGGGGTTTGCCTATGGTTCTATCCTCAGGCCCGGCCAGGAGAGTGCTTTGTTCAGGCTGGTATTTTGCCTGAAATTCCGCGCCGCTGCTTGCCCGCAGCAGAAGATTCAGCCATCACCATCCCTCGCAGGATAGGCCCTTCGCAGTCTAACAAAGAGGGCTGCTGTTGGCAAGGGATAGTGTCAGCGAAATTGATGCGGCACGTGGCCAGCAGGCGAATGATCAGGCGCGCCGCGCTACACGATCAGCAACCTGTGGAAGATTGGCCGCGAATTGGCCGGTTTTGATGCAATAAAAAAACAGAGGATGAGAACGTCAGGGCAAATCCTGTCATACACTGTGCAAATTGCACAATATATTTTTCTTGAGCTTGGTATTCTTGGCCAGAAAAAATTCTTGGTGTTTGGGAGTAGAATAAACCTATTGCGTTATTTTTCACTTGTTGGTCGTCTGTGCCAGATAAGTCGGCGACAAATAAGAGTTTCCACCAGATGGTTCATTTACTCAAACGAGGGGAGTTTTGTATGGCGCTCGGTTGTAGCACGCCAAAGGATGTTACCAAAGCGATTGAAGAGCTGAAGATCGAATTTATCGATCTGAAATTCACCGACCTGTATGGCCAGTGGCATCACTTCTCGGTACCGACCGATTATTATGACGAAGGCGACCTGTTTAGCACCGGGCTGGGCATTGATGGTTCATCGATCCGGGGGTTTAAGTCGATCGAGAGCAGCGATATGCTGCTGTTATGCGACCCCACCACGGCCTTTGTCGACCCGATCTGCGCGCACCCTACCCTGAGCCTGATCGCCAACGTCCACGAGCCAGGCACCTTGGATCCATTCAGCCGCGACCCTCGTAATGTGATCCGCCACGCGGAAGCCTATCTGAAATCGACCGGCATTGCCGACACCATGTTCTGCGGCCCCGAAGCCGAATTCTTTATTTTTGACCGAGTTCGCTATGAGTCCGGGCGCTATTCGTCCAGATACGCGGTGGATAGCGAAGAAGCGGCCTGGAACACGGGCAAGTGGGGCCCCGGCCACAAGATGGGCAACAAGCAGGGCTATTTCCCGGTTGCCCCGTTTGATGCCTTCCAGGATATACGCTCGGAGATGGTCAACGAGATGATCGCGGCCGGGCTCAAGATCGAACGCCATCATCACGAAGTGGCCACGGCAGGCCAGACCGAGATCGATTTGCGCTTTGCCCCACTCATCCAGATGGCCGACTGGATGCAGATTTACAAATATATCGTCAAAAATGTGGCGGCCAGACACGGCAAGACCGCGACCTTTATGCCCAAGCCGCTCTTCGAGGACAACGGCTCGGGGATGCACGTGCACCAGAGCTTGTGGAAAGATGGTGAGCCACTCTTCGCCGGTGACCAATACGCGGGGCTCAGCCAGACCGCTCTCTGGTACATCGGGGGGATTCTCACCCATATCAACTCGTTGCTGGCCATCTGCGCGCCGACTACGAATTCCTATCGCCGCCTGGTTCCCGGCTACGAAGCCCCGGTTGTGGTCGCCTATTCGGCCCGCAATCGCTCGGCAGCCTGCCGCATCCCCGTCGCATCGCAATCGCCCAAGGCGAAGCGCATCGAATTCCGCTGTCCTGATCCGGCTGCCAACCCCTACCTGGCCTTCTCGGCCATGTTGATGGCTGGCCTGGATGGCATTGCCAAACAGATCGACCCCGGCTTGCCCTCGGAAATGGATCTCTTTGAAGGGGAGACCATGAAGCAGGTGAAGTCTGTTGCCGGCTCGCTGGATGCTGTGTTGGATGCCCTCGAAGCGGATCATGACTACCTGACCGCTGGTGGTGTCTTCAGCGAAGCACTGCTCGAAACCTACATCAGCCAGAAGCGCGTTGCGGATGCCGATGCCGTCCGTTTGCGCCCGCACCCCCACGAATTTGTCATGTATTACGGCGTCTAAGATCCCACGTCTCCCAGTAGGTGGCTGTTGCGTCTTGTCGGTTCAAACGCAGCGCCACCTTCTTTTTCCGGCCTGTTTCTGCCGAGATGCCAGGCGCGCCACCGATGGTAGCCAGCTTGCAGCACTATCGCCGCCGCGCGGTGGAGACACCAGGATTGATCAGCAAGCTTTCGCACTTCCTAGCATCGCTGCTAGAAGGGGAACAATTGGTACTCAAAGGAGAGAGCAGCCATGAGTAGGTTCCATTCACCTGAACAACTCGAACGCGTTGACGAGATCATCAAACGCAACGACATTCGTTTTATCCGCCTGCAATTTACCGACATCATTGGGACAGCCAAACATGTCACCATTCCCGTTGGCCATTGGGACACAGCCACCAGCCATGGGATCTGGTTCGACGGTAGCTCGATCGAAGGTTTTGCGCGGGTCGCGGAAAGCGATATGTATCTGGTGCCGGATCTGGAAACCTTTGCCGTAATTCCGTGGGATATGGATCTCTCGACCGCCCGCGTGATCTGCGACATCCATACCCCCGACGGCGAGCCATTCGAAGGGGATCCACGCTATGTCCTCAAGCGCCAGTTAAAAATCGCCGCCGAACTCGGTTTGGATTATCAGGTGGGACCGGAGCTTGAATTTTTCCTCTTCCGGCGTCATGCCGATGGCAGCCTGATGCCTTTGGTGCCCCACGATCAAGCTGGCTATTTTGATGTCAGCACCGATCAGGCCAACAATGTGCGCCGCCAAATGGTCGACGCGCTGCAGGTGATGGGGATCCACGTCGAAGCTGCCCATCACGAGGTGGCGAGTGGCCAGAACGAGATCGACTTTCGGTATGGCCCAGCCCTCAAGGCGGCCGACAGCGCCATGACCTTCCGCATCACCCTCAAGGCGATTGCTCAGAAAAACAACTTGCATTGCACCTTTATGCCCAAGCCCCTGGCTGGCATTCATGGGTCGGGGATGCATGTCCACCAAAGTTTGTGGAACCTTGATGGCGGGGATACCGCGATGTGCGACACCGACAATGAATATGGGCTGAGCGACATTGCCCTACAATTTATTGCCGGGCAACTCTTACATGCGAAGGCCATCTCCCCGATCATTGCCCCGCTGGTCAATAGCTATAAACGCCTGGTGCCTGGTTATGAAGCGCCGGTCTACATTTCGTGGGGGCGCACCAACCGCAGCGCCTTGATCCGCATTCCGCGCGTCAGCCATGGCCGCTACCGGAGCACACGCTGCGAATTGCGCTGCCCTGATCCCAGCGCCAATCCCTATCTGGCCTTTGCCGTCATGTTGGCCGCGGGCCTGGATGGCATCAAACGGCGGATCGACCCAGCCTCGCCAGCCGAGGAGGATCTGTACAATGTCGATGGCAATCGCGCTGGGCTGGACACACTACCGGGCGATCTTGGCCAGGCGATTGAGGAATTGAAGCGCGATGAGGTGATCCAAACCGCTTTGGGTCAGCACATTTACGAGCGCTATATCGAGGCAAAATCCCAGGAGTGGAACGAATATCGGCTGTATGTCAGCCAGTGGGAACTGGAGCGTTATTTGACGATCTACTGATCGCCCATTGCTTTCGCTTCAGGCTGGTTCTGTGCCATGCCCGACAACCCGACTAAGCCCCGACAAGAAAGAGACGCGCCAGTGCGTCTCTTTCTTATTTCCCCAGACATAACCCGTAGAAAGTCTTTCGCGCTCCGCTCCTCAGATCGCGCCAATTTGCCAGATGAGCCTCGGAAATCCGCGTTGAGCTGTGGGCGCTGCGGCCCCAAGCCGCTTTTGTGCTTGCTGTAGGATTTTCCAAAGCTGCCAGACATGGTATAGTTGCCGTGGCTGGCAAATCCTTTGGCCGCCTCAAATCTGCCTTCCCAACGCTTATGAACGACGTATGTTCTGGTTGATTCTTATCCTATTCTGGCTGGCCTTGATCGGGTGGTTTTGGTGGCAGACCCGCGGTCAACCCACCGCGGGGGCGCGTCACCCAGACTTGATCGCGGGCGGGTTGCTGGCCCTGCTCACAGTGGGCTTTTTCTGGCGCACCATCAGTGGCGATGTCTATCAACCCGCGGATGGGGGCGATCTGGCGAGTTTCCTCTTCCCCACCTATCGCTTCAACGCGCACCAGCTCAGCCAGGGCATCTTCCCCCTGTGGAATCCCCATCTCTACGGCGGCGCCCCCTGGATCAGCGACATCCAGGCCGGTCTGCTCTATCCGCCGCATCTGCTGCTCTTCTGGCTCCAACCCGATTTTGCCTACCCCACCATGCAATGGCTGGTGATCGCCCACCTCTTCTGGGCGGGGCTGGGGATGTATGTGCTCGTGCGCACGCTGCCTTGGGGAAATCACGCACCACTTTCGCGCCCGGCTGCCCTCTTTGCGGCCCTGGCCTTCCAATTCAGCGACCCGCTGCTGATCCATTTTGGCAACCTCAATCTGATCGCGGTGCTCAGTTGGCTACCGTGGATCCTCGCCGCGTTGGCGCGTGCCCAACAACGGGGGGATCTGCGCTGGGCCGGGGTAGCGGGCTTGCTCTTCGCCATTGCCAATTTTGCCGGCCACGCGCAAAGCTCGCTCTACATTGGCCTGGCGCTCAGCGGCTGGACCCTCTTTCGCCTGCCCAGCATGATCGAAGCGTGGCGCACAATGCGGCAATGGCGGGCCTTTTTCCCGCTGCTCACGCTGCTGGTCACACTCTCCATCAGCGCGCTCCTGACCGCGTCCATCTTGCTCCCGACCCTGGAATTGGCCCAATTCACCGAGCGCAGTGATTTTTCGTATCAAGCCGCGGTTGATTTTTCGCTAGCCCCCACCCAAGCCATCGGTCTGCTGACCCCGGGCTTTTTTGGGCACGGCCCAGCCTTGCATTGGGGCCTCTGGTCGCGGGTCGAAACCCCTTTTCTGGGCGTTGCCACGCTGATCCTGGCGCTTGCAGGGCTCTTGCTCGCGCCGCCCACTGAACGGCGCCGTCTGGTTCCCTGGCTGGGGCTGGCCCTCTTTGGCTTGCTCATTGCCCTGGGGATCTACGCCCTGCTGCACGGCTGGCTCACCGTGCTTTTGCCCGGCTTTGGCCAATTGCGCGCACCGGCCCGGGCGCTCGTTTTGTGGGGCGTTGGGCTATCGATCCTGGCCGCTTATGGCTTTGACCAAATCCGTGCCGCTACACAGATCACACCGGGCGGCGCGGTGCTGCAAAAGCTGCTGCAATGGGGGGCCTTCAGCTTAGCCGGTATCTTCACCCCGCTGCTGTATGTGGCTCTACTGCTCACCCAACACGATCCGACTGCCTTTTTACGCGCGTCAGTGGCAGCATTGGCGGTCACCATTGCCGCGGCTGGGTGGCTGGCCACCTGGGCCCTGATCGCGGCCCGCCGCGCCGGGTGGATCAACAGCACACTCTTCGCGGGATTGATGATCGCACTGCTCTATGGGGATCTGGCCGCCGCGGGCGCGTATACCGACATCAGCCCCGAAGATCCGACGCGGGGCTATCATCACCCCGAGATCCTCGCGTTCCTGCAACACGAGCCCGCTATTTTTCGCATCGATACCGATACGGGGATCGCGGATCTTTGGCAGCCCGATACCGCAATCCTGGCCGGGCTTGAGGATATTGGGGGCATTGCCAATCCGCTCGCCTTGCGCCATTGGCAAGAATTGCAACAGGCCACTGGGGGCCGGGGCACGCGACTGTATGATCTGCTCAACGTCAATTATGTGATCGTGCGGGATGGTACGCCGCTGCCGGCGGGGGAATTCGCCCTGGCCTTGGATGCGCCTGGTGAATTGGCCGTCTATCGTCATGAAACCACATTGCCACGGGCGTGGCTGGTTCATGAAGCCGAATTCGCAGCGGACAGTTTGGCGCGCCTAAGCGCACCAGAGTTCGACCCCGCAACCAGGGTGGTATTGGAACCGGCAAGTGGCGACTTACAGGCAACGGCCCCGGCCACTGGTGCGGAGACCGTAGAAATTACACAGCGCACCGCCAACAACCTGACTGTGCAGGTGCAAGCAAGTGCGCCGGGTTATTTGGTCTTGAGCGAAGTTTGGTATCCAGGCTGGCAAGCGACTGTTGACGGCAACGCGACGCCAGTTCAGCGGGCCAACCACAGCCTGCGAGCCATTCACGTACCCGCGGGCAACCTCACTGTTGAACTGTGGTTTGCGCCCATCTCCTGGCGGATCGGCCTGGTGGCGGGCGTGGTCGGCCTCGTCTTGTTCGCCGCTGTTCTGCTCCGTGGCCGCCGCATCAGAGGGGCGGATTCGCACTCGCCTCGGCCTCACCCGTAGTCGGCACGTCGGAGCCCGGCCCAACCAGGTATTGCGCCCGCCACGGCACATAGCGGCTGGTGAGTGTATCGGTGCGGGTGGTGCCATTCTCCACAATTGTCCGCTGCACCGTCACCGTCATGCCCGGCTTCTCCCATTCCACTTGCTTGCGTTGGCCAGGTGCCAGCGAGGTATCGACCGTAAAGGTGGCGGGTTCTGGCTGCCGAATCTCACTTTGAACGGGCGTGCCAATCGTCACCACCCGGTTCGGTTTGGTGCCATACAGATTAAAGACCAGAACCCCATTCACGGTATCAACCACAGGCTCGATCAACAGATGAGCGCCGGTATCGTTGCGGAAGCGGAAATCCACAGTCGGGGTGTAGATGGCGGCATCCAGCCCAGGCGCGCCATACCAATCGACAATATAGCCGTGGTTGTAGCGCTCCACAATTGGCACACCGGCGTTGTAAGCGGCCCGAAAGACGGTTGTACTTACCTGACAGACACCGCCGCCAACACCGACCACAGTCTGGTCCCCGTAGATAATCAAAGAATCTTCGAAGCCATTGGCCGACGTGACATTTTCAATGATCTTGTTAAAGCTAAAAATTCCATTCGGTGGGATGACTACCCCATCGAACTGTTGAGCGGCCACTTCGATATTGCGCACACGTTCGGAGCTACTGCCCTTAAAATAGGTGCTGCCCGAGGAAACCAGCTCGCGGATCCCCAACTCGGCGATGCGGTCGCCATCCACCGCGGGCGCAACATTGTTCACGACCAACGCTGCCTGGTTCTCGCCGCTGCGTAATGCCTCGATGAGCGCGGTACTGGTTGCTTCCTGATCCAACATGCGGCCATGCGCGCTGGTTTGGATCACCGTGAGCCCGCCGGTATCGCGATTAAAGCGCAAGCGGGCATCGCGCGGTTCGCGGTCGATCTGCGCGGCCCAGCCTTCCAACAATTGAGCGACAGCCGCTTCATCGATCGTCAGTGGAGCTGTGCTGCTGACCAGTTTACTGAGCAAAGCTGCATCAAGCGCAAATTCCAGGCCAAATTCCTGGTTGCGCAGCCGAACTGGGCGGAGGGTAACGGCTTCAGCCGCATCCAGTTCGGGCAAGGTTGCGGTCATCACCGGTGTCTGCTCGTTGACTACAAAGGGCGCAGTGATGGTTTCGTTCCACAAACTGTTACGCAAAGCAGCCAAAGTCGCCTGCGTGGTCGCCTCAACATCCACCGTCACCGCGGCCACAGCTGGGATCAACACATCCCCAATTTGGTCGGCGGGGCGCCCCGATTGATTCACCTCGCTGGTCAATTGGGTGATCGCACTGCGCAACTGGGCTTCGTCCACCTGTAGCGGGGGAATGACATTGTGGCCACGTACGACCGTGACAATCTGGCTCGCCACCTGGGCCGAGAAATCGCCCTGGCGCCCGACCAGGTAGGCCTGGTTTACCGCGGTCAGCAGGTCGGCCTCAACTGGCACCTGATTCATCGCCAGCGGCCAGTATTGGCCTCCCCGATAGAGGCTGACCGGGGTGCTCACATTGCCGGCAAAATAGTCATCCAGCGTGCGCAGCGCGGTGGATCGAGTCATGCCCCCAACTGGGACGCCAGCCACACTCACACCATAATAGATGCGATTGGTAAACCAAAAGTACCAGAGCGCGCTGCAGATCAACACCAGTAATAGCAAAAGCAGCACCAGTAAGCCTGCAAAATCGAGCAATGAGCGCCGAAATCCTGCCGAAGAAGCCGGTGTGGAAGAGAGTGGGTAAGTCGAGTGCATAGCGATTATAGCCTGAACGAACAAAAAGAGCCGGACTGCAACCCTAGCCTTTACGCAGGCCCGATCTGCGGAGCATCATCTGCTGGGCGGCGTAAGTCTGAACGTTTTGCGGATGGATACTACCACAACCAGCCCCAGGTGGCCAGATGTGGCTTCAGATAGAGCAGTGGAATCAATAGGTTCAACAAAGCGAGCAAGCCAAAAGGCAACGCCCAGGTCACCAGACAAAGTGTCTCGGCTATCCGAACCGACCAGGTCGGCCAGCGCCAGCGCCGTAAGGGGGCATCAGTGGCCGATTGTGCCACCAGCATAAAGAATGGCTGAACCAGCAAGAAGAGGGCCCAGGCCGTGGTGAGCAGAATGGTCCATTCCTGCATGTTCCCCGTGCCATACCCAATGATGACGAATGAAAGAGCCAGCACCCCGGCCAGGACCGCGGTTGTCCAGCCCTGGACTGGCCGCAGCACTTCGCGCCAGCCAAGCGCAACATAGGTGCTGAGCGGCAAACTGCCCCAAAAAAGATAGCGCCCTTGATGTTGTACGAACTTCAGATTGTACCAGATATAACTGGCCAGCACAACCAGCAATAGAAAGGCAAAACAGGCCAATACCCAGAGCTGATAGTCGTCCATATCCATTTCCGGGCCACCGGTGATCAGCCGCACCAGCGCCCAGAGCGACCCTAAAAAGATGACGCCGCTAAAGAGGAGCAGCGCGGTATAAATCTGCTCGTCCATAAAGACGTTGAGCCAGCCAAAGACGCCCCAAAAGCTGCGGAACGTAAAGCTGAGCGCTCGCTCCAAATAAGTATCCCAGCCGTATTGGTTGATCCAATCGATCGTGCGGGGTTGCCCCACCACGACTTGATCGTGCCAGCGGGTGCCGAGGAAATCCCCGGGGCCGTAGAGTCGCCAGTTGCGGATCCAGAGCGGCAAGCCACACAGCAAGGCCGGGAGGGCCACCCACGACATCCCCCGCATAGCCTTGAGCGGGTTGGCCCCAGCGCGCCGCCAGCGCACAACCAAAATCACCATGAGTGAAAATGGCAATAAGGCATAGGCATAGATTTTGGTCAACAGGCCCAGCCCCAACACAAGACCCAGGACAAACAACTGACGGCGTTCCGTGGCCAACGGGGCTGGCTCGTCTGGATAAAAATAGGGCCGCATCCATTGCAACAGGCACAGCAAACTGGCTAAGACCAACAATTCGGCCAGGCTGTCATTGTTTACCGTGGCGGTCACGGCCAGATGCATGGGCAAAAATGCCACAAAGGCCGTTGCGCTCACAGTAATCAACGGTTTGCCGGGGAAGACAAGTTCCAGGCTGCGATAGATCAGCAGGATAATCCCGACGCCGATCAGGATATTCAGCAGGCGCAAGGCAAACAGATCGCCCGCGCTCAACCAATAGACCGGCGTAGCCAGCAGATAATAGAGCGGCGGCTGATAAGATTCGTACCGCACTTGCTCCACGAGGGCCGCCACCCGGAATTTGGTCGTGTGCAGCCAAGCCATCAACGATTGATTATAATCGCCCATGCGCAGCACGGGGAGTTGGAAGGTGGTGGCAATGTCGGCGATGTAATTGTAGTGGGCAGGCTCGTCCGGTGCCTGCCAAGGGGGCGTGGCGCGCGCCAGATTAATCGCCAGGCCTGCGTAGATCACGAGGATCAGCGTCAGCCAGAGGCGTGGCTTACGAATGTAGAATTGGTCGAGATTTGGTAATTCACTCACGAGTTTAGAAATAGCGCAGAACTCTTCCCCAAATTCCCATGCGCTGTCAGATCCAACCGTGCATGTTGTCCGGTTCCAATTTGGTAAAGAGCGCCGCGGGTTCGCGTAAAGTCTGCCCAACCGGCAGCGGATCTGCCTGCCAGCGCCCCGTTGCCGGGGTATGATCGTAGCGCAGCACGCGATGCTGGCCCCGGGCATCTTCGATCTGCTCGGTGTATTGGCGGCCAAAAAGCGGTTGATCGTACCCGAGCAAATGATGCACGGTTTCGCTGCTGTGCGGCAGGATCGGCCCCCAGAGCAGCGACAACCAATCGATCGCTTGCAGCGCCACATAGACAGCCGTTGCCGCGCCCGTCGGGTCGGTCTTGATCCGCTTCCACGGCTCTTTCTCGTTCAGATATTGGTTGACGCGCTGGCTCAGGCGCCGCACTTCGATGCAAGCCGCTTTGAGTTTGACGGCATTGTAGAGCGCGCCAACACGCTCAAAGCCCGCCTGGATCTCGGCCAGGAGCGCGCGGTCGCTTTCGTCGAGTTCGCCGGGCGTAGGCACCACGCCATCGTAGCGTTTATAGGCAAAGCCCAACAGACGGTTGACCAGGTTGCCCCAGTTGGCCAGCAGCTCATTGTTGACGCGATCCATAAAATCTGCCCAGGTAAATTCAACATCCGCGGTTTCGGGTGCCAAAACGGTCAGCACATATCGCCAGGCATCGGGCTGGAACTGAGCCAGCACCGTGTTCCAGCCGATCACATTGCCGCGGCTGGTGCTAAATTTGCCCGACCCCAGGTTCAGATATTCATTGGCGGGCACATCATAGGGCAGGTTCAGCGGCGGTGGCGGCCCCTCGTTGTAGCCAATCAACATACCTGGCCAGATGATCGTGTGGAAAGGAATGTTGTCTTTGCCAATGAAGTTGTAGATATGCGCCCCGTTATTGACCGAGGCATCCCACCAGGTGCGCCACGCTTCGGGATCGCCACTCAGCGCGGCCCACTCGATGGCCGCGCTCAGGTAGCCGATCACCGCATCGTACCAGACGTAGATGCGCTTGCTGTCGGGCATCCCCTCGACCGGGATCGTCACGCCCCAATCGATGTCGCGGGTGATGGCGCGGCCATGCAGTTCGCGCAACTCCAATTGGCCGCGCGTAAAATTGAGCACATTGGGCCGCCAATACGCTTTGCCCTCGTTGATCCATTCGAGCAAAGGACCGTTCATCTTGCCGAGATCGAGAAAAAAGTGCTCGGTTTCGCGCACTTCCAATTCGGTGTTGCCGGTTAGCTTCGAACGCGGGGCCTTTAATTCGAGCGCGTCATAGAGGCTGCCGCAATTGTCACATTGATCGCCGCGCGCATCGGCATAGCCGCAGACGGGGCAAGTGCCCTCCACGTAGCGATCAGCCAAAAAGCGCCCGGCCTGGGGATCGTACAATTGCTGCTGCGTATCGCGGTAGATATAGCCAGTCTCCAGGTGACGCCTGAACAACCTCTGCGTCACTTCCCAGTGGTTTTGCGTGTCGGTATGGGTGTAGAAATCAAACGTCAAGCCCATCGCCAAACAACCATCCACAAAGAGGCTATGATATTTTTCAACCACGGCTTCGGGCGAGATGCCTTCGGCATCGGCCTTGAGCACAATGGGCGTGCCATGCGTATCCGAACCGCTGACCATCAACACCGAATTGCCCACCATGCGTTGATAGCGAGCAAAGATATCTGGCGGGAGATAAGCGCCGGCAATCTGCCCGATATGTTTTTCGCCATTACAATAGGGCCAGGCCACGCCAACCAAAATCGACTTCGGTGCGAGAGTCATATCACTTCTCCACAAATGGTCACAAACACAAATCATAAAAACTGTCAATCGCTTAGACGATGAAAAAAGTATAGCAGAAGAGCGCAATTTCTGAACATTTCACAAGCAGTATAAAGCACTAGCCAACGCCGTAAAATTATGTAAACCTGCGCTTGACACGCCCCACCGAACGTGTTACACTACCGACCAATTCTATACAAGCGTTGATGGAGACGAGTAGGCTTTGTCCTGCTGGGCAGCGAGCCTGGGTTGGTGTGAGCCAGGTGCAGTCAGCAAGGTCGAAAATCCCTCCAGAGCTGTGGCCCGAACTGGATACACAAGTGGTCGTTGCGAAGCAACAGAGCGCATGTGTAAATCAAAGTAGGCGCTACCGGAATCGTGACCCGTTATCCTTACGGCGAATTCGAGTCTACTCGGCTTCGCAGCAAGGTGCTTGCTCAGCAAACTGCTGACAGGAACCGGGGTGGTACCGCGGACTTTCGAGCCCGTCCCCGTTTTGGGGGCGGGCTTTTTTTATTATGGTGGATCCTGATTATGACTGAGTACCTCTATTATCACGACGCATATCAACAGACCTTTGAAGCCACGGTGACCGCGGTGCAAGACAATGATGGCATTGTGCGCGTGGCCCTCGACCGCACGGCCTTTTATCCTGGCGGCGGCGGGCAGCCCCACGACACCGGCTGGCTGGTGATCAACGATCAGCGCTATGCGGTGAGCAAGCTCAAAAAAGAGGGCAGCGAGCTCTGGCATACGCTCGACAATGGCCCGGCCCCGGCCACCGGTGCGCACGTGCAGGGCGAGTTGGATTGGGCGCGCCGCTACCGGCTGATGCAAACCCACACGGCCATGCACATTCTCTGCGGCGTGGTCTGGCGCGATTATGGGGCCAGCGTCACCGGCGGCAATATGGAACCCGGTGAAGGGCGCATGGATTTTGAGTTCGCCAGCCTGACCCGCGATCTGATCACAGAAATTGAGGCCAGGTGCAATGCCGAGATCGCGGCTGCGCGGCCAGTCCGGGCTAACATTTTGCCCCGCGACAAGGCCTTTCAGATTCCCGACCTGATCCGCACCAAAATCAATCTCTTGCCCGACGGCATTCCGGAAGTGCGCACCGTGGAGATTGTCGGGCTGGATCTGCAGGCCGATGGCGGTACTCATGTGGCCAATACGCAGGAGGTCGGCCACATCCGCGTGGTGGATTACAAGAGCAAAGGTGCGATCAACAAACGGATTTATGTGAAGATCGGCGAGTAGGTTCCCGCGCGGAAGCGGCGGGGCTCGTTGCAACTTGGTTTTTCGTGGCCCGGTGGATCCCCGTTGGGGAAGCTGTTTTGTTTACCCAGTACCAGCTAGCACAGACCTTTTAAACGCTGCGACCATCCGTTGGCGGCTGATAGGTGAGGATGATGAGCAAATCAATAACATTCAGCGAGGTAAAACCCGCGGTCAATTACCCGGAGCTGGAAGAACAGATCCTGCAGCTTTGGCGTGACCGCAACGTCTTTAAGCGCAGTATGCAGGAGCGGGAGGGACAGACCCCCTATGTCTTTTTCGAGGGGCCACCCACGGCCAATGGCCGACCGGGCATCCACCATGTATTGGCCCGCGCCTTCAAAGATATCTTCCCGCGCTACAAAACCATGACCGGCCATTATGTGCTGCGTCGCGGCGGCTGGGACACGCATGGCCTGCCGGTCGAGATCGAAGTCGAAAAGCGGCTAAAGATCAGCGGTAAGCAGCAGATCGAAGAATATGGCGTGGCCGAGTTCAATCGGCTCTGCAAAGCCTCAGCCATGGAGTACATCCAGGAATGGGAGCGGCTGACCGAGCGCATGGCCTTTTGGGTCGATCTGGACACCGCGTATGTGACCTTTCACAACGAATTTATCGAATCGATCTGGTGGATCCTCCGGCAATTCTGGGACAAGAATCTGCTCTACGAAGGCTTTAAGGTCGTGCCCTATTGCCCGCGCTGTGGCACACCCCTGAGCAGCCATGAATTGTCGTTAGGCTATAAAGAAGGCACGATCGACCCCAGCGTCTATGTGAAATTCCGGGTGATGCCGGGGCCGGGCCGCTCGTTTGTGCAGACTGGGCGCACCCCGACCGAAGCCGAATATCTGCTGGCCTGGACCACCACACCCTGGACCTTGCCGGGCAATGTGGCGCTGGCCGTCGGCGAAAGCATCGATTATGTCAAAGTGCGCGATGTCAGCGGCGATCTGCTCTATCTGGCCGAAGCCCTTGCCCCCACCGTGCTGGCCCCGGGCTACGAAGTGGTGGATCGTCTCAAAGGTGCGGATCTGATGGGGCTGCACTATGAGCCGCTTTACACCTTCTACCCCGTGGAGGAAGACTACGCCTACGTGGTCGCCGCGGATTTTGTCAGCACCGATGATGGCACCGGCATTGTCCATCTCGCGCCGGCATTTGGTGCGGATGACATGGAAACCGGGCGCAAGTATGGGCTGCCGCTCATCCAGACGGTCAACGCGGCTGGGCAATTTCGCCCCGAAGTGACGCCGTGGGCAGGTACCTTTGTCAAAGATGCCGACCCGGCCATCCAGGAAGAATTGAAAGCGCGAGGCCTGCTCTACAAAGCGGGCACCTACGAGCACACCTATCCTTTCTGCTGGCGTTGTGATTCGCCGCTGCTCTATTGGGCCAAACCCACGTGGTATGTGCGCACGAGCCAATTGCGCGACAATCTGGTCGCCAACAACCAGCAGATCAACTGGTACCCAGAGCACATCAAAGACGGGCGTTTTGGCAACTGGCTCGAAAACAATGTCGATTGGGCGCTGGGTCGCGACCGCTTTTGGGGCACCCCGATCCCGATCTGGAAGAGTGACGCGCCCGACAGCACCTATATGGAATGTATCGGCAGCATTGCCGATTTGGAAGCCAAAGTTGGCCGCAAGCTCGTTGATGTCGATCTGCATCGTCCCTATGTGGACGATCTCACCTGGCCCGCGCCAGACGGTGGCACGATGCGCCGCGTCAAAGAGGTAGCCGACGTCTGGCTGGACAGCGGTTCGATGCCCCTTGCCCAGTGGCATTATCCCTTTGAAAATCAGGCCAGGTGGGAAGAGCAGGCACAGGCCGATTATATCTGCGAGGCGATCGACCAGACGCGCGGCTGGTTCTACACGCTGCACGCGGTCAGTACTCTGCTGTTTGACCGGCCCGCGTTCAAGAATGTGATCTGTCTGGGGCACATCCTGGCCGAAGATGGCAGCAAGATGAGCAAGAGCAAGGGCAATGTGGTCAACCCGTGGGAGATGATGGACAGTTACGGGGCCGATGCCACGCGCTGGTACATGTATACCGCCAGCCCGCCCGGCAACAGCCGCCGTTTCTCGGGCAACCTGGTTGGGGAAACCGTCCGGCGCTTCTTGAACACGCTGTGGAATACGTATAGTTTCTTTGTGACGTATGCGAATTTGAGTGAAGGAGCTTGGGGAGGTAGGGAGATAGGGAGTACACCCCATCCCCTCACCTCCGCCTCTCCCCACTTATTAGATCGCTGGATCTTGTCGGAATTAAACATCCTTGTACGCGACGTCACCGCGGCCATGGAAGGCTACGACGTGTTGGGCGCAACCCGCCCCGTGGCCGAATTTGTTGACAATCTGAGCAATTGGTATGTGCGCCTGAGTCGGCGCCGTTTCTGGAATGGAGATGTCGACGCGCTCAATACGCTGCATACGGTGTTGGTCACAGTCGCCAAATTGCTGGCCCCGACCACGCCCTTTGTCGCCGAGGCGATCTATCAGAATCTGGTGGCCGAGGTCAACCGTGCTGAGCCAGACAGCGTTCACCTGGCGCAGTGGCCCAAAGCCGAGGCCGCGTTAATCGATGAAACGCTGAGCACATCGATGGCGCTGGTGCAACGCGTGACAAGCCTGGGCCATGCAGCCCGCCAAAACACCAATCTCAAAGTGCGGCAGCCCCTGGCCCAAGTGGTGGTGCGCACCCGCACCCGCGACGAACAGGCCGCATTGGTCGAGCTACAACAATTTGTCTTAGATGAACTCAACGTCAAGACATTGAGCTTTGCCGACGCCGCGGGCGACCTGGTCGATGTCAGCGTCTTTCCTTACCCGAAGCAGCTCGGCCAGAAATATGGTAAGGGCTATCCGAAGATCCGCCAGGCCTTGAGTGGCATGGATCAAGCTGATTTGGCCGCGCGCCTCCAGGGAGGCGAAACTGTCGAGATCACGGCCGAGGGTGAGCAATATCAGATCGCCCCAGAAGATGTGGAGGTGCGCTCCACGCCGCGGGTTGGCTATAGTGTGGCCGAAGATGGGGGCTATCTTGTGGCCGTCACCACCGAAGTGGATGATGCGCTGCGCCAGGAAGGCTATGCCCGCGAACTGGTTCGGCAGATCCAGCAATTGCGCAAAGATGCCGACCTGGCGATCAGCGACCGGATCGTCACTTATGTGCAGGATTCAGCGGTGATGCACGAGGTGCTGGCTCACTTTGGCGATTATGTGCGCGAGGAGACGCTCTCGGTAGAGATGGTTCAGCTTCACGAAGGCCAGGCGGATGGCCTCCCGCCGCATCTGCCGCAAGCCAGCTTTAGCGTGGGCGATCATACGATCACGGTAGCGGTGGCGAAGAAGAATTAGGGTGATGGGGAGGTGGGGTGTTTTTTTATACGCTCACTCTCTATCCCCCCAACTCCCTACCACCCTATCAACTTTTCAGTTGTTGGTCCAAACGAGGAGAAACATATGGCGCGCTTAATCGCCATTCTGGCGCAGCGATGTCCGGTCTGTTTGCGGGGGCAGGTCTTTCGTTCCTTTTTGGGGATGAATCCAGAATGCCCGGTCTGCGGCGTTTATTTTGAGCGCGAGACCGGTTATTTTCTGAATTCGATGTTTGCTGGGTACGCGTTGGGATTTTTGCTGCTGGTGCCGTCGGCGATCTGGCTCTATCTGCAACACGTTTCGCTGGGGCTCTTCAGCGTGCTGATCGTTGCTGAGGTGGCCTTGCTCTGGCCGCTGCTCTTCCGCTATGCGCGGATCATCTGGTTACACGTGGATCAGATCCTGGATCCGCGCAGCAGTGACTCGACGCGCACCAAACAGGCTCCGTAACGGTTTACCCAGGATTGACCCGCGGGGTATAGGCCATACGCGGTGCAGGCTGGATAAAGGTTTTGGTCTCCCAGCGGTAGAGCGCATTTTGGGGATTGTTTGCCAACAAGACCAATTGCCGCTCATCCGCCGAGAGATAGGCCAATTCGTCGCGATAACGGCGCATCGCATCCATATCTTGCAGCGAGAGGCCATGGACACCGCGCACAAAGCTGATGTGGAAGGGATTTTCGGTCGGCAACAGCGTCACATTAAATTCTTCGAGCAGGGCGCGAGTGAGGTCACTATCCGCCTTGCCCGACGCGGTGGCAAAGTCCACCACCGTCCCATAGACCGCCAGACGATCCGCCACATCAAAGTTGCCAGTTGGCTTGGCTCGGTTCCAGGCATTCTCCACGTAGCGCCGATTGGTCAGTAGATCGGTCCGCTCTTTGGTGGGCACCGGAATGCTGCCCCCCTCTAGCGCCCGCAACCGCCGCTGGATCTCTTCCTCTTCCTGATCGCTGCGCCAGAGCAGATGCTCCACACTGAAATCGCGTGCCAGGCGGCGGATCAACTCGCTGCGCACCGGGTTGGGCTGCTCAATACTCACCGGCGCAACCGATTGCCGCACGGTATCCCGAATAAACTGGGCAATGGTGCGCGCCTGAGTCTGGCCCCCGTGCGGCGTATTGCCCTGCAAAATGCGCCGCATATCATTGCGCCAGGTCGGCGTCCCCCAGATCCGATCCAGCCGTTCTTCGCTCTTCTGCCCTTGTGCATCTTGTTGCGTGCGCAGAAACTCCAGACAACTATCCCACAGCGCCTGATTGACATGGGGTTGATAGAGTTTGATCAGCGGCACACCGGGCGGCGGAACAGCCGGCAGAATTGGGGCTGTGCTCAACGAGTTCAGCTCGCTGGCAGCTTCGGCCAGCATCTGCGACCAGTTGGTGAGCAAGGTACGCAAGCGATCATACGCAGCAACCAGCCCATCGCTCACATTTTCTTGCAGCAGCGCGTTCAATTCGGCCTGGGCCTGGGCAACCCGTTCGCGCCGTAAACGACGAACGCGCGCGTAGGCCAGGCGATAGACCAGCGCGCCGACGAAGCTGATCCCCACCACAAACCCCAACAACGAAAGCCCATCGCGAACCGGATCCCACGTGCCCTGCACCAACCAGAGATAGCCCAGCGAAAGCACGGTGACAACAGCCACCGCGATGAGCGTGCGATTCAAAATAGTCGAGGCAGCCGGGGTGTTCGTCACGGCTTGGACATAACTCACTTCCCAGTTGCGCAGCGCCAATTCTCGCTGCACGCGAGCCAGCAAGCGGGCATTCGGAGTCGCCGCGGTGAACAGCCGATGTCGGGCTGTATCAAGTTCCTGCAACCAGCGCCGCACCTGATTTTGGGCGCGCGTCAAGCCGGTGGGGGATGTGGCCAACTCATCGAGCAACTGCTCCTGCATGTGCGCCACAGTCACCGGCAACAGTCGATCATCAACAGCAGTCAGGAACCACTCTTTGTCCGCGTTGATGGCCGAACCACCCAGCGCCTCATCCATGGCCTCGCGACCCACGGCCAGGGCAATGTAATCGGTCAATTCATCGATGTGGCTCTGGAACGTCTTGCCCCACTCCGCCGCGGACGTCCGCCGCAAGGTTGCGGCCATGGCTTGGGGCAGGATGAATTGCTGGCTCACCGTCAACTGTTCAATCGCCGTCGGGCTGGGATCGTCCAAAACGCCGGGCAGGCGAATGGCAGCTTGCGATACCGTTGCCGCGGGCAAACGCGCCAAATCAGCATCGGCGCGTTCAGAGGAATTTGCCGCCGCGTCCGGGGCCGGGAATTGAAGCTCGTCGCTGTTGCGCAACACCCACTCGCGCACCAGACGGCTCTCTTCCTGCCGGTTGACCGCGTGAAAGATCTGCGCAAGCGGCACATAATCCGCGGCAGCCCCGATCACGCTGTAGGGGCGCAATTCCCCGGCGGTAATGCCCAGGCCGAGTTGTTCCTGAATGAACAGATTGCCACCCGCCACCGACAGCGACTCGATGGTATTTGCCGCCACCACAGCCAACTCGTGACTATGTTGCGCCAAACCCTGGTTGCTTTTTTCGCGATCCAACAGATAGATGTGGTCAAAGAGCGGCTGCCCAACGGCTTCGGCCAACGCGGGCGAGGTTTGCGCCACCAACTCACGCATCACACTCTGGGTATCGGCATGACGGCGGATCCCCGTCAGCGCTTCGAGCTCAGCCAGCGCGGCAAAGCTGGCGGCCTCTTCCAGCGGACGGCTGAGATCGGTGGCATAGCTGCCCGTGGCAAAGAGCGCCACGACTTCGGCCACATGCTGGCGGCCCACCCGCTGCATCAATTGGGTCACCAATGGCCAGATCAACGCCGCGCTGAGCGGCTCAAACAGAGGCGCGACCACATACAACGTCGTCTGCACAAAGGGATCATCCTCCACCAGGGTGTCCTGGCGGATCGGATCCAGCAGATGGACTTCGAGCAGGCGGGCCATCTGTTCGGCGTGCGTTAACCCGGCCTGAAAGATTTCGGTACGAGTGGCCCGGCGAACCGGGGTTTCCGGCGGATCCTGCGTGGGACGAGGGTTGGACATGGCCAGCCCCCGCGCAGCCATCAGAAAATCCTGCCCGCTGTAGGTAACCGGCTTCAGGATAGACTCGGTGGCAGCCATCAGCAACATGGCCCGCCGCTCCGAGGCCGAGAGCATTCCGGTGGTCTGCTCATCAAAGGGGCGGACTGCCTCGCGCTCCAGGCGCGTCAGCAGCCGTTCAATATAGAATGGGGGGAGCGGCTGCTCTAATTGCGGCTGCCGGACATAAAATTGCACCCGGCTTTCATCATCCAGCAAAGGCTCGGCCAGAATACTGGCAAAATTGGTGATCTTGCTGAGATCCGCCCCAGCCGCGCCCAGGGCCTCACGCTGCTCTTGCGCAGCCTGAAGACGCGGCAAGAGATGGAAGAGCGTTTGGATGCCCCAGCCGCCAAAACAGAGAATCGCCGCCCGACTATGGGTATAGTTGATTAACATATAATCTATACTTAATTTCCAGCCTGAATTCTGGGCCCAACTCAGCAGATAGGCTGGGTCCGGGCACCATAATCATTTTCAGGATAGGATCTCAAGACGCAACCTTCACCGGATTGCTTCCGGGCGCGGGATCGTTGCTGGGCGCAATGGCCGATTCTCGACCGCGCCCGCAATCTCTGGCAAATAAGCCCATTCTGGGTTGAGGTGAAACTCCTCGCGGATCGGAAAATCAAAGCTGTTCTCGTATTGGGCACGGAACTCCTCAATCCGATCCAGCAATGAAACCGGCAAACCATGCACGATCCAAACCGCGTCCATGCGCATCGGGTCTCCCGTGGGAACCCAGCGAATGTCCTCCTGCCCAACGGTGGCTGCGCTGAAGTGGGCGTCATCTTTGCGGTTGACCGGCACCGCTGCCAGCCGGATGTGCTCCAGATTGGACTCATGAAAGCTGTAGCGGTCAGCATCCCAGCGAATATAGGGGTTGAGCCGATCCAGCCACTGATGGATGCGATTGTCCGGGCGTTGGCGAATCCGCTCCATCTCTTCGCTATGCTGAATGGCGATGATATGGTTGATGTCCACGGTGCTATGCACCCGTTCCTGCAGGGGCGTATTCTCCGCCACGCTGCCGGAAAGCTGGCCGAGGATCAAATCGGCGGAAAGGGCCGCACCACTCTGGATCAGCTGATCAAACAGTGGCATCAGCGCGTTCTTCCAATCATTCGGCCCAACGACGCCACTGGCCCGTCGGTAGAAAAACTGGAGATAATCGCGGCCAACCGCGCCGGTCTCCAATTCATAATAGGTGCTTGTGCTGGCATAGCCATCGGAGATGCGTGGGTCGATCCGGTCGGCCAGGCGGCTCGCTTCCTGATTGGCGCGGGCCAGAGCCAGTGCGCAGGTGCTGATCTGGGTGCGGAGCGATTCGCGCAACAGGCTGGCCTGTTTGCCCAATTGCGTGACCAGCGCTTGTTCCACCGCGTCGCGCCGTTGATAGAGCCGAGCACGCGCGCGACGGGTCGCCCCTTCCTGGGCGCGATCCCGAGCTTGCCGCGGGTTGACCGCCATGATCAGCAATTCGCCCAACCCGCTGCCCAATTGCTGGAATTGTTCCTGCCAGCCGCCCTGCTGAGCCAGGACTTTGCGCCAATTTGCCCGTTGCTCCTCGTTGATCGGTAACCCATTGACCAAAAAGAGGCGTTGGCGCACCAGGGCTTCGGGCGGCGCGGCAGCGGCGTTGGTCGGCCCGAGCAGATCACACAGGGCAATTGCGCCGCGGATGCCTGTCTCTAACAGGGCCTGGCGTATCGCCTGTGTAACGGGCTCCCAGAAACTGTGCCAAACCCCGCGCTGCTCTTCGATCTCATCGCGCAGGGTTTCGAGACGGTCGTTGTCCAGCGCGGCATAACGCGCCAACAATTGGGTCAACAATGTTTGCCAGAGCCCAAGAATGCGCTGCTGATCGGCCTCAGGCAGGGCCGCCCGCGGGTCACTCAGCGAGGGCCCAGCAGCAAAGCGACGCACCAGATCGGCCACAAACGCACGCTGCCAGAAATCAACAAGCGATTCGTGTGGAGCCACCAGCGCCGAGGTAGCAAAGCTACTATAAACCAGGAAGTTGCGACGATGCGCGCCGTTCCGTTCACGCTCAAGGTCCGTGCGTGAAGGCTGTTGCCCAACCACCTCACCCGCCGCGCTGCTGAGGTCAAACATGCGCTCGCGCACCACATTCACTTCCAGGCCCAGAATTTCGTTGCTCAGATGGCTGATCGCAGTCATTTGGATCAGGTGCGCGGCCATCTGCTCCGCGTCGGATTTGCGGGCCAGGCTATTGCCATTGCGATTGGTGCGCCCCACCAAAAAGATAAAATCGAACGGGGCATAGGGCGCATCAGGCAGTTCGCGCTGTTCGCTCGGGTAGAGTGAGCGGAATTGCTGGGTCTCCTGGAAATAATTTAATTCTTTGAGCGCGGCATAGGCATTGGCACGAATGCGGCGCCGTTGCAGATCGCTCGAAATTTCAGTCTCCAGCACATCGGGCAGGAAGAAGATGCCGACGACCCGCGCATTGTTGCGCACTTGCGCTCGGATCCGGTGAGCGACATCCATAAACATGCCGGAGCCGGTTCCGCCGCACAAGCTGCTGACCACATAAATCAGCTGATAGTTGCCAACAACGGGAAAACCACGATTCTGCGCGGTTTCCATATCGCGGATCTTATCCAGGTTGGCTAATTTGGTTTCCAAGCCCTGCTTAAAATTCACATAATTGCGAAAAAAGCACAGCCGACCAATAGGGCGCAATTGTTTGGCCCCATTGTGAATATAGCCCAGCGGGATCGATGGATAGTTCCACCAGCGGGCAATTTCGGGGTGTTGGTCCAAATTCGAAACCAGACGGGTGGCGTCGAACTTGCCCATGTAACAAAATTCGTCGGCAAAGAGCGGCTCTTGATCCAGGCGATTGACCAGCGGTTCTGTATCCAACGCCAATAATTGAATCATACCGGGCAGATTGTCGCCCACCGCCTTGGGTGTATTGGGTGGATGATTGCCATTCCACACATTGCGAAACCGCCGTTTTACAGCGCGCACCGTATTGGTTCCCATACCACCAACACCCACCACCATGGTCGGATAGATCGTTGGTTTGTCGAACTGCGGATTTGAGTTACCCTGGGTCATGGATTGAACGGTTACCTATGAAAAGCCAACAGCCTGGTGGGCAGTTGGCGACAGTAAAATCACGCTTGTTATGCACAGTCCAGCTTCAGCCAGATTGTTGCTCTGTCAGCGACTTCTCAGCGCTGCGCGACTGTGCATGTTACCAACTCGAACCCCAAGCATCGCCGCTTTCGGTCGAACTGGCAGAATAGCCTGAGCCCGACGCTGGACGTTCTCCAGCCTCACTGCCTCCCCAGGCGTCCCCCCAATCGGCATTGCCCCAGACGGCATCCAGTGCAGCCGGTGGCGGATTATTGCCCCCGCTCATGGCCGACGGGATCGGCGGGGCTTGGATCGGCATGGTCGTTGCGACCGACGCTTCGTCGATCTCAACATCGTTGATGCCGCGGCTGCGCAAGCGGGCCACGGAGACCAACAGCAAGAAGAGCGTCAGCGGCCACGCGCACAGCGCCAAGGGCAACTGCGCATAGACTGGCACCACATAGGGTAAAACATAGCGCTGCATCAGGCTCGGGTTGCGGAAATTGAGAGCCAGCGTCTGTGCTTTGTTGGGCAAGCCTACGATCTGCAGGGTTAATCCGCCAGTAAAAAAAGCACCTTGCAACGAGTCGCGAGGCAGATCCCGACGCAAAATCAACGTGATCGGGACTTCGTAAATCCCCGCCTCATTGGGCGCTCCGCTCACCTCAACCGGGGCCATTTCAAGATCCGCAGCCGTCAGGCTCAGCGGGCCGTCGGGGCTCTCTCCGGTCACCTGCAGATCAGCCATCTGCAACACAAAGGGCGTTTTGCCCGTAAACCGCACGCCGAGCAGCATTTCCACCCGGTTGCCCGCATCTTGCAGATCGCCCAGGTCGAGCGTGCCGCTCACCAGCGACCACTCTACATCATTCACGCGTACTTGCCAATCCAACTGGGCCGGAAAAAGATCATAATCGCCATCGGGGCCACTTAATTGGATCACCCCGCCGCAAGCGCCAGGCGCAACCGGGCCAGGGCTCATCAGGCGGATGGGGAGCACCAGGCGCTCGCCTTCGGTGCGCATCTCCCCGCTGATCAGCGAGAGGTCGGCGCATTGATTCTCGGCCAGGGTAGCATTCACCCGAAATTGTTTGCCGAGAAAGCTGATCGGCAACAGCAATTCTTGATCCAGCCGGAAATTGGGCGACGTATCAAAGAGAATGTCCCCAAAGTCGGCCAATTGCATATCTACCAGCGCCATCGGTCGGGCGACCTTAAACGATAGCGGCAACGTTGACCCGGGACGAATCGCCACATCCATCGGCTGGCCGTTGGGGCGGGTCACATGCAGGGTTATCTCACCTGCATAGTCGCCGGGCCGCAGCAGATCCAACCCTTGGATGTTGAGCGTCGCGGTCGCGACACCGGTTTCGGGCACATCATAATCAAAATTGAGTGCGACACCGGCGGCTGGCTCGTCGGTAGTGAGATTGTGCAGCTCGATTGTCGCCTGCAATGAGCCAATCGGCTCGGTGGTACCCGAAGACAATTCTACCGGCCAACCACCAGGCGGCATCTGCGCAAGATCGATTTCAGCAGGCAGGCCGCGCAGTTGGACAGCGGGCTTCAAGCCCAGGCTGGCTTCGCCCCAATCACTAAAGCGCAGCCCATCTTTCATGGCCTGCACCACATAAATGATGTCATACGAGCGCCCATCTGCCGGGGTGAAATTGCCATCGCGACAGAGTTGAGCATCACAGGCCATCGCGGCCTGGTAGACTAAGCGCCCCTGGCCCTGGTCGTCGTTCGATTCATCGGTCACAAAGACTGTAGCCGCCAGATTTTGTACCTCGATGCCCCCACCAAAGCCCACTTGCAGATCCGCATTGCTATTGGGCAGCAGCCCATCCTGGCCGGTCAGGGGCGAAAAGACTTCCACATGGGGCAGATCACTCCGCCCTTCCAGGCGGAAGCTACGCACCAATTGCAGCGGGGCCTGATCATCGCCCACCTGCAAGCTCAGAGTCGTTGGTGGGTTGTTCAGGCGGGCGAGCTTAAAGTCAGTTTGGGCAAACGGTTGGAGCGGCGTTTTCCCGTCGATCAAGAGCGGTTCAGCCACCCCCGGGCCACCACTGCGCGCCAACAACAAAACCGGGCGGCCACTCGGGTAATAGCGAACCGAAGCCGGGCTATTGGCCAGGCTGGGTGGCGGATTTAAGAGTTGGGGATAGCTATCCGTCTGGACGACAGCAAAGCCCCCCGCGTCGCTCATTTCGCCGATCCACCGCCCCGGGGCCAACGTCTCCCCTTCGAGCAAATTCACGTCGATGGATGGATCGGCCAGAGTACCCTGGGGCAAAATCGGCTGATCATCGCGTTGGATACTGGTCAACCCATCGCGCGCGGTCACGAAAGCCAGCCGACGCACGCCATGCCCTTCGCGGGTGGTCAACTGAATGGCATTCCCTGTACGGCTGGTGATCACCGAAAGGTCGGGCTTCATAGCCGCAAAGATTTCGCTAAAGACCCGCAATAGTTCCTGGGGAGTAGTGGCTTGACGCGATTCCAATTCCGGCAGTTCTTCGGTCAGGAATTCACCCGCGCACCCCGCAGTCGGATTACACAACACCACCGGAAAGACCAGAACACCCGCTTCACGCAAGGTGGCGATCTGTGTACGTAAGGTAGTTTCCTGCCCCCCAAAGCCCTGCGGGCCACTGGGTTCCCCATCGGTGAGCAACAAGACGTATTGATTGCGCCCTGGCTCGCGGGCCGCGGCCAGCAGATCGATCGCCGCTTGCAAGCCAAGATCGATCCGAGTGTAGCCGCGTGGCAGATAGTTTGTCGGCGGGATCAACGAATCAGTGAGCCGCCGCCGCTCGTTGGTAGGGCCCATCGCCTGTAGCGTACCCAACTCGCCGATCCCTTCAGCTCCGCTATCAAAGCGCACAACCGCAACGCGATCGTTCTCGGCGGCCAGTTGCAACAACAGGCGGGCCGCGCTATAGCGCAAAACATCAGGATCGCTCGGTGGATTGGGGCTGGTGCCGCCACAGGGGGGAGTAAACGGTTGTGCTCCATTGCGCGGCCAGGGCCAACAGGTTGCCATACTACCAGAGTCGTCAAGCACGACAACTACGTCGATTGGCTGGTTAAACCCACCATCTTCCGTAGCAAACGGCAACTCTTGCCCCACTTGAGACGCCAATGGAGCTGCCTGAGCAGAGCCTCCCACAAGACCATAGAGGCAACCCGCTACCAGCAGGATGTAAAGCCAACGTAATTTTATTGCCATCACAATTATTTATTATAGTACACGTTTGTTCAGAACCAACATTTCCAGATCATACCTTACGCAGCGCCAGAGGGTGCAGCCGTTATCCTGGCCATCAACTCAGGAAAAAGCGATCAACGGCAAGCAACTCTTTAGGCAACACCTGCGTAAGCTCTGGAGAATGAGGTTCGTCTCCATGCCGCGCGAAAAAGGGTCTAGATTAAACGCCAAAGCCGCCGCTCAGGTTCCTCAACGTGAACAACCCAAAACAAAGAGACGCCCTTATGGGAGCGTCTCCGGGAACGGTGCAAAGACAAAGCAACCGTTTATTCAGCGGTTAAGTCAAGAATCTGTTGCAAGGCTTCGGTAAATTGATCAGCAGGCAATGCCCCGGGAATGATGCGCCCTTCCCCGTTAAACAACACAATAAACGTGGGTGTGCCTTGCACAAAGGCCAAACCTTCCTGCAGATCACTCTGGACTCGCGCCAATGCTTCGCCATTCGTCAGACAGTCGGCAAATTGTTCACCATCCAAACCCAACTCTGCTGCATACCCGACAAAAACCGGGGTTGGGTCGGCAATCGACCATGACTCAACATCGGCGAAGATCAGATCGTGCATCGCCCAAAACTGCTGCTGATCCGCCGCGCATTCAGCCGCCGTGCCAGCCGCCGGAGCCTGCGGGTGATTGTTGAGCGGAAAATGCTTGAAGACCCAGAAAACCTGATCGGTATCCACAAAAGTAGACTGCAGGAGCGGCTCTGTCTCGAACACATGGCGGCGGCAATAAGGGCACTGAAAATCCGAGAATTCGATCACAGCCACCTTAGCCGCGGGATTCCCGCGATATTGATCGCCCGCAACCGTGTAGCCGGGCCGCTCAGGATCCACCGCCAGCCCTTCGGCAGTGGCCCAGAAAGGAATCTGTGCGTTCTCTTGCTCGGGTTGTTGCGCCTGGGCTGGTTGCTCGCCTGCCAACAGAGCATCGATCATGCTGGCGAACTGGTCATAAGGTTGGGCACCAATCAGCAAGAAATTTTCGTCAGTCTCCTCGTTGACAAAGTTAAAGCTCGGCGTGGAGGAAAGCTGCAAGGCACGCCCTTCATTAATGCTCTGCTCAATTTTGGCTTCCATGGTGCCGCTGGCAACACACTCATCAAACCGGGCTGTGTCGATCTCCAACTCGGCTGCCAATTCTGCCAAATGCGGGAGCGGATCAGCCAGATTTGACCAGACGGTTTGAGTCCGGAAGATCTCATCGTGCATCGCCCAATACCTGGCTGCCGACCCTTGCTCGGCCACACAAAGGGCGGCCACATGGGCAGCAACGGCGTTGGGATGGATTTGTGGGATAGGGAAATCGCGGAAGACGACGCGCAATTCCTCAGCACGAATATAGCTTTCGTTCAGGGCTGGCTCTGTCTGCACAAAATAACGGGCGCAGAATGGACACTCATAGTCGCTATATTCGTAGAGGGTTACTGGCGCATCCGGATCCCCGCGGAATGGGTAGCCTTCAGGAGTAAAACCAACGGGCAAATCTTTATAAACTTCGAGGGCACCAGCTTGTTCCGCAGCTTCTTCCCCATCGGGAGCAGATTCTGCAGGTAAGGTTCCTGCTTCAGCAGTTGCCGCTGGTTCTTCAGAGGTTGCAGACGGTGCGGTCTGAATCAAAGGCGCAGTACAGGCGCTGGCAAGTCCCACCACAAGGATGCAGCCAATCCACCACCAAGCCTGCCGCCATAACTTACTTTGCCGGATCGCGATCATGATCTTCTCCAGAATCTACCTGTGGGCACATCGACGGCAAATACCGCGCGTTCCAAGCAGCGGGCCAGACTATGGTGCGATAGATGCACTCGGATAACAAGGAGCGGTCATCTCAAAATGCTGTGTCCCCCGGTTGGGTTGACACGGCCTTCATGAGCCACAATCTTCATGAGCCACAATCAATTTTGAGATAAGCACCTGCAACCATCTATACACAATAGTATACCGTCAAAATTCTGGATAAGGATAACACACCCGCCCCTGATTCAGTGTAATCTTTCTAGCATTACCTGAATCGGCGCAGTCAGCAGACAGGTTCCACCATTGGGCGCATTGAGAATCCGCCTGCTACAAGCCGCGCCAATCCAGGGAATGGCGCGGGCTTAGTTCTGCAAGGCGAGGTCACTAGGGAGATCCGACGTTTGCAGGATCTGCCGGATCGTCTCGACGCTGATGTGGTCGACCAGCCCCTGGTCCAATAAATAGCTGCGCAACCGCTGCAAAGACCAGCGATTGAAAGGCAAGCCGAGGCTGAGCGGGTCCATTGCGGCAATGGCTGCAATCCGCTGGCGTTGTTCCGGCGTGAATAAACGAGGCCGCCCGGGCGATTTGCCACTGCGCAAACCATCTACGCCATGCTGGCGGAACCGATGAATCCACTTCCGTACATTGATCGGGTGCAGATTCACCACCCGGCTAATTTCGGGGACACTCTTCCCTTCAGCCGACAACAATACAATCCGCACGCGGTTGGCGGGCAAGTCATCTTCATGACGATGGGCGATTGCCCGCAATTGCTGCAATTTATGCAAATCTAGGTTCTGAATATAAAGAGCCATGGTCAACCTTCTTTCTATCATTGGTTAGCGCTTACGCAAGCCCAGACTGAAAGCTTTTTCTCTGGGGAGATTCTCTCTGCAGAAACAAAACAGCGCCGCGGTCGTGCTGTTGGGCTCTTGCTGATGGGCTTTCTGTGGCTTTATGGGAAGTGACACGCTCCAGATTGCGCATCATTGACTTGTGTGGCTAGCCTGGACTGAGCCAAGTCTTACACCCTGACCTGAAATGCTGCACGGTTCCTCGTTTGGAGAGGACATTTAGACCCCGCAGCCCGTTTCAGGACAGGCTTTTAGTCTAGCAAGAAGCACTGGATTTGGAATCATACAAAAGACCGATTTCAGCCAGTACTTAGGGACTATTGGGGGCTGTGCTCAAAACTATCTGCGCCACCCTGGCGCGGCCGGGCAGCCATAAAAAAAGGATCCGAAGTGTACCTTCGGATCCTGGAGCCCTGTACGGTCGTGAATGTCTTTTCCAAAAAACTTCGCTTTGTTTTATCCTGTTGGGAACCAGCGCCGCAGCAAGGCCTGGCAGCGGGCGACGATCACCTCATCGGCGGTGTGGAGGCCAATCACAGCATCGGCCCCCGCGGGCAGGGTTGTCAGTGACCATTCCAACACCTGCCGATCGGCCAATAAGATCACCGGGGCCCAACTCTGGGCGCGGATCTGGGTCAAAACCGTGTGGACCTGGCGAGGATTTTGCCTGGCAACGCGCAGGAGGATCAGATCAAAGTCTGGCCAGACTTCGCCGGGTTGGACGAGCTGGTTCCAGACAGTCACGGCCATATCAACGCCAGCCAGTATCGTCCGTAAGCGCTGCCCGCGCTGCGTTTGCTCTCCATCCAATTCTACCCAAAGCAGGCGAGCCGGGGACAACTCGATATAGGTGGCAGATTGACAGCGACTGGCTTGTCCAGGCGGTAATTTCATACAACGATTCGACCTATCGGCCCGAGAATATGACCTTCTATGCTGCATAAACGATGGAATAGTTTGCAAGTTGCTCCGAATGGATTGGGATACGCCTTACCGACCAGTAGCCGACCTATGCGAAGCCGGGCCAACCACTTGCTACATGCAACCCACCAATCACGCCCAGCATAACTTTTACGGAGATGGTAGAACAGCAAACCAGCGCTCAAACGATTTCGGTTCCGTTTACGCCCCTGGTATGCTTAAATTATATGAGGAAAAAACATGGGAGACAAGCCCCTAGACATTACCAATAGCTGACAATCTGTTGGGGGAATGCGCAGTTGTCTCGGTCGAGACTCATAACGCTTTCGCCATTCTTATTTCAATCGGGCTCAGTCGCCACCAGGAGCAACGCCATGTACGATATTCCGGTTCGCCAGATCATGCAGAGCACCGTTGTCACCATCCACCCCAATGCGTTGGTCGTGGATGCCAGACAACTTTTAGAAGAGTTTCGCATTCGGCGTTTGCCAGTGGTTGAAGATGATGGGGTCTTGGTTGGGATTGTCACCGACACGGATATTCGTGAGGCGGAAGCGGCCAGCCAAACAGTCAGCCCCTATGATCCAGCCGCGGAAGAGGCATGGCTAGCTGTAGGCGATGTCATGACGCGCGAGGTGGTGACGATCGCGCCCGAGGCAACGGTTGGCGAATTGGCAGCGATTCTGATGATGCATAAAATCGGCGGGGTTCCCGTGGTTGAGCCTGATCCCCATCAGCGCCAGCGCCTGGTTGGCATTGTGTCAGAGATCGACATCTTTCGGCTGCTGGCCGATGCGTGGAAGAACAGCCAGCAGACACCGGTCGGCTCGCCCAGTCATTAAAAACCGAGTCATTAAAAGGCCGGGAGGCTAGCACTCCCGGCCCACAAGTCGAATATCAACTTTTCAAACAGTTGCTTATAGAGAAACCAGATAAATGTCGCATAAATCGTAGGTGCGGTTAGAAAC
>CAZIRP010000019.1:0-88177 GCA_964541665.1 uncultured Caldilineaceae bacterium | reverse complement strand
GCCACCTCATCCTAACCTTCTCCTCGGAGGAGAAGGAAGTCACCAAGCAGAAAATATTCACCAGGGGACTGGATGGCAGACGATTGACTATCGACGACGGATAAGAGCTTTGTTAGCATTCACGCATCAAACGTCAGGCGTCGACCGTGAAGGGGCTACCGTCGTTCGTCTACCGGCCAGGGGGCTGGATGGCAGACGATTGACCATCGACGACGGACGATGGCTTTCGTTAGCATTCACGCATCAGCGTTCACTCGTCAAACGTCAGGCGTCGACCGGGATGTGGCTACCATCGTTCGTCCACCGTCTATCGTCGAGCGATCACCCACCCCGACGCCAGCGCTTGAGCAGGCTGAGCACACGGGGCATGGCGTCGACGTAGAGTCGGTAGAGGGGGGCGGAGAGGGCGAAATCCCAGGCACCGATGTGGGGCTGCCATGTCGCGCCAAAGCCTTGTTTGAATTGCCAAACGCCCTGCATGACATCCTCGGGGTCGTCGAGATCGGTCGGTGCGCCCCACCAGTCATACTTCGTGCAGCCCTGCTCGCTGGCCCAGCGCAGCCCCGCCCATTGCAAGAGATAATTGGGCATGTCGCGGCGGTGGCGCTCGCTGCTGGCTCCGTTAAAGTACCAACAACTCGTGCCATAACGGAGCAACAAAATCCCCGCCAGCGGCTGCGGATCGTCCGGGTGTTCGGCCAATAGCAAGGCCCCGCCCGCGGGATTGTTCGGCTCTGCCTGCGCTTGCAAAAAGCGCTGCCAGGTGAGCTGATAATAGGCGTAAGGCCGGATCAGGAAGCCGTCGCGCTGGCTGGTCTCGGCGTAGAGATCGTAAAAGGTGTGCAGATCCTGCTCGCCGCCCACGCGAATGGTGATGCCGCGGCGTTCGGCCAGCCGGATGTTGTAGCGCCATTTTTGCTTCATGGCGGCCAGCAATGCGTCTTCCCCACCGCGCAAGTCGCTGATGGCCGTGTTCTTGAACTGGATCTGTTCGCGGCTAAAATTCCAGCCGCGCCGCGCCAAACTGTGCATCACCATGCGGCCAGCGGTCGCGGCTTCGTCCACATCGGGGTCTACTTTGACAAAGATGCACCCCTTCGCCCGGGCAATCTGTTCGATCTGCGCCAACGTTGCATCCACGAGATCGAGATCCTGCCAATCCAGCAGCGGCCCTTTGGCTACATAGGCCACGCGCAACGGCAGCTGGGGCGTTAATTGTCGCCAGAGCAGTTGGAAAGCGGCCCGCGGCTGTGCGCCCTCGCTCAGCAAATATCGTTCTGCCTGCCAACCCGTTTGCGCTTTGATCTCGCCCCATTCCCAGCTTTGTAAAAAATGGGGATTGGGCAGTGCGGCCAGGGCGGCGCGCCATGTTTCGGGGGTTTGGATCAAGTGTAGACTGAGAGATGGGGAGATTGGAGATTGGGAGATTGGGAGATTAGGAGATTGGAGGGTAGAGCCCCCAATCTCTTTAATCTCATCTACTCTCTTTTTGATCTCTAACCCAACTTGATAGAGGCCATACCCCAGGCGGTTGATCGGCATATCCCACGCGCCGATGGTGCGCACCACCTGGCCGCCAAAGCCCTGCTTGAAGCGGTAAACGCCCCACAGATCGTGGCTGGGCAAGGCTTCCAGATTGATCGGTAGCGCATCCACCGGTACACCGGCACCCGCGGCTGGGCTGAGCGCGGTGGCCAGGTGCCCCAACTCATCGGGGATGCCCCAGAAATCATAGTGTGTGGCGCCCCGCTCCCGTGCCCAACGCAGCGCGGCCCATTGCAACGCGTGATTGGGCATGCGCTGGCGTTCGCGATCCCCGCTCGCGCCCCATAGATAGATCGCGGTTGGGCCAAGGCAGGCTACCACCAACGCGGCCACCACTTCGCCTTCGTATTCGGCCAACAAAAAGGCCGCCCGCTCCGGTGTGAACAGATCAAAGGCCGCGGCGTAATAATCCGCGCTGTGCACTGCAAACCCGTCGCGGGAACCAGTGGCCTGCATCAACGCATGAAACGCGGGCAGATCGGCCCGGGTGGCCGTGCGCACGGTGATGCCGCGGCGCTCGGCGAGCCGAATGTTGTAGCGCCACTTGCTCTTCATCCCATTCAACAACGCCGCTTCATCCCCGCGGATATCGAGCAAAATGGTGCTTGGTGGCTGCACGGTCTGCGGGCTGGGCTGGAAGCCATAGGTGGCCAGCAGCGCATGATTGGACGGCGTAGCGGGCAGCGAGGGCTCGATCTTCAAGAAGGCCGCGCCACGCAGCCGACACGCATGATCGATGGCCGCGAGCAGTCGCGTCGTTGTGTGCGCATCCTGCCAATCGACCAGCGGACCGCGCGGCACATAGGCCATGGTCAACCCGGCAACTCGGCGATAGAGCAGCAACGCGCCGGCTCGAATCGAGCCCGCGTCATCCGCCACGGTGATCAATTCCTGATGCCAGCCAAAGCGGCTTTTGAGCGCGGCCCATTGGCTGCTCTGTAGCAGATGCGCATCCGGATGCTGCTCGACAAAACAATCCCAGGCTGCCGCGGTGATTTGATTCGTGGTGATTTGATTCAAACTCTGGCCAGATTTTAGTGATTCCTGCATGAGCAGTATCATACCTGTTCCAATTCCCAAGCACCAATTCCGCTTGGGCGACTGAACTACCTTTTGGTCATGAATTGTAGTGTCAAGCCAGGAAACTGCTTAGAAACCACAGATTACGCAGATTTCACAGATTTTGAATTTTCGGCAATGACAAATGATTGATGGCGTTTTTCACTCTCTGTATTCTTCGTGATTCAATCCCTTGCAGCTTATCAACGGAACATTGCCACGATCGAATTTCCCATTGTTATGAGGTGTAACGCAATGAGTGAGCAGGGCGGCGAAATGATCGAAGCGGTACCCAATTTTTCCGAAGGGCGACGACCCGACGTGATCGCCGCGCTGGCAACTGCCATCCAGGCGCCGGGGGTCAAGTTGCTCCACCAGACCAGCGATTGGGATCACAACCGGACTGTCCTGACGGTGGCTGGTGCACCGGCCGCGGTGCTGGAAGGTCTTTTTCGCGCGGTCCAGGTTGCCGCCGAACGCATTGATCTTTTCCTGCAGCGCGGCGCGCATCCCCGCCTCGGCGCGGCCGATGTTGTGCCGCTGATCCCGCTCGCCGGGAGTTCGTTGGAAGCGTGTGCGGCGTATGCTCGCCAGTTGGGCCAGCGGATTGGCGACGAGCTGGCGCTGCCGGTCTATCTCTACGAAGCCGCGGCCAGCCGTCCCGATCGCCGTTTATTAGCCGATGTGCGCCGTGGCGAATTCGAGCAATTGCTGCAAGAGATTGAGCGACCCCATCGCCAGCCCGATTTTGGCCCGGCGCGCGTTGGCCCGGCGGGCGCGGTGATCGTGGGCGCGCGGCCATTTTTGATCGCCTTCAACTTTTTCCTGGAGACGAACGATGTGCGGGTGGCGCGTGCCATTGCGCGTGCCATTCGCGAGCGAGATGGCGGCCTGCCCGCGGTGCGCGCACTGGGGCTGCTGGTCGATCAACGGGCCCAGGTGAGCGTGAATCTCACCGATTTTGACCAGACGCCGCTGCCGCGCCTGGTCGATGAGGTCAGCCGGTTGGCACGTGTTCATGGCACCGCGGTGGCGCAGGGCGAGCTGATCGGCTTGCTGCCCCAGCAGGCCTTATGGCAAGTCGCGGCCCATTATCTCAGATTGCCCACCTTCTCGGCTGAGCAGGTTCTGGAGAGTCTGTTGGTTGATGGACGGTAGGCGGGAGATGATGGACGGGAGACGGCGGATGATAGATGGTGAAGCGTTGGGCAATTGTTGCTTGTCTCTACGCCTTGCCATTCGTCAATCGATTATGGATATGCTACAATTGTCGTTGTGCAAGTGAGTTGTTCTAAGAACCTATCCGTAAAATGGTTGCGGTGCCCCAAACGGGGGTACCAGACTGCTTTGGCGCAGACTTTATGGATAGACTCTAAGCGTAAACTGTGAACGTGGATAGAGTAAGCAGATAAAGCCAGACAACCCAAAGCTGTGTACTGGCGACAATTGCCAGCAGCCTTTATTTGTTTCATCTATTAGAATCTGCCTGTAGAAGCGCGCTGTTTACGCCACAGAAGCTATGCAACAGACCATTTCGAAAGTTTCGGCTGAAAGCGAATATCACAGCCGTCGTATCCGCCAACCAGCTTTGATGAAGCGCGCACAATTTTTGTTTGTAGCCGCGCTGATGGTGCTGGATATAGGTTGCACCTGGCTAGCCTATTATCTGGCTCATTTTTGGCTTGGCACTTCACCCGAAGTGGTGATTGGCCCCTTCTTCGAATTTTGGCCGCTCCCTGCCCTCAACACCGTCTTGCTGGTGCTCATCTTCTTCTCGCAGCGGATGTATCAACGGCGGCGGCCAATCAGCCATCTGGATGAACTTTTTAAGATTATCAGCTACCAAACCCTGGCCAGCCTGTTAACCGTGGCCTTGCTGGGGCTGGCGCTCAATAATTTTGACCCTCATCGCCGCTTTATCATCTACGCCTGGGCGATCAATATCGGCCTGTTGACGGTGAGTCGCAGCCTGCACGCCCAAGTTCAATGGCGGGCGCAAGCACGCGGCATCGGCGATGATCGCGTTTTGTTGATCGGCGCGGGTGAAGTTGGGCAGATGCTGCTGCAGAAAATCCGCCTCAATCCGAAGCTGGGCTATCAAGTCGTGGGGATTGTGGACAATGGCCGGGCGATCAACACGTATGCCTTCCAGGACGCGCCCGTGCTTGGTGCCATTGCCGACATTCCGCAGATCATCGAAAAATACAACATCGACGAAGTGATCATCGGCCTGCCAGAGAGCAGTCACCAGGAATTGGTGGGCATCATCAGCCTGTGCGAACGTGAAAAAGTGGGTATCCGCGTCTTCCCCGATGTGTTCCAGATCATGGCCAGCGAAGTGGGGATTGGGGATCTCGGTGGGTTGCCCCTTCTGACCATTCGCGACGTGGCGCTACGGGGCTGGAAGTTGACCCTCAAACGAGGGATCGACTTTGTCTTTAGCGGGCTTGCCTTGGTGTTGCTCAGCCCCTTTATGTTGCTGGCCGCACTGCTGGTAAAGCTGGAGAGCCCGGGGCCGGTCTTTTATATCCAGGAACGCATGGGTATGGATGCCCGACCTTTCCGCATCATCAAGTTTCGCTCGATGCGCCAGGATGCTGAAGTGGGCGGGGCCGGTTGGACGGTTGAGGATGATCCGCGGCGCACCAAGTTGGGCACTTTTATGCGCCGCTTTAATATCGACGAGCTGCCGCAACTGGTCAATGTCTTTGTCGGCGAGATGAGCCTGGTGGGGCCGCGGCCCGAGCGTCCGGTCTATGTCGAGCAATTCCGCCAGATCATCCCGCGCTATATGGATCGTCATCGCGAAAAAGCGGGCCTGACTGGCTGGGCCCAGGTCAATGGGCTGCGCGGCGATACATCGATCGTCGAGCGCACCAAATATGATCTCTGGTATATTGAAAATTGGTCGTTGGCGCTGGATCTTAAGATCATTTTGCGGACGATCTTGCAATGGATTTCAGGGACCAATCACAATGCTTATTGAGGGGTCGCAGGAGCGCTTGCCTGAAAAAGCTGCCTGCTTCGCGAAAACATTGACACAGATGTTCGCCAGTGCTATGATCGGCGTATGAGTTACGAGCAAACCTTGTACAACCTGAGCGAACGTCAGCGGCAACTACTGCATATTGTCATTCAGGAATATGTACGCACAGCCCAGCCTGTGGGCAGCCAGGTAATTGCCCGCAGTTATGATCTGGGCGTGAGTCCGGCGACTATTCGCAATGAATTGGCCGCGTTAGAGCGAGTTGGCCTGCTGACTCACCCGCATACCAGCGCAGGCCGGGTACCCACCGATGCTGGGTATCGCTATTTTGTGCAAAATATGCTGGCTTCCGCCGAGCTCTCTTCGCAGGAGCGGCAAGATATTCGCTCTCAATTTAGCCTGGCGCGTCAGGAATTGGATCAATGGCTGCGGTTGAGTACGTCGGTGTTGGCGCAGGTCTCGCAAAATGGGGCATTAGCCACCGCGCCGCGCTCGGCTCGCTCTTATTTTAAACATATGGAATTGGTCGGCATCCACGGCGCAAAGGTGCTCCTGGTGCTTGTGCTCCAGACGGGCACGGTCAAACAGCAATTGTTTGATCTGGACGCGCCGATGGAGCAACCCGAATTAAGCCAGACGAGCAACGAGCTCAACGCCCAACTCGCTGGCTGCGATACAGCTGGCATCGGTCTTAAGCTATCAGTCTTAAGCCCATTTGCCCAGCAGGTCGCCCTGTTGGTGATCGACGCCATGGCACGGCTGGATAATCAATACAGTGGGCAGATCTATCGCGACGGGCTGGGCCAAATTCTTGAAGCGCCAGAGTTTGCCGAGGGCGAACACGTGCGCCGCATTGTGCAGGTCTTTGAGCAGCGTTCCCTTTTGGAACAGGTATTGGGCGAGTTAAGCAGCGGTGATGATGTCCAGGTGGTCATCGCTGGGGAAGGTCGCTATGCCGAGCTGCAAGGGATCAGCCTGGTGATTGGCCGTTATGGGGCGGCTGATCAGGCGACGGGGCTGTTGGGGGTGGTTGGCCCGTTGCGAATGTCTTATGGACGAACTATTGGCGCGGTGCGCTATGTCGCCACGCTGATGAGCGAAGTTGTCGAAGAAATGGTTGGGTGATGAACGATGACACAAGAGATTGTAACTGAAGGCCAGGAAGAACAAGAGAATGCCCAAGCGGCAGTGGCTGAAAATGCCGAGGAAGCAGCGACGGCAGCCCCAGAGCTCAGCCCAGAGGCGCAGCAAATTCAACAGCTTGAGGTCGAGTTGGGGGCAGCCAACCAAAAAGTGGCCGAATTAACCGATGTCGTACAGCGTACCGCTGCTGAATTTCAAAATAGCCGCCGCCGCCAGGAGCGTCAATTGCAAGAGGAGATCGAACGGGCCAGCAGCCACCTGTTGCGCCGCCTCCTGCCCGTTATGGATGATCTCGAACTGGCTTTTGCCAATCTACCGAGCGAGTTGAGCCAAAGCGAAATTGCCTGGCTGGAGGGTTTCCGGCAGATCCAGAAAAAACTCAACGGCATCCTGGAAGATGAAGGTGTGAGCGTCATCCCCAGGGAAGGCGAGTTTGACCCCAATCATCATGAGGCTGTCACCAGCGAACCACACGAGACGGTCCCCAGCGGCCATGTTATCGAGACATTGCGCACTGGGTACGAGTATAAAGGACGAGTTTTGCGCCCGGCATTGGTGCGTGTTGCTGTTTAGGGTTGGCCCAATGTGGGTACGGACGATAGGGTTGTCGCGGCGTTTGGTTGGTTGAGGCTTAGTTGCAAAGAGTACAATGGTCATGGCCGTTTATCCCGTCGCCACCCCCCAACTGCAAGATGCGGTGCTCTCGGGCATCCGCCCATTTGATATTGGCCGCGATCTGCGCCCTGTCGCTGAGTTGATTGCTGATGCGTTTGCGCATGAATTAGACGCGCACGGCAATGCCGCGCTGCGCGAAATGCGCATCATGAGCCATGTGGGGGGGGTACTCAAGTTACTGAACCGCAGTACCGGGGAATTTGATGATGTCTTTGGCGGCTTTGTCTGGCTGGAACAAGGCCAGGTCGTCGGGAATATCACGGTTCAGCGGGCGGATCGAGGGAGTGGCCGCTGGCAGATCGCCAATGTGGCGGTTGCGCCAGCTTTTCGGGGCCGCGGCATCTCGCGTCACTTGATGACTCGCGCCCTGGACTACATCCGCGAGAATGGGGGGCGTTGGGCAGTGTTGCAAGTGTACGAGCGCAATCTCATTGCCCTGGCCCTCTACGAACGGATGGGCTTTGAAATTGTCAGCGGCAATGTGGATCTGCGCCTGGCGCGCTTGGGGATAAAGGGTGGGCCGGTCGAGCCCATCGCGGATTTTTATCCTTTTGGCGCTGGTCAGTGGCAGGCCCTGTATGATCTGGCTAACTTGCAATATGGCTCCCAATCGCAGTGGTGGCGTTCGTTGCGGCGGGCCGATTTTCAGCAGAGTTTTGAACAGCAGATTGGGGAATGGCTGTCTCGCACGGTGGGGCGTAGCCGGGTCTACCGCCGTTGTATTCAAACCTATCATCATCAATTTGATGCAGCCCTGGTGTTGACGGCCATGCGCTGGCGCGGTGTGCATCAAGTGCAATTTTGGGCCCGACCTGACCATTATGGCCAGCATGAGGCTGCCTTGCTGGGGTGGGCTCTCCAGACCCTGCGCGACTATCCCCGGTGGCCGATCCAACTCAATTTGAGCCGCGATCACGAGGCTGCCCTGGCTGTTGCGCAAGAACTGGGGTTTCAGATCCAGCAGACATTGCTGACGATGCGCTGCCGGGTGGATTAATTTTATTCTTACGCACCTGACCCTGAACGCTATCCGATTTGGTCGAGGTACGCGTACACCATTGAGGAGAGATTGATGGGCGGATTGATTATCCGGTTTGTTGTGGTGGCTGTTGCCCTCTGGGCAGCTCAATTTGTGGTCAATGCGTTTATTCCTGGCGGCATGTTACTGACCACGGCGCTGCCAGATTTGCTGATCGTTGTCTTGTTGTTTGGCGTGATCAATGCGCTTGTCAAGCCAATTGTTGGCCTTCTCTCCTGCCCAATCACCATTTTGACCCTGGGTCTATTTACACTTGTGATCAACGCCCTCATGTTGATGCTGACGAGCTATTTCACCAGCATTGTCGGCAATAGCGAATGGCTCCGCTTTGCCGGGCCGGGGGATGGCTTTGTGGCCGCGTTGCTGGCCGGTCTGGTGATCAGCATCGTCAGCACGGTGATGAGCCAAGTGGTTGGCGGCGACGCATGAAGGCCCGGTTCCTCCACTTTGCCGATTGCCATCTGGGCTACTGGCAATACAACAATCGCCAGCGCTATAACGATTTTGGCCGCGCCTTTGTCTCGGTGATCGAAGCTGCGCGAGCCGAGCAGGTGGATTTTGTGCTGTTGGCCGGCGATCTCTTCCACAAACGCTCGATCGAAGCCTTGACCTTGAATCAGGCCATGCATGGTCTGGAGCGCCTGAAAGCGGCTGGTATTCCTTGCATCGCGGTCGAAGGCAACCACGAACTGGCCTATCATGACGAGCGTTTGGGCTGGGTGGAGATGCTGGCCACGCGTCAATTGCTGGTCTTGTTGCAGCCCAAATTCGCCGATGGTGTCCTGCATTTGAGCCCCTACACCAATCGCGCTGGTTCCTATTACGACCCTGTGCCCGGCGTGCGGGTTCACGGGCTGAAGTACGCGGGCTCGATCACCGATCAGCTTGTGCAGCGGTATGCCGAAGCGTTGGCCGCGCAGCCCAAAGACGACATTCACTATTCGATTTTTCTCACCCACGCTGGTGTCGAAGGGGTTCTGCCCGACCAGGGTGGGCTTTCGCTGCGCCAGTGGGGCGTACTGCGCCCGCATATCGATTATCTGGCACTGGGCCATATCCACAAACCCTACACCTTTGATGATTGGATCTATAATCCTGGCAGCCTGGAGAGTTGTGCCATCTCCGAAACCGAGTGGGTGGAGCGCGGCTATTATTTGGTGGAGATTGATACGGAGACTGCTGCGGCGGATGCGCCCAAACATAGCGTCACCCTCAAAGCCAACCCGCGCCGCACCTTTCATCGCCTGATCGTCAAGACCGATCTGCTCGATACGCCCGACCAACTGCTGGCCCACTGCGATGAACTATTTCAACGCCGCGCCCGCGATTGGCAAGTGGATCGCATCCCCGCGGATCAGCGGCCCGTGGTGGAAGTGCAATTACATGGCACCTTGCCCTTTGAACGCAGCGCCTTGGATCTGCGAGCGCTGGAGGAAGTGGTGAATCGCCATTTTGCGCCCTTGCTGCCCCTGGTCAAAAATTTGACCCAATCGCTGGATCGGGTGATCGAAGGCGGCGATGGCATGAGTCGGGCCGAGTTGGAACGTCATGTCCTCAACGGTCTGCTCCAGCAGGATGGCCGCTTTCGGGCGCAGAGCGAGCAGTGGACAGAAGCCGCGCTCACGTTAAAAACCATGGCCCTCGGCGACGCCGCTCCAGAGGCGATTACCGTTGAACTGGCCAACCAAATCGAGGCCAATGCGCGGGCATCCTCCCGCTGATTGTTGCGTATGCAAATTCTCTCCCTACGGCTTGACAATACCAAAAGTTATCACCAGGCTGAGATCTCATTTGCCGACGGCGTGAATGCGATTGTCGGCCACAATGGCGCGGGCAAAAGCACCATTCTCGAAGCCATTGGCTTTGTGCTCTTTGACGCGCTTGAATACAAGCACGACGACTTTGTGCGCGAAGGGGTGGACTCGGCTGAAATCATGCTGACGTTCCAGAGCAGCCTCGATGGTCGGGTTTACCAGGTGGTGCGTCGCTGCGGAGCCAGCACCCAATATCGCGTCTTTGACCCAGAATTATCGCTGAAAGTCTGTGAAGGCAAGGCCGATACATTGCGCTTCCTGCGTCAGCAGATGGGCGTGGAGCCGGGGTTTGATCTGCCTTCGCTCTTCCGCGACGCGGTTGGCGTGCCTCAAGGTGCCTTTACCGCCATCTTTTTGGAGTCAGCGGCCAGACGCAAGCCCACGTTTGATCGGCTGTTGCAGGTGGAAGAATATAGCCGCGCGGCGGATCGCCTGCGTGAACCGGCGCGCATCCTGCGCGAACGTCGCCAGGCGTTCGAGGTGGCACTGGCCGGGCTGTCCGCACGCCTGGAACGGCTGGCTCCGCTCCAGCAGAGTGTGAGCGCACGCACCGTTGAGCTCCAAACTACCGGCCAGGCGATCACCCAACTGGAAGCGCAACTCGCCCAACAGCAACAAGTCCGGGCCGCGCTGGAGCAGCAGCAACAGGAATTGACCAGCTTGCGCAACCGGCAAGTACAGGTGAGCAGCCAGGTCGAAAGCATTGCCAGTCAACTGGCGAGTCTGTCGCAGGCCTTACAACAGGCGCAGGCCGCACGCGCCACCTTACTGAAACATCAGGCCGAGCATGACCTCTATGTGGCGACGCAAGCCCGCCAACAGACTTTGGATGGTCAGGTGCGGCAGCGCGAGCAATTGGAGCGGCAGCGCGCCGGGTTTGATAAGCGTCTGGCGCAAAGCGAGACCGAAGCCGCCCAACTTGCACGCGAGTTGGCCGACATTGCGGCCGCGGAAGCCACGGTTGCCAGTTTGGTTGCCGCGGTCACCAGGCAAGAGGAGCTGGAAGCGGCCCTCAACCGAGCGCAACAACAGCAGGCTCGCCTGGAAGATGCTCAACAGCAACACAAAACCCAGGCCAGCCAAGTGCAACATCTGCGCGCCCGCCTGGCCGAATTGACCCAACAATTGGCGCAATCGCAGACGCTTGAAACTGAGAGCCACACATGTGAGGCTCAGATCCAGCAGGCGCGGCTGGCGATTGATCGCGCAAAAGAGACGCAGATTGCCTGCAAAAATAGCGCTGATGCCATCAAGAAACAGAACGAAGCCCTGGCAGATCTCCAGACAGCCAAATGCCCAGTCTGCGAGCAGCCGCTAAGTGATGGCCACCGTCACCAGATGTTGCAGCGCAACGAGCAGCGCCTGACCGAATTGCGCACCGATTACAAACGCCTGACTGAGCAGATCCGCCAGCAAGAAGCTGAATTGCAAGCGGCTGAAACCAATCGTAAGCAATTGCAGCAGCAACTTTTGCGCTTACCACGCCCCGCCGAACAACAGCAGACTACCCAGGAATTAAGCACTGCCGAAGCGAATTGGCAGCATACAGCGGCCCTGGTGGAGCAACTGACAAATGCTCCAGCCACTGTTGCGCAATTGCAGACTGAATTGCGCGCCCTGGGCGATCCGCGCCAGCAGCAAGCCGTTGCCGCGGCCACAGCCGGGCGTCGAGCGGCCGTGGAGCGCCTGGCCGCCCAGCAGGCCGAACAACAAAAAAGTGTGCGCGAGCAGATGGCCGCCTGTTTGGCCGAGCTGGAACAATTTGCCCAGTTGGATGGTGCGCTGGAACAGGTGCGAGCGACTTTGCGCCAAACAGAGCCCGCCTATCGCGCGGTGTTGACGGTGCAGCAGCAGGCCGCAACTGTTGAACAGATCACGAGCGAGCGGGCAACTGCCGAAGCCCGGCATACAGCCGCGGTGGATCTGCTCGCGCAGATCGGCGCGGATTTGGCCCAGGCGAGTGGGCAGTTTGACCCCGCCGAGTTGGCTCGGGTGGCGGGTGAAGAACAACAGACACGCAGCCACTTGAGTAGCTTGCAGACTCAGTTGGCTTTGCTCCAGCAGCAGCAGCAGGCCGACGAGCACGAAATTGCCCAGTTGGCGCGCCAACAAGTTGAACATGATCAGCTGAGCGCGCAGAAGGCCCAAAACAGCACGCAAGAAGAGGTGCTGGACGCCCTGCGCGATCTCTTGAAAAAGGCGGGCCCGCAAGTCACCAAAGCGTTGATCCACCAGGTGAGCAGCAGTGCTGATCAGATCTTCTGCGAGATGATGCAGGATTATACGCGGCGGCTCAGTTGGCAGGAAGATTACAGCATCACGCTGGAAGTCGAGGGGCGCTTGCGTCAATTTGCTCAACTCTCCGGCGGCGAGCAGATGTGCGCCGCGCTGGCCGTCCGCCTGGCGCTCCTGCGCGAGATGAGCAACATCGACGTGGCCTTTTTCGATGAGCCGACCGCCAATCTGGACGATACTCGGCGCGATGCCCTGGTGCGGCAAATTTTAGAGGTCAAAGGGTTTCGCCAATTATTTGTCATCAGCCATGATGATACCTTTGAACAGGCCACACAAAACCTGATCCGTGTCGAGCGGATCGACGGGATCAGCGTCGTACACACCAACGGTTAAGCAACAGAGGAGCCGTAATGCCGATTGCCAAAACACCTCAGATTCTTTATTTAGAAGAACACATGCCTACCGCGCAGTTAGTACAGGCACGATTGCAGCAGTTGGGCTATGAGGTTGAATTAGCAGATAGCAGCGCGGCGGGGCTGAAACTGTTGGCTCGCACCCAGTACCAATTGATCTTATTAAATCCAACTCTATTGGCAGGTGATGAGCGGGCCCAGGCGTGGCAGGAATTGAACCGCCCGCTGATCATTTTGTTGCCGAGCAGCCGGACGGATCGGCAAAGTGTATCCCGCGCATTCGAGCTTGGTCTGGCCGATCAACTCTTGTCCTGCTCGACTGAAGAGCAGTTGCACCTGTTGCCATTGCTGATCGAACAAATTTTTGCCAAACAGCAGAAATGGTACGACAGCGAGCAGGCACTATCGGCCTTACAGCTAGACAACCGTAATCTGACTCTGTTGACGCGGGCTGCGCAATTGTTCACCTCCACGCTGGATCTGGATCAGGTGATCTCGCAGTTGGTGCAGGCGATTACCGAAGTGGTGATCACCGAGGGGAGTTCGGTCTGGCTGTGGGATGGTGAATACGCGGGGCATCTGGTCTGTGCGGCCATGTATCTGGATGGGAAAAATATCTCGCCGGGCCAGTTGCGTCTGTCGCCTGGCGCTGGTGTGGTGGGGTGGGTGGCCAACCATGCACAGCCGGTGAATGTCAGCGACGCGAGCAGTGACCCGCGCTTTGCCAACGCGGTGGATCTGCAAACGGGGTATACCACCAAATCGATCCTGGCGGTTCCGCTGATCACGCGCAATGAGGTGATTGGTGTGTTGGAGCTGGTCAATAAGCGCGAAGGCTATTTTGACGAGCGCGAGGTCGAATTGGCCGAAACATTGGCCGCATATGCCGCCAACGCGATCGAAAATGCGCGGCTGATGGCTTCTGTCAGCCACCAGCGCGATCTGCTTGAGCGCCAGAATGAAGCACTCGACGCGTTCGCCCATTCTGTTGCGCATGACCTCAAAAATCCGCTGACCTTGATCGTCGGTTATGCGGATATGTTGCGCGAAGATAGTGCCTCGCTTTCCGAACCTGTGATCCAGGAGAGCCTGAACACCATCTTCGAATATGGGATCAAAATGAGCAGCATTGTCGATGCGCTGCTGATGTTGGCGAATGTCGGTTTTGGGGAGCCGGTCGAGTGCCAGCCGGTCGACATGGGGCTGACGGTGCAGGCTGTCTTTCGGCGCATCGAACACATGATCCGCGAATACGAAGCCGAGGTGATCGCGCCGGAATTCTGGCCGGCCGCGCTGGGGTATAGTACCTGGCTGGAAGAAGTCTGGTATAACTATTTGAGCAATGGCTTAAAATATGGGGGCCGTCCGCCCCGGTTGGAATTGGGGTACGATGAGCTCGAAGAAGGCAAAATCCGCTTCTGGGTGCAGGATAATGGCCCAGGGCTGGAGCTTGAAAATCCCCTCACGCTCTTTCAACCACAACCGCGGCGCCAGCGCACCCGATCTTCGCAAGGGCACGGCTTGGGCCTCTCCATTGTCCAGCGGATTATTGATCGGCTCGGCGGCAGTGTCGGCGTAGAAAGTATGGTTGACCAGGGCAGCCGTTTCTCTTTCACTTTACCTCGTGCCGCCACAACAACCAATAGGGCATAAACCCATAATACCAGGCGTAGAGCAAGGCCAGCTGTAAACCAGGGATGCCGTCGCGCCACCCCTGTAGCTGGAGCGCGCGACGAGAGAATTCGCGTAGTGGTTGCAGGATGAAATTGTGAGGCCGCGCTTGAATGCCCCGTTCGGCTAAGATCCTGGCCTCGTAGCGCATATACTGTTGTTGCTTGGCGTGAAATTGTTCCCAATCTACATAATTGTAGTGGATCAGCGGTTCCTGGAGGTGGCCGACTTCGCCGTTGATCTGTACCAATTCGTGGACCGTGCGCTCCCGATCATACTGCGCAAACTTGCGCCGGAAAAGACGCAATTGATAATCGGGATAGTAGCCGCCGAAACGCATCTCATTGCCGATAATAAAATTTCGACGCGGCACCCAAAAGCCATGAACAGTGGCCTGGTTGATGCTCGCACAAACTTCGTCGGCAAAGGCTGGGGTCGCGCGCTCATCGGCATCGATAAACAGAATCCACTCAGCTTCAACCGTCTCCAAAACAGCCTGGCGTTGACTGGCAAAATTGTCAAATGGCCGCTCGACCACCAACGCGCCCGCCTGGCGCGCCAACGCCTGCGTGCCATCTGTGCTGCCCGAATCCCACACCACAACAGTATCGACCCAACTGCGCAGATCCGCCACACAGTCGGCAATATTTTCGGCCTCATTTTTGGTCAGGATGACCGCGATCAATGGTTTCACAGGTGTAACTCAATGGTGTGTGGTGGCCTCAGGTGCCGTGCTGAAACGTCTGCATGATGGCCGCGTACGTTGCCAATTCCGCGCCAACTTCATTGCCCGTCAACTCGCCGTGCGCAAAGCGACGCCGGGCTACCCACGCCCGCGCCCGCAGCCCCGCCCACACCAACCAACGGACCAGGGCCAGATAGCCGGGCGGATAGTGCAACCGGTGCTTCTGGTAGAAGCGCAAGCGGCTACGCCAGAGTCGTTCATAGCTCGGCCAGCGGACTTGCCGACTGCTCTGGCCCTCATAATGAGTGACTCGCGCGGTGGGAACGGCCCTGGTCTGCCAGCCAGCCATGCGCAGCCGTAAACACCAATCGACCTCTTCGCAATAGAGAAAATAGCCGGGATCGAGGCCGCCCACCGCGTGAATCGCCGCGCCGCGCACCATGATCGCCGCGCCCAGGACAAAATCCACCCCGAATGGCTGGGTACCTTGCCACTGCACCTGCGGATACCGGCCATTGAGCGGGCTGGCATAGAGTTTGGCCCAGAGCGTCCGCAAACCGGGCAATGTGGGCGCGGGCACCAGATCCAGCGCTAACTGGATGAGCGACGGGAACGCGAACGCCCCATGCTGAAACGTGCCATCGCCGTAGCGCAAATTGGCCCCGCAGGCCCCGACTTGCGGTTGCGTCGTCAGGGTTGTGGCCAACTGCCAGATAGCATCGGTCGCGATCTCGGTGTCGGCGTTGAGCAGCAAGACATAATCGGGCGTGGGCAAGCTCGGCAATGGCTCGCCCGGCCAGACCGGCGCGTCCACGGCAAACCCCAATTGATGCAGGGCCAGATTATTGCCACCGGTATACCCGATATTTTCGCGGCTGGCGATCAACGTTGCCTGGGGAAATTCGCTCGCGACCATGGCCGCGCTGCCGTCGTGGCTGGCGCTATCCACCACCACCACATCCACGGCGATCTGATCGGCGTGGGCACGAGCCGCGGCGAAAACGCTGCGCAAGCAAGTGCGTAGCAAATCACGCGTATTGTAATTGAGCACGACGACCGCGACTTGTAAACTCATAGCAGCGCCTAACTCTGTTCCTCAACAACAATTTGCCATGACTGATACACGCTTTCAAAAATTCATCTACAGATGAAGCTGCAAAATCTGCGTTACTCTGTGAAATCTGCGGTTTCCAAGTTTATGTAAAACTCAGGGCACATGGACATTGACGGTAATGCGGTCGATGTTGTTGTTCGGCACGCTGACCGATTGGTGGATCAAGCCGCCCCACCAAAATTGGGTGCCCAGCGGCGGCGCTTGGTCCATCACAATGCAGCCTTCGACCTCGCCCGATTTGCCGGGCAACAAATACCACTGCTCATGTCCGGTATCGTCGATCCGCCGTTCGAGCTGTTCCTGCCTGCCAATCGCCCAGCGATAGGGGAAGTCCAGGCCTGAGGTATCAAAGTTGATGCCAAAGCGCCAAACACCGGGTTGTTGCTGCCAGGATTCCTCGCTTTGGTCGCGGGCCAGTGTGTTGGAATTTTCGTTAAACTGATACTCTTCACCCGGCCACGGCCCCGACGTGCGGATCGGCACGGTGCTCTCATTGGTCACCACCGCCGAGAAACAGAGTTTGCCATCCAAAGGCACTTCGGCCACCCGGTTCATCTCTTCCCAGCGTTGATCGCCCCACTCCGCGCGCCAGTGGATCTCGCCCTGCGCCACATCCGCGCGCGGTTTGCCGCCTTCTTCCACGGTCAACGTTCGCTGGACACGCACCGCATTGCCGGCCCGGTCGCGCGCCTCGCCGATGATCGCATAGGTGCCGTCGGGCGGCGGCTCGGCGTTGAGATCCACCCCGCCTTCGTAGCGATAATCATGATAGCCCCGCTCGGTTGGCTGCACAACCCCGGGGGTTTCGGTGATGAAATATTTAAAATCAGGATCAGCCTCGCTGCTGAGATAGAGCAAGACCTGGTCCACATCTTTGGTCAGATAATAGCTGATGCTGACCCAGTCGTCGCGCATACCATCCTGATTGGGGCGGAAGATGTCGGGCACGACCGCAAAATTGTGCAGCTCCGGCACCTCGGTATCGCCATCTTGCAGGGTAATGGTGCCGCTCGCCCGCTCGATTGCCCCGGCTTCGTCGGTCGCCTCGATGTACCAGGTATAGGTGCCATCATCCAGCACGCGGCTGAGGATCTCCTGCGGGCCATAGTCGGTCTCCTGGATCTCCGGCTCATCGACAACGCCGCCCCATTGCACGCTATAATCCCCCGGCGAGCGACGACGATCCCGGCGGAAATAAAAACGCTCCTCGGCCTCATTTTCAAAAAAGATACTGACATTGGCCGGGCGGCGCAGGCTGTAGAAAATCTCGGTGATGTCCTGGTCGCCATCCGCATTCGGGGTGATGGCGTCGGGCGTCACCCGCACATCATACAGCAAGGGGCCAACCGCAAAATCCAACTGGCCACAGCCGCCAAGCAATAGCAGCAGCAACAACAGGCCACCGTAGTAATGCCGCTTGCGGTGGAACATTCGGGAGCAGCGCTCTCCAGCAACGGAACCAAACCAAACCATGCTTGCCTTCATTTTCATGTGGATTTTATTTGTGGATGCGCTTGCCGCTGGGTACTTTACTTTGCACATCATTCATTAATCGAATTCTTCAATGGTGACGGGTAGATCGAGGGTGGTTTGCCCATCCTCGGTGATGAGTGTTTGCGGGTGGCCGGCCTCCAACCGATAAACGGTCAGGCGCAGGGTGTAGGTTCCCACCGCTGGCTCAGGCCCCAGCCAATCCGTGGCTGGGATGTGGCCCACGACTGTTTCATGCAGTCCCCACCGGGCCACCGGATAGGTGTAGACCGCGGGTCGGCGGTCGGCCAGGCGGAGCAGCGGGCTGCCATCGGCCAACAGTGTCTCCCCGCTGATGCCATAATCCGCTGCTAGCGCCGCGTCGGGGGCCAGCCGCTGCCAGAAGAGCAGCAGATCCCCATTCTCCATCAGGTGAACCCCTTGCAACCCCAGTTGATCCGCGAAATTGACTTGCAGCGGCGTGGAGATCGGCGGCGCGTCCACAATCCGTTCGGGGCGGATGCGCGAAAAGCGTTGCAGATCCAGCCCCCAAAAGCGCGTCGAGAGCCCTTTTTCGCGGCCCCCCAATTCCAGTTGAATGGGCACAATGCCGGTCGGGTCGACGATATCGGCTTGCCATTTGACCAACCAGACCCCGTTTTTGCCACTTTCCGGGGCGAAAGCAGCCCGCAACGGCTCCACTGTGTTGGCGAAAGTGAGCAGCGCATCCACATCCAGCACATCAATTTCAGGCAGGCGCACAATTGGCAGGTCTGGCGCATAATAGGTCCAGGCCGGTGCCGCGTGGCCGCTCACCAGGATGATCGTCTCGTGTGGCTCCAATTGGCCGCGCAGAAATAGCGCCATGTCGCGCCAATTGTCTTTGGTGTAGGCGCGGTCAAAAAACCAGTTGGCATTGCTCCACAGTGCGCCGATGACCAGGAAGCCCAATCCACCCGCCAGCACCAGCTTCGGCACCCTGGAGCCGCGGGCCGCCGGGAATGATGTTGGCGCGGTGAGGCCGACCCCCCACAGCAGCAACAGACCAGGCAGCGCGATCAGGGCGTAACGGGCGTTAAATTTTGGCGTGAAAGTCGCCAGGGTGAGCACACCAACCACCGGGATGATCAACCAAAGCAGCGCCAGATGCAACACGTGGCGATTCTGCGGATCCGCAGCGCGTATCAGCCGGAACAGTGCAATCAGGCTGAGCAGGCCAAAGGGAATCAGCAGCCAACTGCCCAGGGTTTCGGGCATGGTTTCGCCGCTGGTAAAGCTGATCAGCACCGCGCGCACGCCTTCGCTAAGTTTGAACTCACCTTGCCAATAGCTGCGATCCACCGCCAACTGGCGGAACATCTGCCCCAGCCAGGGCAGATAGAGAAGCAACACGGCCAAATTGGCGAACAGCAAGCGCCGAAGCGGTGTGGATTCGTGTAGCCATGAGAATGGCGACGCGCTGGATGCAATGATCCCCACGGATTGGGTGGCCGGCTGCTTGCGTAAGCGCTCCAGCCGCGGGCGATGATGCAGCAGCGCGAATCCGATCGGAGTCAACAACAGGAAGAAGGCAAAATAATGGGTATAGATGGCGGCGGTGGCGGCCAGGAGATAGCCACCAACGACCCTGGGCGAAACCTGGGCGGCCAGGAGGTGCAAGCCAAAGCCGATCACCAGCACGCCCAGCGCCAGCAGCAACGTATACATGCGTGCTTCCTGGCCATAATAGACGAGCAAAGGATGCAGCGCTGCCAATAAGGCGACCCAACGCGCTGCGGTCGGGCGTGTGCTGATGCGGCGCGCCAACCCGGCGAGCAGGGGCACAGTCAGGACGCCGAACCAGGCCGAAGGAAAGCGCAGGCTCCATTCGCTCCACCCGGCCACTCGACCCCAGCCACTGACGAGATAATAATAGAGGGGGGGCTGGATGTCGTTGGCCGTCCAGTGGGTCAGGTCGGCCAGCGAGCGGCGGGCCAGATCCGCGGTGACTGCCTCATCGTACCAGAGGCTCTGCCCATCCAGCCGGTAGAGGCGCAAGCCAAAGGCAAGCAACAGGCAACCAATCAGCCAAAGGGTGGTGATGCGTTGTTGGCTCATCATTATTCCACCGGTGCTTCGGGTGTCGGGCGATACGCCGCACCATACGCACTTGATTCCTCCGCCGCGACGGGGGGGACGGCTGCCGCTGGGTTGACTTTGCCGAGCAGGCTGAGCCCGGCCATGATCACTTCACCAAGCATGGCCCAGACCCGCATGGCCAGGGCTGCAACGGTGACGGTGCCGCCATCCACCATGGGCACCAACAGCAAATAATAGGTGCCTTCCCGGACGCCAAAGCCGCTCGGGGTGATCAGACTCAGCACGCCAACGGCATACCCAACGGCAAAGACGGTGATCAGCGGCAGGGCCAATGCGAGCAGCTCTGCCGGGGGATAGGCCCGCAGGCTAAAGGTGAGGGCGGCAAAGGAGATACCCCACAGCAACCAACTGGCGATGGCGATCAACAACAGGCTGAGCAGATGACCGGTCGAAAGATAGACATGCAGGGTGGCGCGGCCCGCTTTGCGCAATGCCCAATTGACCACCCCCAGCAACCAGACGGGGCGCAACAAAAAGGCAATGATACCGAGTGCGCCGAGTGCGAGCAACCAGGGAGTGGCACCGGCCAGCAGGTCGAGCAGCAAACTTTGGTTGGGGCCAATCAGCACATAGCCGGCTGCCAGTGGAATCACCGCCAGCAAGGTGATCACCTGATAGAGTGCCATGCTCATCAAGGTAACTTCGGGGCGGATGCCTTGTTGCTGGCCATAGACGGCCATGCTGAGGGGCTGCCAGATATTGCCTGGGACATAGCGGACCAACGCGCTCAGAAACCAGATACGCCAGGCTGCCCAGAAGGGAAGGTGCCCCCCGAGGAGAGCGAGCACCCTTCGCCACAAGCTTACCTCAACCAGCCAGGTTGTTGCCATAAACAGCGCAGAGATCAGCAACCAACCGGCGTGCAACCGCCACGGATAGGCCTTCAATTCGGCCCATTGCGTGCGCAGAAGCCAGCCAATCAACAACAAACTGAGCAAGACCAGGAACGGCTGGGCCCGCTGTAACCAACGTTTTGCCATGTCGGCAAGTATACCACGTTCGTCGAGGGCAGCGAATTATTTGCTATCTGTGACCAACGCCACAGCACGCACCGGGGAACCATCCCCGCCCTGAATCTTGAGCGGGAGTGCAATGAAGAAGACGGTAGCGGGAAGCTGGTCCAGGTTGATCAGGCATTCGACAATCACAACCTCGCCTCGCAGGAGAATCTGATGCACATCAGTGAGCTCGGCCCGATCAGAGAGTGAGGCCACCGAGGGCATTTCGACACCGAGCAGCCAAATCCCGCGCTGCACCAACCATAGCGCCAGTTCACGCGAGATGCGCGGAAAGCTGGTGCGGTAATCCGCCTGGTCGACGTGCGCGGCCCAGCCGGTATGGAGCAGCACGCGGCTCCCCGGGCCAATTTCGCGGGCGCGTTCGCCCAAATCCGCCACGGTGATCAGCTCATTCGCACCGCGATGGGAGACATCGATCACCAGGGCTGGCCCCACGCACTTGTCTGGATCCACCTGTTCCAGGGTTTTGCCATCGGCCAGAAAATGGCGCGGGGCATCGGCGTGGGTCCCGGCATGGCTGTAGAGCTTGAGCTGGGTGGTTGTAAAACCCTCCTTGGCGATGCTGGTGTTGGGCGCAATTTCGACGCCGCGCATCCCGTGGTACGCGGCGATTGTGAGATCAATCAGGCGCTCTGGCATAGCTGGTCCTTTCGTGGCTTCCCTGAACTTCTGCGCCGCGCTTCGCCGTGGAGCAAGGTGGGCATCGCCCCCACGTTCAGGATAGGCGCTTTGTGTGATTGGTGAAATGGAGGATAAAACAGGGGCAAGCCAGTGCGGTCGCAACCGAGCGAGGCTGCGACCGCACCAGACATTACGGTAAGCGGATCGTCTGACCAACCTGGATCAGCGATGTTTCAGTCAGCCCGTTGAGTTGCAACACCTGACGCCAATCCACGCCATATTGAGCGGCAATAGCGATGATCGTCTCGCCACTGGCAACTGTATGGGTTGCCCCGCTTCCCCCACTGCTGGCAGCAGGTGGGGCGGTTGCGGCTGGGGCCGCCGTTGTTGTCGTTGTTGTCGTTGGGGTTGTGGTCGTTGGCGATGGCGCGGCTGGGGCCGGTGTAGCATTCGCCGCGACGCCAGGCAACCGCAACACCTGACCAATCTCGATGATATATGGATCGGTCAGGCCATTTGCGCTGGCGACATTCTGCCAAACCAAACCGTAGCGCGCCGCAATCAGAGAGACTGTATCCCCGGCCACCACCGTGTAATCCATCCCTGCCGAGGGCACGGTGGCCGTGGTGGTCGTAGCAGGTGGGGCGGTGGCGGGAGCCGCGGTCGTGGTTGTCGTTGTGGTCGGGGCCACTGGCGCAGTCACATTGACGACCGGTTGGGTCGTCACGGGTGGCGCTACCGGCAGATCGCCCGCGGTCACACAAGCGGCGCTGCCCGAATCGGTAAAGGTCTGGCCATCGATTGGGATCAACTCCCAGTCGTAGCGGTCGGGGTGGAGCGTCAACTTCAACACCCCAAAGACCTCGATATCGCGTGACTCACTATTGGGCTGGATGAAAGCCAGCGGGCGATGCCGATGCCCCCCGGTGCCGACAATAAATTGGCGGAGGCCGCGTTCGGGCTCAAGTTGACCCGAAGGGCTTTGCGGGGCAAACCGTTCGTAATGATGGTCATGCCCGCTGAGGAAGAGATCGGCCCCATACTCATACAGGGCCTGGAAGATCGCTTGCCCAGACCCGGGTTGGCGGCCAGAGCTAAAGTAGGGGCGATGGAAATAGGCCAGCGTACAGCGGCGTGGATTGGCGGCCAGATCAGCGCGCAACCACTGCTCTTGATCCGAACCGGCATCGTAGGCCTGTTCGCTGTTGAGGGCCACAATGTGCCAATCGCCCACATCGAACGAATAGTAGCCTTTGCAGTTATTGGTGCAACCTGGCTCCAGCGGCGTGGCCCGATCCCCCCAATAGGTGAAATAGCCAATCGGGTTGCCCGAGCCATATTCCCGATTCCCTGGAATGGGATAGGTGCGGTCTTTGAAGCGCCCCCACGTTGGGCCATAGCACTCGTTATACTCGCGCAAGAGACCCGCCTCTTCGGCCCCATCGCCCACCATCAACACGGTGGCCCCGGGATAACGCTCGACAATTTGGGCGGTCGATTCATCCTCCCAGTTGCCACAATTGGCAATATCCCCCGCGGCCAGCACAATCGGCGCATCGTTTTGTTGCGCTGGCGCGGCCACAGCTTGCCCAGAAGGTGTCAGGATCACACTCAAAAGTAGCAGACCGACCACACTCAGGATCAACCGCCAGAATCGTCGCTGCATCGTGTCCTCCTGAAGGATTGAACAAAAGAGGTTTCGTTGGTTCGTTGAAGTGCGGAAAATGGAGCGTCAATACTGTGCATAAAGACGCATAATCAGCCCAAATGGTTGCACAAATCTGGTCAGGATTATAGCCAGAATCGGTCAAGCCCACAAATGGGCATATTTTAGGCCGCTGCCAGTGTTGAACAAGACAACCCGTTCGTCGGGCTGGATCCACCCCCGCGCCAGCAACTGCACTTGGGCGGCCAGACAAGCTGCACCTTCAGGCGCAGGGAAGATGCCCGTGGTCTCGCCCATGATTTGCGCATAGTGAAGCATGTCGGCATCACTGACGGTGAGCGCGAGCCCACCACTCTGGCGGAGCGCCCGCAGGATCAGAAAATCGCCAATGGCGATGGGGACGCGCAGCCCATCGGCCACGGTGCTGGCATTTTGCCAAAGCTCGGCGTGTTCGCTCTCCTGCTCGAAGGCGCGCACAATCGGCGCGCAATTGGCGGCCTGTACGCTCACCATGCGTGGACGCCTGGCCCCGATCAGCCCCATCTGCTCCAATTCATCGAATGCTTTCCACATGCCGATCAGCCCAGTGCCGCCGCCAGTGGGGTAGATGATCACATCGGGCAGCGACCAATCGAGCTGCTCGGCCAACTCGTACCCCATGGTCTTTTTGCCTTCGATGCGATAGGGCTCGCGCAGGGTGCTGACATCAAACCAGCCATGCTCGGCCACACCAGCTCGCACCCGCGCGCCACAATCGTTGATCAAGCCATCCACCAGGGTAACCTCTGCCCCCAACACCTTGCATTCCACCTGGAAGGGTGCGGGCACATCGCGCGGCATAAAGACATGCGCCGGAAGGCCAACCGCTGCCGCGTACGCGCTCATGGCCCCGGCCGCGTTGCCCGCGCTGGGGATGGCGAGTTCTTTGGCGCCCAACTCATACGCCCGGCTCACGGCCAGCGCCAGCCCACGCGCTTTGAAGCTACCCGTCGGATTGAGCGATTCGTCTTTGATCCACGTGTTTGGACAGCCGATCCGCTCGCCCAGTTGGCTGGCCAAAGGCAGCGGAGTCCAGCCCTCGCCCAGGCTGATCCTGGCGGCGTGCTCCTGTACGGGCAGCACTTCTTCATAGCGCCAGAGGTTGGGCGCACGGTCTTTGAGCGCGGCTTTGGTTAAGGTGGCCGCGGCCTTTTGCAGATCATAGCGGGCAAGCAGTGGTTTGCCGCACTTGCTGCACAGATTGAGCAACTGAGTGGCGGCGTAGGTCGCGCCACAATAGCCACATTCCAGGTGGGTGAGCGTCGAAAGCGTTTGCGTCATTGCGTATCAACTCCTCGGAAGCAGATTGGGTGCTGGCAGTTTGTAAGCAGCACGGTGAGCCCTATCGTCCCGCCAATCGCTGTTTCTTGTCAAATCGCCTGGGCCATTCACAACTTCTGCCCGATCCCTTCACATTGTCTTCACAGGTTTGTTGCATCCTAAAGGCAAGCACGGCGCACAAAAGGAGCGCTGTGAAAATTTGATCAAGCAACCATCGTAAAGGAGAATAACCATGGTTGAACGTTTACGACAGATGGATCGGCAGACCAAAATCGGCTTGGCCGTGGCAATGGTTGTGGGCTTATTGCTCTTTGCGGCCATTGCGGGTACGATCCGCCAGGCTGGGTGGAATGAAGGCTTTCTCTTTGGCTTGATGGCTGGCCGGGGTGATGAAGTCGGGAACCTGGCTCCCTATCTGGGGCAGCGCGGCTTTTATGGTCCGCCCGGTTGGGGTGGCCACGGCTTCGGCTTGATCGGGGGCCTTTTCCGTTTCGCGTTCTTCGCCTTCTTCGTGGTGATGCTCTTCAAGATGATTGGTTTCCTGCGCTGGCGAAGACACCACGGTTGGCATCCCTATGGCTATGGGGCGCATGAGGGCCCGTGGGGACAACCGCCGACAGCACCCCCAACTCAGCCCGCCGCGCCCAGCGCGGGTAGTGGTGCCCCGAATCCCACGCCCACAGAGCCACAGCAGCCCGGTGGAACACCGCTGTAATTAATGAGCCTATGAGGGCGACACCCGGGTGATGGTCGAGCTACAAAACCAGTACGCAGCCAAGCATACCCAGGTGTCGCCCTCAGTTTCCCGGGCAATCATGCCAGATCAAGCTGATGGATTTCCCGAATTCTGCATTCTGAATCCTGGATTATGAACGAATTGATCTTAGTGGTTGACGACGAACCGAAAATTGTGCGTCTGGCGCGTGACTATCTGGAGCAAAATGGCTTTCGTGTGTTGCCCGTTGGGGATGGCCCCAGTGCTGTGGCCGCGGCGCGCCACGAAAAACCCGATCTGATCGTGTTGGATCTCAACTTGCCGGGCATGGATGGGTTGGATGTTTGCCGGACTCTGCGCCGCGATTCAAACGTGCCGATCATCATGCTGACCGCACGGGCCGAAGAGATGGAACGCCTGATCGGGTTGGAGTTGGGGGCCGACGATTATGTTGTCAAGCCCTTTTCGCCCCGCGAATTGGTGGCCCGTGTGCGCGCGGTCCTGCGCCGCACCCAGGGCGAATTGCCCACCCCGGGCCTGATCCGCAGTGGCGATCTGGAGCTCGATCTGAATGGTCATCGAGTCACGCTGCGCGGCGAGGTGATCAAACTGACGCGTATTGAATTTAATCTGCTTGCCTTGTTGGCCCAGCATCCCGGCCAGACCTTTTCGCGTAGCCAGATTATTGACCGGCTGCATGGGGTCGCGGATGGCAGCTTCGAGCGCAGTATTGATGCTCATGTCAAAAACCTGCGGCGTAAACTTGAGCAAGACCCCGCCGACCCCCAATATCTCCTCACGGTGTATGGTATTGGCTATCAATTTACCGACCAAGTCGAGCGATGAAGAATCCCGAGCAATGGGGCAGGCCACCCAATCACTGGCCGAGGGGCAGACAAGCCTGGCGCGAGGGCCCGCCGTGGCTGCGCGGTGATTGGCGCGAACGTCGTCGCCATTTTCTTATCCGCATCGCAGCCTTTCTCCTCTTGCTGATGCTCCTGGTAGCGGGGGGCATTGCCATTCTCGCTTACCATATGACCCATATCTTCGGGGGGAATGGGGAGGTTGCTCGTCTGGTTTGGATCAGCGGGTGTGGGCTTTCGTTGGCATTGCCACTGGTTGCGCTGGCCCTCTTGGCGCGTGCTTTTCGCCGCTTTGCTTTGCCGCTGGCCGACATCATGAGCGCGGCGGATGCTGTGGCCGCGGGCGATCTCGCGGTGCGCGTGGCCGTGCGAGGTACGACCGAATTCAAACAGCTCGCCCAATCCTTCAACCGCATGACCGAAGAGTTGGCCCGCACCGATCAGCAACGGCGCAACCTGACTGCGGATGTCGCCCACGAGTTGCGCACGCCCTTACACATCATCCAAGGCAATTTGGAAGGTGTGCTGGATGGTATCTACCAACCCACCCCCGAACATCTGGAAGCGACGCTGGAAGAGACGCGCATCCTCGCCCGTTTGGTGGAGGATCTGCGCATTCTGTCGCTCGCCGAAGCCGACGAATTGCCTTTGCAGCACACGCCGGTTGATGTCGCTGATCTGGTGAGCGATGTGATCACCGGGTTTAGCGGCCAGGCAGAGACGGCGGAGCTGCGGTTGCGCTCATCGCTCCCCGCGGCGCAGGCATCCCTCTTGGTGATGGGTGATGGGGACCGGCTGGATCAGGTCTTGGGCAACTTGGTGGCGAACGCCATCCGCCACACCCCGGCTGGCGGGACGATCACGCTGAGCGCGACGGCCACTGCCGAGCTGGTGCGCATCCGCGTGCAAGATAGCGGCGCGGGCATCGCCCCGGATGATCTGCCCTACATTTTTGATCGCTTCTGGCGGGCAGATCGGGCGCGCACGCATAGTGGCGGCGCGGGCAGCGGGTTGGGGCTCTCGATTGCTAATCAGCTGGTGCGGGCGCATGGCGGCAAGATCGAGGTCGAAAGTGAGTTGGGGCACGGCACGACCTTCCAGATCGAACTGCCCCGTCTCCACTCACCGGAAGCGTAGGCTTCCTCCCTTTGTAGCAACCGCAGAATTTATCACTTTCTCTCATCTGCGTTACAATCACCCTGCCGTTAAGAGCTCGTGTGGCTGATCTTCGGGTTGGTGCTCTCTGGCTTCGCTGGGGTTTGAGCAAAACGGGGGCGGCGATCCGATGATGGCAACGTGAACCCTATCCTGAAAATCGGTGTGCTGCTCAAAGCTACCTCTGCAAGACCGAGAGGTACAGACATTCAGGAAAGAAACCTAACAATCCGTTATGACCCAATCAACTGTATCCTCCGCAACGGATCCGCAACCGGATGAAATGCCGGTGCGCTATTGTGCCAACCACCCGACGGTGGAGACGCTGTTACGCTGCAATCGCTGCGCAAAGCCAATCTGCATGAAGTGCGCGATCAAAACGCCGGTGGGGTATCGCTGCCGGGAATGTGTGCGTCAACAGCAGAATGTCTACTTCAATGCCGAAACGCGCGACAACCCAGTAGCGCTCGGGGTGAGTTTTCTGGTGACGCTTCTGGCCATTCCGCTGGTCTCGCTGATCCTGGGGCGCACCGGCTTCTTTGGGATCCTGATCGCCCTCTTTATCGGGGCCAGCGCCGGTGGTATTCTGGCGCAGATCATCCGCTGGGCCGTGGGCCGACGACGCGGGCGCTATCTGCCCTATTTTGCCTTGGCGGGAATTATCTTAGGTGTTTTGCTGGGGAGCCTGGTTTCGCTCGTCCTGGTGGGTATATTCCCGCTCTTCAGCCTGCCGATGATCGTCTTCGCCTTTCTGGCGATTACGACTGCCTATCAACTATTACGGTGATCTGTGAGGCGCGAGCTGTGATGGCTGAAATGTCATGGGCCACTGTTCGCTCCTCGCTGATCACCGTATAACTTTGCCCGACTAGCCGCTTGAAAAGGAGAGCCGATGCGCAATGACGATCCATTTGATGACCTGATCCGCTCGCTGGAAGAAAATTTGCAGCGCGAGCGCCGCCTGACTCCTCCGCCTCGTTCACCCCAGCCTCCAGCTAACACCGAACCGATCAACCCGCGGCGTTACTTGTGGATCATCCTGCCGATCCTGCTGCTGCTTTCGTTTGGCCGGATTCTGAACTTCTATACCGACTGGTATTGGTATGATAGTCTGAATTTGTCCAGCGTCTTTCTGACGCGCTACTGGTCATCGGCTGGGCTTTTTGTTGTGGGCGCATTGGTTGCCTTTTTGTTCTTTGCTGGGAATGTGTTGCTGGCGCGCCGTCTGGAACCCACGGGCCTGGCCAACACTGTTGTAGAGCCATTGCTCGCGGCCTTTGGGCTCCGTGTCTCCGTGGCTTTCCTGGTGGCTGGCGCGCTCTTTGCCCTGTTGATGGGCGCGAGCGCGGCGGGGCGCTGGGAAGAAGCGTTGCTGTTCATCAACCAGGTCCAGTATGGGTTGGCCGACCCAATTTTTGGCCGTGATGTCAGCTTCTTCCTCTTCACGCTGCCCATTTGGCTGGAGTTGCGGGGCTGGTTGATGGCCGTGTTGGTGATCACCCTGATCGCCAGCGCGCTGATCACCGGGTTGGGCATTCGGGGCTGGTCCGCCTCGCGGCCCGTGCTGATCCACCTGGCTGTCCTGGCCGCGCTGCTCCTGCTCTTGATCGCGTGGGGCTACCGGCTGAGTGCCTATGGGCTGCTCTACAGTCAGCGGAGTTCGACCTTTGGCGCTGGCTACACCGATGTCAACGCCCAGTTGCCAGTCTATAACTTGCTGGCTGTGGTCACGTTGCTGGCTGCTGTGGCGGTCCTGGTGGCGGCGTTTATTCGCCGCGGCTGGCGCACGATCAGCGGCGTGTTGGTTGCGTGGGGGATCCTGAGCTTTGCCGCGGGCAATCTGTACCCCAGCTTTATTCAGCGCTTTCAGGTCAGCCCGAACGAACTAAACCTCGAACGCCAATATATCCAGCACAACATAACGCACACACGCATCGCGTTTGATCTGAATGACATCGCTTTGCAGCCCTACACCGCGGGCCAATCGCTCACCGCCACTGAATTGCGCACGGGCAGTGATACTGTGCGCAACATTCGGCTGTGGGATTATCGCCCGCTGCTGGAGACCTATAACCAGGTACAGGCCCTGACCCAATACTTCCGCTTTAACGATGTCGATATCGACCGCTATATGATCGACGGCGAATTGCGGCAAGTGATGGTGGCCGCGCGTGAACTGGTGCCCGATCAACTCAACACCGACGCGCAAACCTGGGTCAATCGACGCCTGGTCTACACCCACGGCTATGGGGTGGCGGTCTCCCCGGTGGCCCAGGTGGCGCAAGATGGTCTGCCCACGTTCTTGCTCAAAGACCTGCCCCCGCAAGGTGTCTTTACCCTCACCAAGCCGCAGATCTATTTTGGCGAACTGACCAATGATTATGTGATCGCCAACACCGAGCAACCCGAATTTGATTATTCGCGCAACGAAGAAGTCGTGACAACGAGCTTCTCCGGCGGCACTGGCATTGCAATGGGCTGGGGCGCACGGCTCTTGTTTGCCCTTCATTTTGCCGACCTGAACATGGTGCTCAATCAGGATATTACCAGCGAAAGCCAATTGTTGTGGCGGCGCAATATTGTGCAGCGCATCCAGGATGTGGCCCCTTTCCTGCAATATGATCGCGATCCTTACATTGTGATCAGTGATAGCGGCGAACTTTTCTGGATGCTCGACGCCTATACCACCAGCCGCTATTTCCCCTATAGCACGCCCTATGGCAATGGCTTGAACTATATCCGCAATTCGGTCAAAGTGGTCACCAATGCCTACGATGGCTCGATGCGCTTTTATGTGATGGACGAGCAGGAACCCATCATTGCCGCCTATCAGCAGATCTTCCCCGACTTGTTCGAGCCTTTTAGCGCCATGCCTGCGGATCTGCAACAACATATCCGCTACCCGAACGATCTTTTCACCATCCAGGCCGAGGTCTATCGCCTCTATCACATGACCAATCCGACCGAGTTCTACAACCGCGAGGATGTCTGGGCCTGGCCCGAAGAGCTCTTCGACGACCAGGTCGTGCGCATGGATCCCTATTATGTGTTGATCCAGTTGCCGGGCAGCGAGGAACTCTACTTCATGCAGATTCTGCCCTTCACGCCTGCCAATCGCGAAAATATGATCTCCTGGCTGGCCGCGCATAGTGACCCGACCTTGTATGGGCAAAAAGTGACTTACGAATTTGGTAAAGATTCGCTCTATTTTGGCCCGAAACAGATCGAGGCGCGTATCGATCAAGACCCGATCATCAGTGCGCAGCTTGCTTTGTGGAATCAGCAGGGCAGCAGCGTGATCCGTGGGAACTTGCTGGTGATTCCACTGGGGGATAGCTTGCTTTATGTCGAGCCGCTTTACTTGCAAGCAGCCAATGGGCGGATCCCCGAATTGCGCCGCGTGATCCTCGCCACCAACGATGAAGTGCTCATGGCCGAGAATCTGGGCCTGGCCCTGGCGGAACTGGTGGGCCGCGATGTGTTGCTCGAAGCGGGCCTCGCCGAACTGGCAGGGGGGCTGACCGCGCTCGAATCCGCGGCCGCGGCCGGGCCGGTGAGCATCACCGACGAGAGCACCCTCGAAGAGTTGATCATGAACGCCAATGCGGAATATAACGCCGCCCAAGAGAGCTTGCGCGCGGGCGACTGGGCCGATTATGGGGAGCGGATGAGTCGCTTGCAGGCAACCTTAACTCAATTGGCTACCTTGACAGGGATAGGCACCACAGAACCCGCCCCCACCCCTGAGGCGGCTGAACCCGCGGCAGAGCCAGAGTCGGATTGAGCATAAGCGGCCAATCGCTGGTAGCGACCAGTTGTCAGCGATTGGCCACATCTCACCACTTTCTTATGTTTTATTCACGCAGCCTTTACTTTACACCGGTAAATTTTAGCATTAGCAACTGTGATGATTGTGTGGCTGCCAGCTTGCATGAGCCATCGACCGATCAACAGGTGCCAATGAAAATTTTGTAAATGAAGCTCGCATAAATTTTATGTGAAGGAGTAATGGCATGTCGTATTTTCATTCAGACCCCAACTATCGCCTGGTGCCGGAGGAACCTGCATCCCGGCGGCAATCCGTAGGGACTAAAATTCTGGTCACGGGGCTCGCCGCGCTGACCCTGGTGCTTGGGGCATTTTATGCACCCCTCCTGTGGCAGGGTGAACTGGTTCAGGCCGCGCCACGCGCCAATCTCTTACCGGCGCAATCTTTGCAGGTCGAAGCCTCTTTATTGCAAGACCAGGAAGCGCTTGCGCAATTGTATGAACAGACCGCTCCGTCGGTCGTCAATATTCAAGTCACGAGCCGAGTGAGTGCAGGTTCACGCGGCTTCCAATTCCCCTTCCCGGGGCTGCCCGAAGATGAATTGCCGCAGCAACGAGGTGAGGGTTCCGGCTTTATCTACGACAACGAAGGCCATATTGTCACCAACAATCATGTGGTGGAAGGGGCCGAAGAAGTAGTCGTCAGCTTCAACAATGGCCAATGGGCCGAAGGGGAAGTCGTCGCGACCGATCCGCAGTCGGATCTTGCTGTGATTAAAGTAACGCCGCCCAATGGCTTTGATTGGCGGCCGCTGCCCCTGGCCACCCCCGAGACGCTCAAGGTCGGGCACACTGTGATCGCAATGGGCAATCCTTTTGGCCTGGAAAACACCATGACCACGGGCATTGTCAGCGCCCTGGGCCGGGGTATGCCGGTGGGGCAACTGGGCGATAGCCGCTACACCCTGCCGGACGTGATCCAAACCGACGCGGCGATCAACCCGGGTAATTCGGGTGGCCCGTTGCTCAACCTGGCCGGCGAGGTCGTTGGCGTGAACTTTGCCATCGAGTCGGCCACACGCAGCAATTCCGGTGTCGGCTTCACCATTCCCGTTTCGATCCTGAGCCGGGTGGTGCCCGCCTTGATCAGCGAAGGGAAATTTGATTATCCCTTCCTGGGGTTGAGCGGGATCAGCATCGGCCCGGATGTTGCAGCCGCGCTGGATCTGACCAACGAAACCCTGGGCATCTACGTGAGTAGCGTGGTGCCGAATGGGCCGTCGGAACAGGGCGGAGTGCAAGGGGCTGAAGATGCAGTCAGCGCTGGGAATAACAGCATCCAGTCTGGTGGCGACATTGTCATCGCCATTGATGGGAATCGGGTAACTCGCTTTGAGGAGCTGGTCAGCTACCTGGTGACCAAAGCCAGCCCCGGCCAGACCGTAACGCTCACGGTGGTACGTGGCGGCCAGGAGGTGGATCTGGAGGTTACGCTGGGTGTTCGCCCAGGATCGACCCTGAGCACCGCGCCGACCATCGAAGGGCCGGTCAGTGCCCGCCAGGCGATTCGCATTGCCGAAGAAGCTGTCGGTGATACGCTGGAGGGTGAGATTACCGAGCGCACTTCTTCGCCCGATGTGCTTGGTGGTCAAGAGGTGTGGGTCGTGGAATTACGCACCAGCGACCAGCAGGCCACGGTGATCGTCAGCCAAACCACTGGCGAAGTGCTCGAGCTGAGCATCACCGAGTAACTGCGTGTAGCGTAAGAAAATCGCTTTCACAGAACCCAGGCTTCGAGCAGAGGCCTGGGTTCTTTTTTATCACGCCCGCTGATTGAAGGTCAGCAAGCGCATCTCGGTCATCTCTTCGATGGCGTAGCGTAACCCTTCGCGACCAAAGCCCGACGCCTTGACGCCCCCATAAGGCATATGATCGATGCGGTAGCTCGACACATCATTCACCATCAACCCGCCGACTTCGATCTCCTGGAAGGCCTCTTCGACCAGTTGCCAATCGTTGGTGAAGAAGCCAGCTTGCAGGCCATATTCGCTGTCGTTGACGCGGCGAATGGCGTCGTGTACATCCGCGAAGCGGAAGAGATCGACAAAGGGGCCGAACGCTTCCTGGCACGAGATGCGCATCCGCTCGTCCACATTGTCCAGCACGGTGGGCTGCCAGATATTGCCATCGCGTTCCCCACCGATCAAGACTGTGGCTCCGCCCGCCTTGGCTTCCTCTAGCCAGGCCCCCAGGCGATCAGCCGCGCCCTGGTCGATCACCGGACCGATGTCGGTGGCCTCATCCAGCGGGTCGCCCACGTTGAGTTTCTCGACGCGCGGAATCAGATCATCGGCAAAGGATTCGTAAATGGCTTCGTGGACATAGACCCGCTGCACCGAGATGCAGGTCTGCCCCGAGAAGGCAAAGCCTCCAAAGGCCACGCGCTCTGCCGCATAAGCCACGTCCGCATCCTGATGGATGATGTTGCCCGCGTTGCCGCCCAATTCCAGCGTGACAAACTTCTGCCCGGCGCGGCGTTTGAGATCCCACCCCACCGCGGGGCTGCCCGTAAAGGTAAGCAGCTTGATGCGGTCATCCTCCACCAGCGGATCGGCATCTTTGGTCTTGCACGGCACCACGGCAATGCCCCCTGCGGGCCACCCCGCTTCGAGCAACAATTCCGCCAGCTTAAACGAGCTGATCGGCGTCTGTGTGGCTGGCCGCAAGATGATTGGGCAGCCAGCCGCCAGGGCCGGCGCAACCTTGTGCGCCACCAGATTGAGCGGGAAGTTGAAGGGGGAAATCCCCACGACTGGCCCGCGCGGCACCCGGCGGATGTGCGCCACCCGGCCATCGTTGCCGGGCAGCCAGTCGAGCGGCACAATCTCGCCATAGATGCGGCGTGCTTCTTCCGCTGCGATTTTGAAGGTGAAGACAGCACGATCTACCTCGGCGCGCGCCGTGCGGATTGGCTTGCCCGCTTCGAGCGCAATGGTGCGGGCAAATTCCTCGCGGCGGTTGGCAATGCCCGCGCTGATCTTCTCAAGGATTTCGCTGCGTTGCCAACCGGGTAATTTGCGGGTCGTGGCAAAAGCTTTGCTGGCGCTGGCAATCGCCTGTTCGATCGCCTCTGGCCCGGCGCGATGAACAACCGCCACCAGCGCATCGTTGTACGGGCTGCGGACTTCAATGGCATCGGCGGATTCGTGCTGCTTGCCGTCGATCAGATAGCCATAACTGCCCAATTCGCTCGCCGCGCCATTGCTGGCCGCGGTAGCCTGGGCACTCGCATCGCGCAAACGTTCAATGGTTGCCATGAATGACTCCTTTTTCTAATCCAACACGCGCAGGGGATCTTCGATATAGCCGGTCAGGGTTTGCAGGAATTGGGCGGCGCGTGCGCCATCCACCACGCGATGATCACACGAGAGCGTCAGGGTCAGCATCGGGCGGATCACAGCTTGCCCGTCGCGGGGCACCACCTGTTCGACGATGCGCCCAACCGCCAGAATGGCTGCCTGGGGCGGGTTGACAATCGCATTAAATTTGTCGATGCCAAACATGCCCAAATTGCTGATCGTAAAGGTGCCGCCGCTCAGATCATCCGGCGTGGCTTTGCCCGCCTGCGCCCGTTCGACGATCTCGGCCCGGCGGCGTGCAATTGCCCCGAGGCCCAGCTGATCTGCCGCGGGCACCACCGGCACCAGCAAGCCATCTTCCACCGCGACGGCCAGCCCAATGTTGATCGCCGGGTTGAGCACAATATTCTCTTCGAGCCAACTGGCGTTGAGCCGATCGTGTTGCCGCAGGGCCAGCGCCACCAATTTGACCAATAGGTCGGTGACGGTGATTTTGCTCTCCGCGCGCCCTTGCACACTGGCTCGCCAGCGATTGAGCTCGCTCGCATCCACCGAGCGTTCCAGGTAGAAATGGGGCACCGTTTGCCAACTCTGTTGCAAGCGCTGCGCCATGATCCGCCAGCCGCGGCTTTGGGGGAGGGAGGCTGGAGACTGGAGACTGGGAGATTGAGAGACTGGAGACTGGGTGACCGCGGCCAGGACATCTGCGGCCAGCACTGCGCGGTCGGGGCCACTGCCATCGAGCGTGGCAAGGTCGATTTCGTTCTCTTGCGCCAAACGTCGCGCTTTGGGCGAAGCCAATATTCGACCGTTGCCCGGCGCTGGTGCCGCGGCCTGTTCGGCCAAAAAGGCCAGGACATCTTCTTTGTGGATGCGCCCGCTGCTGCCTGCTTTGACGCGGCTCAAATCGATGCCTTGTTCTGCGGCCAAACGGGCGGCTACCGGGCTGGCCTGCACCGCGACCGGTGGTGCCGGGGCCGGGGGCGGCGCGGCAGGTTTCGGATCGGTTGCTGGCGGGGCAGCACCCCTGGCGGGCGCGGCCACCAAGCCTTTGGCCGCTTCTTCCTCGCTGAGGATCAGCGCGATCACTTGCCCGACGGGGATCTCGTCGCCTTCACTCGCCGTCACTTGCCCCAAAATCCCGCTGGCGCTGGCTTCGATATCCACATCCGACTTGTCGGTCGCCACGGTCATCAACAATTCGCCCTTGCTCACCGTATCCCCGGCCCGTTTGTGCCAGGTCAGCAGCGTTCCTGTTTCCTGGGCAATGCCCAGGGCAGGCATAAAGACTTCTTTTGCCATAAAGACTCCTTCATGGTCAGGTCAATGCTCAACGATCAATAGTCAATTGTTAATGAGGTTTCACCTGGGACGAGCGTGCATCATTGGCAATTGATTATTCGCCGTTGACCATTGACAATTGCTTAGTTTTTCCCGCACAACGTTTTGGCCACCGCGGTGACGCTGTCGGGCGTGGGCACTGTGAGATCTTCCAGGACGGGCGAGAACGGGATTGGCACATTCATGGCCCCGAGCCGTTTGACCGGCGCGTCCAGGTAATAGAAGGCCCCGTCGGCGATGATCGAGGCCATCTCCGCGGTGACACCATATTGCTCGTAGCCTTCGTCGATCACAATGGCGCGGCTGGTCTTTTTGGCCGAATCGACCAAAGTTTGCCCATCGAGCGGCAAGGTTGTGCGCGGATCCACCACTTCGGCGCTGATGCCAATCTCGGCCAGTTGTTTCGCGGCTTCCAGGGCCACTTGTACCATGCTGCTGGTGGCAACCAGTGTGATATCGCTGCCCTCGCGTTTGATATCAGCCTGGCCAAACGGAATGGTGTATTCCCCTTCCGGCACTGGCCCGGTGAGCGTGTACATCATCTTGTCTTCGAAGATGACCACGGGATTATCATCGCGGATCGCACTTTTCATCAGGCCTTTGGCGTCGTAAGGTGTCGAGGGTAGCGCCACCTTGAGGCCGGGCACATGGCTGACCCAGGCATGGAGCGACTGCGAATGTTGCGCGGCTGAACGGCGGGTTGCGCCCATGGTGGTGCGCAAAACCATTGGCACCTTGAGCTTGCCACCCGACATATAATGGGTTTTGGCCGCCTGATTCACCAATTGATCCATCGTCAGCGTGAGAAAGTCACCAAACATGATGTCAACAATTGGCCGCATCCCGGTGATGGCCGCGCCCACGCCCAGACCCGCGATACCCGCTTCGGAGATCGGCGAATCCAGCACGCGCTGCGTGCCAAATTCATCCACCAGGCCTTGCAGGACCTTAAAGACCGTGCCCGCTTCGGCTACATCTTCGCCCATGATAAAGACGCGCTCATCGCGCCGCATCTCTTCGGCAATGGCCTCGCGGATCGCCTCCGACATGGTGATGACTCGAGCGTTCCCATTGGCATTAGGCGTAGACATTGGTATCAACCTCTTCAAGTTCTGGGAAGGGGGCATTGATGGCAAATTCGACGGCAGCTTCGACCTCGTTGGTGATCCCGCGTTCGATCTGCTCAATGATCGCTTGCTCTGCCATGCCGTTGTTGATCATCCACTCTGAAAGCAGGTCCAGGGGGTCGCGTTCGGTGCGCCAATAATTTTCTTCTTCTTTGGAGCGATAATATTCGCGGTTGACGTCACCGACGTGATGGCCCAGGTAGCGATAGGTGTTGCAGAGCAAGAAAGCTGGCCCTTCGCCGCGCCGTGCTCTGGCCACCAGGTTGACCATTTCGGTGTAGACGCGGCGCACATCCTGGCCGTCGACCTCCACCGTATGAATGCCAAACGCCTTGGCGCGCCCATCCAATGTCCCAGCCGCGGTCTCCGAGTTGTGGGTATATTCGTTGTACAGATTGTTCTCGCAGACGTAGATCACGGGTAGCTTCCAGAGTTGCGCCATGTTCATCGATTCGTAGATCAACCCCTGGCCCAGCGCGCCGTCGCCAAAAAAGCAGACGGCAACCTGATCGCTGCCGCGCATTTTGATCGACAACCCGGCCCCGGTGGCGATACCGGCGCTACCGCCAACAATGGCGTTTGCCCCCAAGTTGCCGGTATCTTGATCGGCAATGTGCATGGAGCCACCTTTGCCGCCACAATAACCAGCGGCCTTGCCCAGCAACTCGGCAAACATGCGGTCGAGCTCGGCCCCTTTGGCCACACAGTGCCCGTGGCCGCGGTGCGTGCTGGTGATGTAATCATCCTGGCGCAGCGCTTCACAAACGCCGACGGCCACGGCTTCTTCGCCAATATAGAGATGGGTCAGGCCGGGCATGATCCGGCGCAAATAAAGTTCGTTGGCATTTTCTTCAAATTGCCGAATTTTGTACATTTGCTCGTACATTTGGAGCCATTGCTCTCGGTCGATGGCAGCGTAATCGCTTTCGGCCGAGGCTTGATCCGACAGAGCGGTCGACATATTCCTTATTCTCCCAACAACATTGATTGATAAACTTTGCTCAATCCACCCAGGATAGCTGATAAATACTCTACATTGGTTCAGCCATTCTGGCAAAAGATTGAGCTTGCTCCACTGGTGCGGGTAGTAGACAGGTACACCGGTGGCTATACGCTATTTTTTTCCATCCCTGCCTGTCTGTACACTATTGATATCTGATCGGCTGCCGCAGCACAGTTTTTAACTTTTCCGGGGCAACGCGGCGGGCATCGCTCAGGTAGATCTCGTGGTGTTTGCCGTTGAAGGTGTAGCCATGTGCGGGCAGCCATGCGTTGTGCAATTGGGCCAGGGCAGGCCCTTCGTCGTCGTACGAACCGATGTGCAGCGTTTGCACGGCCAGGCCTTCGTTGTACAGTTCGTTGCGGACTTTGGGCAAGCTGGGCAGATCCTTGCCCTTTTTTGCGGCCACTTCGGCCAGCGCTCGCTCATACGTTGCCGCGTGAATCCACTCCGGCAGCATGATCATCATCGTCCAATCCCACTGGCTTTTGTCGCGAGCCGTGGTGAAGGTCGCCATGTCCGCGGCCCACCACAAGCCCTCGAGCGGCGGCACCACATAATCTCGTGCAAGTTCCTGTTTGCTGATAAATTTGAGCCGATAAGCCACCGCGTAGAGCGCTTCCAAAGCGTGCTGATACTCGGGCGAATGGTTGGGATCGCCATGCCCATCCACCATCAGAAACGAAAATGTGGGGACTTCAACCACGGTGAAAATCTTGGGCTTCGGTTGGTAAAGCTGTTTGTACTGTTTGGTAAAATTGATCTTTGTCATCGAAGTTCCCCACCTGCTGTCAACGGACTCATAAACGAGGGGACGCGCAATCCAGCCACTTCACACTCGCAAGTTGCTGACAGCGTCTTGTTTTGCCAACGCACCCTCACTGAGCCAGCAACCAATCGGTCAGGCGGGCACAGCGGCGAGGATCCTCGGTGAGGCCGACGCTCAAGCCCCACAGCCAATAATCCACGCAGCGCACCAGCGTCCAGCGCCGCGCTCGGTCCGGTTCCAGCGCGGCGGCTTCCACAAGCAACGGGAAATAGCGATCCAATCCCCCATCGGCTTCGATTTCGTCGAGCTGGCGCCACAACAGTTGCGCAATGCCATATTCCACATCCCCTGCCACCACTTTGGGGTCGATCACCAGCCAGGGTTCGCGCTCGCCCGCCAACACATTCTCATCGTGCAGATCATAATTGACGAGCAAATGGTCGGCTGCTGGGCCCAACGCTGCCGCATAGGTGAGGGCACGATCCAGCGTGGTGCAAGGCATGGATCGCCCATACGCAGCCCAGCGCACAGGAAATTCCGTACCGAAATCCGCGGCGATCTGACGGAGTGAACGAAAACCAGCCGGGGCTGGAATCGCCAGGCGCCGCAATAATCGTCCAGCAATCGGAATGGCCTCGCTCGCTGGCAAGCTGCGCAAAGGCCGGGTTGCGTCCAATTGTTCGAGCAGCAGAACCCCGTGCGCGGGTTCGCTGGCCAACAGCCGTACAGCGCCCTCACCATGCCACGCGGCCAGTGCCTGCGCCTCCTCGCGATTGGATTCATCCAGCCAGGCCACTTTGAGCACGCACGCTTCTTCCTCGCGCCGTGCGGGCAAGACCAGGCTGAGATAGCCATGGCGCGGCGCACCGGTGATCGTCAATTGCCAACGCGCGCAATAATGGTCGATCAGCGCGGGCAATTGCGCGGCCCAGCGTTGGCCGGCTGGCCCTGCGTGTGTGATCACCCCATCCAGAAAGCGCTGCGGAATCGTGATCATGATCCGATGCGATGTTCAACGATGGTGGTGGTAAGCGTGCGGTCGCCAACCGAGAGATAGATCTCGCGCTCGGTAACCGACAGCGCAAAGACCATGCGTCGTTCGAGCAGCGCGGCGGCCTCATCGACAAACCGACGCTCGATGGCGTAAATTGGGATCTCCGCGGCGCGATAGATCTTTTTACCCGCTAATTGATTGAGCAATTGGGCCACATCGCGATGCGTATAGACCGCGGCGCGGCCTGCCAATCGGGCACCGCGGTGCAAGCGTTCGGCAGCGGGCAGGCCAATCTCCACCCAATGGGTCACCTGGCCGGTGAGATCACGCACCAGGACCGCGGGCTCATCCCCAGCCGCGACCCCTTGCGTCAACTCGATGCCCTCGCAATACTCCAAACAATAGGCCAACAGCCGCATAAACAGATATTCAGCGGATTCGGAAGGCTGGCGAGCGACACGCAGCTCGAGGATCTCGTAAACCGAGCGGTCAACGTCGGCTAATTCAATGGTAAATTGGTAAATTGTTGCGGTCAGCGCCATAGCAAGACGGTCAATCCAGGCAAATTGGTATACAATCGACACCAGCAAATTGTACCATGAACAACTTGATGCAAGCACAAAGGGGAGACGACGATGGACTACGTGACGTTTGGGGGAACAGGCTTGCGGGTCAGTGTGATGGGGCTCGGCTGTGGTGGGCCAAGCCGTCTCGGTCAGAGCCAGGCCCAGGCAGAAGCCGAGTCGATTGCCCTTGTGCGTCAGGCGCTGGATGCCGGGGTCAATTTTATCGACACTGCCGAAGCCTATCAGACTGAATCGCTGGTCGGTGAAGCCATCCGCGGGGTGGATCGCAGCCAGATTGTGATCTCGACAAAAAAGAGTCACCGCGATGAGATCAGCCCCGAGCTCGTGCGTCAGGGCTTGGAAGAGAGCCTCCGCCGCTTGCGCACTGATTACATCGATATCTACAACCTGCACGGGGTCGGTCCAGAACACTATCCGCGCTTGCGCGACGAAATTTTGCCCACCTTTTTCCAATTGCGCGAGGAAGGCAAGATCCGCTTTATCGGCGTGTCGGAACGCTTCAACGAAGACCCGCACCACCAGATGTTGCTCGACTCGCTGCCCGACAATGTGTGGGATGTGGCGATGGTCGGGTTTAACATACTCAACCAGACCGCACGCACAGCGCTGTTTCCGCGTACGCAGGCGCAAAATGTGGCGGTGCAGATCATGTTTGCGGTGCGCCGTGCCCTGAGCCAGCCCGATAAATTGCTCGCGGCGGTGCAAACTTCGGTCGAGCGCGGGGAACTGGACCCCGCCGAGGTGGATCTGAACGATCCGCTGGGCTTTGTCCTGGCCGAGTCCGACGCGACCAGCGTGGTGGATGCCGCGTATCGCTTCTGCCGCTACGAACCGGGCGTGCATGTGGTTTTGTCGGGCACGGGCAACCCCGCGCACCTGCAAGCCAACATCGAATCGCTCAACCGCCCGCCGCTGCCCGAGGCGGTGGTGCAAAAGTTGCGCCACATCTTCCGCAACGCCAGCTCAGTCACCGGCCAATAATGCTCGGGCAGTCGGGCGTTCCGCAAGCGTCTGGCCGCTGTCAACCAGGTAATCTCCATAGCCATGGGCGGAGATCACAAATACTTTGCTAATTGTTCACTAATGAGCCTCTAACAATTCGGCGCGAAAAATTGATGTTTGTTTCCAGCATTCGGATCCAAAGCTGATTGCTGGTGGTTTGCTGGCAGGTTGCAGCCACCAGCGTACCTTCGTAAGCTCAGGAGTTTTGTATGATTGATGTGCAATCCATTCGTAAAGCCTATGGCCCAATTCAAGCGCTAAATGATGTCAGTTTTGAAGTGGCCGCGGGGGAGATCGTTGGGTTGCTTGGCCCCAATGGCGCTGGCAAAACCACGATGATCAAGATCCTTACCGGTTATTTACAGCCGGATGAAGGCAGCGTCCAGATTGATGGCATCGATGTCCTGGCGCAGACCCAAGCCGCGCAGGCGCGAGTTGGCTATCTGCCCGAAAATGCCCCGGCTTACCCCGAACTTTCCGTGCAGGGTTACCTCAAATTGATGGCTGATCTGCGCCAGGTGCCCGCTAATGACCAGCGCGCCCGCATTTCGGATGCTGTCTATGCCACCGGCTTGCAGGAACGGTTGACCCAGCCGATCGGCACGTTGAGCAAGGGGTTTCGCCAACGGGTGGGGCTGGCGCAAGCCATTTTGCATCGCCCCCGCTTGTTGATCCTGGACGAACCTTCGGTCGGCCTGGACCCCACGCAGATCATCGAGATCCGCAATTTGATCCGCCGGTTGGCCGAATTTTGTACGATCCTCTTTTCCTCGCATATTCTGCCCGAAGTCGAAGCCCTGTGTGATCGTGTGCTGATCCTCATGAATGGCGAGTTGCGCGCCGATGCCCGGCTGGCCGATCTGGCCCGCACCCAGGATGCGATCCTCGTGCTGGAACATGCGGTGGAGGCAGCCCCCGGTCTCTTGCAAAGCCTGGCTGGCACTCAGCAGGTAGACTTGTTGCCAGCCAGCAACGGTCATGCCATTTACCGTGTCCGCGCCGAGGATGATGCCGATCTCTGTCCGGCGATCTATCGCCTGGCCGGGCAACATGGCTGGCCGGTGCGCGAACTGCGGAGTGATCGGCAAACCCTGGAAAGCGTTTTTAATCAACTGGCGGCGTAACGATTTTGGGAGTTTGGATTATGCGACAACTTGTTGCCATTATGCGGAAAGAGCTGGATGGATTTTTCGGCTCGCCGATGGCCTTTATCTTTTTGGGGACATTTTTGGCTGTCACCCTCTTTACCTTCTTTTGGGTCGATCCTTTCTTTGTGCGCGGTCTGGCCGATGTCCGCCCCCTCTTTAACTGGATGCCGCTGCTGTTGATCTTTTTGGTCGCGGCTTTGACCATGCGCCAGTGGAGCGAAGAACAGCGTTCGGGCACGCTCGAAATGTTGATGACGTTGCCGATCAAGCCGTGGCAAGTGGTGCTGGGCAAGTTTCTGGCGACGCTCTTGTTGGTGCTGATCGCGCTGGTGTTGACTTTGCCGCTGGCAATCACCGTGGCGCTCTTGGGGCCGCTCGATTGGGGGCCGGTCATCGGCGGTTATCTGGCCGCATTGTTGCTGGCTGCCGCCTATGCCGCGATTGGCCTTTTTGTTTCATCCCGCACCGATAATCAGATTGTCGCCCTGATCGCCACTGTCTTTCTGGGCGGCATCTTTTACCTGGTGGGCACGCCGGGCATCACCGATTACCTGGGCAACCCGTGGACCACCATTCTGCGGGCGATTGGCACGGGCAGCCGCTTCGAGAGTGTGCAGCGGGGCGTGATCGATCTGCGCGATCTCGTCTATTATCTCTCGATTGCTGGCTGTTTCTTGGTGCTCAATACCCTTTCCATCGAGAGCAAACGCTGGAGCGAAGGCGAGGCCACGCGCAAGCTGCGCTTTAACAGTGAATTGGCGGGCTCGCTGCTCAGCATCAACCTTTTGCTGCTCAACGTTTGGCTCTACCCGCTGCAGGGGCTGCGTTTGGATCTGACCGAACAGCGCGAATATACGCTCTCGCAGACCACCAAAGATCTGCTGGCCAATTTGCAAGAGCCGCTGCTGATCCGCGGCTACATCAGCGAACAGAGTCACCCGTTGCTCAATCCGCTGCGCCCCAGCGTGGAGGATCTGCTGCGCGAGTACGCGGTGATCGGTGGCGGCGACGTCGTTGCCGAGGTGGTTGACCCGGCATCGAGTCCTGAATTGGAAGCGGAAGCGAACCAGAGCTACAACATTCGGCCCGTGCCTTTCCAGGTGGCAGACCGTTACCAAAACGCGATCATCAATTCCTATTTTGATATTTTGGTGCGCTATGGTGACCAGAATGTTGTGCTCAACTTTCAGGATTTGATCGAGATCGAACCCATGCCCGATGGCAATGTCTCGGTGCGCCTCCGCAATCTGGAATATGACCTGACCAGCGCCATCAAGAAAGTGGTCTTTGGGTTCCAGAGCGTGGAATCGGTGCTGGCCGCCATCAGCGAACCCGTGGAATTCACGCTCTATGTTACGCCCGCGCTGCTGCCCGCGGAGTTGCAGAGTGTGCCCGAGACGATCACCAAAGTGGGTGAAGAATTGGCCGCCAATTCGGGCGGGAAATTTGTCTTCACGACGATCGATCCCGACGACGCAGCCAGTGGGGTGACTCGGCAACAACTGTTGGATCAATATGGGTTGCAGCCCTTTTATGTTTCACTCTTTAGCAACGAGACCTATTTTCTGCACATGGTCTTGCGCAACGGCGAGAATGTCCAGCTGATCTATCCGTCGACCGATCTGAGTGAGGGCGCGATTCGTTCGGCCATCGAGAATGGCCTCAAACGTTCGGCCACTGGCTTTTTGAAGACAGTTGGCTTGTGGACGCCGCCCGCCACACCCACGCAGGATATGTTCGGGCAGATGCAGCAGCCGCTCGCCTCGTGGCAATCGATCCAGGAGCATTTGACGCAAGAATATACCGTGCGCCCGGTCGATCTTTCAACCGGCCAGCCGCCTGCGGATGTCGATACCCTGCTGGTGGTGATGCCACAAAATCTCAGCGACAAAGAACGCTTTGCCATCGACCAATATCTCATGCGCGGCGGCGCGCTGATTGTGGCTGCTGGCAACTTTGCGCTCGATCTCGACCCGATGATGCAGGGCCTGGTGGCGCGGCCAGTGGAAAATGGCCTGCGCGAGATGCTGCTCCATTATGGCGTGGATGTCGCCCAATCCATGGTGCTGGATGAGCAGAATCAGCCCTTCCCCGTGCCGCGCATCCGCGATGTGGGCGGTTTCCAGGTGCAGGAGATTGAAGCGGTTAATTTCCCCTTCTTTGTTGATGTGCGCCAAAGCGGCATGGCCCGCGACCAGGCGATGCTCTCGGGGTTGCCCGCGGTGACGATGAGCTTTGCCTCGCCGGTCACGCTGGATGCGGCCCGGAATGAAGGGCGCACCGCCGAGACTTTGCTCACGTCGAGCCCCAATTCGTGGCTGAGCAGCAGCCCCAACATCCAGCCCGACTTTATGCTCTACCCCGAACGTGGCTACCCGGTGGAAGGCGAGATGCAAGCGCATCCTTTGGCTGTGGTGGTGCAAGGCTCGTTTGAGAGCTTCTTCAAGGGCAAACCATCCCCCTTTGCCGAGGACGAAACCGCGGCCGCGGCTGATCCCCAGGCGCTGCCCACACCAACCGGCCCGACCGCGGACATCAGCGCGCTGACCGATTCGCCCGCGTCCGCCCGCCTGGTGGTGATCGGCAGTGGCGAGTTCCTGGATGATGTGGTGCTGCAACTCTCGTCGCAGATCGGCCAGGATCGGGTGCTCAATAATCTGGAATTTGCCCAAAATGCGGTCGATTGGTCGGTGGAAGATACGGATCTGCTGAACATCCGCGCCCGCGGCAGTGCTACTCGTTTGCTCGAACCGCTGACTGAAGCTCAGCAGGCCACCTGGGAATGGGGCAATTATGCGGTTGCTCTGGTGGCATTATTCCTGGTCGGCGGGTCGTGGTACAGCTTCCGCCGCAACGAGCGAGCAATGGAACTGCTGCCACCGGCCGAATTGCCCAATGCTTTGTCGGGGAGCGATTAATGATGGAACGACGAAACCTGATTCTGAGTGGCATTCTGGTGCTGCAAATCGCGCTGATTGCCGTTCTCTTCTGGCCGCAGGATCGAAGCAACGCGGCGGTCAGCATGTTACTCAACAATGTGAGCGAAAGCTCGCTCAGCGCGCTCACGTTGGAATCCCCCACGGAACGGGTGGACTTGAGCAAGAGCGATGATGGCTGGGTGGCGACCAATTATGGCGATTACCCGGTCGATTCGCTGAAGATCAGCGAATTGATCAGCACGGTGGTGGGGATTGATACGGGTCGGCTGGTGGCACAAACCGCGAGCAGCCACAACCAGTTGCAAGTCTCTGATAGCCAATTTGCCAAAAAGTTGACCTTTACTGGCAGCGATGGCAACAGTCAAACCCTGTACATCGGCACCTCGCCCAGTACGCGCACGACCAACGTGCGTTTGGGGGGGCAAGATCAAGTCTATTTGACGAGTGAGGTGACCGGCTCAGAGATCCGCACCGACGTTGGGGGCTGGATCGCCCTGACCTACCTGCAAGTGCCAACCGCGGATGTGCAGGCGGTCACGATTGAAAATGCCAATGGGACCCTGGCATTTACGCGCGTCAACACCGATACGTGGACGCTGGCCGATCTGAGCGAGGATGAAACGTTCAACAACAACAATTTCAGCACCATCCTCACCCGGTTGGGCACCCTGAATATGATTGCTCCGGTGGGCCGAGACGAGCAGCCCGAGTTCGGGTTGGATCAGCCAAGCGCCACCGTGACCATTGAAACCCAGCCGGCCACGGGCGAGCCAGAGACGATCACCCTGGTGATTGGGGCCAGGGATGAAGGTGGCACCAACTATTATGCCAAGGCCTCGAATTCGGAATATTATGTCAAAATAGCCAGCTTCACGGGTGATCAATTTGTCAACGACACGCGCGACCGCTATTTGCAGGCACCGCCCACGCCCGAAGCCACTTCATCGCTGACCGAAACGGTGCCGATCACCTCGTTCCTGGGGATCACACCGACCGCGTCGCTGAGTAGCAGCGAGCCGATCACGGCAACCGAGTTGCTTACGGATACAGCATTGTTGACGGTGACGGAGGCAGTGACGACCAGCGAGGCGATGACTGATACGCCGTAGGTGGGGAAGGGAATACAGGTAGACAGGGGCAAGGTTCTCTGTTTTTGTCTACCTGTATTCTCTGTTTACTTTTGGAGCAGCACGCAGCGCATGATCTGCTCGCCTTCGATCATGTCGCCGGTGTAGCCAAACCCTGCGCTCAGGTAGAGCCGCTGCGCAACCAAATTGCGCGGATGCACCGTGAGGAAGACATCGCTGCACGTGGTATATTTACGGCGCACAGCCTGGAGAAAATCTTGCAGCGCGGCCCGCCCATATCCCTTGCCCTGCTGGCTTTTGTCGATCAGAAATCCGCCAATCGAACAATAGCGCACTTCGCCCGGATAGTAGATCCAACTATAGAAGCCGACCATCGTTGACCCCGCATAGACGGCCACGGGATCATAGATGGCCCCTTCCGGCTGGATGTATGCCTTGGCGAGTGAAAGTGCCACCGACGGCGTGAAGTCGCGCTGTTCCGGGTGAATCTCCAGCGCTACGGCCGCCCGCCAGTTGGCCGCGGTCACGGGTTGGGTGGTAATCCGTACGGATTGCATGTTAAACATTAAAGCGGAAGTGCATCACATCGGCATCTTGCACGACATACTCTTTGCCCTCGACCCGCATCGCGCCCGCGGCTTTGGCGGCATTCTCACTCCCGAATCGGAGAAAGGCATCGTACGGAATGACCTCGGCGCGGATGAAGCCCCGCTCAAAGTCGGTGTGGATCACGCCCGCGGCCTGGGGTGCCTTCCAGCCTTGTTCAATGGTCCACGCCCGTACTTCCTTGACCCCTGCCGTAAAGAAGCTGATCAAGCCCAGTGCATGATAGCCTTTGTGGATCACCTGTTCCAGGCCGCTTTCGGTCACACCGAGCGAGGCCAGGAACTCTTGCCGCTCTTCATCGGTCAACCCGGCCATCTCTTCTTCGAGTTTGGCGCAGAGTTTGACGACTTCGGCATTGTGCTCCGCGGCGATCTGCCGGACTTCCTGCACATATTCGTTATCTTCGGCCAGATCCGCCTCATTGACGTTGGCCGCGAAGATCACGGTTTTGCTGCTTAAGAAGCGCATCTCATGATTCAAGCTCTGGAAGGCCTCGTTCTCCCTGTCCTCATAAGCCGAGACTGGTTTGCCGGTTTCGAGCAGCGCCTTGAGCTCGCGCATGATCACCACCTGCGCCTGGAGCTTCTTGTCATGGGCCGCTTGTCGCTCTGTACGGGCGAGGCGATTCTCCAATTGTTGCAGGTCCGCCAGGATCAACTCCATGTTGATCACCTCAATGTCGTCGCGCGGGCTCGGTTTGGCCGCCACATGCACCACATTTTCATCATCGAAGCAGCGCACAACATGCACAATGGCCGACGTCTCGCGGATATTGGCCAGGAATTTGTTGCCCAATCCCTCGCCCTGACTGGCCCCTTTGACCAACCCGGCGATATCCACAAATTCAACGGTGGTGTAGAGCACCCTTTCGGGTTTGACCAGGGTTGCCAATTTGTCTACCCGTTCGTCGGGCACCGGCACCACCGCCCGATTTGGCTCGATGGTACAAAAAGGATAGTTGGCGACGGTCGCATTTTGAGTTTTGGTGAGGGCATTAAAGGTCGTGCTTTTGCCCACATTCGGCAGGCCGACAATGCCAATACTTAAAGCCATAAGGATTCCTGAACTTGATAAACTTTCATGAAATTCGGTAAAAACTCATCCACAGCCAGCATGGATTCCCCAGATGAAACACACTCAGCCCGAGTGATTCGGATAGTCTTCAGAATTGCGGCGAGACCGTGGCCGCGGCCACCAATGCTGGGTCCACTGTTACGTCTGCCAGGTCGGCGAGATCAAGATACCCTTCGCGCAAGCGTAAGGGCCGCGTCAGAATATCTTCTTTGAGCTTGAGAAAAAAGCTCAATTCGCTGGGATGCGTCACGCCCGGCAGCCCGGCAAACAATGCCGCGTGGGTCGTCCCCAGCCCAGTACTAGCCTGCGAACCCACCATGATCGTTTTGCCCGCGGCTTGCGCTTGCTCCAGCATCAGCCGCGATTCGCTATAGCCAGTGCGCGCGGTCTTGATGTTGAGAATGTCGAAGGTGTTGGCCGCCAATTCCCGCGTGAGGTCGCGCGCGGTGAAGCAGCTGTCATCCGCGATCAGCGGGATGATTCCCTCGGCGCGTACGTTGGCTCGCTCGGGAATCAACTCCACGGGCAGCGGCTCTTCACAATAGAGCAGCCCCAGATCGCGCAGTTCGGCCAATTTGCCGCAGACCTCGTGGGGCTCGAAACATTCATTGGCATCGGCATACAGGGCCATGCGCTCGCCAAAAAGCTCTTGCAGATCGAGAATACGCGCCACATCTTCGGCCCAATCGCGCCCGACTTTCACCTTGAGCACGCGCACGCCTTGCTCGTACACGCGTTGCGCTTCGGCCAACACCTGTTCGCGCTCGCCAATCCCCAGGATATAGCTGACTTTGACGCGCTGGGCCGTGACCCCCAGCCACTCGGCGAGGCTTTTGCCCGCGCGCTGGGCCAGGGCCGCGTGCAAGGCCATGTCAATCGCACCTTTGGCGGTGTGATTGTTTTTGATCTCGTGCAGCCGCTCCGCCACCAGCCGCAAGGGTTGACCGTGCAGCCGCGGGGCCAATTCCTGGTTGATGATGGTGACGATGCTCGCCGCGGTTTCGCCATAAATGGTCGGGCGCGGCGGTGCTTCCGCATGACCGATGCTGCCATCGCTGAGCCGGACTTCGATCAGGACGTGACGCGCTTCGGCCAACGAACTGGCTTTACCCCAGCGCAATTCGCCCTGCAAGGGCAAACGAAAAACCGTCGGCGTGATGCGATCAATGGTAAGGGTTGAATCAACCATCATGTGGGCTCAAATCAGCTTCCAATGCTTCAATTGTGCTTTGATCAAGGTTGTCACTTGCGCGGGCCAATGCTGGGTCGTGTCGATCAGCAAAGTGCGCTCGGCAGCATGGTGGCTTAGCCATGCGCTGGCCGCGTAGGGATCGTAATTGCGCCGCTCCGTGAGTACAATCTCGGCCTTGGCCCGCAGATCCGCCGCGCTGACCGCGTGGGTCTGCACCAAACGCAGCAATTGCTCGCTTTCCGTTGCGGTAAAGATGGCCTGCTCATCGCGAATACCAAGCTCCGCCAGGCTCGACAGCGGCTGATCCCCGACCGGGGCTGCCGCGGTTGCTACGTGGTCAAACCCATCTGCTCGGCCCAGTAAGCGCTGCACACGCACCCCATCTGGTGCATGCAAGACCACAAAAGTCGCTTGCGGCAACAATTGCGCGGCGTGGCTCACTTCATCGACCCCGCGCAACCCATCAAACAACCAAAAGTGCCCCGCGGGTAGTGGTGCCGCCCACAATTGGGCCAACGCATGGCTCATCCCGCCCGGGTACAGCTCGCGATAGCGGCGAGTATAGGCAAACCGTTCTGTGCGATCCGTCACTGCGTGCACCGGTTCGCCCGCTGCCCGCTGTACGGCAGGGATCAGCAACTGGTCGGTGAGATCGCGGCGATTCGGCAGGACCACGTAGGGCAAATTGGCTGCTGCCAGCCCCGCCAAGGTTGTGCTTTTCCCAACGCCGGTCACACCTACCACAATTACCAGCGGTACGTTGGCGAGCTGTTGCCAGCCTGCTGGTGCCGGTTGCCCTGTGCCAATCTCTTGATCCAGCGTTGTCCAACTTAAAGTCACAATATTCCCATTCTTTGCTGTTGTTGCTACCACTTACGCAGCACCGGAGCGCTTGCAAACGAGACGAGATCCTCAGCGAGCCACTTCCGCCCAGGCTTGCGCAAGCGCTTATCCGATGAATATCACCAAACACAAGCTACCCATTATACTGTGAGACGAGCGGGCTGCCAAGCATAGCGAGCGGCAGATTGGTTCATCGCAGGCAGACAATGGACGGTGGAGGGTGGCAGAAGGATGCGGTGCCCTCGGTCAATCTCGCCGACTGTCTCCGCGCTCGCGCCCGCGGTGCCAAACTGTGGTACAATAGCATCAATACGATCAACCTTAACGGGTGAGTGGGTATAGGTATGCAGGAGTTGATGGAGGCTCTTGCTCAATTTTGGGCAAGCTTGGGATTTGATGAGTGGCCGTCGCTGGAGCGTCTGCTCGAAGTGATGGACCCGGTCGCTTGGACCCTGGTCGGGTTGCTGATTAGCGCGGTGGTTGTGGGTATCTTTTTCAGCGTAACCACGCGGCGCTCGTTTTTGAAAGCCGATGAAGTCGAAATCACGCCGGATCTTTTGCTGGCCCGACTCAAGCAGGACCCCACTCGCCTTTCGCCGGTGGCCATCGTCAGCCGTTTGGGCGCAGATGCCACTTTGGAATTGCTGGAGTATGGGGATCAGATCCGCAGCAACGAATGGCGCTATCAATGGAATGGCGTGCGCGAAGAGCTGCTGCGGCTCCTGAGCCAGCAAAATGCGTTTGGGCCGGTCTATGCGCTGGCCCGCTATTATCGCAGCACCGATAACCAGGAACCAGACACGTTGCGCATCCGGCGCACCGCGCTGATCCACAAATTGGGCACGTTGCGCTTCTTGGAGCCAGATGTCGATGGCACACCGGCTGAGCTGCGCATCCGCAGTCACCCCGCCGAAGTCGAGGGCGATCTGGGGTTTGATGGCCCCATCCACTGGTTGCTGCCGGATGAACCGGCCCCTCCGCCCGCTGGCCCCGTCCTCGAGATGGATCCGATTGATTTTCGGACGCTACAAGAAGCTGAATTGCATCTGCATGTGCGGCGCAATCCGATGGTCAGCGGGGGTTTTCGCCTGCACTTGCAGAAGCGTCGGAATATGTGGGTCGTTGTGAATGAAGAACTGGAATGGGTGAGTTGAGCCGAATGGTCATACGAAATCCGCTTGTTCACTGAATAAGTGTTCAAAAAGTAAACCGGTGAGTTGGTCAGTGAACAGAAGGATTCGGACTTACATATGTTTGAACCAGGGTTTAGTCTGTTAGATTTATTGAGCATGTTGAATGTCACGGTTGCTTCGGTAGTCGTGATTCTGGCCTTCTCGCTGTTGGCCTACATGTTTACCTATAATTTTCGCAGTCCGGTGGCGCGGCGTTTCGCACTATTGTTGGCCTGCGTGATGATCCCCTACGCCAGTGAAGTGGCGCTGATCCGGGTGGTTTCACCGCTCTCCGCGGAACGGTGGCTCCGTTTTGAATGGCTGGGCATTGCTTTTTTGCCCGCGGCCTATTACAGTTTTTCGCTCGGCGTTCTCCAAACCACCAATTATCGGCTCGGTCGCCGCTATTGGATTGCCCTCGTCGCCTGGCTACTCAGCTTGATCAGCGCAGTGGACGCGCTCTTTGGCCGCCAACTTGTGGATCAAGTGCGCTTCTCCCCGTCGATCAGCTATCTGGAGGCTGGCCCCTTCTTTGGGGCATTCGCCATCTTTTTTGCGCTGACTGCCGCCCTGGCCATGCAGAATATCTGGAAAGCGCGCAGCCGCTGCCTGACCGACAGCAGCCGCAAGCGCATGAATTATCTGCTGATGGGCTTTATCGCGCCCGGTGTTGGCATCTTCCCGTACTTGATTTCGCTCAGCCGTGTGGCCCCGCTGCAACCCTCGGTATGGATCCTGCCGCTGGCGATTGTGGGCAATCTGGCCGTGGCCTTTCTGCTCGTGCTGATGAGCTACACGGTTGTCTATTTTGGTGTACTTACGCCGGATCGGGTTGTGCGCTATCGGCTCTTGCGCTTTTTTATGCGCGGCCCGGTCGTCGCCATCCTGGTGATTCTCTCGATCCAGACGTTGCCCACGGTCGAGCGCATTCTCGGCTTGCCGCGCGACATCGTGCTTTTCAGCGTCATCACCGGGGTGATTGTCGCCAGCCAATTGGTGTTGAGCATCTCCAAGTCGCTGGTAGATCGGTTGGTCTATCGCGAGGATCATGATGAAGTGGCCTGGTTGCGCGAGCTGGATCGCCGTCTGTTAACCACCAGTGATCTGCGCCAGTTTTTGGACAATAATCTGTCGGCGCTCTGCGAATTGCTGCGTGTGCCCTCGGGGTTTGTGGCTGCTGTTGTCGGGCCGGATCTGCTGCTGGAGGCGGCAGTTGGGCCTCCCTCGACGCGCGAGGAAGTCATCAACGTAACCGATTGGAGCACCGCGCTGGCCCAGGTGCTCAAAAATGGTCAACCGTTGCACCCCCGTTCCCATGCTGGGTATTGGATCTGGCCGCTGCTGGAGACAGCCAACGAGCCCGAGGATCGCCGTGTCCTCGGCGTGTTGGGGGTCAAGGCCCGCACCGATATTCCCCTGCTCAGCCTGGAAGAGACGGAAGTCGTCGCCCAAATGGTCGAGCGCATCGCCAATGGGTTGGCTGATCGTCGTTTGCAGCAAAATGTCTTTGTGGCCCTGCGGCGCATTATTCCCGGCCTGGAACGCATTCAACAGTGGCGCGGGGTGGTGCCCTACACGGCCAATGACAGCGAGCGGACGCCCGCCGCGGTGTTGCTCGACCCCAGCCCGATCCACAGCCCGGAATTTGAAGATTGGGTCAAAGATGCCCTCTCTCACTATTGGGGCGGCCCCAAATTGACCCTCAGCCCGCTGGTCCAGTTGCGCATTGTGCGCGATGCGCTGGCCCAGGCCGATGGCGACCCGACCAAAGCGCTTCGTCTGGTGCTGGGCATTGCCATTGAACGCCTCAAGCCCGAGGGCAAGCCCAACCTCAGCGCGCCAGAATGGTTGCTCTACAATATTCTGGAGATGCGCTTCATCCAGGGACGGAAAGTGCGCGAAATTGCCGACCGCCTCGCCATGAGCGAGAGCGATCTCTATCGCAAACAGCGTGTGGCGATTGGTCAGGTCGCGCGCGTGCTCAGCGAGATGGAACAAGTCAATGGCAAGCAGCCTCTGGTGTTACAACCCGAAATAGCAATATCATACAAGGCATGACTCGGAAATCGACACGACGACCCCTCACAACCTGGTGGGCGGAGTTGCAAGAAAACTTTAGCATTGAACTGCTGGGCTTGCTGATCTTCCTGGCTGGTGGTTTTGGCCTGCTCAGCCTATTGCCCAGCAACGATCCTTTCCGCCAGACTTTGCCCTGGCTCACCGGCATGATCGGCTGGACCGCGCCCCTCTTTGCCGGCGGCTTGCTGATCCTCGGCGCGGTCTTGATGCTGGGCGAGCGCGCAGGTTTCTGGAGTGTTGAAGCCATTGTCGGGGCCGAATTGTGGCTATTGAGTATGCAGGCCGGGACCTTTGTCTGGTATAACCTGGTGCCCAATTGGGCTCCGCAGACCGATGGGGCCAATGGCGGCTTGATTGGGGTCGGGGTGGGCAGTGTGTTGCTGGCCGCGCTTGGCCGCTGGCCTGCCCTGGCCGTGCTGGCATTGTTGAATCTGCTCGGCTTGTGGTGGTTGCTGCGCTTTACCCCGTTGCGCTTGCTGTTTGGCCAGGAACGACCAACCTGGCACCCCGGTCGGTTGCCGTTGGGCGCGCTGGTGCAGCGCTGGTCCGCGTTGGTGCGCCCCGTATCGACCCCGGCTGCCCGAGTGCCAGGTGAGCCCCCGACTGGTGAAGCGCTGGCTGGCAACTTTGTTTCGGCGCATGAGCCCACCCCCCGAAGGGCCGCGGTCAGGCGGCAGCGAACGGCGCAGCCCGGGCCTGGCGAACCGGTTGAAGCGACGCCGCCAGCGAGCGTGACAACCCCGCCCCCCACACGCAGTAAGCCCAAAACTCGCAGCAAAAAGGCCGAAGCCATGCAAAGTGTGGCCTCGGACGGCACACTGCCTTCGCTCGATCTGCTGATCCCTGAAGCCGCGCTCGATTCGCCGGTGGATGTGCGGGCAATGCAGCAATTGATCGAAGATACCCTGAGCGATTTTAATGTGCCCGTGCGCACGATCCATGTTGAAACCGGCCCCACCGTCACTCAGTTTGGTGTTGAGCCGCTCTATTTGGAGCGGGCCGGGCAACGGCGCAAGGTACGCGTCAGCCGGATCGTCAATCTGGCCGATGATCTGGCGCTGGCACTGGCCGTCCCTGCTGTGCGCATCGAGGCCCCGGTGCCGGGGCGGCCCTATGTTGGCATTGAAGTGCCCAATCCCGACAAAAAGACCGTTACGCTGCGCGGCATTCTGGAAAGCAAAGCCTTGGCCCAGGATGGCGGCAAGCTGGCCTTGCCACTGGGGCGCAACACTGCGGGCGCGCCGATGGCCATGGACCTGACGCGGGCGCCCCATATGTTGATCGCGGGTGCAACGGGCGCGGGCAAATCGGTCTGCATCAACACCATCATCACCGGTCTGTTGATGCAACATGGGCCGGAGCAATTGCGCTTTGTGATGGTTGACCCCAAAATGGTCGAGCTGCCCGGCTACAATGGCATCCCCCACCTGATCGGCCAGGTGATCACCGAGGTGGATCAGGTGATGGGCGCGCTCACCTGGTTGCTCTTGCAGATGGATGATCGGTATCGGCTCTTTCAGCAGGCGGGCGTGCGCAATCTGGAGGCCTACAATGCCCTGGTTAGCAAAGGCAAAGAGCAGACAGAAGGCCGCCAGCCACTGCCCTACATCGTCCTGATCATCGACGAGTTGGCGGATCTGATGATGACCGCGGCGGAGGACATCGAGCGGCAAATTTGTCGCCTGGCCCAGATGGCGCGGGCCACGGGCATCCATTTGATCCTGGCCACCCAGCGCCCCAGCGTGGATGTCGTTACCGGGCTGATCAAAGCTAATTTTCCCACGCGCATTGCGTTTGCCGTTACCAGCCAGACCGATAGCCGGGTGATTTTGGATACGCCGGGCGCGGAACGGTTGTTGGGGCGCGGCGATATGTTGGTGATGCGCCCGGATGTTGCCAAATTGTGGCGTGTGCAAGGGTGCTTTGTGGCAGATGATGAGATCGGCCGCGTGGCGAGCTTCTGGAAAAATCAGGCAACCTCGCCAGCCCCGACCACCCCCGCGCCCTGGTTGGCTTTGCTCGACCGGCTGGAGGACGAAGACGAATTGCTGCAAGATGCCATCGACGCGGTGCGCGATCTGGAACAGGTCACCACCAGCCAATTGCAACGCAAACTGCGCGTTGGCTATCCCAAAGCAGCCCGGCTGATGGATCAATTAGAGGCCAAAGGGATTGTGGGGCCTGATCAGGGATCGGGCCAGGGGCGTGCAGTCCGCAAAGCCGCCCAATCTGATGAGCAGGCGGATGATGAACACGGGGATGATCTGTTTGAAAGTAGTGTGGACAAAATCATGCCCAGCTCCCCAAGCGCACCCGGTGAGGTGAACCAGTGGGAAGCTGGGCCTGTGGGAAACCCTACGCGGCAGCCCAGACCTGCTCGAACTCGTCGCGGCTCAGCGTCTCGCGGTCGATGAGTGCATCGGCCACGGCATGAAGCTTCTGGATATTTTCGCTCAGCATCACGCGCACTTGATTATAGGCACGATCCACAATCGAGCGCACTTCAGCATCAATGGCTTCGGCCACTTCTTCGCTATAGTCCCGCTGTTCCCCCAACTCGCGGCCCAAAAAGACGAGCTCTTCTTGTTGCCCAAATTGTAACGGCCCCATTTTGTCGCTCATCCCATATTTGGTCACCATGGTGCGGGCAGTCTGGGTCAACTGTTGAATATCCATGGCCGCGCCGGTGGAAAGATGGTTGAAGATCAACTCTTCGGCCACGCGCCCACCCAGGGCAATGGCGATGGAATCAAAGAAATAAGAGCGCTGGCGCAGAATGCGGTCTGTCTCCGCCACCCGCCACACATATCCCAACGCTGAATTGCGCGGGATGATGGTGATCTTTTGAATCGGCTCGCTGTGTTCGCTCAGGAAGGCGACCACGGCATGACCTGCTTCATGGTACGCGGTGATGCGTTTCTCTTCGGGCGAGATTAAACGGCTGCGCCGTTCGGGCCCACCCAAGCCGATTCGCTCCACAGCTTCTTGCAATTCTTGCATCCCGATGGCACGTTTGTTGCGCCGGGCCGAGAGGATCGCTGCTTCGTTGACCACATTTTCAAGATCGGCCCCCACAAAGCCGGGCGTCTGTTTGGCGATCCGGTCGAGATCTACATCCGGCGTGAGTGGCTTGCCCTTGACATGCACATTGAGAATGGCGCGCCGCCCTTGAATGTCGGGGCGATCCATCGTCACACGGCGGTCAAAACGGCCAGGGCGCAGCAGGGCCGGGTCGAGAATATCTGGGCGATTGGTGGCCGCGATCAGGATCACGTTGGTATCGGTGCCAAACCCATCCATCTCGACCAAAATCTGGTTGAGGGTCTGCTCACGTTCATCATGCGAACCGCCCAGGCCAGTGCCTCGATAGCGACCGACCGCGTCGATTTCGTCGATAAAGATGATGCAAGGGCTGTTGCGCTTGGCTTGCTCGAAGAGATCGCGCACCCGGCTGGCACCTACACCCACAAACATCTCGACAAATTCCGAGCCCGAGATGCTGAAGAAGGGCACACCGGCTTCACCGGAGACCGCTTTGGCCATCAAGGTTTTACCGGTTCCTGGTGGGCCGACCAGCAGCACCCCTTTGGGGATGCGCGCGCCCAGGGCTACAAATTTTTGCGGCTCTTTGAGAAACTCCACCACCTCTTCCAGCTCTTCTTTGGCTTCATTGGCCCCGGCAACGTCATCAAAGGTGACCGTGGGTTTGTCGCCCGTGAAGATCCGGGCCCGACTTTTGCCAAAGGAGAGCGCCTGGTTGTTGCTCCCCTGGGTCTGCCGAAACAGAATAAAAAAGAGGCCAGCAACAAAGACCAGCGGCAAAAGGTTGATCAACAAAGCGAACCAGTTGCCACTGTTGCTGGGTGGTGCATATTGAATATCAACCTGGTTGAGTTGTTCGGTTGTCACCCCCAAGCCGACCAAAGTTTCGCTCAGTGGCACCTCTAACTCCCGGCGAACGACATAATCAGACCCACTATGCAGGCTGACGCGTACTTCCGGCCCGCGCACATCGATCTGATCGACATCCTTTGATTCAATCAAACGGGCCAGATGTGACATCGTGATCGTCGCGGGGGCCTGTGAAGACCAAGGCACGTTGAAAAAGAGCACGGCCAACGACACCATGATCAATAAATAGACAAACGCATTACGAGTCCAATCGCGGTTCAATGCATCCTCCTGGTCCAACTGCTTTGGGACAAGGCTGTTCAACCTCTAAGAATTATCCAACACTGTTGCAGCGTATACTGCTGAGAAGTATACCAGAGAACCAGGCAGATTGGCTAGTGAGATCGATTACGCGATCTCACCGAAGTAGGACGCATTGTCTGCATCCAAAACCGGCCAGAAAGTCCGGATCTGCAAAATCTTTTCAAATTCTGGACAAGTTGCCTATGCTGATTGACAAACTTTTGTGTAAAGATCAATTTACCCCAGAAGATTTTTCGGACTTGTCATGGGTGAAAAAATGTGCTAAAATTTTTGCATTATAACCTTCTTTGGTCGCCACGCATTTGCAGCGATCATTCTCCACATACTTTACGCAGACCAGACCCATAATAGGAGCACTTAAATGAATCGCAGAAATTTGGTGAAGCTGCAATGGATTCTGATATTGGTCCTGAGCCTCGCCGCGCTGCCAGCAATTGCCAGCGCCCAGGCCGGAGCCGATGCAGTTGTCGTTTCTGATCAATCGTCGGATGGTTCGACCGTCGTGGTAGATAGTGTAACCGCAGCCGCGCCAGGTTGGATCGTTATTCATTTAGACAATAATGGTGCCCCAGGTCCTGTAATCGGCCAGAGCGCAGTGGAGGCTGGCGACAACCTGGCTGTTGAGGTCGCGCTGGACCCGGCCCTGGATAGCGAGACCGCACTGTGGGCAATGCTGCATGTGGATGAAGGGGTTGTCGGGGAATATGAGTTCCCAGGCCCGGATGTGCCAGTTCAGGCAGATGGGGCGATTGTGATGGAGCCATTTACGGCGTCGGTCGAGGCAGCAGATGATGAGGATGCCGACGATGACGAGCCCAGCAATGGCACTGTTCCCGGTGGCACCGTGCCGGGCGGGACTGTCCCCGGTGGGACGATTCCTCCCACGCTTCCCGAAACCGGTGCCGGTTTTGGCAGCCTGGCCCAAACGTTGCCCGCCTTGCTTGCTACCATCAGCGCCCTGGCCGCCAGCGTATGGATCGGTCGCCAGCGCAAGTAATGGCAGTGGCTGGGCATCTGTAAAATCCTGCCTGTGATTTTTACCCAGAGCGCATCGATCCCTCACTGGTTGTGGTGTCGATGCGCTTTTGTTTTATGCAGATTGTTTGATGGCGCGGTCTTGTCTACGAGGTGCTGATGTTACCCTTCTTTGCAGATTATTTTGAACGACTGACGACGTTCCAGGGGGAATTTGAGCGTGCCCTGGCTGACTTGCCCCAGGCTGGCATCGATTGGACGCCCGGCCCGCAGATGAATTCGATCGGGGTGTTGTCTGCCCATGTGGCGGGCTCAACCAGGTATTGGATTGGGGACGTGGTTGTGCGCCAGCGCACGCAGCGAGTGCGCGCCGAGGAATTCCGGACGCACGGTGTGCCTGCTGCTACCTTGCGTGAGCAACTGGCCGCCACCATAGCGGATAGCCGCACGGTTTTGGAGAGCCTTACGCTGGAGAGCCTGGCAGAGACGCGGGTCGCCCCCACCAATGGCGACACTGTCACGGTCGCCTGGTCGCTGCTCCATGCGTTGGAACACATGGCCTTGCACGCCGGTCATGTCCAGCTTACCCGCCAAATGTGGGATCAACGGAGTTTGCCCCATGGCTGATCGAGCTGATACCTACCCCGAGCCGCCCTGGTTTGGCCCCTATGGCCGCGGGGCAATTGCCTATGCCGCTCGTTTTGCCGAGATCGGGGCCAACGCCTGCTGGTTCCACATGTTCGACGCTGAAGCCTTTGCCGCTTGTGAACAGTATGGCCTGGCAGCCTGCGTCGAATTTAAGACCTTCCGGGCAGACTTTAAGGCGCGCCCAGAACTGATCCCGCTCGGTGTGGATGGGCAGCCGATCCGCTTTGGGCGTTTGGTGCAGGGGGTCTGTCTGTCGCAAGCTGACTTTCTGGCCGAGGTCGAAGACCAGTTGCTGGCAGGGTTGCGGCAATTTCAACCGGCTGGCATCTGGCTCGACTATCTGACCTATGCTGGCTGGTTCGAGACACCCACGCCAGACCTGCAAGAGAGTTGTTTTTGTGCCGCGTGCATCGCGGATTTCTGTGAGCGTCGCGGGGTGGATGCCACAACCCCGCAGCAGATTTTGGCGCAGCACGCCGCGGCCTGGCAGGAGCACAAATGTCAGCGGATCGCCGAGTTTGCCCTGCACTACAGCAACCTGATCCGCCAGCAGCAGCCCAATTGTGTGGTCGGGGCCTACATGTGCCCGTGGCTGCCGGCTGAGTTTGATGGCGCGCTGACGCGCATCTTCGCCCAGGATTATCAACGCCTGGCCGCGGCCATCGATGTCTTCACACCTTTGATCTACGCTCAAAAGAGTGGCCGCCCGCCAGAGTGGGGCCGCGAATTTTTGGCCGCTGCGCCCGAGTTCGTCCCCGCCGATCGCCGCGTGCAACTGATTTTGGATGTGCTCGATTTCCCCGCCAGCCTGGAAGCCCTGGTTGGAGCCGAGCCGCAGAGCTGGGGCATCCAACTCTACGGCGGCGCCGAGCTCTTCCAGAATCCTGCATGGATGGCGGACTTTCGTCGGGTTGTCGAAAAAATACAGGCACAAATCGCCTGAAAACAGGGCATTTGGCTGGGGAAATTCCCAAAAAGCGCTGACTATTATAGTGTTTTAGCAAAAGTATCGTGTAAACAGGCTTATGGGTTTTTGACTCGGCCGCGGCCAGATGGTATACTGAATTTCAGAACCGGTAAGCTTGTGCTGGCTTAGCCAGTCTCGGGGGAACAAGCTTATCGGTTCTGCTTTTTCCTCGCCGCTCCCTGTTTGTTCCTCAACGCTACCCGGCCTCCGCCGCTTGGATAGTGTGAGTTCGCCCACTGTAAACTAGCCGAAAAATCGCTAATATGTTCTAATCTGCTTGCGGATTTCTGCCACTTGACGCTATGATTGGCGTGGTATTTCTACGCCGCCTGGCGATCTTACGCTGCTTGGGTGGCATGAATTTTGTAGGGATCGCCCTGAGGATGGAGCGGGCCCATACCCATTTTCTGACTGAACATCATGGAACGCCAACTGCCCGAACGAGTTATCCAAAAACTTGGTAACCTGCCTGATCGCCCCGGCTGCTACCAGATGCACAATGCCGATGGCAAAGTGATCTATGTGGGCAAGGCTGTGGTCTTGCGCAACCGTGTACGCAGCTATTTTCACGCGTCCGCAAACCACACCCCCAAAACCCAGGCCCTGGTCGAAGAGATTGCTGACATCACCTGGTGGGTGACGCAAACCGAGTTAGAGGCGCTGGTACTCGAAAACGAGCTGATCAAGCGCTACAAGCCGCATTACAATATCCGGCTTAAAGATGACAAAAATTTCCCGTACATCAAAGTCAATTGGCAGGATGATTTCCCAAAAATTGAAGTTGTGCGCAAGGTCTTGAAAGATGGGGGGCGCTATTTCGGCCCCTATACCAGTGCCCGGCTTTGTTACCAGACGCTGGAGGCGCTGCGCCGCATCTTTCCCTATTTGGATTGTGACCGCGTGATCACCGGGCAGGATGCGCGGCCTTGCCTCTATTATCACATCAAAATGTGTGGTGGCCCCTGCATCGGTCGCCAGACAAAAGAGGAATATCGCCACACCCTGCGCCAATTGATGGACTTCCTGAGTGGGGATACCGAGCAGGTATTGGGCCAAATGGAACAGCAGATGGGCCGCGCGGCTGAGAATATGCAATTCGAGCTGGCCGCGCTCTATCGCGACCGGCTCAGAGCGGCCAAACAGATCGCCGAGCAGCAAAAGGTGGTCAGCACCCGTTTGGAAGATGCCGATTATATCGCGCTGGCCCAAGACGAGCGCACCAGCAATACCGCCATTCAGCTCTTTATGGTGCGCCGGGGGCGTTTGCTGGGCCGCGAAAGCGTCATGCTCGAAGGAAGCGAGGCAATGGCTGCCGAGGATGGCTCGGTTGTCGACCAGAAAGGTGCGACGATTGGGGCGTTTATTCAGCAATTTTACGACCAGGTGGCTTTTGTCCCCGGGTTGATTTTGGTGCAGGCCATGCCCGAAGATTGGCAGGTTTTGGAGCAGTGGCTCAGCGATAAACGCGGGGCCGCGGTGGAATTGCGCACGCCGCAACGGGGCAAAAAGCGCCAGTTGTTGGCTCTGGCCGAAACCAATGCCGCTGAATACCTGCGCTTGCAACAGGCCGAATGGGCAGCCGATACCAACCGCCAGACCAGCGCGGTGGCCGAGTTGCAAGCGGTGCTCGGCCTGGAAAATCCGCCAGCGCGCATCGAATGTTTTGATATCAGCACCATTCAGGGCACCAACACTGTCGGCTCGATGGTGGTCTTTGCCAAAGGCGCGCCGCTGAAAAGCGCCTATAAACGCTTCAAGATTCAAGGCAAAGGCAGCCAGGGGTCACCCGACGATTTTGCCAGTATGCGCGAGATGTTGCGTCGTCGCTTCCGCCGTATTGTCGAATCCTACAACGAGCATGATCCAGGTGCCAAGGCGCGTGGCGAAGAGGACAGTTGGCGCATCTTGCCGGATCTGGTCATTATTGATGGCGGCAAAGGACAACTGGGCGTTGCCGTGGAAGTACTCGAAGAATTTGGCCTGCTGGATCGCATCCCCGTGGTGGGGTTGGCCAAACGGGAAGAAGAGTTTTTCCGCCCCGGCCAATCGCAATCGATCTGGCTGAAACGTGGCAGCGAGGCCTTGCATCTGGTGCAACGCATCCGCGACGAGGCCCACCGTTTTGCCATCACCTATCACCGTAACTTGCGGAGCAAAGAGCAGACCCGCTCCAAGTTGGATGATGTCAAAGGGATCGGCCCCGCGCGCCGCAAAGCCTTGTTGCAGCACTTCCAGGGTGATCTGGATAAGATCCGCGCGGCCACAGTCGATGAATTGCTGACCGTCCCCGGCATGACGCGTCGTTCTGCCGAAGCGCTCAAGGCGCAATTATGATGGACCCTCGACGACGGACGACGGACGACGGGCGGCCTGGCTCCCCTCCGTTGTCAACCACCCAGCAGGTCTAACCTGTAGGACAGACTCGAACAAGGCTGAGATGCCCACTTCATCGAATAATCCGGCTGCGGCCCGCCAACGTCTGTTTCAATATATCCCGCTCCTCGACCGCTCGCGTGAGTTTTTCGACCCTGGATTGAGTGTCCTCGATTATGCTGCGGGGGAGGTCTTTTTTACCCGGGGCGCGCCGGTGCGCCATCTTTACTTTCTGTTGCAAGGTCGGGTGGAAGAACGCAGCCTGCAACGCCTGGCAACGGGAAGTATGCGTCCTCATCTCGTCCGCACTGTGGAGCCAACGCCGCAGCGGCCCCTCTTTGTCTTAGGCATTTATGATTATCTGGAGGGACAGCGCCACAGTACCCATGCCGTGGCAGCCTCGCCCTGCCAGGTGCTGACGATTGATACGCCCAGCTTTGAGAAGTTGCTCTATCACCGCCCAGAGCTTTCGGCCGCGCTGGCTCCCCTGGACCGCTACGAGCAGTTGCGTACCATTCCGCTCTTGGGCCATTTGACGCGCATCGAATTATATTACCTGACCGAAATGATGGAAGTGCGCTCGGTGGCCGCCCAAACCTCGATCTTCGACTCGCCCGACGATATGCTCTACATCATCAAGCAGGGGCAGGTAGCGGTGACGCAAACCACCGGCGAACCTGTCCTGCTGGGCAATGGCGCCGCGTTTGGCTGGCCCTCGTTGGATAACAGCGCGCGGGCGGTGAATCACTGTGAGCTCTGGCAGGTGGCACTCCCCGTCCTGATGGGGCTGATCGGGCAGACCGAAGTGGAGCGAGGCGAGCGGCTGCGTCAGGAAATTTACGCAACGCTGCACGAGCTGCCCCTCTTTGCCGATCCAGCCTTTACCCCCGAGCTTCTGCAGCGGCTGGCAGGGTACATCAGCCATTATCATGTCCCGGCGCATACAGTTTTGACCCAGCAGGGGCAAGTAAGTGATAGCCTGTGGATTCTGCCAGACACGTTCCGGGCCCGGCTCCACGCTGTGGGCGAACAAGCCCAGCCGCTGATCACCACGGTGGTGCAGGGCCCAGCCGCGTTTGGCGAAGCCGCGCTGATTGCCCAAACCCCGGTCGATTCAACCATCGAGGCGGATGTGGGCAGTCGTTGGCTGCATCTCCATCGCGCCGATTTCGAACAATTTCTGCGCGATACAACAAACCAGTTGCGCGCCAAACTCCGGGTGAGTGGCAATCTCCAGGAGATATTCGACGAAGAGACGAACGCCCGCTATCCCTGGCTGCAAGATGGGGAGATCGTCATCAAGCCCAGCCATCGCCACTGGCTGGTGTTGATCGGCAAGACGTGGCTAAGCCTGGTGATGTTGGCGATCACCTTGCTGAGTCTGCTGGGGCTATCGGCCTGGCCGGGCACGCAACCGCTGCTGGGCACTGGCTTACTCCTCTTCGGGCTGTTTAGTTTCGGCCTCTTTTTGTGGGGTTTTTACGATTACTGGAATGATTATATTGTTGTGACCAATCGGCGGCTGGTGCGTCAGGAGCATCTCTTCTTACAGAGCCACCGCTTGCAAGAGACCGGTCTGGAACAAGTGCGCAATGTGGATATTGCCAAAACGTTTACCGGGCAACTGCTGGGGTATGGCCTGTTGAAGGTGCAGACCGCCGGTACACAAGGCACCATTGCTTTTGACTTTGTGCCTGAAGTAGAGAAAGTGCAACAAGCCTTGATCGGCCAGATGACCCAGCGCCGCCATTATCGCGAAGCCGCCAGCAAATTGGAGATTCAGCATCACCTGGAGGGGCGATTGGGCCTGCGCCTGCCCTTGCCCACCCGAGTCTACGACGACGCGCCGGAAGCCCCGCAATGGCGCCCCACCCCCTCCGGTTGGCGAGCGATGTGGGTGCGGCTCCGCCAACAACGGCGAGTCGAGAATCACGAACAGGATCAATTGGTCTGGCGCAAACATTGGGCATTTCTGATTGGTAAACTCTTTTGGCCCGCGGTCTGGCTAACCCTTTTGCTCTTCCTGCTCTTTGGCGATCTGCTACTGTTGCCCAGCGCGGTCTCCGTGTTGATTACTGTTCCGACCGCGCTCGTGCTGGGTGTACTGGCGCTGATGGTATTGGCGCTCATCCTCTGGCGGCTGGCCGACTGGCATAACGACACCTATGAAGTGACGCGCACCCAGGTGGCCGATGTCGAGAAAAAGCCCCTGTTTTTCGATGAACAACGTCGGACGGCTCGCCTGCAAGATATTGACAATATCCGCTCGGAATTGCCCACGACTCTCCACTATCTTCTGAACTTTGGGAATGTCCGGCTGGAAACTGCTGCTGTCCAAGGTGAATTCACCTTCGACTCGGTGCCGAATCCGAATGGCGTCGCGGCTGAGATCCGGCGGCGGATCGAAGAGGCGCGGCGCCGCGATGAGCAAGAACGCGCGCGCGGCCGCGCCCGTGAACTAGCCGATTGGTTCGAACTCTACGATCGGCTCAAACCCACCGAATAAATCCCCGTATGCTTCCGCATCAGGAATGCTTCCTGGAAGCGGGGCGGAACAATCAGGAGCTTCAATTACAACAGAATTTCCCCTTTGCGCTATACTATAGGCATGGGAACTCGTGTTGCCTCTCCATCGGCTGGGCAAACCTATCTGTTGCTCCTGTTCGCAGCCTTTTTCGCTTGGGTCGCGCCGCTGATCTGTTGGGGCGGGGTCGCCGATCCTGCCCATGGCCATGCTGTGGCCCATTTTGTCTTTAGCGAACCCCATGGGGCTGGCCATCATGAGCACACGGATTGTGCCGAAGCAGGTCGTGCGCGCGGGCTTCCCCGTTCGGTAGCCGCCCTGAACCTCTTCAACCAGTCCACGGAGGCATCTGGCCCGGCCCGACCGGCGACCGTGTTGAGCACAGTGCTGGTCTCCCTCTTTTTTGTGACAGCCAACCTTGCATTTCGACCGCGTGTCACCCTGCAACCGGCTCCGCTTTTGCCGCTGGCTTTCACCCTCACCTTGCCTGTACACACACCACCGCCGCGCTGAGCGAGTGACACACAAAAAGATTGCAGAATCTTAGGTAAAATGCAAAAACTCTTTCAAAATCCCATCCACAGAGTACGCAGATTCTCCAGACGACAAACCAAAAATCTGTGGTATCTTTAAAATCTGTGGATTCTCAAGCAGTTTCTGTGTTTTACTTAGCCCCAGATTGTCCAGTTGAAAATGAAAATTCGTGGGTTCGCTGGGATCTGTGGTGACCGATGCTTACCTGCTGGTATGCACGTCTCGTCTGAAGATTGGTGATGAGTATGCTCTCTCCCCGAGAAACTGGCAGGTGTGTGTACCCTGAGCTGCTAAATTTTTACTACATAGCGCGTGCTGGCCCAAACTCGATCAGCCGCGCACGGGTAGAGTTGCGGTGGAGAATATAGATGATGATTATGGATATAGGCAAGCGAAGCGCTGCTTGGCTGGGCTGGGTGGTCTCTGTGCTATTGGTTGGGCTCATGGCCGGGTGCAGCACAACCGCGGCTGGCACGACGGATGATCTGCAAATCACTTTGCGGGCTGCCCCAGAAGGGGCTGCTGGCACCTATCTGACTGTTGAATTGGCCGATGCCGCGGGTGCACCAATCACCGACGCCACCGTCGAACTGGAAGGCAATATGAATCACGCGGGCATGGTGCCGGTCTTTGCCGAGCCGGTGACCGATGAGGCCGATGGCGCCGTGGATGGTCTCTATCAAGTGCCATTTGCCTTTACCATGTTCGGCGATTGGATCATCACCGTCAAGGTAGTGGAGGCCGATGGCAGCGAGGTCACACGCAATATTGATCTGACTGTCACGCAAGCAGGAGTTGAGGTCGCCGAATGACACGCAGGCGTGGCTGGTGGGTGAGCATCCTGGTGCTGCTGGGGCTAGTGTGGGGGCTGGCGACTTATCGCCCGGCCCTCGCCCACGGGGGCGTGGTGATCCAAACCGGTATCCATGAGCATTATGAATGGATGATCCTGCTCTATCCCTTCCCCACACCACCCGGCCCCGGGGTGATCACGATCTTTATCTACGACTATAATGTGGGCGGGCCGGCCTTGGGGTTCAATGGTGAAGTGTACCTGGCACCCCCGGGCTCTGCGGTTGCCTGTTGTGAGCCAGAGAGCCATCAAGGAGCCTTCCCACTCTATACCGATGAGATCTTTTACCCCGGCGACTACACGGCTTATCTGCCCTTTACCGAGCCTGGTGAGTGGCAGATCCAGTTTCGGATGCGCGCCGAGGAGCAGAATTTTGAGGTGCTGGTGCCGCTGGAAGTACAAACCGTTGGCAATCAAACTGTGGACCCGACCGCAATTGCCACCCAGGTGGCGGTTTTGAGCGCGGCGGCCCTCTTGCCCCCGGTGAGCACCGACCAATCACCCCTGGCCACGCCCCAAGTGTTACCGGTTGGCGAAGTATTGGGCGACCCAGCGCGTTTGGACAGTCCGTTGCTCACCCCGCCGACACCTGCGCTCGAGTCGGTGGCAATTTCTGCGGGTACCAGCCGCTTCCAGGGATGGATCTGGGGCGGAATGGCCGCTTTGATCGTGCTGGGAACCGTCTTTAGTATCTGGCGAGTGCAGCAAGAGGATGAAGAATGATCAGATTACAACCCTATCGTCCTGGGCAATTTGACTTATTACAGGTGCCGCTGATTGGCCCGTTTTTGCGGTGGAAACATAGCCGCACCGCCGCCCAACTGGTTTTGTTTGGCCTGGCCGCGCTGATCATCATTGATGGCTTGCTGGGGAGTCCCCTGGCCGCCAAAAATGTTGCCACTGTCACGGCGTGGGTCCATTATCGCGGCTTCGTTGTGTTGGCGTTGTTGGTGGCGGGCAATCTCTTCTGCGCGGCCTGCCCCTTTATGCTGCCACGTAAGTTTGCCAAATGGCTGGGGCGCCCGCGGCAGCGCTGGCCCAAAGCCCTGCGCAACAAATGGCTGGCCTTGATCGGCTTCGTGGTGATCGTCTATTCGTACGAATTGTTTGATCTCTGGGCCAGCCCCTGGTGGACAGCCTGGCTGGCTGTGGGCTACTTTGGCGTGGCATTTGTGCTCGAAGCGTTCTTTACGCGCGACAGTTTCTGCAAATATGTCTGCCCGCTTGGTACCTTTAACTTTCTCTACAGCACGGTCAGCCCCTTGCAGATCAGTTCCAAAAGTATGAAAACTTGTCGCGATTGCAAAGGCCACGAGTGCATCAATGGCAGCGCTACCCAACAGGGCTGTCAACTCGAACTTTTTGTACCGACGCTCAATAGCAACCTGGATTGCACACTCTGTCTGGACTGTGTGAAGGCCTGCCCGTATGACAATGTCGCGCTGGCGGTGCGTCCACCGGGCGATGAACTCTTCCACCAGACCTGGCCGCGACGGTTGGATCTGGCTTTGCTGGCCTTGTTGGCTGCTTTCCTGGGCTTGATCAATGCATTCGGCATGACGCCACCGGTCTATGAATTGGAAACACGGATGGCCACGTGGCTGAACACGCGCAGCGAGGCGCTGGTATTGGGCATTATTTACCTGGTGGCGGTGATCGTCGCTCCCTTGGGCCTGGCCTATGGCGCGGCCTGGCTGGGCAAATTGTCCAGCAAAACCGGCGACTCGCTCAACCGGATCTTGATCCGCTATGCCTATAGCTTTGTGCCGATTGGGTTTGCCATCTGGTTTGCCCATTACCTCTTCCACTTCCTGATCGGCTCGATGACGCTGGTCCCGGCGTTGCAAACCTTCTTCGCGGAAACGCTCGGGCTGCCGCTGCTGGGCCAGCCCAACTGGACAATCGCCCAGTGGTTTATCCCATCGGTGCCGACCATTCAAACCATCCAATTGTTGAGTTTGGCCGTGGGTGGATTGGCCAGCGTCTACATCGCGGTGCGGGTGGCTCGCCGGGCCAATCGCTCTGTGCCTACCTTTTGGTTTGAAGCTGTCCCGTGGATCGTGCTGATTTTCCTGCTGGCGGCTGCCAGTGCCAACACCTTTGTCTTGCCAATGGAGATGCGCGGCAGCGCTATCGGTGGTTAAGCATGGGGGGATGACATTTTTCACCGCGAAGCGCACAAAGCAAAACTTCGTGTGCTCTGCGTGCTTCGCGGTTCAATCCTTTGATGCCTATCAATGCACCAGTGGCTTCTTTACGGCGCTCAAACGTGGGTGTGGAGCAGGCGTCGGCTGCGTTGGCGGGCCATCACCAGCAGGGCAATGCAGAAACAGAGCGCTTGCAGCAAGACAATCGTGGCCCCGCTGGAGACATCCACAAAAAAGCTCAGGTAGATGCCCACAAAGCCGGTCAACGCACCGATCAGCGTCGAGAGCAGCACCATGCGATGAAAGCTGTCGGTGAGCAGGCGCGCCGTGATTGCTGGCACCACCAGGGCCGCCGCGATCATAGTGACGCCGAGGATCTGCATCGAAGCGATGATGGTTGCGGCCAGCACAAGGGCAAACCAGGTCTCCACCCAACCCGTCGAAACCCCGTAGACTTGGGCCACTTCAGCATCAAACGTGGTAAACAGCAACTGTTTATAGAGCAGCAAAATCACCGCGGCCACCACCAGCGTCACCAGCATAATGATCAGCACATCTTGCCGGGTGACGCCCAGAATGTTGCCAAAAAGCGCAGCATCAAATGATTGGGTGAAGCGGCGGTAACGCGAGATCAACGCCACGCCCACCGCGAAGCTGGCCGTGGTGATCACCCCGATGGCCGCGTCCGCGCTGATGCGGGTGCGCCGCACTGTCTGGTTGATCAACAAGGCAGCGACAAAGCCCCACACGCCCGCGCCCAGATAAAAATTCCATTGGGCAATAAAGGCGACGACCGCGCCGCCAAAGATGGCGTGCGACAGTCCGTGGCCGATATAACTCATGCCGCGCAAGACAATATAAACACCGATCAGCCCACAAAGCGCGCCAACAAATAGGGCTGCGGTGGCACCATTGCGGAAAAACTCGTATTGAAACGGGGTGAGCCAATCGATCATGCCCCGGCCTCGTTTGGTGCCGCTGGTTGCGTGGCCTGGTGGCCGGGCAATCCCCCGGGGATGGGCGTGGGCACCAGATCGTGATAGCTGTGGGTGTGGGGCTTCTGCTGGATGAGGATCAGCCCTTGGTGGCGCACAACCAGCATCTCGCCCTGGTAAGCTTCGTTTAAGATCGTCTCGGTAAAGACTGCTTCTGGCGGCCCCTGGGCGATGATGGTGCGGTTGAGGCAGACGACCCACGGCGCGTGAGCCGCGGCCATGTTGAGGTCATGCGTGGTCAGCACGACCGTAATTCCGTTCTGGCTGAGGTGCGCCAGGTGATGAAAAATGCTCTCCGCGCTGCGCAGATCCACGCCATTGGTCGGTTCGTCCAGCACCAGCAATTCTGGGTCCGCCACCAGCGCACGGGCCAAAAAGACTCGCTGCTGCTGCCCGCCAGAAAGATCGCGGATGTGGCGCTGGGCGAGTTCGCCGATCCCCAACTGGTCGAGGATGGTGCGGGCGCGTTTGCGGTCCGCGGCACGCGGCCAGGGCCACCAGCCCGATTGTTGCGTCAGGCCCATCAACACAACTTCTTCGGCAGTCACTGGAAAATTCCAATCCACACTTTCCAGTTGCGGCACATAAGCGACCCGCAATGGGGGCTGCGAACGCCGTTGCAGCATACCCCCATCCGGTTGCAACAACCCCAACATCAACTTGAGCAGCGTCGTCTTGCCCGCGCCGCTTGGGCCAACCAAGGCGACCAATTGCCCAGGGTGCAGATGCAGATCGATGGCTTCCAGCACCGGTTTGTTATTATAGCGAAAGTGGACACCGGTCAATTCGATCAGTGGGTTCACAATTGCCCCCGGATGGTTGTATGATAAGGATACGGGTAGATAGGCATACAGGTAGATGGATCAACGGAGACACCTGGTCCCCTGTTTCCCTGTCTGCAGGAACTTACTGCGGCTGATCGACCGCGCTGTCCAGACCGGTGACATTGGTCTGATCCACCGTATCCATCAGCGTCGGGTCGCCCCCCAGCGCACCGGCCATGATCTGCAGATCATAGACCATCAGGCCGATGTAAGAGTGATTGGGCTCGCCAGTCTCGCCGGGCAGATCATCATCGCGCAGCGTATCGACATACGAGACGCCCGCTTCGACGCCAATCTGCTCCAGGACGGGCGAGGGGAAGACTTCGGAGCCAAAGATGGCGGGTACACCTTCTGCCCGCACCTGCTCGATCAGCGAAGCGACTTCCTGCGCCGAGGGTTCGGAGAAATCCGCAGGTTGAATGGCGCCGATCACAGTGTAGCCATATTCGGGTGCAAAATAGGCGAACGAATCGTGATAGGTGAGCAATTTGCGATTTTCCGCGGGAATGCTGGCCGTTGTCGCCCGGATGGCCTCATCGAGCGCGGCGATGCGTTCCGCGAAGAGCTCGTAATTGCTCTGATAATAATCAGCGTTGGCCGCGTCGCGTTCACTCAGCTTGTCGCGCACAATTTCGGCATATTTGAGCGCATAGAGGGGGTTTGTCCAGAGGTGAGGATTGGGATTGCCCCCCTCTTCGGGGAAGGAGAAATCAAAGACATATTGTTCGGGCGCGACTGTCTGTTCACCGAGCAGCACAATTTCGCCCCCCGCTTTGAGATTGGCTTCCGCCAGGGCGAGGGTTGGCTGCTCTAAAAAGAGCCCGTTGATAAAGATCAGATCCGCAGCGGAGAGCTTGATCGCATCCGACGGGACGGGCTCAAAGGTATGCGAATTGACCCCTTCCGGCACAATCCCGCTGAGCTGGATGCGGTCCCCGCCAATGTTGTGGATAATATTGGTGATTGGGGAAACCGTTGCGACAACGCGCAGGCGTCCGTCGTCTTCGCTTTGGACCGAGGGAGATTGGATGGGCTGGATGCAGGCTGTGGTCAGCAACAACGTTGCGACTAGCCCCAGAAGCGAACGCCGCGAAAATTTCATCACAGTTTCTCCTTTGGAAACCTTGGGTACTGGCTTGATGATAGGTTGTGTAGGCCATAAGCTGTATACTGGCGCTGCGTTGCGCGCAACCGCTAACATACAGGCCTAACCAGCCACTGATTTTACCCGATGCACAGAGAATGCTAAACTTTGCAATTGCAAGTATTCGCAATAACCGGATGATGAGCAAGCGTAGCCACCGAGATAAATCTACCATGCACGATGCACCCCTTGCCTATACTGAGTTGATCCGCCAACAGGGTTATCGCCTGACGCCGCAGCGCCAGTTGATCTTAGAGGCGGTGCGCGAGTTACAAGGTCACTGCACACCAGAAGAGATCTACCAACAGGTGCAGACCCGAACCAGCGCCATCAACCGCGCCACAGTTTATCGAACGCTCGATTTTTTTCTGGGTTTGGGGCTGGTGACGGTAGCGCACGCCAAAGAGGGGCGGGTGATTTATGAACTGGCCGGGCAGACACCACATCATCATCTGGTCTGCCAGCGCTGTGAGACCATCTTGCCGGTGGATCATGAGCTGGTGCAGCCCCTGTTTGAGGCGATCCGCGAGCGCTTTGGCTTTCAGGTCAACACCGATCATCTGATGCTCTTTGGGCTGTGTGCGCATTGCCGTGCGCAAGCATGACGAGGGCCGGTGGACGGGAGACGAGGGCCGGTGATTACCTTCCGGCTTCGCCTATCTGCCCTCCACCCCGAGAAGTTCGGAAACAGCGCAAAAAATTTGACAACTTGCCTGGCGCCCCGTACAATAGGGGAACCTGGGTATTCAATCCACATTGAACCAATCTGGCCCGTTCGTCTAGAGGCCCAGGACACGGCCCTCTCAAGGCCGCGACAGGGGTTCGAATCCCCTACGGGCTACAAGCTACCAGGGCAATGGCTCCACCCGAGCAGGTAACGGCGGGTGGAGTCGCTGTACCTGCGCCATTGCGTGGGTGTCGCTTTTTTTTCTTTGGCGCTGGCCACGAGTATTTCGCTCTCCTCATGCGTGTGTTGCAGTACAAGTGCTCCACTCCTGGTTTCCGGATTGATACCTGGCAAATTGTGAAATACTGATTTGTGTCATTCAGCTCTCCTTGCGAACACAGATAAAGGCCGCGCAAAGCGTACTATATTGGCAGGCCCATGAGGTTTTGGCCACCGCTTGCGGTCAGTAGCCAGCGCTACTTGGGCGAACTTTATTTGTATCGCCAATAAGTTCATGCAGAGGCCCCCCATGCCCCAGTTGCGCTATGTACTTGTCACCCTGCTCCTGTTCGTGCTTGCCACCCGCCCACTCTTCTCTGATTCCAGCAGTGCCCAGACCATCCCTAAAGTGCATCTGCCGATTGTCTCGTTGGGGATCTCCTCGGTGCCCACGACGTTCGCCACTCGAACGCCCACCCATACGCCTACGCCAACCGACACGCCGACGATCACGCCTACACCTACGCTAACACCTACCCTAACGCCCACCCCGGGGCCCACCGGCGAGGTGGTGGTGCTCAGCAGTACAGCCTTTACGCCCACGGCTGACTCGCTCTACATCGTTGGCGAGATTCAGAACAACACCAATCGCAATGTGCAAGCTGTGCAGATCAACGCCATCCTGCGCGAGCGTAGCGGCATGATCCTGACCGGCGAGGATGGGCGCGCGCTGGTCACTGTGCTGGAGCCTGGGGATATCGCGCCTTTCCGGGTCGTTATGCAGTCCGGGGCAGGCGCATGGATGGCCTACGAGCTGACTGTGAACTGGAGCGAGTCGAGCGATCCGCCAGTTGGCCTGGATATCATGAGCCGCGAGGGATATTTCGGGCAAGCTGATGCTTTCCACGTCCGGGGCACGATGCGCAATCAAACCAGCGAGGTCAGAGACGCTGTAACGGTCGTTGTGACTGCCTATGATGAAACCGGCGCGGTTGTGGGGGCTGACTTCTCCGCCACAAACCCGGCTACGCTGCAACCTGGCCAAGAAATCTCCTACACGGTTGAGATTCCCTTCTGGGCGGGCCAGCCAGAACAAAGCACGATCGATCTGTTTAAGGTTGCCGCTTACAGCAACTGACTGTAAGGTGTTGCGTGGCTACGGAAAGTAGCAGGAGATTCCAACAAGGAATGTAGGCGTGCCCTGAATACAGGCCAAAAGAGGACGAGTTCCGACCAGCAGAGGGGGATCTATGCGCATAGATCCCCCTCTGCGCGTTCTGGAGCTGGGTCGGCGACTGTGTGGATTGGAAGTGGATTTGCCTGAAACGAAGGAATGACCTTAAATTTACGATATATATTATAATATTTTACCTTATAATTTTGTAAAGAGAGGGAAAATCACGCAATGTCTGTCCGCACCTGGCTTCTAGGTAGCTTTTTGTTTGCCTTCGTCCTTTTGTTCGCTCCCTTCACGGCTACTTTTGCCCAAACCAGCGATTCCCCCATCACCGCGACTGTGCTGCAGGGCGCGAATCTGCGCAGCGGCCCCGGCACCAACTTTGCCATTGCTGGCGGGGCCCGCCAGGGTGATCAGCTGGTCGTTGTTGGCACCAACGCGGCTGGCGATTGGTATGAACTGGCCGATGGCAAATGGATCGCCGCGTTTCTGGTGACTCCTGCCCCAGCCGCAACAGCGCGGCCAACGGATAGTGTGGCCGCTCAGGTGACCAGGATTGTGGACGGGGACACGATTGATGTGTCGATCAACGGGCAAACCTACACGGTGCGCTACATTTTGATGAATACGCCAGAAGTGGGGCAGCCTTTATTCGATGAGGCGACTGAGGCGAATCGCCAATTGGTGGCAGGCAAGACTGTTTACCTGGTCAAAGATGTCAACGAGACAGACCGCTATGGCCGACTGCTGCGCTATGTCTATCTGGACGATGGCACTTTCGTCAATGCGGAATTGGTGCGTCAAGGGTTTGCCCAGCTTGCGACTTTCCCGCCGGATGTGAGCAAAGAGGGCGAGATTCGAGCAGCCCAGCAAGTGGCGATTGCGGCGGGTGTGGGGCTATGGGCTTCTGGCCAAACCACGAATCCGGCCAGCAATCAGCCAGCGGAAAATACCCAGCCAGCCGCGCCGACCGCAACGCCAGCCCCCCAACCCGCGGCTGCAGAACCGGCAGAGCCTGTGATTGCACTCCGTATTGTGGCTTTGGACAAGTATGATGAATATGCCGACATCGTCAATCAGGGGACGGTCGCGGTCAATTTGTCTGGCTGGGCGTTACTCAGCGTGAAGGGGAGTCAGCGTTGTGCACTGGGTGGCACCATTGAGCCTGGCGCCCGGTTGCGGATCTGGGCAATGGCGCAGGATGCCGGGCAAGCTGGCTTCAATTGTGGCTTTGGCTCGAATATTTGGAATAACCGCGAATACGATCCCGCCGCGCTGATTGCGCCGGATGGCAGCGAGGTCAGCCGGTATCATTAATGGCTAGCCCGACCTTCTGAGCCATGCTTCAGGAGCGATGCCTGATCTGGAACGGATCCGGTTCCCGTGCGCCTTTTGCCGCCAGGGGTTTTGTCCGTTGTGCTTGTAGCTTTTCATAAGCCGCGACCAGATCGCGATGGATGGAAACCTCTGTCAAAAAGCGCTGCCGACTTGCCGCATCAAGCAAGGCCGCATTTTGCTGCAGCAGGTCATAGCCCTGTTGCAGCAGGGGCGCAGCACGGGGATCGGCTTCCGTGGCCAGGATGTGGTAACAGGTCAAGTAGATCCAATAGGGGTTGTTGTAACCGGCGTAGGGTTGTTCGGCGAGAATAGGCAAAATCGCCTCGACTTGCCCCTGCGCACCGCGGCGATCACCTTGCGCCATGGCAATCCGCGCCAGACCGGCCCGGGGTTCCGCGGTCAACGCTCGTGCCCCATTCACCTCTGCAAATTTGTGAAAAGCATCGAGGGCCGCTTGGAAGGCCAGCGCGGCCGCTTCCCACTGAGTGAGCGCGGCAGAGGCATGGCCCAGGATCAGGGCAGTATCCGCAACCCGGAACAACATGTCCCCATTCCCCAGCAGTTCCTGCGCCGCTTTGGCATGATGCAGCGCCTTCGGATAGTCACCGTCATAATAGGCCCGCCCCGCGGTCACAATATGCCAATCATATTGGCACTCTTTGGGGAGCTGCACACGCGCCAACAAATGCGTAAGCTGGGCGTGGCGCTGTGTGGCCGCCGCCCAGTCGCCCAGGATATAGCAGAGCCGAATCAGCGAGCCCAAGAGCAAGGCTTCATCATAGGGGAAGGCCAATCTTGTGGCCGCGCTGAGCGCTTCTTCGATCATGCTGTGGGCCAGCGTGTAAGCACCGCGCAGCCGGAGAACATCCCCGAGCCCACTTTGTGCCGAAATTTCTTCCCGCGGATCATGCAGGGTGCGGGCCAATTCGAGGGTGGCCATGTAGCCCGCTTCCGCGGCGGCAAAGTCAAACCGTAAAAAGTCGAGATGCGCCAGACCAGACCAGCAGGAAAGCTCTCCCCGGCGCTTGCCCAACCCCAGGCAGATCTGCAGGGACTGCATGATATAGGCGCGGGCCGCGGCGTAATCGTTAAAGTGAATGGCGTTCCCACGCAACCAACTATGGGCCATCCAGTGTACATCGTGCAGGAACTCATTCTCTGGGTGGTCAACCAGATAGTGGCGAACCAGGGTGATTGTTTTGTGCCACAACGTGCCGGCTTCATGGGGGCGATCAAACTCTTGCATGGCCCGCCCCAACACAAAGGTGCCCAGGGTTTCCCCTTCCACACCGCCGCTGATAACGCCGAGGTCGATAGCTTCTTGCGCCTGGGCCGCCATCTCTGTATCGCGCCCCTGGGCAAACAGGTAATTGGCGTGGATTGCCAGCAACAGAGCGAGCAGTCGTTGCCTCGCCGCGTGTGCTGGGTCGGCTGGTGTCGCGGCTATCTTGGCGCGCACACCAGCAATGGCCTGGGCAAAGCTGATACGAGCTTCCTCCTCCAGACATTGAAAGGTGCAAAATTGCCACCAACTGTATGCCGCACCGGCTAATTCTTCGATCCAGCCTCCGCTGGCGGCCCACTGCCAGGCCAGGCGGATATTGGCCAACTCTACTTGAATCTCGGCGCTTGCCTCCCTGGGCTCCTGGCGCCCCAAACGAAGGCCACGCGCCGCGAGATAGGCGAGATAATAGTGACCGTGCCTCGTTGCTACAATCGCCTCCTCGTTGGCGATGTGCAATTCCTCCGCGGCAAACTGGCGCACCAATTCGTGCAGTGTATAGCGGATCTCGCCAGTGGTGCTCTCCTGATGTTGCACCAGGGATTTGTGACCCAAGCGCCGCAGCAGGGGGAAGGTAGCCCCGGTCACCACCTCCGCTGCGGCCCGATCAAACCCGCCCTGAAAGATGCTCAACTGGCGTAGAGTGCGCTGTTCCTCGGCGCTCAGTAACTGCCACGACCAGGCAAAGACGGCGCGCAGGCTGCGCTGACGAACGGGCAGATCATGCCACTCCACGGCCAGAAATGAGGCACTCTGGGCAATCGCCTCGGCAATGGTGCGCGGCGCGAGAATCTCTACCTGGGCAGCGGCCAATTCCAGACCCAGCGGCATCCCCTGCACCAGTTGACAGATGCGCAGCACCGCCGCCAAATTGCTCTCGGTTAGCTCAAAATCCACTTGTACAAACTGAGCGCTTTGCACAAAGAGGCGCACAGCCGAGTTGGCCGATGCTTCAGCCAGGGTTGCGCCGGGGGGGACCGTCAGCGGCTGCACCTGGAAAAGCTGCTCGCTCTGCAACTGGAGACGCTCGCGGGAAGTCACAAGGATCTGCACCAGTGGCGCCCTTTGTAACAGGGTCGTAATGAGATCCACCGCCTCGCTGGAGCCGACCAGCAGATGTTCCAGGTTGTCCAAAATAAGCAAGAGGCGACGCGAACGCAGAAACTGAATGAGGGTGGCCTGCGGGTCACTCCCTTGTAGCTCAACCTCCAGGGTAGTGGAGAGGGCTGTGACAATGGCCCCGGCCAAAGCGGTGGGCGACTGCAGCGCGGCCAGCCCCACAAAGACGACGCCATCAGGATAGCGCAGCAACTCCTGGCGCCCCACCTCCAGCGCCAATCGGGTTTTGCCCATACCGCCAGGCCCAACCAGCGTCAACAAGCGGCTCCCCCGCGCCAGCCGCCCGCGGATCTCCCCCAGCGAGCGCGTCCGCCCCACAAAAGGCGTTAAAGCGGCGGGCAGGTTATGCGCGGCCATCCTGGCCGGCTCAGCTGCCGCTGCCGGGCCTGCAGAATACTCAACTTCCCCCCGGTGGATCTGCTCATAGAGGGCCTTTGTGGCCGCGGCTGGCTCAATGCCAAATTCCCGATGGAGCGTCAGCCGACACTGTTCATATTGAGCCAAGGCGGCGCTGCGTTGACCGTTCCGAGCAAGGGCCCGCATCAGCAAGCAGTGCGCTTCTTCGCGCCAGGGCTCCAGGGTCAACAATCGCTGGATGGCCTGTTGGGCCTGTGCCAGCTCTCCCCGCGTATCATACGCCACTGCCAGATCAAAAAGCAGCGCTATCATTTGTTGATGGAATGCCTCGCGCCGAACCACCAGCCATTCTTCAAAAGCGGGCGCGTCGGGGAGTGCAAAGCCCGCCAATAGATCCCCCTGGTAGAGGGCCGCGGCCTGGGCGAGGCGCGCCAGACACTCCTCACAGTGCGCCAAGTGTTCTTCTCTGGTTGTAGCTGCACTTTGGGCATGGGCCACACTGACCGCGAGCAACGCCTCAAACTGGTGAACATCGTCCGTAAGGTAGGCGGGGTCGAGGGTAATATCCTGACGGGTACCGATCAACAATTGTTCGGCCAGCGCGGGGGCAACGGCCTGCACGGGTTGGCGCAAGCGGTGGAGCGTATTGCGGAGATTTTTCTGCGCATATTCCTCAGTCATGTCGGGCCACAAGAGCATGGCGAGTGCCTCGCGACGGTGAGGGCGCGCTTCCAGGACCAGATAAGTCAGTAATGCTCGGACTTTATCGGTGCGAAACGCTGTGATTGGCTGGTCGTCTACCGTAACCGCGAATTGACCGAAGCAGTTTACAGTCAGGGGAGTCATAGCCATACCTTCTTAACGATCTGGCAAATTGCTCAGTTCTTTATTGTACCCGACCCTCGCTGATTTTGCATTTTTTTGATGATTTCCTCCCACCAAAAATATTCTGCGCATAGATTTCTACCGGTCCGCGCCGGTTTTGGAGGTTGCCACGCCCTTCATACTGGGGCCAGGCGGGTGGTGAATCTTACGGAATCCTGACAATTCTCGCCGGGCTCTGTTTTTCATAAGTGAGGCATGGTAAGCTGGTGCATGGGATGGTAGACCTACCATTAAGATTGACCCGATTGCCACTGAGTTTTTTCATTAGCATGGCAAGTCGGCTCACTTTTGGAAAAATACTTTCCAACTCGCCTGTAGCCTAAAAGTGAAGAGATTTACACCAACTTCACTTTGATAGGAGGCTACTATGGCACGTTTACGAGAAGGAATTGATTTCCAGCCACATCTACCGATTACTCCGCAAACATGATCTAGGTGTGCGCGAGAGCGAGCTTGCTACCTTGGCGCAAATGGATCGTCGGCGAATCAATAATTATCTGCGTGACCTGGAAGCAAAGGAAAAGGCCTACAAGGATGGCTGGGAGTGGTACGCCGAATAAAGTACTCGAAAATTCGGTGTTCACAATTTTCCAACTTTTCTGTAGAGTAAAAGTAAGCAGAGTATTGATGAGTATTCCAGAGGCTACGCACTTCTCGAGTATTCACTCCAACTGTGTAGCCTCTATTCATAACAAAAGGCAATAATGATGCCAAAAATTACAGTGCAGACCAAAGAGCAACAGATGCAGTTAGTCTGGTTGCGCGTGAAACAGAGTCCGCATGGGATTACGGAGTCTGAAATCGCCCAGAGCACAGGCATCCACAAACGAACGGTCAACAACTATCTCCGCAGCTTGCAGGATGAGGGCAAGGTTGAGAAACAGGGGAAGCTTTGGCTCCTTGGTGATTATGAAGAGATTCGCTCCCTGAAGCTCGAAGTGACGCCCGAAGAAGCTTATACCTACTATCTGGGTAGTCGGCTTTTTGTGAAACAGCAAGATAAACGCAATCGCTTGGCCGAGGCGGCATTGATGAAGCTGGCTGACGCGCTTACGGCCAATCAACTCGTTGGGTACGAAATTGCCCAAGCCGCGCGTGAATTGGCGCAGCGACCTGGTGATACCAGGTACGAAACCATATTTCAGACAATAGTGAGGGGTTATCTCCAACGTAAGCGAGTTGCTATTACCTACAAGCCACTGAATGGCAGGGTGTTCGAGACCAACTTTGAGACCTATCTGATGGAGCCTTCGGCAATTGGGTACGCTACCTATATCATCGGTCATAGCCAGCTTCAAAATCAACGTCGGGCCTATAAATTAGAGCGAATTGAACGAGCCGAATTGTTGAATGAGCACTATCTGATCCCAGACGATTTCCCAGGGTTGGAGATCTTACGCAATTCCTGGTCAATCATTATGGGGGAAGAGACGGTCAAGGTGGTGTTGCGCTTTAGCCCATCCGTCAAAGCGCGCGTGCTCGAAACGCAATGGCACCCCTCGCAAAAGCACGATCATGGTGAAACCAAGTCTGCGCACGACTGGCTGACCTGGTGGGTTTCTGTGGCCGATACGATGGATATGCTCCCCTGGATCCGTGGATGGGGGGCAGATGTCGAGGTGATCGAGCCGAAGCCGTTGCGCGAGGAGATGAAGCGAGAGGCGCAGAGACTCGGGGAGGTGTACCAATTATCGGCAATGCCAAAACAGTTCATTGCGCACATTCGTGAGAAAGACAACGTTCATCAATCACTCCTCGAGCATCTTTCAGCAGTCGCTGATCTCACAAGTCAATTCTCTCGAAAAATCGGCTTAAAAGAGACAGGATTAGTTCTCGGTTTGTTGCATGATCTTGGAAAAGCGAGTGATAAATTCCAGCGATATATTTTATCTGGAGAAGGTTTAATTGATCCAGACGCGGAGGAATACATCGACCCGATAGCACACAAAGGAAAGATTGATCACACAACTGCAGGCGCGCAGGTGGTCTACCAAAATCTATGGAACAAAGGGCAAAAGGAAAGAATTGCTGCCCAGATACTAGCGCTGTGCATTGCCTCTCATCATTCCGGCCTAATAGATTGTCTCACATCAGACGGTGAAAATAACTTCAAAAGGCGCATGGAAAAGCCAGATGAAAACACGCGCAGGGCCGAAGCAGTGGCAAATTTACACGAGATCCAAGGCTCTCTCGAAGATTTGTTCTCTAGTAACGTTGTAGAACAAATTTTTACGAAATTGAAGAGTTTACAAGAGGAAAATGGTGATTCAAAAGAAACCTCAGTTTTCAAGGCGGGTTTACTTATCCGTTTTTTACTTAGCTGCCTGATCGATGCTGACAGGCTTGACACTGCCGACTTTGAAATGCCGGGCAATGCACGATTGAGAAATTACAATCAATATCATTCTTGGGAAATATTGATTCAGCGATTAAATGGCAAAATCGCCGAATATGATCATAAACCGAATAGGAACGAAGTCGATGAACTACGTAGTCAAGTGTCTCAGGCCTGTCTAAACTCTGCCACGAAACCAAAGGGGATTTACCAATTGACTGTCCCCACGGGGGGAGGAAAGACACTGGCAAGTTTGCGCTTTGCGTTGAATCATGCAGCAAGTCACAAAATGGATCGAATCTTTTACGTCATCCCTTATACATCGATTATCGACCAGAACGCTGACGAAGTTAGGAAAATTCTGGAGGACAGAGATAAGCAGGATCACTATTTGGACAGAGTAGTCCTCGAGCATCATTCTAACTTAACGCCGGAAGAGGAAAGTCGCAGGCAAAATTTGTTGGCACAAAACTGGGATGCTCCGGTTGTCTTTACAACTCAGGTGCAATTTTTGGAAACACTATTTGGCAGCGGCACGCGAAGCCCGCGACGAATGCACCAACTGGCAAATTCAGTGATTATTCTCGATGAAGCGCAGACTATTCCCATTAAAACTATTCACATGCTGAATATAGCCCTGCGTTTTCTTGTCAATAACTGTGGTGCAACCGTAGTTCTATGCACTGCTACACAGCCGCCGCTTGATAAAATCGACGCTCAATCCCGCGCCTTGACCATTCAGCCCGACATGCGAATCATCCAAAATGAAAATGAGCTGTTTGAACGGTTGAAGCGTGTTGAGGTGGTCGACGGCCGCAAAGTAGGCGGTTGGAGCGAGGAAGAGACAGCGGAACTGGTGGGATGCGAATTGCAGAAAAAAGGCAGCGTGTTGATCGTCGTTAATACCAAGCGATCTGCCCGTGCGCTATATCATGCTATTGCTACCAAGAAAATTGCAGGCGTGGGATTATATCATCTCAGCACAAATATGTGCGCTGTGCATCGTCTGCAAATATTGGAAGAGATCAAAGACAAACTCAGACAAGAAGAGCCTGTAATTTGTGTGAGCACACAACTCATTGAGGCGGGTGTGGACATTGACTTTGGCTCAGTCATCCGCTACCTGGCCGGATTGGATTCGATTGCCCAATCGGCAGGACGTTGTAACCGCCACGGCACCCGACAAGGTTTGGGAAATGTCTGGATCATCAATCCAAAAAATGAAAGTATAGAGAAATTGAAGGACATCGTCATTGGTATAAAACATGCACAGCGCGTCTTGGACGATTTCAAAGTGAATCCCGTATTGTTTGGGGAAAATAGAATCGGGATCGAAGCGATGGCGGCGTACTACAAATTTTACTATAACGAGCGAAAGAACGAGATGAAATACAACATCGGTCCAGATTCGCGAGTGGGCAGAGACGATAACCTGTTCAGCCTCCTTTCCACGAATCCAGATTCAATGGCCGCATATTGCAGAGCTTATGAGGCCATCCCAGACATCGTATTCCCCCAGTCATTCCAAACAGCATCAAAGGAATTTCATGTAATTGATTCGCCAACGCGAGGTGTGATTGTCCCATATAAAGACGAAGGGCGCGAGATAGTGGCGGAACTTTGTGGCGCTGTCGAATTGGAAAAGCAGTTTAAACTACTCAAGAGAGCGCAGAGATATTCCGTAAATCTGTTTTTCCATGAGTTTGCTAGGTTGGCTGAAGCAGGAGCTATTCAAGAGGTCCAGGCCGGAACAGGCGTCTATTATCTCGACGAACGGTACTACAGCGATGACTTTGGATGGAGTGACGAAGTTACCAACGACATGAGATTGCAGATCGTGTAAAAGGAGACATCATGCGAAATAGTGTGGAATTCAAGGTTTGGGGCAAGTACGCTCTGTTCACCGACCCGCTGACAAAGATTGGCGGGGAAAAGTACTCTTATCAAATCCCCACCTACGAAGCGTTAAAGGGGATTCTGAGTTCGGTCTACTGGAAGCCAACTATCATTTGGATCATCGATAAAGTAAGAGTGATAAAACCAATTAAAACCCAGACACGCAGCGCCAAGCCAGTAAAATATGGCGGCAGCGGCAGCGATCTTTCTATTTATACCTATCTTGCCGACGTCGAATATCAAGTTCAGGCACACTTTGAATGGAATCAGAATCGCGAAGATTTGGTGCATGATCGAAACGAGAACAAACACTACTTCGTTGCCAAACGCATGATCGAGCGCGGCGGCAGGAGAGATATTTTTCTTGGCACCCGGGAATGCCAGGGATATGTTGAGCCGTGCACATTCAATGAGGGCGAAGGATATTATGATGATTACGATGGAGAGATTTCCTTTGGTTTGATGTTCCACGGTTTCGACTATCCGGATGAATCTGATGTCGGCGAGAGAGATAAGTTTTACGCCCGCTTCTGGCGCCCAAAGTTGGTTGACCGTGGATTGATCGAATTTGTTCGCCCTGACGATCGTTCCATGATTCGCAATTTTGTACATACGATGACGGCAAACCCGCCCGCAACAGTTGGTCTTGAGGAAGAAGGCTTGCTCGAAGGTTATGGAGAAGGGAGCGCATGAGATGAATTGGATGCAAATGCTGACTGAAACTTATGATAACTGCCGCTCTAGTGTTGGCTATAGCGATCAGGCTAGGCACAGGCCGCTACTCCCACTCTGCCATATTACATCTCAAGCAAACATTGAAATTGTTCTCGATGGTGATGGTAACTTTCGACGGGCACGCTTGATTCTAGATAAGGCTGACTCAACTACTATCATCCCTAGTACTGAAAGTTCGGCAAGTCGAGCCGGCAGTAAGCCTGAGAATCACCCGCTGTGTGACAAACTTCAATATGTAGCAGGGGACTACATCGAGTGTGGTGGCTCTGTAACTTCTGGTTTTTCGAAAAATCCAGAGGAGCCCTATCTCAACTTTGTTAAAACCCTAACCAAATGGTGTGTCTCAGAATTTGCTCATCCTAAAGCGTGTGCTGTGTTGAAATATGTCAAAAAGAAGAGCGTAATAAAAGACTTGGTTAACCAGCAGCTACTTTGGATTGGAAGCGACGGTAAGCTCTTAGGCAAAGAAAAAGTGGAAAGAGACAACAATGCGAAAGACATCTTTTCAGTTGTCAATGCACAGGATGATGCGTTTATCCGCTGGATAGTTGAAGAAACTGGCACAAGTGAAAGCCGGGTTTGGCAAGATGAAACGTTATGGACAAGTTGGACAAAGCACTATCTCAGTGACAAAAAAGAAAGATTTCTTTGCTATGTGACAGGGGAAGAACAAGTCATCACCACAAATCATCCGAAGTATATCCGCCGCGAAGGAGATGGAGCGAAGCTAATTTCAGCGAATGACACCAGTGGATTCACCTTCAGGGGACGCTTTCTTACAAGTCTACAAGCAGCAGGTATTAGCCTTGAAGCCTCCCATAAATCTCACTATGCCTTGATATGGCTCATCAGTCGCCAGGGCTATAGGAAAGGTGATTTGGCAGTCGTTGCCTGGACAACATCGGGTACTCGAATCCCTCAGCCAACCGATGATTCGTTGTCATTACTTTATGGTGATTTGCCGACAGAGGAAGCACGAAGTAACACGGCTCAAGAAGTGGGTCTACAACTAAAGAAACGAATTGCAGGCTATGGCAACACAGTCAAGAAGACTGACAAAGTTGCGGTTATCGCACTGGACTCTGCCACACCAGGACGGCTAGCAATTACATATTACCGAGACCTAACAGGTTCTGACTATCTCAAGAGAATTGATAACTGGCACGAATCCTGTGCCTGGCTTCACCGCTACCGAACTATAGAAATTCAGGATCAACAAAGCGGTAAAATGAGTCAGAAGGTAGTTCCTTTCATCGGGGCACCTGCCCCCAACGACATTGCCGAAGCCGCCTACGGAAGCCGCCTGGACGACAAACTTCGTAAAGCAACAATCGAACGAATCCTTCCCTGCATTATTGACGGTCAGCCACTCCCGCGTGATCTCGTAGAGTCAACTATCAGACGAGCTACGAACCGCGCCGGAATAGAGGATTGGGAATGGAAGAAAACACTGAGTATCGCCTGTGCTCTCTTCAAAAAATATAATACAAAGGAGAACTATGACATGGCACTTGAGCCGAACAGAACGACACGAGATTATCTTTATGGAAGACTGCTCGCTCTGGCAGATAGCCTGGAAGAATGGGCACTCTATGAAGCGAATGAAGAGCGCCAAACCAATGCAGCGCGACTCATGCAGCGATTTGCTGAACGTCCTTATAGTACCTGGCGAACCATCGAGCTCGCACTCACACCGTATAAAGCCAGGCTAGGAGGAAAGTCATGGAAACGCCAACAGATGCTCGATGAAGTCATTGCCTCTTTTGAACCCGATGATTTCACTAACGACAAACGATTGAGCGGCGAGTTCCTGCTCGGTTATCACAGTCAACGTGAGTCCCTTCGCTCTAGCCGAACTGGTGAAAAGCCTGATACAAATTCCAACAACGAATAAGGAAAATCCACTATGACCACCCTAAGCAAGAAGATTGATTTCGCCGTGATCATTAATGTCAAGAACGCCAATCCGAATGGCGATCCCTTGAATGGCAATCGTCCTCGCTATGACTATGATGGATATGGCGAAATCTCCGATGTTGCGATCAAGCGTAAACTCCGAAATCGCTTGATGATGGATGGGGAAAATCTCGTCTTTGTGCAATCTGATGATAGCAAACTGGACAACTATCCAAGCTTACGTAAAAGGGCAGAGGGTGAGATCGCTAAAGAGATATGGAAGGATGAGAAAAAATTTCGCCAAGCCGTTTGTGAAAAATGGATAGATGTACGTGCATTTGGTCAAGTGTTTGCTTATGGTAGTGAAAAGAAAGGTGAAGGCGTATCAGTAGGTATTCGTGGTCCAGTGTCTATTCATCCTGCGTTTTCTGTCTCACCTGTCCTCGACCGGGTGACGAGTATTCAGATTACCAAGAGTGTCAGTGGGGAGGGTGATGGCACAAAACGAGCCTCCGACACAATGGGCATGAAGCACCGAGTTGATCATGGCGTCTATGTTTTCTTTGGAAGTATAAACCCACAACTCTCGAGCCAGACAGGCTTTTCCTATGAAGACGCCCAGGCTATCAAAGATGCATTGAGAACGCTGTTTCGTAACGATGCCTCATCTGCCAGGCCCGAAGGCAGTATGGAGGTTTACAAACTTTACTGGTGGGAACACAACAGCGCCAATGGCCAATATTCGTCTGCAAAAGTTCATCGCTTGCTCACTGTGACTTCTAAAACAGGGATGCCTAAGAGTATCGAGGACTATGAGATTACTTTGAACGCGTTACTCGGCTTGAAATGTGAAGTAATTGAGGGCGAGTAGAATCTCAGAGACTATGACCACCGAATACAGACCTGAAGACCTGCTGCCCCTTTCGGGCATCCAGCACTTTCTCTTCTGTCGACGGCAATGGGCGCTGATCCATGTCGAACAGCAGTGGCAGGAGAACGTGCTCACTGTTGATGGGCGGATTCTGCACAACCGGGTGGATGATCCTTTCTTTACCGAAAAACGGAAAGGGGTGATCATCGCCCGCTCGGTGCCGGTGGCCTCCACCTCGCTTGGTCTTTCTGGTGTGTGCGATGTGGTGGAGTTTACCCAGTCGCCTCAAGGTGTCCATCTCCCTGGTTATGAAGGCACCTTTCTGGCGGCACCGGTAGAGTATAAACGGGGTAAACAGAAACAAGAGCAAAGCGATGAAGCCCAATTGTGCGCGCAAGCCATCTGCCTGGAAGATATGCTGGCCGTCTCGATCCCCGTCGGTTACCTCTATTACGGCCAGCCGCGCCGTCGCGTAGCTGTGACGCTTACCGACGCCTTGCGCGATCTCGTGCGTAAAGCGGCTCAGGAGATGCATTCATACTTTCAGCGCGGCTATACGCCCAAGGTGAAGCCTTTTAAGGGGTGCAAAGCCTGCTCATTAGCCGATATCTGTCTACCACACCTACAGAGCAAAGTCATGTCGGCCTCTTCCTATATCCATCAGCAGATTGAAAAGGCATAGAAAATGAAGAAGCTAGGAAACGTCCTCTACGTTACCACGCCTGCAGCCTATCTCTCCCTGGATGGCGAAAATGTGGTGGTTAAGAAAGAGGAAGCGACTGCTATACGATTGCCGCTCCACAATCTGGAAAGTATCGTTTGTTTTAACTATCCCGGTGTCAGTCCAGCTTTGATGGGGGCCTGTGCAGAACGTAATATCGGGCTATGTTTTCTCAAGCCCAATGGACGTTTTCTGGCCCGTGTGACCGGTAAAGTAAAGGGCAATCTGTTGCTGCGCAAGCAACAATACGAACTTTCGCAAAACGCAGTTGCCAGCGCAACCATTGCCAAGTCTGTGGTCGTGGGGAAGATCGCCAACAGTCGTGTGGTTATCGACAGAGCAGTTCGTGACCATGCTTTGCTTGTCAATGTGCCAGAGTTGCAGGCCACATCTGATTTTTTGAAGCAGATGTTGAAATCCACTCAGCTAGCTGAAACGGTCGAGACGTTACGTGGGCTGGAAGGCAATGCGGCAAGCCGGTATTTCACAGTTTTCGGACAACTCGTGCTTCACCAACGTGAGGAATTTTTCTTTACGACGCGTACCCGACGTCCACCCCAGGATAAAATGAATGCCCTGCTCTCATTTCTCTATACCCTATTGACCGCCGAGGTCGCCTCTGCCTTGGAGACAGTGGGCTTGGATCCCTATGTGGGTTTTCTGCATACTGACCGCCCTGGGCGTCCATCCCTCGCTTTGGACATGATGGAAGAGCTACGGCCTGTCTTTGCCGATCGATTGGCACTGTCGCTGATCAATCGCAGGCAGATTAGCGGCAAGGGTTTTACTCAAAAGGAAAGTGGAGGCGTTTTGATGGATGATGAAACCCGAAAGGAGGTGCTAAACGCCTGGCAGAAACGTAAGCAAGAAGCAATACTTCATCCCTATCTGAAAGAACGTATTCCCTTTGGACTAATTCCGCACGTCCAAGCGATGTTGCTGGCCCGGTATCTGCGGAAAGATATCGATGCCTACCCGCCATTTTTCTGGAACTAATGAGAACTAGGTAAATATTTAATAATCATCAAGGCAAGCAAAGCAGGCA